>DATEDN010000206.1:0-1139 GCA_035281645.1 Acidimicrobiia bacterium | reverse complement strand
TCGCGGGCTGCGGCTGACCCTCTCCCTCATCCGAGACGGCGCGACCGGGCCCAACGCCCTGCGCTCGGACGTCGTCGAACTCGACCGGGGTGACCCGCTCCAGGACGCGGACGACGTGTACGCCCACCTCCTGGCCGCCCTGGGCTGAGGTCTGGGGCCAGCGGCCCCTCCGGAGCCCCCCTCGGGGGGCTACGGGGGGGCCTCTCGCATTTGCACACCTCTAGGGCGTGTCGCAGACAGAACCGCTCAAACTCACTAGAATCCAGGAAGCCACCCGCACCCGCTATGCATCAGCCACGAGCGAAGCGAGTGTCCATCGTGTTTGGAGGCTATAGCCCATGGTCCGAGAGATCATCACGGAGTGGACCGGGCCCGGCTCGAGCCCGAAACTCTCCATCATGTACTTCGACGAGACGCCCACCATTGCGTCTCAGCGCGCGGCCCTCGGCACCTTCTGGAACGCCGTGGACGCCAACGTCAGCAACCTGTTCGCCTGGCAGGTGCGCAGCGAAGGCAGGGAACTCGACGACGCGACAGGTGCCCTCACAGGCTTCTGGAACGAGAACACCGCTCAGGCGGGCGCGGGCGGCTCCCCGACCGCCCCGGTGGCCGACGCCACTCAGGCGCTGATCCAGTGGCTGACCTCCTCGATCATCGGTGGTCGACGCCTGCGGGGCCGGACGTTCGTCCCCGGCCTGCCCCAGACCGCCATCAGCACCGGCAGCCTGGCCTCGGGCATCCGGACAGCGATCGATACAGCTGCGGACGCGCTCGTGAGCTCCGGCGCCGGCCTGCAGGTCTGGCACCGTCCACAGAACGGGGCCGGCGGGTCCGCCGTCGCGGTCTCTGCCGCATCGGTATGGTCGGAGTTCGCCGTCCAGCGGGGACGGCGTGGCTGACCTCTGGAAGGCAGGGCGTATGTCTCGAAGCACGGACCCCCGACAGATCCACCCCGAATGGCACGTAGCCCGGGTGCTCATCTTCCCCCGACAGGAGCATCGCGGGCTGCGGCTGACCCTCTCCCTCATCCGAGACGGCGCGACCGGGCCCAACGCCCTGCGCTCGGACGTCGTCGAACTCGACCGGGGTGACCCGCTCCAGGACGCGGACGACGTGTACGCCCACCTCCTGGCCGCCCT
>DATEDN010000205.1:0-1165 GCA_035281645.1 Acidimicrobiia bacterium | reverse complement strand
TGGGCGGCCGCCGAGGAAATGGCCGGCTGTACCAGCCCGGGCTCCTCGAGGCACAGATTGACGCCGGCGGAAACATCGCAGCGGGATACGTCGTCGACCTCCAGACAGAGTTCGATGACTTCCTACTGGCTGCGGGGACCGGCGGTCTCAACGCCGTGGTCCTTCACGGACCCGGAATCTCAGCGACGCCTAACCCCAGCCCTGTGACCGCCCTCATCGTCCAGGGCGTGTGCGGCACCCAGCGGGACAGGATGCGACGGTAACCGACGGGTGAGACAGTCCCCAGAATGGCGAGAAGCTCCTCGGCGGCGGACCGGGGAGCTTCTCGCTTGGTGCATTCCCTTAGTAGGGATCCTACTTATTTTCAGCGGTGCAAGCTACGCCATTCTGCGGCTGTCCCTGTGTAGTTGATGTCGAGGACTCCGGAGTAGACCTGGTCTCCGGTGAAGGCGTCCCAGATGAAAAGAGGGATGCCATAACCGCAGTCAGACAGGCGAGTAACCGGGCCCATACGGAATCCAAGCCCGTCCTCCTCGAACTCATGGGCGGCACACAAAGGGAATGCACCTCCAAGGCGATGATGGCGAAGGCCTACGGCCTTCACTGGTTGACTAGGGCGATCCTGCCACCCTTGTCAATCCCGCACACACGTTCGAGAATGTCTACGAAATGAACCGAGATTATGGAGGTTGATCAATGCCGGTCATCCCGAGTGGTTACTGCCAGGCGAACCTGCGTTTCGGAGGGGCTGCGGCCCCGCTGGGGAGCGAAATCACAATGGGCTTCGAGGTGGTGAACTTCGGCACCGAGTCTCCGGAGGCCGTCGCGAACATCATTGCGGACGCCTACACGCCCAACGTCATGACCAGGTTGGCCAACACCTTGATCCTGCAAGAGGTGTACGTGAAGTTCGGGCCAAACGACACGGGTCCGTCCGGGAGTGCGTTCAGAACGACCACAGGTGCGGATGCGGGTCAGGCCGTTCCCCCGAACACGGCAGCGATCATCAGAAAGGCCACGACGCTGGGCGGCCGCCGAGGAAATGGCCGGCTGTACCAGCCCGGGCTCCTCGAGGCACAGATTGACGCCGGCGGAAACATCGCAGCGGGATACGTCGTCGACCTCCAGACAGAGTTCGATGACTTCCTACTGGCTGCGGGGACCG
>DATEDN010000204.1:0-1039 GCA_035281645.1 Acidimicrobiia bacterium | reverse complement strand
TAGGCTCTCTACCGCTCTAGGAGGCGACGTGTATATCCCGCCGAACTACTTCCACCTCCAGGTGTACGGCACGCAGCCCGGCGGCTCGGGGGTGTGGCTCTTCAGCTGCGGCTTCGAGGCCACGGGTGTACCAACCGTGCTCGAATTCGCTGCGCTGATGGAAGAGGCCGCCATCGAGCTCTCATCGGCGTTCACGGTCGCTTGGGATATCTCGGGCGCCCGGATGTACTACAAGGTGCTGGGAGAGCTGGCCAAGATCGAGGCAGCGACGCCGGTCGGGGGTACCCGCAACGACACGGCGGACCCGCCCAACACGAGCGTGCTCGTGAAGAAGGTGACCGCACTGGTCGGCCGGAAGCACCAGGGCCGCATGTACCTCCCGGCCCCTCGGGCGGACGGCACCAATGACGGGGGGCTCCTCACGGCCGCCGAGGCTGGCATCTTCCAGACCGCAGTCGACGACTGGCTGGGGGTCATCCAGAGTGCCGCCTACTTCGGTGCGCCCGTCATCCTCCACCAGTTCGAAGCCGACGGCGATCCGACGGTCATCGAGGCGTTCGTCGTGCAGCCGAGAGTCGCGACCCAGCGGCGCCGGCTCCGGCCCTAGCGGGGCACGTCCATCGTCTCGAGCAGCTCCTGGACGAAGTCGAGGGTGCTCCGCTCGACGTAGAAGTGAGCGCAGTCCCAGACCCCATCGGCCGGGTCTCCCCAGCTCTCGACGTGGACGCTCCACATATCCCCGTCGACGTGCTTCGCTCGGAGTACGATCTCTCTCACAGCAGCTCCCAACGCTGATCGGTGGCCCGTGAGACATACGTCTCACGGGCCGCTGTCGTCCCTGTCGACAGCAGCCTATTTCGCTAGTCTCCGCCAGAGGTGGATACCGAACTAGTGTTTGTAGGCTCTCTACCGCTCTAGGAGGCGACGTGTATATCCCGCCGAACTACTTCCACCTCCAGGTGTACGGCACGCAGCCCGGCGGCTCGGGGGTGTGGCTCTTCAGCTGCGGCTTCGAGGCCACGGGTGTACCAACCGTGCT
>DATEDN010000203.1:0-1142 GCA_035281645.1 Acidimicrobiia bacterium | reverse complement strand
GTGGAGAGAACAGCAGCCCCTCGGTCCTCCGGGGGGCTGCTGTGATTATCCACGGGTGTCAAGGACCGAGGGGCTGCTGCGGGCCTCAGGTGCGGTAGTTGCGCCTCTTCTGGCGGCGCCACGCAGGCTTGGCGTCACCGGAGAACACGTTGGTCGCACTGTTGATGTCCGGGTGACCGATGGCCAACGGGGTTCCGTTGAGCAGGAGCTCGGCCAGGAGGTAGTCGGCCCAACTCTGCATCGCCCCCTGGGCACCGCTCGATGGGCGACCGGTGTCCTCGTTGGAGGCCTCGGTCCAGCCGGCGAGGTACGTCCGACCGCGGTACCGCGGCCCGCGCAGGTTGGTGGCCCAGGAGACGATGCCGCAGGTGTCCGGCGAGAGCGTCTCGTTTGTGAGGGCGCCGGCGAGGCTCTTGGAGTACTGGTACGAGGGGCTTGTAGAGGTCTGGACGTCGGCCACCCGGATGGTCTGCATGGCCCAATCGTTCGAGAACACACCGTCCAGATGGGTGGACCAGGCCAGCTCGAAGATGTCGGCGATGTCCGACCCCTCGGCCTGGGTCAGGAGGGCGCTGGAGTTTTTGTCGACGTAGAACACGTTGGCCCAGGGGCGACCCAGGAGGGTGCCCTCCACGGTCACTCGGGCATGGTCAGGGATGACGATGGCCACGGGATCCTCCAGGACCTCGGTACACCTCGGCGAAGGTCGCCGACGACCAGGCTAGGCCCATCCCTTGAGGCGGAGGACGACCTCCCAGACCGTGGTTCTGGGCGGGACCCATAGCTCGTCATCACCGCACCGGAGGTACACCCACGGCTCAGAGCCGCCGCGCCACTCCAGGGTGACCTGGATGGGCGCCCTCAGCTGCGGCAAGCGCTTCTGGGTCGTGCTCGCTGCGCTCGCCCTGCGCCCATGGGCCTGGCGGCCCGCGGTCAGCGTACGCCTGCTGTCAAGCCCCTTGACTTTCCGGCCCGATCCGCTCATGATCCCTTCCTTCCCCGTGGAGAGAACAGCAGCCCCTCGGTCCTCCGGGGGGCTGCTGTGATTATCCACGGGTGTCAAGGACCGAGGGGCTGCTGCGGGCCTCAGGTGCGGTAGTTGCGCCTCTTCTGGCGGCGCCACGCAGGCTTGGCGTCACCGG
>DATEDN010000202.1:0-1340 GCA_035281645.1 Acidimicrobiia bacterium | reverse complement strand
GACCGCGCTGAGGACCGCGGCGACGGACCTGGCCGGCCACCCGGACTTCGGGGTCTGGGGCCGGCCGATCGCAGGGGCCAATGGGCTCTTCGGGCTGTGCGTGGCCTCCAACGTCCGCGACCACGTGGCGTGGCTCTCCAGCCGAAGGGACTAGGTCGGAGACGTCCGAAGTGGGGATGCAGCTCGAGGTCGGGTGGCGCGACGTGGTGATGGTCGAGCTCGCGCTCCTGGCGCTGCTGTCTCCGTGGATCGGCTACCTCATCTGGGGGATGATCCGGGAGATTCGGGAGGAGAGGCGGAGGGATCAGGCGGAAGCGGAGGCCCTCCGGGCCGAAGGCTTTCCTCCTGGCCACCCCACCCACCGCCGTCCATCTCACCCCCATCGGCTGTAGACTTCTGCTACCCCCGACGGAAGAGCCCCGCACCCTGAGCGAGTGCGGGGCCCTTCTCATCTCATGGGGTGACTGCCCCGACCTCCCGCCAGATTGCCTCCAGGAGATGCAGGGGATCGTCTACCTTGAGGTCAGCGTACGGGATCGTCCCGCGCCACAAGATGGTTGGGGTGGCGGCATCATCGTCCGCGATTCCAGTCATCGTTACCCAGTGCCCATCGAGCAGGGGCCAAGTTGTGATGCGATATCTCATGAGTGATATACCCTCCGACTTGAGCGAGTCCCGAACTTTTGTAACGCGCTCGGGCGTGTCGCGGCGCACTTACACCGCAGGTCTGACACTACTGCTTTTCACCATTGCGAGCGGTGTACCCCCAAGGAGAATCACGTGCCGAACATCTTCCAGGTCAGGACCATCACCAACGGCTTCACCGGAGCCCCCGGCTACACGCAGCACTACTTCTCCGCCGACGGTGCCAGCCTCGGAGCCCAAGACGCCGTCGACGCCGTTCGGACCTTCTGGGAGGCGGTCGCCGTGCAGATGCCGACCTCGTGGATCTACAGCATCGATGCTGACGTCCCGGTCCTGAACGACTCCACAGGAGCCCTGCAGAGCGTCGAGGCCACCACCCCTGGGACACAGAGCGTGTTCGGCGACGCTGCGGCCTACGCGGGCGGTGTGGGAGCCGTCACGAAGTGGCTCTGCAACGAGGTCCACGGCTCAAAGCGCCTGACCGGCCGGACGTTCGTGGTGCCGCTCAACAGCACGAAGTACGACAGCACGGGGACCATCGTCACGAGCGCGCTGACCGCGCTGAGGACCGCGGCGACGGACCTGGCCGGCCACCCGGACTTCGGGGTCTGGGGCCGGCCGATCGCAGGGGCCAATGGGCTCTTCGGGCTGTGCGTGGCCTCCAACGTCCGCGACCACGTGGCGTGGCTCTCCAG
>DATEDN010000201.1:0-1121 GCA_035281645.1 Acidimicrobiia bacterium | reverse complement strand
CGCTCGGCGCCATTTGCCTAGGGGGGGTGGCGGCGTTTCTCATCTTATTCGTTCAAGTCAAGGTTGAGGGTTGTATCACCCCCACCGCCCTCAAGGGCTCCCGGGCCCTCCGGCGTGTGGCAGCCAGCGCTCTGTGCGGGGGGTGTCCAGAGCATCGGCCACACGCCGGAGGACGTCTGTGAAGGCCTCCCTGGGCACGTACGGGACCCTCACGAGGTCAACGAGCTCTCGCCTGGCAGCTCGGCCCATCCCGCGCCTGGTCGTGAGTGTGACGGCCCAGTACTCCGGCATCCGCTGCAGGACCAGGTAGGGGTTGTTGTCGGGGCCCTCAGCTACCATCTGCGGCCGCCTGTAGGTCGAACCTGCAGTTCACTGCTGCGAACAGTCCCCAGTTGCCCACGGTCTCAGTCGCGCCTGGTCCTGAGAATGGCGGACCGGTCCGGCACCGTGGCGCTCGTGACGGTGCGGGTCTCGCCGTGTGTGGCTGACCAGACGCGCAGCTGCGAGCCGGTGCCCGCGATGTCGCTGATTAGCGTCGAGGCCGCGTTGCCCAGGAGGGTCAGGGCGGCGGCCAGGAGGGTCCCGTTGTTCTCGAAGAACGACGCTCCGAGCGGGACTATGAACGTCCTGCCGCGCAACCGCCGGCCGGCCAGGATCGCGCCCGTCTCCCACCTGACCACCGCGCCCGCACCGCCGATCCAGGTACCCGTGTTCGTCCCGGTGACAGAGGCGGGGGAAGCGCCGCTGTGCACGTCGACGAGGGTGCCGGTGGCGGGGTCCCTCTCGATGACCTCCCCAGGAAAGGTGATGGTCACTTCGTTCGGAATGGCCGTCACAATTGCCGCAAAGAAGTTGCGGATCGCTGTCTTGACAGCTTCCAGGTCAGCCAGCTCACCATCCCAATGCAGCACGCTGACGGAGGGGTCTGTCCCGGGGATCGCCCACACGGGCCGGTATTCAAACATTGATGAGCCTCGCTTCGCTCGGCGCCATTTGCCTAGGGGGGGTGGCGGCGTTTCTCATCTTATTCGTTCAAGTCAAGGTTGAGGGTTGTATCACCCCCACCGCCCTCAAGGGCTCCCGGGCCCTCCGGCGTGTGGCAGCCAGCGCTCTGTGCGGGG
>DATEDN010000200.1:0-1488 GCA_035281645.1 Acidimicrobiia bacterium | reverse complement strand
GGGTTGACGTGCATCCATCGGGACCCGAGCGCGTAGTTGATCAGCCGGATCGTTCCGTTGCAGTTGAGGCAGTGATCGTCAGCCATTGGTCGCCTCCCCGGGCGAAGTGTCGCGGGTCAGTTCTTCATCTATGACGGCCCGGAACCGACGATTGGCGAGGTTCTGCATGGCCGTCGACCAGTCCACGATCACGTCCGCGATGAGGCCGACGAGCCCCCACCACTCGCCCCGTAGCCGCAACCACGCGGCTCTCATGACGGACCTCCGGGCGGAGTGACGCTGGTTGGTTCGGGGTACTTGATCTCTCCGAGCGACCGGCAGTCGAGGCATTGAGCGGCGCGCTCTCCGATCACATGCCAGCGGCACTCGTGGCTCGGATCAGCCCTGAGCGCCCGCCACTTCTCGCACTCCGCTGCGCTGTGGTCACCCGTGAACACCCACGTCTGACAGCGTGGGCACCTAGCGAAGATCAGCAGGTGCGGGGGCACCGACGAACTGACGCTGGTCGCTCGCGCTTCCAGCCAGTCGGCCCACTCTGCGCAGTCGGGCGCTACAGGGTCGTGCATACCTCTGGCGGCCTCAGCCGCCTCCACGAGTGCGGCACGGTAACCAGCGTCATAATCGGCGGTCACCGCAGCGCACCGCCTCGGGCGGGCTCAGAGCGGCCCAAGCACCACTTCTCACCGATCTGGTGACGGGGGTGACGGTCCGTGTTGTCACACGCGAGCGTGATCTCATCGAAGCGGCACATCGCTGGGCCCGACCCGAACCGGGCGGACGAGTGGGCGTCGCTGAACGACTCGATCGCGTAGTCAGATCGGTAGTGACCGTTCATCAGATGTCTCCTTGGGTGGTGGGAACGAGGCGAAGCTTGCAGAATTCGAGGGCGTCCATGAGGGCGGACACGGTGTCGGAGTCCACGTGGCCGTCGAGGCGGCAGGCCAGGCTCTGCACCCGTTCCAACTGCTCCAAGTCCTCGCCAAAAGGCGACGCCTCTTCACCTGTTCGGGTGAAGTGGCTCAGGTGGTCTGGGTGGTAGCAGTGACCGTTGACGATTCGGGCCGCATCGTGCCCGCAGTCAGGTGACCCACTTTCGGCGGTCATCGGGCGTTCCCCTCGGGCGATGTGGGTCGGGTTGGCTGGCACTCCGAACACCCGCCACGCATAGACCCGCAACGGCGGCAGGATGCCCGCTGGGCGCTGCGCGGCTTGTCGCCGGGCGGTGCGAACTTGGGGCTGGTGTCGTGTCCTTTTGAAAGAGACATAGCGTCACGCCTCCTGTCCCGGCGGTTGATCGCCAGGAGGCGAGGGGTCTCGTCAGTCGCCCAGCCGGGCTGAGTGAGCACCGATCCGACGACGACACGCGGCTCTGACCAGGCGATAAACCGCTCGGCGCAGGTCATGAGCGCGACCTGCAAATCGTCAGGGATCTCCGCGAAGTCGTACTCCGTTGTCGCCTCGATGAAGCCCTGAGCAAGCCGATAAGCA
>DATEDN010000199.1:0-1117 GCA_035281645.1 Acidimicrobiia bacterium | reverse complement strand
GGAGGGGGTACCCCGGCAACGAGCACCACCACCTCGGCAGTGGCGGCGGCCATCAAGATCAATCCCACCGCCAACGCACGCGTCATGCTCGCCCTCCCACCCAAAACCTAATGTAATAACCGTGATCTGGGCACCAAATCTGCATTCGGATTGCTTGGAGGGTGCGGCGACCGGACCCGTGAGCTGCCTGATTGACCCACCAAATCCCTGAGCCTTTACCCTTGTCGACATGGCGATCCAGCGGATGGACAACATCGGCATCGTGGTTGACGACCTCGAGGCTGCTACCGCATTCTTTGTCGAACTTGGTCTGGAGCTGGAGGGCGAGGCGACAGTCGAGGGACCATGGGTGGACCGCACCATTGGGCTCGACGGGGTCCGAAGCGACATCGCCATGCTGCGCACTCCGGACGGACACGGCCGGCTTGAGCTAAGCAAGTTTCACACACCACCGGCTACCACCGCTGAGCCGAACGCACCGATGAACACGCTGGGCATCCGTCGGATCATGTTCGCCGTCGATGACATCGAAAAAGTCCTTGCCCGGCTCCTGACCCACGGCGCCGAGCTCGTCGGCGAGGTGGTCCAGTACGAGGACAAATATCGGCTCTGCTACGTCCGCGGTCCGGAAGGCATCCTCCTCGCCCTCGCCGAGGAGCTCAGCTGAAGCTTTCGAGATCGGTAACCCGACTGCCGTTTGCCGCAGTGCTCGTCGTCGCCTGAGACTTCTAGTACAGCTCTACGGCCGTCTGCCGGTTCGGAGCTGCCTAGTCGCGGCCACCTCGAATCGAAAGCAGGCGACCAGCCGGCTTCCTCTCTATCCCTCAGCAGCGGTCATCCGTAATGCGTATTGCTCAGTCGCGTAAAACCTACTTTCAGAGCATGGGGATAACAGCCGATCTTCACCGGTGATGCGTCCGTTGACTGTCGTTCTCGCCATGGTGGTGGTCTCGTGTGGGACCCCTCCCGAGACGGCCGACACGGTTACGACTCCTGATGCTTCAACAGCCTCGTCGACTACCTCTAACTCGTCTCCTACGACCATTGAGGTCACCTCGACCTCGTCTTCGACCACTACGACCGAAGACCCTGGCACCAATTCGAGCAGCGGGGAGGT
>DATEDN010000198.1:0-4004 GCA_035281645.1 Acidimicrobiia bacterium | reverse complement strand
ACGATCGAGGGGTAAACGAGGTGTGCGTCGGTGTGGGTGACGAGGAAGTCGACCTGGCCTAGGTCGACCTCGAAGGGCCGGGTGGAATCGGTCGCGCAGATTACGACCGCGTCGACCGAGGAGAAGTCGACCTGCGACAAGTCGCGCGGTGCGGTGGAAACTGAGAGGTTCCGACTCTGCAGCGATCGGACGACGCGGCGCCCGAGGAGACCGGAGGCGCCAGTGACGAGGACAGCCGTCAGCGCACCCGGGTCCGGCTCTGTTCTCGCATGTACTGGCGGAGATACCACGGACCGCCTCCGCCCGTGCCCGAAGTGCCCGAGCCTTTCCACCCTCCGAAGGACTGGACATCCGGCCAGGCGCCGGTGGTGGCACCGGCCTGTCGATTCACGTAGGTGACTCCCGCCTCGATGCGGTCGAAGAACTCTTCGATCTCCTTTTCGTCATTTGAGAACAGACCTGCGGTGAGGCCGAACTCGGTGTCATTGGCCCGGGTGAGGGCCTCGTCGAGCGAATCGACCGGCATTACTGTCACGAAGGGGAGGAACAGCTCACGATCCCACACCCAGGAGGACGCTGGTGCCGTGACCACAGTTGGTTCGACGAAGTTGCCTCGCTCGAGTCCGTCCTTTGAGACGAGTTCGCCTCCGGCCAGAACCTGGCCACCGCTCGACTTGACTTCTGCGACCACTTCCTCGAAACGCTTGGTGGCCTGTCTGTCGATCACCGGGCCGACGAACACACCGTTCTCGAGCGGGTTCCCCACCCGGAGCGATTCGGTTCGCTCCACCAGTCGATCGATGAACTCGTCAAATACCGGACGCTCGACATAGACCCGGGAGTTGGCCGAGCATTTCTGACCGGAGAATCCAAAGGCAGCCCGAGTCACACCTTCTGCTGCCACGTCGAGGTCGGCAGTGGCGGTGACGATCACGGGGTTCTTGCCTCCCATCTCGCACACCGCCGGCTTAGGGAAGTCCTTGGCGAAGCCCTTGTAGATCCCCATCCCAACGTCATAGGAGCCTGTAAAGGTGATGCCGGCAACGTCGGGGTGGTTCACCAGAGTCGCCCCCACCTTGCTGCCGGATCCGGTAAGAACTTGAAAGGCCGCCGGCGGCAGTCCCGCGGCCGTCAGCACCTTGGCGAACTCGAGACCGGTCAACGCTCCGGCGTTGGAAGGCTTGAGGATCACGGTGTTCCCGGTAAGGAGGGCCGCGATCGAGGGTCCGCCCGCCAGCGCCATCGGGAAGTTGAACGGGGAAATCACTGCCCAGACCCCGTAAGGACGGAGGACCGACTGGTTGTCCTCGGCAGGAGAAAGCTTGGAGAGCGGAGTGACGAAGCCATCGTGCTCTTCCATTTGCCGGACGTAGTAGCGAAAGAACTCGACCGTCTCGGCCACATCACCCAAGGCCTCGAGCCGGTTCTTCCCCACTTCGATCGCCACCAAAGCCGCGAGTTCGAATTGCCTTGCCTCCATGATGTCAGCAGCGCTGAGCAGCAGAGTCGCCCGTTCCCGCCAGGGTGTATCGGCCCAGATGGGGAAGAACTTCTTGGCGGCGGCCACGGCGTCGTTGACGTCGGCATCGGTCGCTTGGGCGAAACTCCCGACGACTATTTCGGAATCGATCGGGGAGCGCTCTTCGTAAACGCCCTCCCCCCAGCGCTCTTCCCCGTTGACGACGAAGGGATGTCGCTGGCCGAGACCGGCCCGGACCCGCTCGACCGCCTCGTCGAAGCTCTGATTGAGCTCGGCATTGTCGGCCGACATGGTGGCGTAGGTGATCTTGGTGGTCATCTGGGGAACCCTCTTCTCGACCTCACGATACGTCCTAACCTCCATTTATGGAACGCACCGCCTTTCGAACCTGTCCACTTTGCGAGGCGAGCTGCGGGCTCGAAATCGAAGTCGTGGACGAGCGGGTCAAGCGGATTCGGGGTGACCGTTCTCACGTGATGTCGGCAGGATTCATCTGCCCCAAAGGCTCGACGTTGAAACAGCTTTATGAGGATCCCGATCGCCTCCGTACCCCAATGATCAAAGAGGACGGCCACCATCGTCTTGCGTCCTGGGAAGAGGCGTACGCGCGCATCTCCGATCGTTGGCGCCAGATCACAGATGAGCATGGCCGGGAAGCCACGGCGGTCTATCTCGGCAATCCCAATGCTCATCAGTTCGAGAACAGCTTGGCGCTGCGGCCGCTGATAAAAGCGATGGCCACCAAGAACGTTTTCTCGGCTTCTTCTGTCGACCAGCTACCCAAGCACGTCTCGGCTGGTCTGATGTTTGGTCATCCACTCAGCATTCCGGTGCCTGATCTCGACCGCACCGACTACCTCCTCATGCTGGGAGCGAATCCATACGAATCCAATGGCTCACTCTGCACCGCTCCGGACTTCCCCGGCCGGCTCGAGCGTTTGCAAGCGCGGGGCGGCAAATTCGTCGTCGTCGATCCCCGCCGGACCAAGACCGCCGCCAAAGCCGATCATTGGATCGCCATCAACCCCGGTGCCGACGCCGCCTTCCTCCTCGCCATCGCCCATGCGATTCTCGAGGAACGGCCCGTCTTGGTCGACCATCTCCGCGATCGGGTGGAGGGATTCGACGCTCTTCACGATCTGATAGCGCCCTTTACGCCCGAGGCGACCGCCGGGTTCACTGGAGTCGACGCGGCCGTCACGCGAGCGGTGGCGAAGGATCTGAGTCATGCCAAGAGGGCTGCGGTCTATGGCCGGATCGGCACCCACACCGTCGCCTTCGGAACCACCGCCTCCTGGGCGGTCGACGTGCTCAACGTCATCACCGGCAATCTCGACCGGGCGGGGGGAGCCATGTTCCCCTACCCATCTCACATTGGAAGCCAGCGAGCCAAGCGTCCCTTCGCAATGGGGCGTTGGCACGGGCGGGTCAGCGGTCGGCCGGAGGTGATCGGCGAGCTCCCCGTGGCGAGCTTGATCGAAGAGATGGTCACCCCCGGCGAGGGACAGGTGCGGATGCTCCTGACCCTGGCCGGCAACCCTGCTCTCACCACTCCGAACAGCGCCGCCTTCGAGGAGGCGCTTGAGGGGCTCGACTTCATGGTTTCTGTCGATGTTTACCTCAACGAGACCTCGCGCCACGCTGACGTGGTGCTGCCTCCCCCATCTGCTCTGGAGCGATCCCACTACGACCTGGCCTTCACGGGATTCTCGGTCCGCGACTACGCCGACTATTCGCCAGCGGTTTTCGAAACCGAGGCGCCCTCCGAGTTCGAGATTCTGGTCAAGCTGGCTGCCATCTTCAGCGGGTTTGGCCCCGAAGCCGATCCCAACCTGCTCGCAGCTGCGGCGTTGAGTGGTGCCATCCAGGCGGAAGTGCAGAAGGCGGACTCGCCGATCAGCGGTCGCGACCCGACCGAGATCCTCGAGGCCCTCGGTGATCGACCCTGGCCGGAGCGCAATCTCGACTTCCTGCTGCGAATCGGCAACCGGGGCGACCATTTCGGCGCAACTCCGGGAGGGCTGAGCCTGCAAAAGCTCGAGGAAAGCCCGCACGGCATCGACTTCGGCCCTCTCGAGCCTCGCCTCGACCAGGTACTCGCCACTGCTTCCGGTCGAATTGAGTTGACGCCCGAGGCCATCATCTCCGATCTTCCGCGACTGCAAGAAGCCATCGCCAAACGACCTAATGGTGAGGCGATGTTGGTGGGCCGGCGCCAACTGCGGTCGGCAAACTCGTGGACCCACAACGTCGAGGTATTGATGAAGGGCAGAGAGCGATGCACGCTCGAGGTCCACCCCGATGATGCCGAGCGCTGGGGCCTGGTCAATGGCGAAAAGGCCTTGGTTGCTTCGGCGGCCGGGAAGGTGGAGGTGCCGGTGGAGGTCACCGCCGATATCCGTCCGGGGGTGGTCTCGATTCCTTACGGGTGGGGTCACGGTCGCCTGGGATCGGCGATGCAGGTGGCGGCGGCTTACGCCGGTGTCAACGTCAACTTCCTCTCGGACGGGTCGATCGATCCGGT
>DATEDN010000197.1:0-24721 GCA_035281645.1 Acidimicrobiia bacterium | reverse complement strand
ACCTTCATCCGTTTGTCATCGGGATCGAAGAGAGGAGTCGAACCGGCGACGGCAACCTTGACCGGGTAGAGCTCGTCCATGTACGTGACCGCCAACTCGGTGTCGACGATGGCGTGCTCGGGCGGTAGATAAGCCAGCAGGAGATATTTGCCCACCGAGGGGCCGGCCCCGGCCGAGGTGACGTAGGAAGGCCGCCCCTTCCCGTCGACGATTCTCTTTCCCGAGACCGTCGTGATCGGTTCCCGCCCGGTCATGTAGCGCTTGATCCCATCTCGTTTCGACATGTGATCTTCCACCGTGAGGGTGCACAACGTTGCCGCCACCGGGATCTCTCGAGCTTTGAGATACGCCTCTTTGCCGATGAAATCGGCCGCCTTCACCTTCGCTCGGGCGAGGCCGGCCTCGACGGGGTTGAACTCGCTCTCGAGCTCAGCCCCCATCAGTCGGTACCCCTTCTCGAGACGGCCGGTGGTGCCATAGACGCCCGCACCGACCGGCACCACTCCCACGTCCTGACCTGCTTCCCAGAGCCGATCCCACATCGACAGACCCTGTTCGGCCGGCACATAGATCTCCCACCCGAGGTCGCCTACGTAGGAGATCCGAAACAGCCGGGCGTTGATCGAACCGAAGTCGACCGCCTCGGTCGAGCCGTAGGGGAATGCCTCGTTGGAGAGGTCGTGATCGGTCAGTGACTGCACCAGGTCGCGGGCTCGCGGTCCCCAGACGCCAATAGTGACCAACGCCGAAGTGAGATCGACCATTTGCACGGAGCCGTCGGGAGGAAGGTGCCGGCGGAACCAATGCTTGTCCCGAGGCCCGTCGAAGGCTCCGGTGATGACGCGGAAGTGCTCGTCGGCCAGGCGGAGGATGGTCAGGTCGGCCTTGAATCCACCCGACTCGGTCAATAGCGGCGTGTATACCGAACGACCGACCCTGACGTCGACATTGTTCAACGCCATGTGCTGGAGGTAGGGGAGGACTCCAGGGCCAGTGAAGTCGAAGATCACGAAAGGGGAGAGGTCCACCATCCCTACCCGCTCCCGCATCGCCAGGTGCTCTCCGTTTTGGATCGGGGACCACCAGCGGCGGTCCCATTCATGGGGCCGATCCTCGACCGCGAACTCTTCGACCAGGCCGGCATTGGACTCGTACCAGTGGGGACGCTCCCAACCGCCAGCTTCAAAGTACGTGGCGCCTAGCCCCTGGGTGCGGGCATGGAAGGGAGCGACCCGTTTGTCGCGCTCGGTGGCCCACTGCTCGCGGGGGTGGATGATCCCGTAGGTCTTGTTGAAGTGTTCCGAGCAACGGGCGCGGATGTGATGCTCGGTGCGGGCGTAGGGATAGAAGCGGGCGATATCGGAAGCGTGAGGGTCGAGTTCGGGGTAGCCATGGGTCATCCACTCGGCCACCGCCCGACCGGTGCCCGGCCCTTCCTTGATCCAAATCGCCGCCGCCGACCACAGGTTCTCGACCTCAACCGTCTCCCCGATCAAGGGCATGGCGTCGGGGGTTAGTGAAAGCAATCCATTTATGGCGTACTTGATCTCGGCGGTGGAGAGAATCTCGGGCATCAACTCGAGGGCGTCTTCCATTTGCTCGTCGAAATCGGCGTCGGTGAAGGGGAGTTCGGTCGGCGACAGGCGGGCGGCCGCCAGCGAGGGGATCTCGTCGGGATGATGAAAGATCGGGCGGTGGGCATATGAGCCCACCTCCATCGAGCCTCCGGTCTGCCGCTCATACATGTAGACGTCCATGTCGCGCACGATCGGAAACGCCAGTTCCTTGCCGGAGTCCTGGAGTATGGGGATCGGGCCCACGTCGATCATCTGATGAACCGCCGGAGTCAGGGGGATAGTGGCTCCGGCCATACGGGCGATGCGGGGGCTCCAAACACCGCAGGCGATGACGACATAGTCGGCCTCGATCCGGCCCCGATCGGTGACGACGGCCTTGATCCTCTCTCGCTTGGTTTCGAGACCGAGAACTTCGACGTTGGCGAACGTCTGCAGGGCACCGGCTGCATGGGCGTTCTCGCGAAAGATGGTGCCGGCTCGTAACGAGTCGACGGCAGAAACGGTCGGGAAGTAGGCACCGCCGAGAAGGATCTCCTCGTTGATGAAGGGGACGAGTTCCTTGATCTCGCTGGGGCTTACCAGATGAGCCTCTATATCCCAGTTCTTGGCCGATCCCATGCGTCGACGGAGCTCCTCCATGCGCTCGGGGGTGCGTGCCACCTCGAGTCCGCCACAGGTGACATTGACCCCCATCGCCTCGTACTGGCGCTGACTGTCGAGGGTCAACATCGCCATCTCTTTGTTGTGGTCCACTGGATAAATGAAGTTGGAGGCATGGCCCGTCGACCCGCCCGGGTTGGGTAGAGGTCCCTTGTCGATCTGGACGATGTCACGCCAACCCAGTTCGGCTAGATGGCCGACCACGGAGTTACCGACAATCCCGGCCCCGATCACAACCACCCGGGCACTGGTGGGCAGATCACTCATTTCACAACCTCTCGCTCACAGGGCGAGAATGTAACCCTCATATGGAACGCCGTCATCTGCCTTCCGTCGATCAATTCGTCACCGAACTCGGAGACTGGCCCCTTCCCCGAAAAGCCGTGGTCGATGCGGCTCGCACGGCCCTCGACCGCGCTCGGGACGGACTTGAAGAAGATTTCGCAGCCGCCGCTCGGATCCGTTTGGAAGGAATGGTTCTCGACCGCCTCGGCCCGGTGATCAACGCCACCGGCGTCCTGCTCCACACCAATCTCGGTCGGGCCCCCCTCGCCCCCGAGGCGGCGGAGGCGGCCAGGACGGCCGCCACTGGATACAGCAACCTAGAGTTCGATTTGCGATCCGGGGAGCGGGGACGTCGTACCGGCTATCTCCTCGATCTCTTGGCGTCATCTACCGGAGCTGAGTCCGCCTTGGTCGTCAACAACAACGCCGGCGCTCTGGTGCTGGTGTTGGCCGCACTGGCTTCGGGCCACGAGGTCATCATCTCGCGTGGCGAGCTCATCGAGATCGGGGGTAGCTATCGGCTCCCCGAGGTCGTCGCCGCCGGAGGAGCGATTCTGCGAGAGGTGGGCACCACCAATCGGACCAGGATCTCCGACTATCGATCGGCCATCGGAGAGTCGGCTGGCTCTCTTCTCAAAGTGCATCCCTCCAACTACCGGATCACAGGTTTCGCCGAGGAGGCGACCGTTCAAGAGCTTGCCGCGCTCAGCCGCGAGCGCGATCTGCCGCTGGTCTTCGATGCTGGATCGGGGCTCTTAGATGAGACCACTCCGTGGCTTGCTGGTCCGCCCCCAGTCTGGCTTGGCACCGAGCCGGGAGTCAGGCAGTCGATCCGGGCCGGTGCCGATTTGGTGCTCTTTTCGGGAGACAAGCTCTTCGGAGGTCCGCAGGCCGGGATCGTCGTCGGCAGGAAGTCATTGATCGACCGAGTGAAGCGACACCCTCTGGCCCGGGCGGTGCGCATCGACGGTCCCACCGCCGCTGCTCTCACCGCCACCGCCGAGATGTATGCGGACGGGCGAGGCCACGAGATCCCCTTCTGGTCGATGGCCTCCATCTCTTACCGCGATTTAGAGGGAAGGCTCGAAGGGCTTCGCTCGCAGAGCGGGGTCCCCGGCGACATCGCCGAGTCAGCCTCGGTGCCAGGAGCGGGATCGGTGCCAGGAGCGGGAATCCATTCCCCGGTTCTCGTCATCGATCGACCCGACGTCTTCTTCGCCCTCCTACGGGGCCAGACGCCGGTCCTGGCGCGGCGGGAGGCGGGGAGGGTCCTCATCGACCTCCGAGCAGTTCCTCGGTCCGAGGATGGATTGGTCGCCACCGCTCTCAGGGCCGCGTGGCAGTAGTCGCCACCGCCGGGCACGTTGACCACGGCAAATCGACTCTGATCCAAGCCCTCACCGGTCGCGATCCCGATCGTTGGGAGGAAGAGAAGCGCCGGGGGCTCACCATCGACCTGGGGTTTGCCTGGATGGATTTGGCCGACGGCCGAAGGATTTCCTTTGTCGACGTCCCGGGGCATCGACGGTTCATCGGCAACATGCTCACCGGGGTGGGCCCGGTCGATGCGGTCCTGTTCGTCGTGGCGGCCAACGAGGGCTGGAAGCCGCAGTCCGAAGAACATCTCGCCATCCTCGATCTCCTGGGCGTCAGCCAGGGGGTGGTGGCCCTGACCAAGTCGGATCTGGTCGATCCTGAGACAACCCGCGACCTGGTCGAAGAGGTCCGGGTGAAGCTTCAAAGCACGACCCTCGAGGCCCTGTCCATCATCCCCGTATCGGCCCTGACCTCGGCGGGCCTTTCTGAGTTGACGCATGCGCTCGAGGAGATACCCGCCGCTCCGCGATCTGGAGTGCGACCCCGGCTCTGGGTCGACCGCGCTTTCACGGTGGTCGGTGCCGGCACCGTTGTCACCGGGACGCTGGTGGGCGGCGGTCTTTCCGCCGGTGAAACGATCAGCATCTGGCCGAGCGGCGAGACCGCTCGGATCCGGGGATTGGAGACCAACGATCGCACGGTTGATTCGGTGCAACCCGATAGCCGGGTAGCAGCCAACCTCCAAGGGGCGATGGAGGTCGGGCGAGGGTCGCTATTGGCCGCCCCCGGAACGTTGACCCCTGCGCAGAGGTGGCTGGTCGACCTCCGCCCAACCCGCTATGAACCGAAGCTCATCGAGCGGGGTTCCTTTCTCCTCTATCTGGGAACCCTCGCCGCTTCCGCCAATCTGCGTCTGCTGGCTGATGGCCTTGCGATGATCGAGGTTCAGCGGCCAGTACCGGTCGAGGCTGGAGACCGTTTCATTTTGCGAGAGACTGGTCGACAGCGGGTCACAGCCGGGGGAGTGGTGCTGATGCCTTCGCCACCAAAGAAGGGTCCGATCGTCGAGCTCGGTCAGAGTTTGCGTCGCGCCCTTCCCCTAGGAGGGGACGAGGTTGCCGGAGTGATGGTCTCCCATTTGGGGCGCGTCGATGCAGCCTCACTCACCAATTGGTCGGGCGGGAGCACGGCGGGCATCAGAGCCGACGGAGAAGCCTTCTCATCGGCCGAAGTTGAACGCCTGACAGAAAAGGCGGTCGGATTGGTTGAGTCCCATCACCGCGACCATCCGCTCGAGGCCGGGATCGGACTCGGTGCTCTGGCCGGTGCCCTTTCCATTGGCGAGGAGTTGGCCCGTTTGCTTGCAGACCGAACCTCCCTGCTTCATCGGCAGGGCTCGGTCGTCTCGCGAGCTGGCATCGAACAAGAGCAAGTCGAGGCTGATCCCCGCTGGCCCCCTATCAAGGAAATGCTGCGAACGCTCACCCCGCCGTCGATCGGGGAAGCAGGTCTGCCGTCGGATTTATTACGGGCCTTGACCCGGACCGGTGAGCTGGTCCGAGTTTCGGACGATCTTGTCTACTTGCCGGAGTCGATCGACGATGTAATCGCCCTGATTCGTTCATTCGAGGCGCCGTTCACAGTCAGCGAGTTTCGACTCCGAGCCGGCGTCAGTCGAAAGTACGCCGTTCCACTACTCGAGTATGCCGATCGGGAGGGAATCACTCTCCGACAGGGCGACCTCCGAGCAGCGCGCCGCTAACAGGTAGCCTCGTTCCCGGAGGCGTCCGAGCGCCTGGTGGGCTCCTCGGTCTTCAAAACCGATGAGGGGCCTCAGGGTCCCTGGCGGGTTCGATTCCCGTCCGCCTCCGCCAAACCTAAGGCTTGTACATGCGGAAACCGCACGTAATTGCATTCAGAATGGAGAGGAGACCTGATGGGATCGATGCTTATTCAGATGACCCACGGCCCGGACACCCCGACTCCGGTTGCGGTGGGGTGCCTCGTTGCCCTGGCGGCTTGTCAAGAAGGCCATCAGGTGACTCTGTTCTTCGTCGGTGAGTCGGTCCATTTCATGAAGGACCAGGTCATGAACGCGACCGAGACCCCCGGCCTCGGCTCCATTTCCGAAAGTATCCTCAGCCTGGTTGCCCAAGGAGTTTCGATCCTCGTCTCCCGGGCGTCGTCCACTACCCGGGGTGTGACCGAGGCCGATCTCGGGTCAAAGCAGGCAAGATTCGCAACCCCGAAGGACTTAGTTGAGCAGGCGTTCTCCGCTGATCGGGTGATTACCTACTAACGAAAGAGATTCCCGGCTCGCCCGCCGCCAGCCCTCCGATGATGGCGGCGCTCAGGCACCCGGCCTCCAAGAGATCAGATACCAATTCTTCGGTGCGCTCGGGGTCGACAGCTATGAGTAGGCCTCCGGAGGTCTGCGCGTCGGCCAGGACCTTGAACAGGTTCTCATTGGGGACTTGCCCGGAGATCAATGGTCGAACCGACTCCAGGTTGCGCCGGCTCCCTCCGGCATAGTGTCCGGCGACCAAGTCGGTGACTCCCGGGAGTACCGGCACTGCGTCAGGATCGATCACGGCGGCAACTCCTGAGGCCTGGAGCACCTCGCGGAGGTGACCGAGGAGGCCGAAGCCGGTGATATCGGTGGCAGCGTGGGCTTGGTGCTCGATCATGGGCTGTACTGCCCGGTCGTTGAGCGTGGTCATCAGACCTACCGCTTGCTTTGCCAGGTCCGGCGGGCACGAGTCGGCCTTCAGGGCGGTGGTAACGATTCCGGTTCCGAGAGGCTTGGTCAGCACCAGCTGGTCGCCCGGCCGCCCCCCGGCGTTGGTGATGGGTTCGGTCGCGGTCCCGCTGACAGAGAATCCGTATTTGGGCTCGGCGTCGTCGATCGAATGGCCGCCGATGATCGTGGCTCCGGCCGCAGCCATCATGTCCGCCCCTCCACGCACGACGTCGCCCAGGAGCTCGAAGGAAAGACCTTCACGTGGCCATGCCACCAACTGCAAAGCGGTGAGCGGTCGGCCACCCATCGCGTAGATGTCGGATAGGGCGTTGGCGGCCGCGATCTGGCCCCACTCATAGGCGTCGTCGACGATCGGGGTGAAGAAATCGACCGACTGCAAGAGAAAGTCCCCCGAGGGAAGCCTCCAGACCCCGGCATCATCGGAGGTGGCGAGCCCAACCACGAGGTCGGGCGCATCCAGAGCGGGGTGCGATTGCAGGGGCCCAAGGATCGAGAAGAGCTCGTCGGGGGAGAGCTTGCAACCGCATCCAGCCCCATGGGAAAAAGCTGTCAACCGGGCCTGCGCCACGATGGTGACGGTAATGGGTCCGGCTAGTGTTCCACTCTGTAGCACCGTCCCATATCGTGGAACACGGAGATGGCTGAAGCAGAACTCGATCTCAATTCCCTGGCCGATGACGATCTCGTCCACCAGATGCATGACGACCTCTACGACGGTCTGGCCCCCGAGATCGTTGAGGGCACCAACATTCTGCTGGGTCGCGGCTGGGACGCCCAGCGGGTCCTCAACGAGGCCCTGGTCGAGGGTATGCGCATTGTCGGCATCGATTTCCGAGACGGCATCCTTTTCGTTCCTGAGGTTCTGCTGGCCGCCAACGCGATGAAGGCTGGCATGGAAGTCCTGCGCCCATTGCTAGCCGAAACCGGCGCCCAAACTATTGGCAAGGTGGTGATCGGAACCGTCAAGGGCGATATCCACGACATCGGCAAGAATCTGGTGGCGATGATGCTCGAAGGCGCCGGTTTCGAGGTCATCAATCTCGGCATCAATACCGACGCCGATCGGTTCATCGCCGCTCTTGAAGAGCACAAGCCCGACATCTTGGGGATGTCGGCGCTGCTCACCACCACCATGCCGTATATGAAGGTGGTCATTGACACCCTGAAGGAAAAGGGGATTCGCGACGATTACATCGTGCTGGTCGGTGGTGCTCCGCTCAACGAAGAGTTCGGGAAAGCAGTAGGTGCCGATGCCTACTGCCGCGATGCCGCCGTTGCGGCCGAGACCGCAGAGGCCCTGGTCTTGGCCCGCCGGATGACCGCCGGTGAGGATCCATGAAAACCGGACGGGTCCTCATCATCGCCTGTGGCGCTCTTGCCCGGGAACTTGGCGATGTGCTGAAAGGGGCCCGGTTCGACTGGGTCGACATCGAATGCCTCCCGGCCGTCTTGCACAACACTCCTCAGTTGATCACTGACGCGGTCCGCGAACGCCTCGATCGGGCCAGCGGGCGATACGAATCGGTCTTTGTTGGCTATGCCGACTGCGGCACCGGGGGCACCCTCGACCGGTTGCTCGATGAGCGCGGAATCGAGCGTCTACCCGGCGCCCACTGTTACGAGTTCTTCGCCGGCGCCGATCGCTTTGCTCGCCTTCACGAAGAGGATCCCGCCACCTTCTACCTCACCGACTTCTTGGTGAAGCACTTCGATCGCCTGGTCTGGCACGGGCTCGGCCTCGACCGCTGGCCAGAGCTTCGTGACGACTATTTCGGCAACTACCGGCGAGTGATCTATCTCTCGCAGATTCCCTCGGATGATCTCCTGAAGAAGGCCCAGGGGGCCGCTCAGAAGCTCGGGCTCGCATTCGAGCACCACCATGTCGGCTATGGAGACTTCGAGCCGGCGATCGCAGCCGCGGCCGGTTCGGTGGCATGAGCGCCGAGTTAACCGTCATCCGCTGGCGTGACATACCCGCCCAGGTGGTAGCGAAGCGGGGGCGGGAGAGCGCCCGACGCGAGCTCTCGCCTCGCTTTCAAGTCGCCATCGATCGGGCAGCGATGTACGCCGGCCTCTTTGGCACCGATGAGTATCTCAATGAGTGGGCGCGAGATACTCGATCATGCGGCGACGATCTCGAAGCGGAAGCGGCGGCAGAGGCGAAGCGGCTGGAAGCTGAGTTCTCACCGGAGGTCCTAAACGACATCGCCGGCAAGGGAGGGGTGAGGTGACAGACACCGTCCTTTCCTCCTCCACGCGGGAAGTAGTGATCGGCTTCGATCGGCCGTTTGTGATGATCGGAGAAAGAATCAATCCCACCGGCCGCAAGCTCCTCGCCGAGGAGATGCGAAACGGCGATTTCTCTCGGGTGGAGAAGGACGCCCTCGCTCAGGTAGAAGCGGGAGCCCCGATGCTTGACGTCAACGCCGGGATTCCGCTAGCCGATGAACCGGCTCTGTTGGCCAAGGCGATCCAGCTCGTGCAGTCCTTGACCGACGTCCCTCTTTCGATCGACTCATCGATCGTGGAGGCTTTGAGAGCCGGTCTGGAGGTGTACCAGGGAAAGCCTCTGGTCAACTCGGTGACGGGCGAGGAAGAACGACTCGAGCAGGTATTGCCGTTGGTAGCCAAGTACGGAGCGGCAGTGGTGGCGATCAGCAACGACGAGAGCGGGATTTCAGAAGATCCCGACGTTCGCTTCGAGGTAGCCAAGAAGATCGTCCACCGGGCATCCGACTACGGGATCGAGAAGGAGGACATCGTCGTCGACCCCCTCGTGATGCCGATCGGCGCCATGGGCACGGCCGGCCGCCAGGTTTTTCGATTGATCGGTCGGCTTCGCACCGAGCTTGGGGTGAATACGACCTGTGGAGCCTCCAACATCAGCTTCGGCTTGCCCAACCGAGCCGGGATCAACGCCGCTTTCTTGACGATGGCGATCGGCGCGGGAATGACGTCGGCGATCACGAATCCATTGGAGGCTCCGATCCGGGAAGCGGTGATGGCCGCCGATGTGCTCGCCGGTCACGACCTTCACTGCGCCCGCTGGATCCGGTCGCATCGCCAGCCCGCGGAGGAGGAGAGTTCTCGCCGACGAGGTAATCGGCGGCGCGGGCCGTAACGCCTGACCGGACCATGACCGTATCGCACCAGGTTGTGTTCACCCCTTCGGGCCGTCGGGGAACCTTTGCCGCTGGGACCACGGTCCTCGACGCCGCCCGGGCTTTGGGGGTCGACCTCGATTCGGTTTGCGGCGGGCGGGGAATCTGTGGCCGCTGTCAAGTCACCGTGGGCAGCCGGCCGGGGATCGAGGGGCGGGAGGATCGACTTTCCGCCCCCGCCGAAACCGAGGCGGAATATCACGGTCGCCGGCCTCTATTGGCGGGCTACCGCCTCGGATGCGCCGCCACAATCGTCGACGACGTAGTCATCGACGTTCCAGCGGAGAGCCAGGTCCACCGACAGGTCGTTCGCAAGAGGGCCGAGGTTGATTCCCTCCCGGTGGACCCGGTCGTTCGGCTCCACTATGTGGAGGTCAAAGAGCCCGATTTGGCGAGCCCGACCGGCGATGCCGAACGAGTCTTGGCGGCCCTGGAAGCCGAGTGGGATCTTGTCGGTCTCGAATTCGAACCGGAGGTGTTGCCGCATTTGCAGACAGTGCTGCGGCGAGGCGAATGGCAAGTCACCGTCGGCGTGCGGCAAGGCTCCCGGATCATGGGGATATGGCCCGGCTTTCGTGATCTGGCTCTAGGCGTGGCCTTCGACGTCGGATCGACCACGATCGCCGGCCACCTCTGCGACCTCTTTACCGGGGCGGTGCTGGCCTCGGCCGGGCGGATGAACCCACAGATCCGGTTTGGAGAAGATCTCATGAGTCGCGTCTCCTACATCATGATGAACGAGGGGGGAGAGGAGCGCCTCACAAAGGTGGTACGCGAGGCGATCGATCAGTTGATTGGCGACCTGGTCGATGAGGCCGGCTTCGCCCGCACCGACATCCTCGAGATCGCATTGGTGGGAAATCCGATCATGCATCACCTCGTGCTCGGCTTTGATCCGCGTCAGCTCGGCACCGCACCGTTCGCTCTGGTAACTACCGCTGCCCTGGAGACGCCCGCCCGCGCACTGGGCCTCGGTGTCCATGAAGGAGCAGTGGTGTACACGCTGCCTTGCATCGCCGGACACGTCGGAGCCGATGCGTCGGGGGTGACGTTGTCGGAGGGACCCCACCGCCAGCCGGCGACGATGTTGGTGGTGGACGTCGGCACCAATGCCGAAATCCTTCTCGGCAACGATCGGCGCTTACTCGCGGCCTCAAGTCCCACCGGACCGGCTTTCGAGGGCGCCCAGATCTCGTCGGGACAGCGGGCCGCGCCCGGCGCCATCGAACGGGTTCGAATCGATCGTGACACCTTGGAGCCGCGTTTCCGAGTCATTGGACAAGATGGCTGGTCGGATGAGGAGGGCTTTGACCCCTCGCAAGTAACCGGCATTTGCGGATCGGGGATCATCGAGGCGATCGCTGAACTCTTCTTGAGCGGCGTCATCTCGAGCGACGGGGTGGTGCTCGACGAGGGTCGCTCCCCTCGGGTCGTAGGGGAAGGACGGACCTTCTCGTACACGCTCTGTGACGAGCCGGCGATCCTGATCACCCAAAACGACGTCCGCGCCATCCAACTGGCGAAGGCCGCCCTCCGCGCCGGTTGTGATCTGCTGATGGAGCACCTGGGGGTATCCGAAGTCGACCAGATCCGGCTGGCCGGAGCCTTTGGAAGCCATATCGACCCGGTCTATGCGATGGCGCTGGGGTTGGTTCCCGACTGCGATCCAGCCCGGGTTTCGGGGGCGGGAAATGCGGCGGGCATGGGAGCGATGATGGCCCTTCTCTCCGGCGAGTCCCGTCGTGAAATCGAGGCAGTGGCTCGAACCATCGAGAAAATCGAGACCGCAGTCGAGCCCTCCTTCCAGGACAAGTTCGTGGCGGCCATGGCGATACCACACAAGACCGACGCCTATCCCCGGCTGCAAACCCTGCTTCCTCTGCCCGAGCCCAGGGTGGCCGTCCGGTCCCGCCGTCGGTGAGGCCTTGTTCCAGGATGTAGTGTTATTCCGCATCATGGAACAGACTCCGGGGAGACGTAGCGGAGGTCGGGCGGCCCGTCAGGCGGCCCGGACGGCCAAGGCGATAGAGGCGGTCCCATTCCTTACCCGCCGGCTGCAACCGGTCGAGGTGCTCGACGTAGAAGGCCTGTCGCTAATCGAGGCCAATGCCGATCGGTTGCTCGCCGAGGTGGGGGTCGAGGTACATGGATTCCCCGAAGGCCTCGAGATCTTTCGAGCCGGTGGGGCCGACGTTGATGGGACCAGGGTCCGATTTCCCGCCGGCCTGGCGCGCTCGATCATCACGGCAACTGCGCCCCCGACGTTCATTCAGCACGCTCGCAACCCCGAGCACACGGTCACGATCGGCGATCCTCACATGGTGTTTGCCCCGGCTTACGGATCGCCCTTTGTCCGCGATCTTGATCACGGACGCCGCTACGCCACGCTGGCTGACTTCGAGAACTTCGCTCGTCTCACCCACATGACACCCTCCCTTCATCACGGAGGAGGAACGCTATGCGAGCCGGTCGATCTCCCGGTCAACAAGCGCCACCTCGACATGGTCATGTCGCATATCAAGTTTCACGACCGTGCCTTTATGGGCTCGGTAACGGCACCCGAGCGCGCCCAGGACACAGTCGAGATGGTCCGGATCCTCTTCGGAGCGGAGTTCATCGAATCCAACACCGTGCTCCTTTCGCTCTGCAATGCCAACTCGCCGATGAGCTGGGACTACAACATGCTCGGTTCGGCGAAGGTCTACGCCGAGAACAACCAGGCGTGTCTCATCACCCCTTTCATCCTGGCCGGAGCGATGGCCCCGGTGACGGTGGCGGGAACGGCCACTCAGACCCTGGCCGAGGCGATGGCAGGCATGGCTTTCTGCCAGATGGTGCGTCCGGGAGCTCCGGTGGTCTTCGGTTCTTTCGCCTCCTCGATCTCCATGCAATCGGGTGCTCCCACCTTCGGGACCCCGGAGCCCGCACTGGTTCTGTTCGTGGTGGCGGCCCTCGCTCGCCGCCTCGGTGTTCCATTCCGCAGCGGGGGCAACCTCACCGCCTCGAAGACCGCTGACTACCAGGCCGCCTTCGAAAGCGCCGCCACGTTCCTCCCGACCATGCAAGCCGGGACCAATTTCGTCCTTCACACCGCGGGCTGGTTGGAAGGCGGCCTAACGATGGGTTATGAAAAGTTCGTGCTCGATGCCGACCAGGCCTCGATGGCCTCGGCTCTCATCAACGGGATCGACCTCACTGACAACGGACAAGCGATCGCTGCCCTCATCGGCAATCCTCCCGGTCAGCACTTTCTCGGCAACGAGCACACGTTGGCCAACTTCGAGACCGCCTTTTGGCGTAGTCGACTCGCCGATAACAACAGCTTCGAGCAATGGCAGGAAGGTGGGGGACGCGAGGCGGCGCAAAGGGCCAATGAATCCTGGAAACAGCTACTCGCTGAGTACGAGCCGCCCGCCTTAGATGACTCGAAGGAGATCGAACTGGCCGAGTGGGTCGCCAAACGCAAAGCCTCATTCCCGGACTCAGACGTATGACCAATCTTCTCTCCAATGTCTCTTTCGAGGTGATTCCCATGAAAGGAATCGAGGAGAAGGCGAGCCGGCTGCCGGCAGGGGCCAAGGTCTCCGTCACGGCGTCCCCGGCCAAGGGCATGGTGGCCACGATCGATCTGGCCACCCGACTGCATCGAGAAGGATTCGAGGTCACACCCCACCTCTCGGCGCGTTTGATCTCCGACACACAGGAGCTGGACTCGATTATCAGCGATCTCGCAGCCGAAGGCATAGGCAGGGCGCTCGTAGTTGGGGGCGACGCGCTCGAACCGGGCAAATTCGATGACGCCCTCGACCTCTTACGAGAGATGGATTCTCTCGGACACCATTTCTCCGAGTTGGGGATTGCCGGCTATCCCGAAGGCCACCCCTTCATTTCTGGCGACGCTCTGCGACAAGCCCTTATCGAAAAGCGCCGATACGCCCACTACATCACCACGCAGATGTGCTTCGACTCTCGCGCGATCGCCGCCTGGATTAGGGGAATTCGTGTGGATGGGGTCAGGCTTCCCATCCGGCTGGGAATACCCGGTGTTGTGGATCCAATCAGACTTAGCGCAATCGCATCACGCATCGGAGTAGGGACTTCGATGAAATTCCTGATGAGGAACAGGAACGCCATCTTGCGCCTTATCCGTCCTGGGGTGTACCGCCCGACCAAGCTCGTGAGGTCTCTCAACGAACTTGAAAGGGACCTCGGGATCGTTGGCCTCCACATCTTTACCTTCAATCAGATCGGGCCAACCATGGAATGGCTCGAAAAGATCAGCGGCCGGTAGCCAAATGGTCCAGTCGATCGACCGCGCGTTCGCCGTGCTCTCTGCCCTCGCCATTGCCCCGGCCGGGGTCACTGACCTCTCCGCCCGCACCGAACTCCCCAAGTCCACTGTCGCTCGGCTCCTCGCCACCTTGGAGGGACTTCATGCAGTGGAAAGAGCCGACGGCGGGAGGTACCGAATCGGACTTGGCCTACTCCATCTTGCCGGCGCGGTCGATGCCAGTGCAGGCCTTGCCTCCGCCGTGATTCCGCACCTGAGGGGACTGGCCCACGACCTCGGGGAGGCGGCGGGATTTTCGGTGCCGACGGGATACTCGGTTCACTACCTGGCCCAGGTGGAGTCTCCCAACGCCGTCCAGGTGCGCGACTACACGGGCCTCATGGTGCCGATGCATGTCGGGCCCTCGGGGCTTTGCATGATGTCGCAGTGGCCAAAGGAGGATGTTGATCGTTACCTTCGACGGCCCCTGGAGGCCTATACGAAAAACACCGTGGTCGAACCAAGACGAATCAGAGCGCGCTTGCTGGCCATAAGGGAGGAGGGCCATTGTTGGGTCTATGAAGAGTTCGCTGAAGGCCTCAATTCGGTGGCAGCTCCCGTGCTTGACGAGGGCGGCCGGGTCGTGGGAGCGATGCACGTTCATGGGCCGTCTTATCGCTTCCCCGGCGAAGGCTCCAGCATGATCGCAGAGAAAGTAAGAGAAGCGGCCAGCCGCTTTGCCGGTATGGGATTCGGACAAACCAGGAGACATCGTGAGCTCAGTTCCGACCGATAGCGAGATCGCCCGCGACGCCAAGTTGCTGCCCATCGAGGAGGTGGCCGCCACGATCGGGCTTATGCCCGACGATCTGATTTCGTTTGGCAAGACCAAGGCCAAGGTCCACCTCGATGTTCTCAAGCGCATCGGCTCCAACCCGCGCGGCAAATACGTCGATGTCACGGCCATCACTCCCACCCCCTTGGGCGAAGGCAAGACAACCACCACCATCGGTTTGGTCCAAGGCTTGGGCCGGCTTGGAATGAAGTCGATCGCATGCGTCCGCCAGCCATCGATGGGTCCCACATTCGGCATCAAAGGCGGCGCCGCCGGTGGGGGCTACAGCCAGATCGTCCCCATGGATGAGTTCAACCTGCATATGACCGGCGACATCCATGCCATCACGGTTGCGCACAATCTGGTGGCGGCGGCGATCGACGCCCGGTGGTATCACGAGACCCGGATGTCCGACGATGGCCTCCAGAAGGCGGGTCTCACACGCCTCGGCATAGACGTCTTCGATCTGCAATGGAACCGTGTGCTCGACATCAACGATCGAGCTTTGCGCAACGTCATCGTCGGCCTTGGGGGCCGGGAAGAAGGGCGGCCTCGCGAGACCGGATTCGACATTACGGTCGCCTCGGAACTGATGGCGATTCTGGCCTTGGTGGACGGAGCCGATTACGCCAGTGCCCTGAGAAACCTCCGTGAGCGGGTGGGGCGGGTCGTGTTCGGAAACTCGAAGGCCGACAAACCTCTCACCCTCGAGGACCTCAGTGTGGCCGGGGCGGTGACCGTCCTGATGAAAGACACTCTCCATCCCAACCTCATGCAAACCTTGGAGGGCCAGCCTGCGTTTGTCCATGCTGGCCCCTTCGCCAACATCGCCCACGGCAACTCGTCCATCCTCGCCGACCGGGTTGCCCTCCACTCCGGTGAATACGTTGTCACCGAGTCTGGTTTCGGCGCCGACATGGGAATGGAGAAGTTCCTCGATATCAAGTGCCGCACCTCCGGCCTGCGACCGGACTGCGTCGTTCTAGTCGCGACGGTCCGGGCCTTGAAGACTCATGGCGGCGGTCCCCGGGTCGTGCTCGGCCGCCCGCTCGACAAGGCTTACACCGAAGAGAACCTTTCACTTTTGCAGGCAGGATTGCCGAATCTGCTGGCCCATATCAAGACCGTGAAACGCTTCGGTCTACCGGTGGTGGTGGCGATCAACTCATTCCCCACCGACACCTGGGCGGAGACCAACGCCATTCGTGAAGCCGCCCTCGAGGCAGGAGCGTCGGCGGCGGTGCCCGCCGACCACTGGGCAAATGGCGGGGATGGGGCGCGAGACCTGGCAGAAGCGGTCATCGCCGCCTGCGAGGAGCCGAGCGACTTCTCGTATCTCTATCCACTGAATATGAGTATCCGGCAAAAGATCGAGATCATTGCCCGCGACGTTTATGGCGCAGGCGGAGTCGAGTATTCGCCACTGGCCGAAGGCCAGATCGAGGGCTTCGAAAGGGCAGGCTTCGGATATCTGCCGATTTGCATGGCCAAGACCCATCTGTCCATCTCGCACGATCCGAGCCTGAAGGGGGCACCGAGTGGATTCACCGTTCCGGTTCGGGAGGTGCGGGCGTCAGTCGGAGCGGGGTTTATCTATCCGCTTCTGGGCGAGATGCGGACCATGCCCGGGTTGGGTTCGACGCCGGCGTACCAGCGAGTCGACATCGACGAGGCCGGCAACGTGATCGGACTCTTTTAGCGGAAAGGTGACTCGGGCGGTTCGAGAGCCGGGAGGCCGAGCGTGAAGATCGACCAGTTGTCTTCAAAACGATAGGTGAGCCAGCCTCCCATCAACTGGGCGAGTTGGCGGCTGACGGTGAGGCCCAGGCCGACCGAGGCGGGCTGGCCAAAACGGTGGTGGGCGCGCTCGTAGGGCTGGAAGACTCGCTCCCGATCTTCTGTGGGGATGCCGGTCCCATCGTCGCAAACGTGGACCAGCGAGAAATTGTTGGCTTGTTCCAGCCGCACCCGGATGTTTTGCCCCCCGTATCGACCGGCATTGACCAGGAGATTGCGGATGATCTGGCGGACTCGGACCGCGTCGGCGTAGGCGGTCCCGGCGCCTTCCACCTCGACCTGTCGATTGCGTTCCAGTCGGATTCCCCTGGCAGCCTGCAACGCTTGATCGTGCAGGTCGAGCGTCTCGGCCCGGATCGTCACTTGACCGATATTCGAGCGCGCCACTACCAGCAAATCTTGAACGATGGCTGCCATCTCTGAACTCTGCTCGGCGATGATTCCGATGAGCTCGGCAGTTTCTGCCGGACCGAGGGACTCTTCTGGATTCGAAATCGTCTCGGCAAGCCCCACCACCGCCGTGAGGGGAGTTCGGAGCTCGTGGCTGATGCTGGCGATGAAGTCGTCTTTGGAACGGACCAGTTCCTCGAGTCGCTGGGCCGACTCGAGGCGGGCCCAAAAGGCGGCGATCATGTCGGCCGCGGTATGGAGCATCTGGGTTTCCTCGCTCCAGTCTCGGAAACTGCGCTCGTCCGCCAAACCGATCAATCCCACCCAGGAACCTTCGATCATGATCGGAACATCGATTTCGGACTTCACCGCCGAGGCGGCGTAAGTGAGTGCTTCGGGGCCGACTAGGCCTTCGGGGGTGACGACAACCTCTTTTCCCTGCGAAAGGGCGGCGTGGCTGACGGGCATCTTTTCCCAGGGCATCATGTCCCAATAGCTGGGTTCGTAGCTCGAAGCCCCCTCTCGCCGGGCGAAGGCGATCACATGCGAACAGAGGCCGAGTTCGGGATGCTCGACGTTCCTCTCGACGAACACCGCAGAAGCGTCCGTGCCATCGAGAAGGAACCACAGCGCGTCTTCGAGGTCATCGGGATTGGCTGATCGGCTCAGAAACTGGGCAGCGGAGGCAATTGACTGCTCGAGCTTGATACGACGATTTCGAAATTCGATCGCCTCCTCGAGCTGATGGGCGTAGTCGCGCCGTTCCCACCAGGCCGCGAGCAGTGAAGCCCCGAGTTCGATCGCCTTGACCTCATCCGCGTCCCACTGCCGCCGTCCATCGCGATCGGCGAGGCCTAGGGTTCCAATCCACCGGCCCTTGACCAGAATTGGGACATCGATCTCGGCGGCAACCATCTCGGGGGCGGTCAGAAAGGGCGTCGCCTCGCCTACCGACAAGTCGGAAACTCGGAAGACAATGGTCTCACCAGTGCGGAGGCGGTCGCGCAGGGTCGGAAGATCGTCCCAACTGACCTTCTCCCAGTGACGGTTGAGATCCTCGCTCCCCCCGGTTCGACCGAGGCGAATTGAGGGGAGGGTGCCGTTGGCTCCGACCCAATCGACAAAGCCGAAGGAGCTGTTCGTTGCCTCCATAAGCGCTCGCAGGCTGGTCTCGATCGCCCCCGTGTCGTAGTCGCCGAGAAGTGACTGGGCGCACCACGCCAGCGCCGATTCGGTACGAAGCCGCCGGTCCTTTTCCCGCACCGCCTCGGCCAAGCGCAGTTCGACTTCTGCCCTCGTCACTACCCAGCCGATGAGGGCCGCCACGGCCTCCACGAAATGGCTGTCGTCGTCGTTGAAACGACGCTCCTGGCTTGTCCAGACCCCGAGCACGCCCCACGTCCCTTCCCGAGCAGGGATGGGGACGGTCATTCCGCTCACCAATCCTCTCGTGTGCAGTTGGCTGGCCCCGGCAAATTTGGGATCCGCCGCCAGGTTCTCGACCAGGACCGTTTTTCGGGTGGCGACGGCTTGGCCAGCGGTAGTCCCCTGGTGAAGGTCTCTGATCTCGGTTCCGATGAGTCCGGGGTCACCGGTCATCCCCCGGATAATGAATCGGTGGTCGCCAATCCACTCGAGGACACTCACGAACTCGACGGTCTCGATCGCGGCCAAACGCTCGACCGCCACCTGCATCAGGGCCAAAGAGTCGCCACCCTCGAGGGCAACCTGGCTCAAGGCGACCAGCGACTCTTGCTCTATAAGCCGGCGCTTGAGATCGGATTCCACGCGGGAGGGGCGCAGGAAAGAAGTCGGCGCCGTCACTTACGGAATTTCGGCCGTCGCCGTTGCCCACTTGAGAACCGGCTAGGCCCAGGAGCGCCGCTGACCAGGCGATTCTCGCTTGTGCCAAGATGCATAGGCCCCGAAAGGAGGTGAGATGACACGAAAGGTTCGTTTGACCAGGCCCCTCGTCCGGCGCGATGGCCGCTTGGTCGAGGCGAGCTGGGACGAGGCCCTAACCGCCGCCGCGACCGGCTTCAGGCGGATTAGGGACGAACACGGTGGAGGCGCGCTCGGGATTTTCTCTTGCTCCAAGGCCACCAACGAGGTGAATTACCTGGCGCAAAAACTGGCCAGGACTGCGTTCAACTCGAACAACATCGATAGCTGCAACCGCACTTGACACGCTCCTTCGGTCGCCGGTCTGGCGGCAGTGTTCGGTGCAGGTGGCGGAACTAGCTCCTACGAGGAAATCGAGACGACAAACGTCATCTTCCTCTGGGGGTCAAACGCGCGTGCCGCCCATCCAATCTTCTTCCATCATTTGCTGCGCGGTGTCCACAACGGCGCTCGCCTGTATGTCGTCGATCCGCGCCGAAGCGAGTCCGCCCGCTGGGCCGATGTATGGATGGGGATCGATGTCGGCTCCGATATCGCCCTGGCCAACGCCATGGCCAAGGTGATCATCGAGCGGGGACTTGCCAACCAAGACTTCATCGACAACGCCACTACCGGGTTCGAGGCGTACGCCCAGACGGTGGCCGAATATCCCCTCGAACGCGCCACTGAGATAACCGGCATCCCCGGTGACGTCATCGAAGAAGCCGCGATCGCCTACGCCTCTGCCGCCACCGCCCAAATCGTTTGGACGCTCGGCATCACCGAGCACCACAACGCCACCGACAACGTCCTCTCTTTGACCAACCTCGCCTTGTTGACGGGCCACGTCGGTCGGTACGGCTCGGGCCTCGTTCCCCTACGCGGACAGAACAATGTCCAGGGAGGCGGCGACATGGGAGCGATACCCAACAAGCTTCCCGGGTTCCAGGATGTCGAGGACCCGGTATTGCGAGGGCGGGTGGAGGTGATTTGGGGCCGATCCATTCCTCCCGACAAAGGATGGCATCTGACCCAGATGTTCGAGGCGTGTCACGCCAAGATGCTGCGCGGGCTTTACGTGATCGGCGAGAACCCGGCGGACTCCGAGGCCGACATCACTCATGCTCGAGAAGGCCTGGCCAGGCTTGATTTCATGGTCGTCGAGGACATCTTCATGACCACCACCGCCGAGATGGCGGACGTGGTCTTGCCGGCCGCGGCCGATTGGGCGGAGTCTGAGGGCACTGTCACCTCCAGCGAGCGCCGAGTGCAGCGGGTCCGAAAGGCGCTCGATCCTCCCGGAGAGGCGAAAACCGATCTCGAAATCATTTCCCGGGTGGCCGAGGCCATGGGTGCGGGGTGGGGGGTGCCGACTGCAGAGGAGGTTTGGGACGAGCTGCGAAGGGTGTCGCCCCTTCACGCCGGGATGAGCTATCGCCGGCTCGAGGAGCTGGGAGGTATCCAATGGCCCTGCTATGACGAGAACCATCCCGGCGAGAAGTTCATCCATCACCGTTTGTGGAAGGTCCCGGTGGAGGGGCCGCGGGCGCTCTTCTTCCCCGTCGAATGGGTGGCGCCGGTCGATCGCCTCACCGACAAGTTCCCGCTCCGGATGACCACCGGACGTCATCTCGACGGGTTCAATACCGGCGTTCAGTCGGGCGGCTTCGATTCGCCGATCCGAGTTGGGGGAACAATTGACCTCTCCCCCGAGGATGCCAGACGACTGGCCATCGAAGCCGGGGAGATGGTGCAGGTGATCTCGCGTCGAGGCCAGGTCGAGGTCCCGGCCCGCATCGACCCCAGCCTGCGGGAGGGCCTCGTCTTCATGGCGGTTCACTACACCGATACTGCTGATGTCAATCGGTTGACGATCGAGGCCTGGGATCCGATATCGGGGACTGCCGAGTTCAAGGCCACGGCCGTGCGGGTCGAGAAGGCTGCGGTCTGATGGACCTCCGGTTCATGGGCGACGAGCCGAGCGCGGCCGAGCGAGCTGTCATTGCCCGTCTCATCGATCCAGTTGAAAGTCGCAACGGGCAGGTGGTGAGGGGCGGTCACGCGGCGAGAGGGCATCGTCATTTGTTATTGCCGGCTCTGGCGGCGGTCCAGTCAGAGATGGGCTGGGTTAGCCGGGGAGCCCTCAACGAGATCAGCCGCCGCCTCCTGGTGCCTCCGGCCGAGGCATACGGCGTAGCCAGCTTCTACGCCCTCATCTCCACTGAGCCGCGACCGAGGGAAGTGACTCACATCTGCGATGACATCGCTTGTCGTCAGGCTGGGGGCCTCGACCTTCTATCGAAACGCAGCGGCGAAGGAGTGCTGACCTCGCCATGTCTCGGCCAATGCGACCGCCGACCGGCGATGTTCATCCAGCGGGCGGGAGGTGCGGACGAGGTCCGAGTCGAGGGAGCGCCGGCGACCGTTCACGCCGGACCGCTCCTCCGCCGAGTCGGCCTGGTCGATCCCACTTCCTTAGCCGACTTCCAAAGAGAGGGCGGATTCGAGGGGTTGTTGCGGGCTCGAGAGATGGGAGCCGAGCGGGTCGTGGCCGAGGTCAAGAAGTCGGGACTCAAGGGACGCGGGGGAGCGGCCTTTCCTGCTGGGGTGAAGTGGGAGGCGGTGGCCGCAGAGCCAGCTCCCCGTTATCTGGTTTGCAACGCCGATGAATCCGAACCGGGCACCTTCAAGGATCGGGTGGTCATGGAGGGTGATCCTTTCGCCGTCGTCGAAGCAGTGGCGATCGCCGCCTTCGCCACCGGCTGCGAGAAGGCATACATCTATATACGCGGCGAGTACCCGGTGGCAGCGTCTCGCCTCACCGCTGCGATCGCTGCCGCTCAGGAAGCGGGCTGGTTGGGGGGATTGGACGTACAGGTCTTCCGGGGCCAGGGCGCCTACATCTGTGGGGAAGAAACGGCTCTCTTCAATTCGATCGAGGGTTTTCGCGGTGAGCCTCGCCAGAAGCCGCCTTTTCCGGCCCAGGCCGGGCTCTTCGGCCGACCGACCGTGATCAACAACGTCGAAACCCTGATCAACATCCCCGCCATCGTCCTCGGAGGCGGCGCTGCCTATGCCGCGGTTGGGACTCCCGATTCCACCGGGACCAGGCTGTTTTGCCTATCGGGAGACCTGGTCCGACCGGGAACCTACGAGATTGAGATGGGTAGAACCCTCGGGGAACTGATCGAATTGGCCGGAGGCTTCGTCGGAGACCCGCAAGCCATCCTGCTCGGCGGTGCCGCTGGATTCTTCGTCGGTTCCGAGTACCTCTCCATGCCTATGACCTTCGAGGACGCCCGAGCGAGGGGGGTGACCCTTGGATCCGGCGTGGTGATGGTCTTCAACCACGATCGCGACATGCGTGACATCGTCCGCCGGGTGGCTCGGTTCTTTCGAGATGAGAGCTGCGGTCAGTGTGTCCCCTGTCGCGTCGGGACGGTACGAATCGAGGAGGCGGTCGCTCGCGCCAACTCGGGTCCCATAGATCGACCGCTCATCGCAGATCTCGACCGGGCAATGAAGGACGCCTCTATTTGCGGTCTCGGTCATACGGCGGCGTCGGTGGTGCAGTCGGCGATAGCGATGGGGCTGATATGAGCGATGTCACGCTGGTTATCGATGGCGCCGAGGTGGTTGTCGATCAGGGAGCCACGCTTCTCGATGCGTGCCGCTCCATCGCAAAGGATCAGCCGACCCTTTGTTATTTGGAGACGCTGGCTCCGGTCAATGTGTGCCGGGTCTGTGTTGTGGAGGTGGAAGGGAGCCGAACCCTGGTGCCCTCGTGCTCCCGAAGGGCCGAACCGGGCATGGTCGTCCAGACCGACTCCGAGCGCGTCCGGCACTCGCGCCGGGTGGTGTTCGAGATGCTGGCGTCCTCGGTCGATCTGACGCTGGTCGATCAACCCACGCGGGAGTGGATGGAGAGCTACGGGGTCGATCGCTCCCGTTTCGGGCCTCCGGCCCCTCCCACTTCCGACCGCGATCATCGTCACGCCGGTCACCACGGCGCCGTAGTCGGTGATGCTGCCGAAACGGTGCACCAGCCCGTCAAGATTGACAACAACCTTTACGTACGGGACTACTCCCGCTGCATCCTTTGCTACAAGTGTGTAGAAGCCTGTGGCGACGACGCCCAGAACACCTTTGCGATCGCCGTCGCCGGCCGAGGATTCGACGCGCGTATCTCGACCGAATTCGACGTGGCCCTCCCGGAGGGTGCCTGCGTGTTCTGCGGCAACTGCATCGGGGTTTGTCCCACCGGGGCCCTTATGTTCCGATCAGAACACGAGCTACGGCAGGCCGACCTCTGGGACGAGGGGCGTCAGAGCGTCACTCGCACGGTGTGTTCGTTCTGCGGTGTCGGATGCAATCTCGACCTGCACGTGCAGGACAATCGCATCGTGAAGGTCACCTCCCCTCAGGATCATTCGGTTACCGAAGGACACCTCTGTATCAAGGGTCGTTTCGGCTACGAGTACGTACAGGAGCTCGGAGACCTGGCCTCAACTCCGGTTGATGTGGTTCTACGTCGCGCGAGATCCGACTTCTAGCCGAAGGCCTGGCGGTGAGTGAGCTCCGACGCGTCGAGGTCGACATGAGGAAGTGGCCCGATCGAAGACACTGGCAGTTCACGGGTCGCCCACTGGGTGAGGACGCCTACGGCACCTGGCTATTTACACCCGAAGGAAATGTGGCCCAACGTGGTTCCGAGCCGCCGATCAAGCTGGCCACGGGCTTTGTCGGCCTTGTCCCGCCCAATGCGTGGTGGGTAGCCGAGTTTTACTGGAACCATCCCAGCTACGAGGTCTACGTGAACATCAGTACTCCCGTCGATCGGGACGGCGATCGCCTGACCTCGATCGACCTCGATCTCGACGTCATTCGCCGGCTCGATGGAGCAGTTGAGATCCTCGATGAGGATGAGTTCCTCACCCATTCGGTTCGCTATGAGTATCCACCCGCACTCGTCGGAAGCGCCCGACGGGCGGCCGAGAGAGCTCGCGAGGCCCTTCTCCGCGGTGACGAGCCCTTCGGGCGGGCGATGAGTAAGTGGCTCGAGTCGGCTCGCGAGCACCCGGCTCTCTGATTCTTTGGGCTGTTATGGCTGCTGTACGGCCCTAACAACCCTGGGTCGCGTCTAGAACCGCCGGATCAGCTCGCTGAGCTCGGCGAGGCGGGATTTCCCTTCCTCCGGGCTCCTTTGCGGGAGGTTGAAGACGATCCGGTTGACGTCGAGCTCGATCACCTTCTCTATGAACTCAGGCTCGGGTTTGGCGCTGTAAGCAGTGATGTCGAACGACTTTGCGTCCCGACCGGCGGCCGTCACCGCACTCCGCACCTCCTCGAGACGGCCGGCGATGTCGTGGCGGGTCGCCAACGGCATCCAGCCGTCGCAGAACTCGACCATATCGGCGATGGTCTTGGGTGCTGCCGCCCCACCCATGATGATCGGGGGGTGTGGCTTCTGGACTGGTTTTGGGAAGGCCCACGATGGCTCGAGGGCGATCAGCTCGCCCTTGTACTCGGAAACCTCGTCCGTCCACAGGCTCTTCATCATGAGCACCCGTTCGCGGAGCAGCGCGCGTCGTTCCGTGTAGGCCACCCCGTGGGAGGCGAGTTCCTCCTTGTTCCAGCCATAACCGATGCCGAATAGGACGCGGCCACCCGAGATCACATCGAGGCTGGCGACCTCCTTTGCCAACCAGATGGGGTCGCGCTGGGCGACGAGTGTGATGCCCGTCCCGAGCTTGAGGGTGGACGTAACCGCCGCCACCGCACCCAGCG
>DATEDN010000196.1:0-8178 GCA_035281645.1 Acidimicrobiia bacterium | reverse complement strand
TTGTCTCTTATGGATCTTCAAGTAGTTCGGCACCGTCACCCCCCTTCTCACCGAGCAAGGAGGATGACCGAAGTCCGCTACTCGAAGTGGCCGGTTTTCAGGTGTTCCTCGGTGGCCGCATTTCGGTGTTCGCTAACAGTTTGCCTCCCGGAAAGTCTCCCATGCGAGACTCACCGGCAGGAGGGTCGAGTATCCGAAGAACCCGCCGCCTACGATGAAGTTCTCGGGGCTGTGGAGCTTGAAGAGGAATAGTTCCCCGCGATTCAGCGCTCGGAAAACGCTGTTGCCACTCGGCTGCCAGAAGTTGATCTCATCGAGACGCTCCATCGCGGAGAGCAGCTTGTACCAATCGCCGTCAGTGACACCGATGAACGCCCTCAAGTGTCCCTCGGAGAACGGAAGTGCCTACGAAGCAGACTCTTGGTGCCGGGGCTGGCGCTCGAACCCAGATGGGCCTGAGGCCCAGGGTATTTTAAGACGAAACGGGAAGGTGCGTAGTCGGGCTTGATGTGAGAACGAAACATCAGCCATCCTCTGGCAGCTCCTCGCGTCGCAGAAGGCGATGCCCTTCGAACACGGTGAGGACTTCGATCAGTTGCGTTCCTCGACGGTAGACGATCCTGTATTTCCCCACGATCAGTTCCCGAAGGCCACTTCGCGGCATCTCGGGAAGCCTGCGTCCGCGATCGGGATGACGAGCCAGGGAGTCGGCGCGTGCGATGAGCCTATCGACGAGCTTGGCGGCCGCGCTGGGAGAATCCTCCGCGATGAACGTCTCGATTTCCAGGAGTCTCTCCCACGCTTGTGCCGTCCAGACGACGCGCGTCACCCAGCGCGTTCCGCGCGCCAGGCATGAAGTCGCCTGCGTAATTCCGCAGTGTCGATAACCCTGCCCGCCTCGGCGTCGGCCAGCCCCGCTGCGATGGATTCCAAGAATCGCTGCCGTTCCTGCATCCGGTCATACTCCCTCGGAGAGAGGAGTACGCCGGCCGGGCGGCCGTTCTGGGTGATCACCATCGGCTCGCCGGATTCTCCGACACGCTTCAGCAGCTTGGCCGCTTGAGCCTTGAACTCACCGAGAGGTACGATCCCTTCCGAGACTTGGACTTCCTTCATGGGCGGTCCCTCCATGCTGGAGACGGACTAAATTTAGACCGTATTCGGTCCGAGTGCAAGGTGAAAACGACGAAGCGAAAGCAGTCCCCTATCGTGAGGGCGCCTTTCCGTGACCACGCCAAGAGATGAGCTGCTCTCGCAGATCGCGCGAGAAGAGGAACACCTCGCGTCGATCGACGATCAGCGTGAGAGGGTGAAGACACGCCTGGAGACCCTCCGCCGACAGTTGGCTTCGGTATCCTCGACACCGACAACGACGCTCCGCGAGCAGGTTGGACCGGCCGCTGTGCCGATGACTCCCGCGGACAAGGTGCACCTCTTTCGGTCGCTCTTCCGCGGCCGCCCCGACGTCTACCCGACCCGCTTCATGAGCAAGAAGGCCAGTCGGTACGGTTACGCCCCGGCGTGCGGCAACAAGTTCGTGCCAGGAGTGTGCGAGCTGCCGAGGATCAGATGCGGGGAATGTCCGAACCAGGCCTTTCAACTCGTGGACGACCAGGCGACCCTGAATCATCTTCAGGGACGCCACGTGATGGGGGTCTATCCTCTGCTCGAGGACGACACCTGCTGGTTGTTGGCGGCCGACTTCGACAAGTCCACATGGAGAGAAGACGTGACCGCGTTCGCCGAGACCTGCCGGTCGGCCGGCGTGTCCGTTTCGCTGGAAAGGTCGCAATCGGGGAACGGAGCCCACGCATGGTTCTTCTTCACGGCGGCGATCCCGGCGGGCATCGCCCGGAAGATGGGATGCTTCCTCATCACGGAGACGATGGCACGTCGCCATCAGCTCAGCATGGATTCCTACGACCGCCTGTTCCCAAGCCAGGACACGATGCCACGGGGTGGCTTCGGCAACCTCATCGCGCTACCACTCCAGCACGAAGCCCGCAAGAAGGGGAACACCCTGTTCATAGATGTCGATTTCAACCCAATCCCGGACCAGTGGGCCTACCTCGCTTCGGTCGAGCGCACCGCCGCATCCACGGTCGAGGCCATCGCCAACGAGGCGACACGAAGGGACCAGGTCATCGGGGTTCGGCTCGCGGAGCCCGACGACGAGGTCGCGGCTCCTTGGAGACGACCTCCTTCGGGTAGACCTCTCCATGTCGCCATCTCCGGCCCACTGCCTCAGGAGGTGCGCGGCGTCATATCGCAGAGGCTGTTTATCGAGAAGACAGGGCTTCCATCCGCTCTGTTGAACCGGATCAAGCGGGTCGCCGCCTTCCAGAACCCCGAGTTCTACAAGAAGCAGATGATGAGACTCTCGACAGCAGGGACGCCACGAGTCATCGCCTGCGCTGAGGAATTCCCCGAGCATATCGCGGTGCCCCGCGGCTGCCAGCATGAAATCGAACAGATACTCCGAGAACACGGGATCGCTTTTGTTGTAAAGGACGAGCGCCATAGCGGTGCGCGGTTGCGCCTGCGGTTCCACGGCGAGCTCACTTTGGTCCAGAAGCGCGCTGCCGAGGCTCTCCTGCAGCATGATATCGGAGCGTTCGTCGCGCCCCCTGGGTTGGGGAAAACGGTCCTGGCGACGCACCTCGTCGCGACGCGCGGGAGAAACACACTGGTCCTCGTCCATCGCAGCCCGCTGCTCGATCAGTGGGTCGCGCAACTGTCGATGTTTCTCGGAATCGAGGAGTCGAAGATAGGCCGTATCGGCGGGGGGAAGCGCAGAGGCAACGGCTCACTGGATGTGGCAATGCTCCAGAGCCTGGTTCGCAAGGGTCGAGTGGACGATCGCGTCGCGTCGTACGGCCATGTCATCGCGGACGAGTGCCACCACGTACCAGCGATCTCGTTCGAGCGTGTGCTCTCGGAGGTCAAGGCAAAGTACATCCTGGGACTCACCGCAACACCTCATCGGCGGGATGGCCACCATCCAATCCTGGAGATGCAACTTGGCCCGGCTCGGTTCCGCGTCGATCCGAAGAGCCATGCGGCAACGCGGCCGTTCGAGCATCGATTGGTCTTGCGAGAGACGACCTTCCGCCTCGCGACATCGGCTGACGTCGGGATTCAGGCGATCTACCGGCTCCTGGCTGCCGATGAGGCTCGCAACCAAATGATCCTCGATGACGTGATCCAAGCTGTCCACGAGGGCCGGTCACCGATCGTGCTGACGGAGCGGAGGGACCATCTTGACTATCTCGCCGAACGGCTCCATGGATTCGTCCGCCACCTGGTCGTGCTGCGAGGAGGCATGACGACGAAGGAACGCGCCGCGGCCAATGCGGCGCTGGCCAAGATCGGCGACGAGGAGGAGCGGCTGGTGCTGGCCACTGGCCGGTACATCGGCGAAGGGTTCGATGACGCCCGCCTCGACACGCTGTTTCTGGCGATGCCGGTCTCGTGGAAGGGGACGCTGGCCCAGTACACGGGACGTCTCCATCGGCTTCACACAGGAAAGACGGAAGTGCGCATCTTCGACTACGTTGACCGTGGCGTGCCGATGCTTCTTCGGATGTTCGACAAGCGGCTGCGGGCGTACCGCGCATTGGGCTACGCCTGGGGAGATGCGCCGATCGACAGCGCGGTCTCGACGCCTGAGCGCACCGTCGAGTACGACCAGGAGCTGATGAAGGAGGGCGACAGCATCTCGTGACGGCAGCCTGCCGTAGACGTTATGGACACCCAGATGGACACCGGGCTGCCGAAGGTGGTTCTGGTCGCCTTCTCGTAAGTACCTGAAAATAATGGTGCCGGGGGCGGGATTTGAACCCGCAAGAGCCCGAAAGCTCCGGAGATTTTAAGGCGAAACGGGAAGGGCAATGAAATGAGTAAGTTACTAACTCGTTGCCCTTTCCCGTTCCCGAGGGTTACGGGGAGCGACCGTATTTTGCGAGGGTTATGGTCCTTGAATGTTCGCGCGTCAGCGAGTCAGAGCTTCGTCTACGGTGTCACAACAAATCGAAACCATTCAGAGTAGGCTCTTCCGTCCCAGACTCTCAGGCCGAAATCCACACTGCAGCCTTCGGCATCTCGATCATCTGTCGCCGTATACCAATATCGGAACCGGTATTCACCCGGTCCAGGGATGGTGAAGAGGTCCGCCAGGTCGAGTACCCAGCCCCCTAGCCCAAAAGCACAATCGCCATAGAGGGGCTGCTTCAGCGGCGTGTGCGGTGGCAGTGGCTTCAGGGCATGGCGGCGCATGGGGACCGGCTTCCCGTCGTCGCTGACGAGCTCAAAATGATGGACGCTGACTTCCGTCTGATCGTAGCGGAGCCACATCAGATCAGTGCCGTAGTTGGAGAAACTCAGAGACACAGGAATCGCTTCGTTGGATGTGTACACGTTTTTTGATGCTCCGATCGTCACGAAGGGAACGCACCGGAAGCTCTCCGGGTGGGACGAGCGAAATGCCTGGATCTCTGCCGCCGGAACCTCGAAGTAAGCGGCCATCGGGTACCAGTAGTAGATCGGCAGTTGTGCTGAACCCTCGATGAAGCAGTATGGGAAATGATGCGCATACCATCTTTGCCGGGCCAGCCCAACATCGGGATGACTTCTTTCGTCAACAGGAACTCGGTCTCGATCCGAGTTGCTGCAGGCGTACATCGAGCCGAGAAGGTGTCCCGCGGTCCTCGCAGGGGACAGCGTGTAAAAACCCAGGGCATCCGGCCACGGTTCGTTGTCCCGGAGCAGCCCAATCAGGAAAGGAACGCTGTCCGATCGATTCCAACGCGAGAGGTAAAAGGCGCCAGCCGATCGTACGCGGGGATCCTCGTCCCGCAAAAGTTGCGCGATGCCGGCGAAGCCGGCCTGCCCGAATCGGTGAATGTCGGCCTCGTCGATGTCATACCGCGGGTCGCCTCGCAGCGCTTCCTCGCGGAGGTTGGCGGCGAGTGCGTTCGCCGAGTGAGAGATAGGTGAGGAAAGCGTAAGAAATGCGCGCTTCAGGTATGGATCCTCATGCGCGTGGTGTGAGGCGCACGAGACGGCAGGTCCCAGCAACCCCGCGATGAGGAACAGGATCAGATAGCTGCGGCAACGGCGATCTCGGATGGATCCTCTCTTGTCGTCACCTGGGGAGTCCCGAATTAAGGTGCGCTCTCGACGGCATGCTCGAAGAGGCGCTTCAGGTCCGGGCGCAGCTCGATGGCCCGGCGCAGGTGGGCGTCGGATGCCTCCTTGCGTGAGAGATGGCGGTAAACGATCGCGAGACCCATGTGAGCGTCGACGTTGGCTTCTCCGGCAGCCAGGGCACGCTGATAGCGCTTCTCGGCTGTAACCCAATCGCCCAGCTTGGTTTCGAGATCGGCGAGGTGCACCTCGAGCCAGATGTCTCCGGGTCCGGCCACCCTGGCGAGATGAAGGCCCGTCGCATGGGCTTCCCCGAACCTTCCGAGGCGCTCCTGGTTGATCGTGAGGTTCCTCAAGGCTTCATAATAGTCGGGTTTCAAGGAGACGGCCTCGCAGAGCGCGTCGACAGCCTCGGGAAGAAGCTCACGCCTGTGCTTCAGTGTGGTTCCGAGCGTGTACCAGTAGAGCGGTTGCCGCGGCTCGAGGCGAACGGACTCGCGCAGGGCTTTGATGGCTTCGCCAAACCAATCGAAGGCCTTGAGCTTGCGGTTCAAACCCTGAATCCGTTGCTCGATCGGATTGTCGGTTTCGACGGTGCCTTCACGGCTCTCGAGTGAGAGTTCGCGAAGCTCTTCGCGGATGCCCTCCTCGACCACCGAGTACGTCACGCCGAGGTTATGCCAAGCCTTGTGATCGTTCTGATCCAAATGGATTGCTTCGAGGAAAAAGGGGATCGCTTCCTCGTCGTGACCTTGCCGCGTCAACACAAATCCGATGTTCCGCTGTATCCGGTTGTCTCCAGCGTCGAGCTCCAAGGCTCTGCGGAAATAAACCAGCGCTTCGTCGTAGCGATTATCGATCTCGCGGGCGATTCCTATATGATAGAGGAGATCGGCATCGAGCCGACCGCACTTCTGGGCCTCGAGGAATGCCGCGTGAGCTTCCTCTCCAAGATCCAGATCCTCGTACGCCAGACCCATGCCGTAGTGCCGAGAGCGTGAACACTGCGATTCCAGCTTGCCCGCCCTCTCATACACGGCGAGTGCAGCTCGTGGATCGCCGGCTTGCCTGAGACAATCGGCGTGCCGGATCCAATCGTCCGCATCACTGGAGGTGGCTGGTTCGCCACAGTTCGTGGGAAGGGGAGACTCGGCTGAAGCGAGTTGGATCGCGAGGGTGAAGAAAACGACCATCGCAGCGAGCGCCCGCTGTGGTGTCATGGCGTCTTTCTCCTGCCAGGTGAACATGGTTCCCAGGCCGGTCTGGAGCAAGGCGCTTCCCGAACGCACCATCGAGTACGACGAAGAGCTCATCGGGGGAGTCGAGGACACGGAGTGACGGGTGTCTGCAGGGAATGTTCTGGACACCCAGGTGGACACCGCGTTCACGAGCGACGGGCGGCCTCTACCGACGCAAGTCACTGAAAACATGGTGCCGGGGGCGGGAATCGAACCCGCATGCCGCTTGCGCGGCAGGGGATTTTAAGTCCCCTGCGTCTGCCAGTTCCGCCACCCCGGCGCCGCCTGATTATATCGGCAGCAGACGCCTCGGACGGCGGGGCAGCCGGATGGCGGCCGCCGCGGGCGCCGGGCTGGTATCCTGACCGTCTCAGGTCCCTGGCCATCGCGGATCCGGCATCGGGGACCGAGCCCCGCTATTCGATGCTGGAGGCGGTGCGGCAGTACGCGGCCGATCGCCTCCAGAAAGCACCTGGTGACGCCTGGCAGGGTGAGCGAGGAGCGCCCCATGGCCGAGCAGCGCGGGCGCTGAGCCGTCTGCTGTAGAGTGAAGCCGGCGACTTCCCGCCGTGAAGGAGACTCCGTGCCCTTCGGTCGTTTCGGTCTGAGCGCAGAGCTCGTGAAGGGGATCAGGGAACTAGGGTTCACGCGCCCCACGCCGATCCAGGAGCAGGCCATCCCGCCGGGGATGGAGGAGCGCGATCTGATGGCCAGCGCCATGACCGGCAGCGGCAAGACGGCGGCCTTCCTGCTTCCCATCCTGCAGCGTGTCATGGGCAAGGCTCGCGGCACGACGCGGGCGTTGGTGCTGACGCCCACGCGCGAGCTGGCGGCGCAGATCCACGCGCACCTGGAGGCCCTGGCCGTGCACACGCCGGTGACGGGCGCCGCGGTGTTCGGCGGCGTGGGGATGGGGGCACAGGAGCACGCGCTGCGCAGCGGGGTGGACGTGGTGGTGGCCACCCCCGGGAGGCTGCTGGATCATCTCCGCCGGCCCTACGGGCGCCTCGACAGGCTCGAGGTCCTGGTGCTGGACGAGGCCGACCGGATGCTGGACATGGGGTTCCTTCCCGACATCCGCCGCATCCTGAGGCAGCTCCCGCGCCGCAGGCAGACGATGCTCTTCAGCGCCACGATGCCCGAGGAGATCCTCCGTCTGGCCCGCGAGATGCTGCACGAGCCGGTGGAGATCCATCTCGGCCGGAGGACGACCCCGGCGGTCGGCATCACCCAGGCGGTCTATCCGGTGGCCCGCGGCCTGAAGCCGGCGCTGCTGATGGAGCTGCTGGCGCGCAACGTCATCGAGGACGCCATCGTGTTCACCCGCACCAAGAAGCGGGCGGACCGGCTGGCCGAGTACCTGGAGAAGCGGAGGATCGCCGCCGGGCGCATCCACGGCAACCGGAGCCAGAGCCAGAGGACGGCGGCCCTGCACGCGTTCAAGGGGGGCCGCCACCGGGTCCTGGTGGCGACCGACATCGTGGCCCGCGGGATCGACGTGGAGGCCCTGGGGCACGTCATCAACTTCGACGTTCCCGCGGATCCCGAGTCCTACGTCCACCGGGTGGGGCGCACGGCGCGCGCCGAGGCCACGGGCAGCGCCTTCACCCTGGTGAGCCCGGACGAGGAGCCCGACCTGCGCTCGATCGAGAGGACCCTTGGCCGGAGCCTCCCCCGGGTGACGCTCCCGGGATTCGACTACGCCGCCCCCGGCGACGGGCACGGCCTGGGCGGGGCCGGCTCCGGCGGCCGCCGCTCCGGCCGGCAGGCAGGGCGAGGCGCGGGAGGCGGGGAC
>DATEDN010000195.1:0-2582 GCA_035281645.1 Acidimicrobiia bacterium | reverse complement strand
GACGCCCAGGCGGCGCCGGGAGCCCAGAGCCGAAACGTGGCACCTGACTCGTCGAGATGGCAGCCGAGGATCTCTGGAAGCGCACGGTGTCGACCCGCCGCCATAAGCCAGCGGTCTTCGTCGGAGATCTCCCTGACCATTAATTCATTCTTGCGTAAATCCGACGCAGGAAACTGCGTCGGAGTTTTGCAAGAAAGTTCAAGTCCAAACGGCCTCGGGCACGACGATTTCGCCGGCGATGATCCGCGCCTTGAGATCCTCGATCGCGGGCACCAGGTCATTGATGAACCCACCGCTAGTGGAATAGCCCACCATTCCATCGGCGAGCCGGAAGATCCTTGGACCCGGGCGAAATTGGTCGGCGGCGAACTCCTTGATCAAAATCTGGGCGGCCGTGTCCCACCGAATGGTCATGGAGGTGAGGATGTGCGGTTGCCAGGCTCGGGGATCGGGACCTCCGATGGTGATGTCCTTGTCGTTGAGGACTGCCGAAAACTCGTCGCCGTCGACACCGATCGCCCATAGGTGCCGACCCTGGGCAGCACTTTCCACCCGGGCGGCTTCAAAGACACCTTGTCCCGACCCGCCGGCGGCGTGAAAGATCACATCCGCACCGGCCCGGTACAGGGGCTCGGACTTGGCCTGCCCGAGGGTTTCGCTGTCAAATCCGCTGAAATCCCACGCCGGTGAGAGGTAATCCACCAACACCGCGACGTCGGGTCGCACATGGCGGGCTCCGGCCTCGAACCCGACCTGAAAATTGAGAATGAGGGGCGATGGCATGCCACCTACGAAGCCGATGGTGCTCGTTTGGGATCTCATCGCCGCAATCGCTCCGACCAGGAAGGAACCTTCGTTAGCCGCGAAGTTCACATATTGGACGTTGGGTTCCTCACCGGACCAATCAATGAGGGCGAAGCGGTTATCGGGTAACTCAGAAGCTAAGTCGTTGAAGATGGATCCCGAGAATCCCGCCATCAGGACGAAGTCCTTCACTCCGGCCTCGGCGAGCCGTCTTACTTCTGTTTGGACGTGCCACCAGGCCGCCGTGTATTTGGCGGCTACCCCCTCGCCCAGCTCTGCGACTGCCATTTCAAACCCGTCTCCGAGAAGGCCCCCTAGGGACCCCCCTCCTGCGCCTTCACACAACAAAGCGATCGGAGGCACTGCCCGCCGGTCGAGGCTTGCCTGCAGGAAGGCTTTTTCCAGCGGCACCAATTTCATCGTCGTTTCCCGGCTCCAAGTGTCGAGTTGGGCGAGCCGGCCGCCCGTGAGGAGATAGTCGGGGTCACGAAATGACGCTTCCCATTCGGCCGCCGCTGTCGACAGGCTCGACCGCCTTAGGAGATCGGTTGCATTCTCTTCGATCCATCCTCGGAGGCGGTCCCAGCCATCCAGCAGAGCTTCGTGGGTGACCTGAATCGTCGCCTTTCCGGTCATGGCGTCCCGATCGGCGGTCAAGAGGCGGTGGGCAATGAAGGTGCCAAGGATTTCATCGAACTCACCTATCTGCCGGAGGTCATCGAGAGCTACTCGTCGGCGGGTTGGCTCGCTGCCTCGGTCAGATCGGACTAACTGCAGGAATAGCCGCTTGGTCGCCTCCTGACCTTGTGCGTCGAACGACTCGAACAAATAGTCGGCTCGTGTTGTCAGTGCCCCCTCGAGTCCTCCCAATGAGTGGTAAGCATTCAGGTCGAGCGTTCTCCCGAGGCGATGGTCGAAGAGCTCGGTCAACGTGTACTGCAAGAGGGGAAGGGCTTGAGCCTCTTCGCCGACGTCGGCGATTAACTGGGCAAGCAACTGCGACTGCACTTCTACGGTCACCGAGGCTGCCGGTTCGACGATGGCGGCCTCCAACTCGGCCGGTGAGAGCGGTAGGACATTCACCACACTCGATGCAAATACGGGAGCGAAGCGGTGTGAGAGCAAGGGGCGGTCGTAGAAGTCGGCGCGAAGGGTCAGCACCACCCGCACTCGGCTACGCGGATCGGTTACCGCGGTGACCAAGCTGTCGAGGAAGCGGCGTCGCTCGCGTTCGGTGGAGAGGATGAACAGTTCCTCGAATTGGTCTACGAACAAGAGCAGGTTGCCCTCTTCATTGGAGATAATCCGGAGCGCCACCCGCAACAAGCCCGTTTCGCTTTCGGTGAGTTGCTCCAAGATCGTGGGCACCGGAGTTCGCGACACTCGTACTAACGCCGCTTCCAGCTGCTCAAAGGGGTGCCGTCCCGGCATCATCGTCGACAGAACCCATTGGTCCGACCCGGGAATCCGGCCTTCTCGCAGGGCTGGGATCAACCCCGCTCTGACGGCGCTCGATTTGCCACTCCCCGACGGACCCACCAGTACGACCAAACGGCTGTCATCCGCCAAAGCGTCGACCATCTCCGATACCAACTTGTCCCGGCCAAAGAAATCGGCGGCGTCGATTTCATCAAAGGCCCCCAGTCCCTTGTACGGGTTCCGCGCGGGCGCGTCGCTTGTCACCCGCACCCATCGTTCGGGGGCCAACGCTGGATCCTGCAGCAAGATCTGTTCCTCGAGCTGGCTCAAATACGAAGAGGGCTCGACTCCCATCTCAT
>DATEDN010000194.1:0-1499 GCA_035281645.1 Acidimicrobiia bacterium | reverse complement strand
CCTGAATGAGAGCGTCCTTGTCGTGTGTCTTGGCGAAGTCGGCCAGAGCCATGTCCCAAACCGCTTTGCCGACCTGGGCCATCCGGATGTTGGCGTTGGCGAAGTCGGCCAGGACCTCTTGCCCAATGACGTCGAATTCGTTTTTGGGAACGTCGAAGCGCATCGGGGTCGAGCCCTTGAAAGTGTTGAACGCCACTTGGCCTTCGATCGAGCCGACGGTAGTCAAGAACTCGAGCGCCTCATCTAGGCGCTGAGCGCCCTTCGGAATGCCGAATACGTCGGTACCGAAAACGAACGTATCGGCGGCACCCGGCGACCCCACGACACCGAAGTCGACGTTGGGCGTCCAGCCAAGCTGCACGAAGTAGCCCTTGACCCAGTCTCCGTGAAGGAACATCGCCGCCTCACCATTGTACACCTTGTCGGCGGCCTGCGCCCAACTGTAGCCCTCGGTATTGGCGTCCTCATTGATGTAGTTGGTGAGCACCAAATCGAGAACGTCGATGGCTGCACCCATGGCTTCCTGGTCCATCGGGGTTTTGCCGGTGAAGTAGTCAACGAACGCTTGCCCACCCATCGAGCCGAGCGCGAGCTGATAGAACAACGTGGTGATGATCCAACCCTGGCTGGTGGATAGAGCCACCGGCGTGATGCCCTTTTCCTTCAGCGTCTCACAGGCCGCCAGAAATTCTGCCTGAGTCGTGGGTGGGCTCAAGCCAGCGGCATCGAAGATTTGCTTGTTGTAAAAGAGTGAGTTTTGGCGATGCGCATTGACTGGCATGGAGTAGACGTGCCCGTCGATCGTGATGGCATCGAGGATCTCCGGAGCGATCACGCCGCTTAGGTCGAGCTGCTCCAGCAGATCGTCGAGGGGCTCGATGGAATCGGGATGATTTGCGAGGAACGTGCGCATTTCGAAGGCGTTCTGTTGAAACAGATCCGGGGGATCGTTGTTCTCGAACCGCTCCGCGAGGACCATTTTGGCGTTGGTCCCGGCGTCCGTGGCGGCCTTGGCCGCGTTGAAGACTCTCACGTCAGGATAGTTCTTACGATGTAAGTCCACCAGCGACTGGAACGCCTCGATGGTGCCCGGCTGCACCCACCAGGAGAATATCTCGAGTTGAGTCTGCTCCATTTGGGTGTTCGGGTCCGACTCGGACGTCGGAGCATCGGAGCCGCAGCCCCAAAGACCGAGCGCCGACATCATAATGGCTGAAACCGCGCGAGTTCTGAACGTCATCTCAATCTCCTTGAAGTGCTGAAGTGGTAGAGTCGTCGTTGCTGCCCAACCGGCGCGGCGATCGACTCGAGGTCATCGGAACGGAACGGCGGTCCTGCTCCAAACATAAGCCGTTCCCGGATTGCACCTCTGGCAGCATTCGTGGGCAGAGATAGGCCCAGACTATGAACGCTATCGCGGCAAACACCGAGCTCAGTGCTTTGCAGGCCAGCATCGCCCAGCCAACATCCACGATCCGCTGGGACTCGAACCCACAACG
>DATEDN010000193.1:0-13863 GCA_035281645.1 Acidimicrobiia bacterium | reverse complement strand
GCTCCCGGTTAGAACCCGGGAACGCGCGGGGGAAAGCCGACGGCTTGCCGAGGCCATTAGTGCCTATCACCTAAGCGGAGCGGATCCGGTCCACTGGTCTGTAGCGGACACGGTGAACCTAAATAAGACGGTGATCGAATGAAGGGCAAGCTGGTGAGGATTGTTGCTGCCCTGGGAAGCCTGGCGGCAATGATCGTTGCAGGTTCCGCCACAGTAAAAATCGGCTGAGACAATGCCGTCGGTTCCCCGCCCCTTGGAGTAAACCTCAATCAATGACTCTTAGCCGTCGTCGTGTAATCGTCGCCTTTTCCTACGCGACTGCCGGTCTGTTGACCCTCGGAGCTCTGGTTGCTTTCGATGGTCGTTTCCCTTCGTTTTGGCGATGGCTCTTGTTCGCGGTTGCATTCGTTGTCCTCGAGTTCAATTCGGTCGAGGTCAACGATCGGCTCTTTCAGAGTTCCTCGGTCATGGTGGCCCTCACCGCCGGTGTTGTGTTTGCGCTCGAAGGTCAATCGGCCGCCCTCGGCATGGCAACGATCGCGGCAATTGGCCCCTTCGTTGCTCAGGATCTCCGAGAGCGACGTTGGTTCCAACCGCTAGCCAACTTCGGCCAAATGGTGCTCACCGCCGGTGCCTCGGGTTTCGTCTTAGACCTGATGCTCACCGATGTCGGTGTGGCGAATCGAAACGATCTCGCCTCGATCGTCGTTGCAGGGACTATTGCATCTCTGGTGTACACGTTGATCAACTGGCCACTCGTTGGCCTTGCAGTTCGGCTGGTGTATCGAGCCAGAGACGTCGTTCCCTGGTCACAGGTTCCGATCCTCATAGCTTCTCAGCTGGTCATGGGCGTTATCGGCGGATTGCTCGGAGCCACCATGGTGCTGGCCCAAGCCGCAGTGACGCCGCTGATCCTCATCGTCTATCTCATCGGCCATATGTCGTTGTCATCGTTCAGCCAACTGCGGGAGGCGCACGAGGCTACCTTGCGAGGTTTTGTCAAAGCGCTTGAAGCGAAAGACCTTTACACCCGCGGGCACACCGAACGGGTGGCGTACTTCGCCCAGTTGATCGGACGCCAGCTCCACTTCTCGGGTACCCAGCTCGAACGCCTGCGGTGGGCCGCCCTCATACACGATGTCGGCAAGCTGGCGGTGCCCGCCGAGCTGCTTCGCAAGAAGGGCCGCCTCAGTTCTGAGGAATACACCGAGATGCAAAGCCATGCTCACCTGGTCGAGGAAATCCTGGCCGAGGTCGAATTCCTACAACCGATGGTCGAAATTGCTTCCGGCCATCACTCGAACTTCGACGGTACCGGATATGGAGGAAGCGGTCATCGCCACGGCGAACGTCCGAGTCTTGAGAGTTCGATCCTGGCAGTGGCCGATGCCTTCGACGCCATGACCTCCACCCGCAGCTACCGAATGGCGCTAACCCAGGCCTTCGCGCTCGACGAGCTTCGTCGGAACGCCGGCGCCCAGTTCGACCCATTGGTGATCGACGCACTTGAACAGGCGCTACGTCTGACCGGAGAAACATATGGATCGACCAATATCGACAACGAGGAACTTGCCCGTCGTCTTGCCGAACAGGTAGCGATTCGTGAATCGGTCTGATCGGAACTCTTCGCGGGTGCTGCTGTCGATAGCCATCGTTGCCGCCGCGGGAGTTGGAATCGTCGGTCTGCAACAGGAGCAAGCCGCCACGCGTGAGCTCGTGGTGGGGGTCGCCGCCATGTGTCTGGCGATGCAGGTCAAAGTGCCACCACGCTCAACCACCTATTTCGGATTGGGAGTGGCGATCGCGGCGGCGACGCCGGTCTATTTCATTCGTGACAGCCAGACCGACTTGGGCGCCACCCTCGTCGTGATGGGGTTGGGAACCGCTTTGGGGCTGACGTGGAGTTTGCTGCGGTCGCCGTCAGGAAGCGCTCCGTCGTTCCTTTATCAGCTGGCGGGGATGGCGGCTTACGTGCTGGTGTTCGCCGCGGTCCTACCGCTTCCCGTCGTCCAGGCAATTGACGACGAGTGGAAGGTGATGATTCCACTCACGATCGGCGCCGGAACCTGGTTGCTAATCGTCAGATTGGGCAATCGCTTCGAGCGTCACCGGGCCAACGGTGTCGATCCGTTCAATAGGGACTTCATCGACGACGTCAACGTCTTCGTGAGCCTGGTCGGAACTGGTGCTCTACTCGCCTTGACCTATCGCCGGCTGGGCCTTTGGGCGATCGGGGTGGCAGGGCTGCCGTTCCTGTTTGCCCAGTCCGCGTTTGGTCGCTTTCTGCGGATCAAGCGCACCTATCGGCAAACCATTCGGGCGTTGGCTCGAATTCCGGAAGTTGCCGGCCTTGGGGTGGACGGTCACGCCGATCGCACCGCCCGCCTCGCCTCCGAAGTGGGCTATGACCTGGGACTTGGGAGCCGGGAGCTCGAGGACCTCGAATACGCAGCTCTGATGCACGACATCGGCCGGATCACCCTCACCGAGCCCGCGATCCTCCGCGTTGGGTACACCGACGACGACATCGCCCGTTGGGGAGCGGAGATCATCAGTGAAGCACCATCGCTTTCCGGAGTGGCAGAGCTGGTTCGAAAACTGCATGAGCCCTATCGCAAGCCCGGTGAGCAAACCGATCCCGGAATCCCTCTGATCTCGAAAGTGGTGCGAGCGGCGAGCTCGTATGACCACCTGATCGTGGAGCGGAAGCTATCACCGCTGCAGGCGGTGGAGGTGCTCCATCAAGGAGCGGCGTACGACTTCGACCCCTCGGTGATTGCCGCGTTGCGACGCGTGCTCGAGCGTCGACTCGCCTTCCACCCGACGCAAGCGTGACTTAGAGGCGAGAAGCGGATCCGGCTTCGGCCCGCGCCCCTCGTTTGAACCAGCGCACGGGTCGTCGCAACTCGAACTCGATAAACCGCCCGAGACCGAATGCGAGGAACACGTCGCCGAGTGAGAGGACTTGGCCGATGTTCAGCACTCTGATCGGGATCACGTCAGCGAGGAACGGCAACAAGGAATCACGATTGAGAACCACGTGCTTGTAGCTCTCGGCGATCACAGGATCGCCGGGGGCAAAACCGGAGGCCACTTCCGCGGCTTCGGAGAGCACGGGCATGCCTCCGTTGAGGGCGATCACGCTGAAATTCATGAGGACGCCGAAGCCGGCGAGCCACAGTCCGGGCCGCTCTTTGTTGAGCAAGACGAGGATGATCAGTGGGAGATAGCTGAGGAGAATCAGGGTCACCCCGAGCCCGGAGCTGGGCGCATAACGGGCGGCGATCTGCAGAGCGAAGCCGAGCGGCAACAGCCACCAGAGCCGGAGGTGGATGTCCCCCAGATTCGACAATCGCCCCCCGCGCAGGATGGCAATCGCCATGGACAGGAACAAAACCGTTACCAGCCATAGCATTGGCCGACGCTATCACACGAAGGGATTTCCGCCAGATGGTGAAAATCGACCTAGACGGAGCGCGGGCGACGATCACGATCGACGATCCCGAGAGACGCAACCCCCTCACTGCTGCCACAGTGGATGACCTGGTCAGGCTCACCGTCGAGGCCAACTCCCATCCCGACGTCAGGGTGATCGTCTACACCGGGGCAGGGGAGCAGGCCTTCTCGGCCGGCGGGGACCTCTCGTCAGGTTTCTTCGATGATCCCATCGGTCTCCACCGGGAGCGGGGACACCTCGCCGAGCTCTTCCGAACCATGTGGGAGGGGGAGAAGCCGACCGTCGCCAGGGTCAACGGTCATGCCCTGGCCGGGGGGTTTGGGCTGGCAGTGGCTTGCGATATCACAGTCTGCGTCGAGGACGCCCGCCTGGGCACCCCGGAAATCGGGGTCGGACTCTGGCCGATGATGATCACGGTGCCGCTCCTCAGGGCGATCTCACCCAAAACGCTCTTCGAGGTGATGGCCACCGGACGGGTTCTGACACCCGACGAGGCGCTCCGCATAGGGGCGGTGTCGCGGGTGGTCTCCCGCTCGGACCTCGATGCCGCTATCGAGGAGGTGGTCGCCTCCTTGGCTCGGCACAGCCCGGCGACGCTGGCGCTTGGTCGGCGCTCCTTCGGAGCGGTCGCCGGGATGAGCCCCCTTGCCGCCCTCGACTTTCTCGAAGCCGGACTGACCTCGCTGACTTTGACCGAGGACACCAGGGAAGGATTGCTCGCCTTCGCCGAAAAGCGCGATCCCACCTGGACCGGCCGCTAGAGAGAATCTGGGGCCTCGGGGTAGCCTGACTCGGTGCGAAGGGTCTTTCGACTGTTGGGATGGGGCCTTCTGGGGATGGCAGGTCTCGTCGTGCTTTTCCTCTTCTATCAGCTTTTCGTCACGGACTTTTTCAACGCTCGCTCCCAGGCCCGGGCCGAAGTCGAGTTGGAGACGAGCCTGGAAATCCGGCGAGCTGAGTTGTCGGTTGTCACCACGACGACGACCGCCACGACTCTTCCCGAAGTCGGGGAGCCGGTCGAGGTGGTGCCCCCTCCTGAGCTGATCGCGGAGCCGCCAGTGCCGATGGGGGTCCCCTTCGGGCGAATAGAGATTGACAAAATCGGTCTTGACGCCGTGCTTTTCGAGGGGGTGGACCGCGACACTCTCAAACTCGGCCCGGGCCATATGCCCGAGACCCCTCTGCCCGGTCAACCCGGAAATGCGGTCGTCAGCGGGCACCGGACGACTTACGGAAGACCGTTCTTCGATGTCGATCAGCTGGTCGTGGGTGACACGATCGATGTTGAGACGGCTCTCGGGATGAGTACTTATGCCATTCGCCAGATCCTGGTGGTTGCCCCAACCGATGTCTGGGTGACAGATCCCATCGAGGGGGCGTGGTTGACCCTCACCACGTGCAATCCCAAGTTCTCGGCCGCCGAGCGCCTGATCATCCAGGCAGAGCTCGTAGGAGGACCAAATCTCGAGTACGTCCAGGCCATGACTGCCACAGCGGCGAGGCCGGCTGCATGACCAGGGCTCGAAAGGTGACGACCTGGATCGTCGCCATCGCTCTTGGCCTGGTTGTCCTCTACTTTCTCTTCGAGTGGGCGGGAGACCTGCTCGACTCGGGTGGCGCGGTCGGCTAGTAATACACGGCCATGTCATTGTTGGGACGCAAGAGAGCCGACCTGGCGGGAGTCGATCCCGCCCGGGTTCCACCAGGTCAGTACGTAACCGAGCGCTTCCCCGTGCTTCATGCCGGGGTGGTCCCCAAGGTCGACTTGTCGAAGTGGGACTTCCGGGTGGAAGGTCTTGTCGCCGCTTCGATGGTCTGGTCGTACGAGGACATCAGAGCAATGCCGGCCACCGAGAAGATCCTCGATATCCACTGCGTGACGAAGTGGACCAAGCTCGACACACGCTGGGAAGGCGTCAGTGTCAACGAGCTCATGTCCCGGGTGGAAGTCGATCCGAGAGCGACTCATGTGCTGGTACAGGCCGAACAAGGATTCACAGCCAACATTCCCTTGCCTGACTTCACTCGCGACGAGAACCTCTTCGCCTATCGCTTCGGAGGAGAGGATCTAGAACCCGAGCATGGCTGGCCCCTACGACTGGTCGTCCCCCACCTCTACTTCTGGAAGTCGGTCAAGTGGGTGCGAGGTTTGCGCTTCCTCGACCATGACACTCCTGGTTTCTGGGAGCGCAACGGCTACCACATGTACGGAGACCCCTTCCGCGAGCAGCGCTACTGGGGCGACTGACTCCACACCACGCCATTCCGCGTGCAGAAACATGCGGAAACCCCATGCTGAAGCCTTAGGTTTCTTTAGGCCATCTGGCGGAGGACGTAGTGGAGAATGCCGCCGTGGCGAAGGTATTCCACCTCGATCGGGGTGTCGACGCGGGCGATAACCGGTATCTCGACGACGGTGCCGCCTTCCTTCCTCGCTTTGACGACCAATCGCTGGCGGGGTACGAGATCGTCGTTCACCTCGACGTCGTAGGTCTCGGTCCCGGTGAGGCCGTAGGTGGAGGCGCCTTCTCCCGGGAGATACTCAATGGGCAAGACGCCCATCATCACCAGGTTCGATCGATGGATGCGCTCGAAGCTCTCCACGAGGACCGCTTTGACGCCCAGGAGGAAGGTTCCTTTGGCGGCCCAGTCGCGCGAGGAGCCCATCCCGTAGTCCTTTCCACCCAGGACCACGAGAGGGATCCCCTCTTGCTGATAGTGGGTTGAAGCCTCGTAGATGCTCTTGACGGTGCCGTCCAAGAAGTCGGTCGTCCAACCTCCCTCGGTCCCGGGAGCCAGGAAATTGCGAACCCGGATGTTGGCGAAGGTTCCTCGGGTCATGACCCGGTCGTTGCCACGGCGAGAGCCGTAAGAGTTGAAAAGCGGAGGCTGGACGCCGTGCTCGATCAGGTACTGGCCGGCGGGGGAGTCCGGCTTGATCGAACCGGCCGGACTGATGTGATCGGTCGTCACCGAGTCTCCAACCATCGCCAGGACACGAGCCTCGCGGATGGGAGCGATCGGCGCCGGTGTGGGAGAGAGGTCTTGAAAGAATGGGGGTTCTTGGATGTAGGTCGACTCCGGCAACCAGTCATAAAGCAGTCCGCTGCTGGTGTCGATCCCCTGCCACTCGGCCGAGCCGGTGAACACATCCCCGTAGCGCTCCGTGAACTGACGGCGGTTGACGGAATCCGCCACAACACGGGCGATCTCCTCCTGACCGGGCCAAAGGTCTGCCAGCATCACTCCAGAACCCGGGATGGGCTCGGTGAGCGGGTCCCAGTTGACGGTGCCGGCCAATGCGTAGGCCACCACCAGCGGAGGGGAGGCCAGGTAGTTGGCGCGGACGTCCGGTGAAATCCGGCCCTCAAAATTCCGATTACCGGAGAGGACCGAAACCGCCACCAGCCCGTGAGAGTGGATCGCGGCCGAAATCTCGTCCGGCAGCGGGCCCGAGTTTCCAATGCAGGTCGTACAGCCGTAACCGACGACATAAAAGCCGGCGGCCTCGAGGTCATCGAGGAGCTCGGCCTTCTCCAAATACTCGGTGACCACCTTCGACCCCGGTGCCAAGGAGGTCTTCACCCAGGGCTTCCGAGTGAGCCCTTTCTCGCGGGCATTGCGGGCGAGGAGACCGGCCGCCACCATCACGTCGGGATTCGAGGTGTTGGTGCACGAGGTGATGGCGGCGATCACCACATCTCCGTCTGTGAGGTTGAACGCTCCTTCGGGGCCGCTAACCGCCACCACCGGCGCAGGACCGCTTCGTTCGTAGAGGGCTGCCGACACCTGATTCCAGTTCTGCTTCATCTGATCGAGATCCACGCGGTCCTGGGGCCGCCGCGGCCCGGCCAATGCGGGGCGAACGGTCCCCAGGTCGAGGTCGAGACCCGAGCTGTACACGATCTTCTGGTTGTCGTCGCGCCAGAGTCCCTGGTGGCGGTAGTAGCTCTCAACTGTTTCGGTCAAGCCCTCAGGCCGGCCCGTGAAACGCAAGTATTCGATGGTCTGCTGGTCCACCGGGAAAAACCCGATGGTGGCTCCGTATTCGGGCGCCATGTTGGCGATGGTGGCCCGGTTCGCCACCGGCATGGCGTCGAGGCCCGGTCCGTAGAACTCGACGAATTTCCCCACCACTCCATGGGCGCGCAGCATCTCCGTCACCCGCAAAACCAGATCTGTGGCCGTCGCCCCTTCCCGCAGAGAGCCAGTGAGGCGGAAACCGACCACCTCCGGCAACAACATCGAAATGGGTTGCCCGAGCATGGCTGCCTCGGCCTCGATTCCCCCCACCCCCCAGCCAACCACTCCCAACCCATTGATCATCGTCGTGTGCGAGTCGGTTCCCACCAGCGAATCTGGGTAGAGCCACTCACCGTCGTCCCAGACCACCTTGGCCAGATACTCGAGGTTGACTTGATGGACGATGCCCGTCGCCGGTGGGACCACGCGGAAGTTGGCGAAGGCCTGTTGGCCCCACTTCAGGAATTGATACCGCTCCTGGTTGCGCTCGAACTCCTTCTGGCTGTTGATCAACAAGGCGTCGGATCGAGCGAAAGCATCGACCTGGACCGAGTGGTCGATGACCAGATCACAGGTGACTCCCGGGTTGACCTTGGCCGCGTCTTGTTCCCTCCCCGTCATGCGGACGATCGCAGCCCGCATGGCGGCCAGGTCGACGATCGCCGGCACTCCGGTGAAGTCCTGGAGCACGACCCGGCCGGGGATGAAGGGAATCTCGACCTCGCCAACCGCCGTGGCGTTGTATCTCAAGATTCCTTCGACATCTTTTTCTTCGACAAGAACCCCATCGAGGCGGCGCATCGCCGCCTCCAGCAAGACCCTGATCGAGTAGGGCAGGTGCTCGATTCCTTCGATGCGAGCCAACGATGCGATGCGGCGTTCGCCGAGAGGGCTTGAGAATTGTTCCGATGAGCCCATCGTCACGTGCGGCCACGGATGGCGACTGCCACCGGCACCTCGGTTACGCAATCTTCATCTAGTTCGGTGTGTGGAGTGAGCACGGGGCGACACTCGTGGTGGAGTGCACCCATGATCCCGGCCACCATCCCGCGGTCGAGCGAGCAGACCACCTCTGGATGATCGGTGGCCGCCTCACCGAAAGGACAGTGACTGGTGAGCAGCCGCCTCTGTTCGCTGTCGACGCTGACCTCGAAGCCGACGCCTCCCATCAACTTCGCCAAAGCCGCGACCGCTTCCTCGTAGCCAGGCTCCGCTGGTGTGCCAACAGATTCGGCGAGTTCCTCTCCGTACTCCCGCCCGACCTGCTCGGCGATGAGGGAGACGTTGGTCGGGTCGACCCGGTTGATCACTCTGACCAGGAGGTCGACGAGGAGGTCGTAGCGGCGACCGGGGTGAAGAGCCACCGACTTCTGGGTGGCTTCGTAGCCCTTGGCCGGTCGCCCGGCGCCCGAACGCCCGCCCGAGCGATGGCGGGCGGTTTGGACGAAGCCCTCCTCAGTCAGTTTGTCGAGATGATGACGGGCGACGTTGGGGTGAATTGAAAACAACTCGGCGATGCGGGCACTGGTCATCGGTTCGGCCGATTGGCGGAGGGCGAGATAAATCCCGCGGCGGGTGGGATCGCCCAGGGCTGCCACCAACCCGCCGATGCTGCGGTCAAGTCCGGCCAGGGAATGTCTCGAGGTTGGATCGTCCAAGCGGCTAGAGGCCACCCCGAAACTATACTTAGGGGGTTCTTCCAACCCCTGTGGCACCGAAGGCCCAACGCGGAGAGGAAATAGTGAGGACTAGCGAGGAACTCCAACGCGCCCTGGAAGAGGTGATCGAGCCCGCCCTGGGACGGCGCCTGGGCGACCTCGGGCTGCTCTCAAAGGTTGAAAAGGGTCTCCTCGGAGTCGCCCGGGCGGAGGTCAGTATCCCCTTCCCCAACTATCCGTTCACCAAAGACCTGTCCCAGAGCCTTCAAGAGGCGGCAGGGGGGCGGCTGTCAGTCGAGATGGTGACGATGGAGGAATCGGAAGCGACAGCCTTCATTACTCGTCTGGTTGATGCCTCGGGTCCACGCGTCGGGCAAAGCGGTTCGACAACCAGAGTTCTGGCGGTGTCGTCCGGGAAGGGCGGGGTTGGCAAGTCATCAGTAGCGACGAACCTGGCAGTAGCCTTCTCCCGACAAGGCAAGAGAGTCGGGGTCATCGACGCTGACATCTGGGGCTTTTCGATTCCCAAGATGCTGGGGGTTCGCCACGCCCCACTTGTGATCGGTGGGACCATCATCCCGCCGCTGGCTTTCGGAATCAAAGCGATGTCGATGGACTACTTCGTGCCTGAGGACCGGGCGGTGGTGTGGAGGGGACCGATGCTCCATAAGGCCATCGAGCAGTTCCTGACCGATGTGTTCTGGGACAACCCCGATTACCTCATCGTCGACATGCCGCCCGGAACCGGCGACATCGCCATCTCCATGAGCCAGTTCTTGCCCCGGGCGCAGGTGCTACTGGTGACGACCCCTCAGCCGACGGCCCAACGAGTGGCGCGGCGAGCGGCATTGATGGCCGACACGGTCAATCAGGAGGTGCTCGGCATTGTCGAGAACATGAGTTGGTTCACAGCCGACGACGGCAAACGATATGAGCTATTCGGTTCCGGCGGGGGAGCGGCGCTCGCGGATGAGTTGAAGGTTCCACTGTTGGCCCAGATCCCCTTGCTAACAGCGATGCGGGAAGGAGCGGATCGGGGGATACCGGTTTCCCTCGCCGCGCCGGGTAGCGAGGCGGCTGAGGCTTTCGATCATCTGGCAACCGGGGTCGAGGCTCGAAGGCCCCGGGTGCGGACCCACCCCCAGCTCGTCATCAACTCATGACGAGATCAGGTACGGATGCTCTCGCCGATCGCGCCGGCGATTCCGAGCGCGACCAAGACCAGCCAGAAGATAAGGAACAGCAGCCCGAGGCCTAAGAGGCAGGTGCCGACGATCCCGCAGATTCGACCCGCCTGGGCCATGCCCAGGTTCTCGCCCGGACGGCGTCCGGCGGAGATGGCGGCCAACTCGTCGTTACCCAGCTTCCAGGCGATTGGCCCCAGGATGCCGCACACCACCAGGGAGAGGATGCCAAGCACGAGAACGGTTACAGCCTGGCTCGCCTCCCGCGTTGGAGTGTCGCCGGCCGTCATCGATCGAAGAGGCCGGTTACGGGAGGAAGGGCATTGGCGCCAAGCCTCACCACCCACACCAGGAGAAAGAGCAGAGCCGAACCGAGCAGACCCCTATCGAGAATCCGGCGACCGATCGGCCGCCAGCCGAGGATTCTTACCCCCAACCACCAGATAACCGCAGCGCTCACAGCAACGACCATGAGAGGCGCCAGGGGATGGAACGTCCAGGCCGATAACCAATCGCCTTTAAATAGATGAGCAATGGCCCGGGTCATCCCACAACCGGGGCAGGCGGACCCGGTCAGGAGTGCGAACGGGCAGAGGGTCGGGATCTCAGCCAACGAAGGTTTCGCTCAGCATCGGAATCGCCACCATCCCGGTCGCCAGGAGGATCAATCCGAGGCCGAGAATGACAAGGCCAATGATTCCGCAGATTCGTCCGGCATTGGCCGTGCCGCGATTTTCCGGAGGTCGGCGGCCCTCGTCGATCGCCCGGATCTCGTTGTTCCCCATGACCAATGCGACAATTCCCAAAGGGGAACAGCAGACCAGGCTGAGAATGCCGAGAACGAGAATGGTGGTGGCCTGACTCGCCTCGGGATAGGGACTGGCCGGGGCCGGCGGCAACGGAACGGTCATACTGAAGCTCTCCCTTGGTTGCGGCAGCCGGCAGGTTAGAGCTCAGACGCTTCGAAGGCCCGTTTCGAGTCCAGTTACCAATTCGTCGACCTGAGATGGCGTCATGATCAGCGGTGGGGAGATCTGCAACCCATTGCCGACGACCGACCGCACGATCACTCCCTTTCTCCTCGTCGCGACGGCCACTCGCCCCGAAAGCGTGGCATCGGAGGGGTCAAGTTGGAGCGCGGCCATCGCACCGGTTCCGGCTCGAAGGCCAACCGCTGGGCCCTGGCCGACCAGTGAGCTCAGACCCTTCTGCAATTCATTCTCCAACTCCAGGGCCCGCGAAAAGATGGGTTCTTCCTCGTAGATTCGAAGTACCTCCAAGGCGGCCGCGCAGACGGTGGCGTGCCCGGAGTAGGTGTAGCCGTGACGCCACATGACTCCGGGTTGGGTGAAGAACGGCTCCGAGACCCGATGGCTAGCGATCAATCCGCCGAGCGGTAGATACCCGGCAGTGACTCCTTTGGCGAAAAGAATCAGATCGGGGTCGAGATCAAACCGATTGGCAGCGAACCAATCACCGATCCTTCCGAACCCGGTGATGACCTCGTCGGAGATGAAAAGACCCCCGGCGGCTCGCACGAGGTCGCGGGCTTTGTGGAGATAGTCCACCGGAACTGGCCTTACTCCGCCCGCCCCGATCACCGGCTCGCAATAGATGCCGGCAATCCGCTCCGGCCCGGCGTGGTCGATGGCTTTCTCGATCGCTTCGGTGTCGTCGAAGGGGACAAGCACGATGTCTGAGACCAGATCCCCGTAGCCGCTGCGGTTGGGTTCGATTCCCGCCAGTGAGGTTCCATAGGTGTGCATCCCGTGATAGGCCCACTCCCGGGCGATAAATACCGTTCTCTCGGGAGCGCCGGTGAGTTGGTGATAGCGCCGCACCAGCTTCGCCGCGGAATCGACCGCATCCGAGCCCCCACTGGTGAAGAAGACCTTTGATCCGGGGTTGGGGCAATGGGAGGCGATCCGATCGGCCAAAGCCAGGGTGGGCTCAGTGACGTAATCGGTGAAGTTGTGATAGGCGAAGATCTCGCCCATCTGCCGGGCAACGGCCTCCGCAATTTCACGTCGGCCGTATCCGAGATTGGCAAACCAAAGGCCGGCAGTTCCGTCGAGATAGCGATTGCCGGCTCGGTCCCAGACGTAGCAGCCCTCGCCTCGCGTGACGACGAAGGGGGCGTCTTGAACGGTGTTCATTTCGGCGAAGGCGTGCCAGAGCGAAGACATAGCCCAAGCGTATCGCCCTGTTTTTCCCCCCAGCGAGCGCAGCGAGTGTTGGGGGGCTACCGGCGAAGCCGGGGAGGGGGCTAGGAGGCCTTGACTTCTGCGATCAGCTTCTGCAGGGAAGCTTTGGCATCGCCAAACAGCATTGAGGTGTTCTCGGCGTAGAAGAGCTCGTTCTCGATTCCGGCGAAACCTGGCGACATCCCTCGCTTGAGCACGATCACCCTCCGGGCGCGATCGGCGTTGAGAATGGGCATGCCGTAAATGGGGCTGGCGGGATCATTGCGCGCCGCCGGGTTGACCACGTCGTTGGCCCCGATCACGAGGGCGAGATCAGTCTCTTCGAAACGAGAGTTGATCTCGTCCATCTCGTACAGCCGGTCATAAGGAACGTTCGCCTCCGCCAGTAAAACGTTCATGTGGCCTGGCATCCGCCCGGCCACCGGGTGAATGGCATAACGGACCTCCCCGCCGTTCTTCTCGATCAGGTCGGCGAGCTCGCGTATCTGGTGTTGCGCTTGCGCCACCGCCAATCCGTAGCCGGGGATGACGATGACCGAATGGGCGTAGGCGAGCTGGAGCGCCGCGTCTTCGGCGGTGATCGAGGCCACCGACAGTCCTTCGGCCGATCGAGCGGCAGTTGTGGGGGCGGAGCCGAAGGCGCCAAACAGCACGTTGCCGAACGATCGATTCATCGCCTTCGACATCGCGATCGAAAGAATGAAGCCGCTCGCACCATCGAGAGCCCCGGCGATGATGAGGACGTCGTTTCCGATGGCGAATCCGGTGGCGGAGGCGGCGAGTCCGGCATACGAGTTCATCAGCGAGATCACTACCGGCATGTCGGCACCCCCGATCGGCAGGACCAGAAATAGTCCGATCACCGTTGCGAGGACCAACATCGCATAGAAGGCGATGCTCGCCTCGGGGTTCAAGACCACCACCACGAATAAGGCAACCGCGCCCGCGGCCAGAACCAAGTTGACCGCGTTCTGGCCCCGATACGTGACTGGTCGCCCGGGGAGAAACTCGGCCAGCTTTCCAAACGCAACGAAGGAACCGGTGACGGTGAGGGCGCCAAACAGCACCTCAAATGCGAGCGCCGACATTTTGGCAACGCCGATCTCGTGACCCGCCGTGAGGTCGGTGTAGTACTCACTGACCCCGACCAGCGTCGCCGCCAAGGCGCCGAACATATGGGAGAAGGCGATCCGTTGGGGCATCGCCGTCATCGGCACCCAGACACCAAGGGGGTATCCGATCAGGGATCCGAGCACCAGGCCGACCAGGATCCAGCCGTAGCTGATGATCTCGGCCTTAACCAGAGTGCCGATGATTGCGATCAGCATCCCGATCGC
>DATEDN010000192.1:0-6173 GCA_035281645.1 Acidimicrobiia bacterium | reverse complement strand
ATAGGACGTGCCACTCTCGCCTTGGCACGCAGGCAGCGGACTTACTTTCGACGTGATCCGCGCATCGATTGGCAGCCGTGGGAAGACGATCTCGATCAACGCGTGGCTGGCGTGGCGCGGGCTTTGGGGATCAAATGAGGTTCGAGAAGATGGAGGGCCTGGGCAACGACTTCGTCGTTCTCTCCGGTGAAGTCGGCATCACGGCTGGAGTCGTCCGCTTTCTCTGCGATCGACATTTCGGGATTGGGGCCGATGGAGTGCTCCAGGTAGAAACCGACGGTGACATCGTCGTGATGGACTACTGGAACGCTGATGGGGGAGCGGCCGAGATGTGCGGCAACGGTCTCCGATGCGTAGCTCGTTTTGCATTCGACCATCAATTGGCCGCTACCCAGAGTTTCAAGGTCAGAACGGCGGTCGGCGAGAGACGGGTAGAAGCACTCGCCGAGCCCCGCGTCGAATTGGGGGCGGCTTTGGTGGGGGAGAGTTTTGTCTGGGAAGGAGCCACCTTCCACGCCGCCAGGGTGGGCAATCCCCACGCTGTCACCATCGTGGAAGATCCCGAGAAGGCCGATGTGATCGGAATCGGACACCGCCTCGAGGCCGCAACACCGGGCGGAGTCAATGTCGGTTTCGTCGCGGTCGAGCCGGAGTCGATCCGATTGAGGGTCTGGGAGCGAGGGGTCGGCGAGACTATGGCGTGTGGGAGCGGGATGGTGGCCGCGGCCGCGGTGGCCCGCCAACTGGGCTTGATCGGCGATCAAGTCGATGTCGATGTTGCCGGGGGACGGGCCCGGGTGGAAATCGAACCGGATACGAGCTGGCTAACCGGTCCGGCGCGCACCGTTTTTTCCGGGGAGATCGAACTCCCTAAAGGGATCGAATCACACTGACCACACGACCGAGGATGTCAACACCGCGGTCATAGGTCACGGGCGAGAGCGAGGGGTTAGCCGGCTCGAGGATCACTTTCCCGCCCTTGCGGCGGAGCGTCTTGACCGTGGCCTCTTCTTTGTCGATGAGGGCAGCGACGATCTCACCGTCACGGACATCGGCACCACCCGACTCGATTACGACCAGATCGCCGTCGAGGATGCCGGCTTCGATCATCGAATCGCCCTTGATGCGAAGCATGAAGACTTGGCCGCGTCCGACTAGCGCGGTGGGGAGAGTGAGGACATCCTCGACGTCTTCGGCCGCCAGAATCGGAGTCCCCGCCGCGATGCGACCGAGGATCGGAACCTGGCGAACGCTCGGCTCCCGCTCGTGCCCGCCTCCGATGACTTCGATCGCCCGGGGTTTGGTGGGGTCACGCCGTAGATAGCCCGCTTTCACCAGGGCCGAGAGGTGGAAGTGGACCGTCGAGGGCGAGGAGAGGTGGAGAGCTTCACCGATTTCCCGGACCGACGGTGGATATCCACGAGCGGCAACCGCGTCCTGGATGTAGGCCAGAATTTGTGACTGGCGCCCGGTCAAATCGGGGGTCGTGGTGTCCTTCACCGTCTGCTCCTCTCGAACTCGTGTTCCAAAGAGTAGACATTTCGGGCTTCAGAACCAAACATCTGTTCGCTAGTTGACAACCGAACAGTCGTTCGATAGGGTCACCCGAACGTTAGTTCGGTTTGTCACACCCTCGGCTTACGGTGTGCGAATTCGAGCAAGGAGGAAGACCGTGAACCGAGACCATCAGTCGCTTTCCCTCAAGCTGCTGTTCCTCCTCACGGTCACGGCCGCGGTCTTCCTCCTCTACTCGACCAGGGTGGCGGCCCAAACTCCGCCACTTCCCCCCAGCTTTCACCGTGTCGTCCCCGGTGACACCCTGTGGGAGATTGCCTCCGATCTTGAAACCGGAAGAGACCCGCGAGCGGTGATTTCAGAAATCCGGGTGCTAAACGGTCTCGAATCGGTCGACATCAGACCGGGTCAGGTGTTGTTGCTGCCGACATCCGGCGGCTAGATCGCATTGAACGTGGGCCAGCCCGCAGCATCCGGCCGTCGGTACCCTGGGTCGGTGCGGTGTCCCATCTGCGGAAATGATGAAACGCGGGTAATCGACAGCCGGCCTGCAGAGCAGGGCTCGGCGATTCGTCGCCGGCGGAGCTGTGGTGTCTGCGGTCACCGATTCACTACCTATGAAAGAAACGCCCCCGTTCTTCTGGTAAAGAAGCGAAGCGGCCGCTTGGAGCCTTTCGCCCCCGAGAAGCTGCAGACAGGGGTGGAAGCCGCTCTGGCCGACCGCCCGGTCCGGGCGAGTGCAATCTCCGACCTACTCGAGGACCTCGAATCAGTGGCGGCCAACCATGCCGGACCGATTTCTTCCGAGCAGCTCGGCCGGTTGGTTCTCGACCGGCTCCGGGTGCTCGACGAGGTTGCCTATCTCCGTTTTGCCTCGGTCTATAAGGGATTCCAAGGCGCAGAGGACTTCGGGCGCGAAGTGGCGGCCTTGGAGACGGCCTCAGACACGAAGCGAGTCGAGAGCTCTGATGAGCCGGCCCCGCTCGGCGTCGGCCGCGGCGAAGACGGCTCCTAGGGTCTCCTCCCCCGCTTGGGCCAGGAGGGCGAGCTGTCCCTCGAGATCGGCCTCAGCGGCATCGGCCTTGGCCGCATCACCGGCGGTGAGGGCATCTAGATACCTGACGCGCCATTGATCGAATCCGGCGACGAAGTCTGTTACCTGAGCAATATGGTCGTCAAGCGGTGGGCTGTCAGGAAAGCTCTCAACCATGTCGGCTAGGTCGACTTGCCAGTTGGCGATGATCGAAGCCGCTTCGGTCGAATCAGTTATCCCGGCCAGTACCGGCGAATCCCACAGCGGCTGGAGGATCACTCGATAACTGAGCGCATCGCCCAACGCTGTCTCCATCGCCAGGGCAGATTGGGCAGCTCCGATTGCAGCCTGACGCGAGGGATTGTCCTCGGGCAGGGCGGCGGCAACATCGAAGAGATCACGAGCTGATCGATCAACATCGAGCAAGAGCGACGTGGACTCGGCTACCTCGCCGGTGGGAGCGGCCATGACTGCATCCAGCCTGCTCAGCGAACCAACCAGCTCGGTGGCGACATCCGACAGCTGGTTGTTCTGGCGGGCTTCGGTTTCGGCCGGTCCACGGAGGAGTGAGGTAATCATCGCGACCAGCACGACGAGTGTCATCGAGAGGCCGATGATGGCGGCAGTCGAGAGGCGTCCGCCCCCTAGCTTCGAACGGGCGATGGCATGGGGGCGCCAACCGCCAATATCGATGTCTGGAACCTGGGATCGGGAGTCGGGTGCCGGGAGCGATGGCGCAATCCCTGGGGGCGTTTCAGCCACTGTCACCACCAGCGCCGAGTCATCGCTGTAGAACCCGAGGGACTCGAGCATCGAAAGCTCCAGACCCTGATCGGACGGGTGGCGGTCTAGAACCCCAACCGCAGATCTTCGGGCAGATCGGTCAGCCTCTTCGATGTTCGGATTCCTCGACGGGGACTTGTTCTCGTCGGTCGAGAATCCACCCATATCGATCGCTTCTCGTAGTCCGGATGCCGCCTCCGATCCCCATTGGCGAAGCGCCGAAACGACGCTGGTGATTCCCTGTCCGGTTTTGGCACTCATACCCCGAAACAGAGCGGCAGTGGAGGAGCCCAACTCCTCGGCGGTGGGGAAAGTGGGCCTGGGTGGCTCGGGAGTTACCTTCGGCTGACGATGCTCCCGATCGGGTCGGGAAAGGCTTTTGGGCAATGCCGATCGGACGCTCTTCTGCTTCTTCGGAGCCAGGTGGCGACCACCTCGGGTCGGCGCGTTAGTGCGGACGGTTGACAGATGTTCGTCGGGGGCGTGATCAGCCTGGCAAGAGGTACAGTAGGTGAGGGCCAATTCGGTCTCCGTGGGTCGTACTCCGCCCGCAGCCCCACAGCAAAGATTGGTCCAGCGCCATGCAGGTTACCTTTCGCCGCCTTAATCAGGCGGCATCTATCCCCAAGGCCGCGCACCCGGGCGATGCCGGCTTCGACATCGCCGCCAGCGAAGCGGTCGACTTGATGCCCGGCGAGCGTGCCCTGGTCTCCACGGGACTGGCCTTGGCCATACCCGAGGGTTACGCCGGTCTGGTGATACCACGTAGCGGACTGGCCATTCGACATGGGATCTCCGTCGTCAACGGTCCTGGGCTCTACGACTCGGGATATCGGGGCGAGATGATGGTGATCCTGATCAATCACGGCACCGAGCCCCTTCACATCGAAGTCGGGGATCGCATCGCCCAACTCGTGATCGTCGCCATCCCCGACGTCAGGTTTGAGGAAGTAGAAGAGCTCTCCGACTCAGATCGCGGAGTATCGGGGTTTGGCAGCACCGGTGGATTCGGCGACGGCTGGCCGAGCGGTGGGTGACCGATCAGTCAGGTGGGTTTACAATTGTCCGAATCGCGGAAGTAGCTCAGTTGGTAGAGCGCAACCTTGCCAAGGTTGAGGTCGCGGGTTCGAGCCCCGTCTTCCGCTCTTCGCTGTTTGGCGACGTGGCCGAGTGGTTAGGCGCGGGTCTGCAAAACCCGTCACTCCGGTTCAATTCCGGACGTCGCCTCCAAGCTTTTCGAAACCTAAGGTTCTGAGCCGCGGAAACCGCGGCTTATAGCCTTCGGTTTCGGCAAGGGCCCTTAGCTCAGTCCGGCTAGAGCGCTTCCCTGACACGGAAGAGGTCACTGGTTCAAGTCCAGTAGGGCCCACCCGTTTATGCCGTTGATGCTCGAACGGCGTCCCTCGACCTCAAAGGGAAGGCTGAGCCATTTCTGGCGTGGATTGAGAGGACCGAGACCCGTCCAGTCGGGTAGCGATCGGTCCAGGCAGATCCTGCGAGGCTAACGCGGACCGTCGACGTTGATCACCGGCGGTCCGCTTCCGGTACGGACCAATGAGACGATTCCTGGTTCAGAGGATGGGTTCGATTCCCTATGGACCACGTGCTTCGGTACGTGGACGAAATCGCCCGGCCCCGCCTCCACCACATCGGCTCCGTCGGCTCCGAATTCAAAGAGCAATTTGCCGGACGTCACATAGACGTAGGTGTCGTAGTCACCGTGGTGGTGCCAACCCGATGGTCTGAGTGGGGCGGTTCGAACCAAACCTGCCCAAACCCCTTCCGCGGAGAATGCTTCCTCTCTCACCATCCCAGAGGTGGCGTCCGCCTCGGAAACGACCCTCTCCTCGGCCCGAACGACTTTTATGGGATCCATTGGTCTCTCCTCTGCCCTTGACAATAGATAGCTAATTAGGGAGGTAGGCGGCCACTGGTCGTGTACTGCAGCCCGAGGGGACTCTTCCACAGATGATCGCCGCCGGGCAGAGGTTCGTGCTCCCAACCCGCCTGATGCCGCACCCAGTGATCATGCCGACACAAGGGGACCAAATTCTCGGTCTTGGTTTCCTTTACCTCGACCCAGCGCCTGCGGTGATCGATGTCACAGTGGCTTGCTGGCATCCGGCAGCCCGGAAAGATGCAGCGAGGGTTCCTGTTCTCGACCTGCCGTCGCTGGGAAGCCAGCGGCCGACGTCGTGTGGTTCCTTCGGCGACGATTTCGTCATCCTGGGGGTCGATAACCACGTATCGCCACTGTGCTTCGGGTTGGCTCTCGGCGACCTGGCGAGCGATATCAGCGACGACCGGTCCGTATCCACCAAGGTCCCCGGGATCGTTTGCCAACTCGGCGAGGGTTGCCAGGTCGACATGAATGTCAAACAGGCCCTTGCCCTTTGCCTCCCTCGGCCAGAGGATGACCGGCGAGTAGGTCCAAAAAGATGTAGGACACCATTCGCTGATGGGCCTGCATCAGAAGAACCCGGTCGGCGGCGGTCAGGTTTGCCTTGGAAAAGGTTGCCAACAGGGCTCCCATCTCTGGTCCCGGGCTCAGCTCCGCAAGCTCCTCAATTCTTTGGTGTCTTCGGGAGCCCACCTTCTCACTCGAACGCATGTTCGAATTGTACCGGACACCAGTGACAATTCCCACCCCCTTGTTGGCGAATTTCGAACGAAATTCTGAGGGTTATCTCAATTGAGAGCTCGGCATAATCGGCAGCTATTTCACTTTCATGGCATGATGAATAGAGCGAGTTATCTGACAGGAGGCAGGATTAGATGGCGATGTCGGCCGAGCACAAGGCGGCACTCGTCCAAGGACGTAAGGAAGCCAAGGCGATCAAGG
>DATEDN010000191.1:0-7575 GCA_035281645.1 Acidimicrobiia bacterium | reverse complement strand
CGCTGGATCTGGCTGTAGAGGTTGGAGAGCTGAGCAGGATCGGTGGTGGAGAGGAACAGCCCGTTACCGGCCGTTGCCACCTGTTGGACGGCATCGGGGACGAACTCGGGCGACTCGAGAGCCACCCCAAAGATCCGTACCGGATTGGACGGGTTGTTGATCGCCGCAAGAACGTCATCGGTCGTGGCGGTGCTGACGGTGTCGGCGCCGTCGGAGAGGACGATGATGTTGCGGCGCAGGGTCGTGGCCTGCGATTGTTCAAACAGATTCAGAGCCTGGATCACTCCGTCGTTGAAGGCAGTCTCCCCTGCCGCCTCCAGGGCTTCGATGCGGGTCACCAGAGCTTCACCATCGCTGGTGAAGCCGGCCACCGTCTGCACGGTGTCGGCGAAGGTCACAAGGCCGATGAAGTCGCCGGGGCGCTTCTGGTTGACGAAGTTGATGGCCGCCGACTTGGCCGCCTCCATCGGCGCTCCCTCCATCGAACCGGAGGTGTCGATCACCAGGACAATTCCAACTGGCTCCAAGGATTGGGCCAAAGGTTCGGCCACCAGGTCGGCCACCTGTTGTCCGTTGGCGGTCACCTGTAGCTGGCTGGGATCGAGCGTGCCGTCGAGGTTGCGGAACTCGACCACCAACGTGGTCTGGCCGTCGTCTTCGTAACGATCGAGGATTACCTGTGGAACCTCGATCGTCGCAGTGTTTTGAGCCAACGCCAGCGCCGGGATCAGGCCTATGGATAAGGCCAGGACTAGGAGAAGGAACCGCTTCACCGCGGGGCGTACTCGTTCTGCCGGCGAGCGAAGGGCTCAGGGTCGAAGAGGTCGGCGGGGAGCCGAATTCCCATGTCCTGGAGATGCTCGGAGAAGGTGGGGCGAATGCCGGTGGCCTTGAGGCGGCCCTGGAATTTGCCGGTGTTCTCGTCGATTCCGGCTCCGAAGTCGAAGATGAAGAGGTCCTGGAGGGTTATGATCTCTCCCTCCATGCCCTCGACCTCGGTGACGTGAGTGATCCGCCTCGTGCCGTCCTTGAGACGGCTGACGTGGACGATCAGATCGACGGCGGAGGCGACCTGCTCACGAATCGCTCGCACCGGCAGGTCGTATCCCGCCATCAGCACCATCGTCTCGATACGGGACAAGGTGTCACGGGGAGCGTTGGAGTGGATCGTGGTCAGCGAACCGTCGTGACCGGTGTTCATGGCCTGGAGCATGTCGAGGGCTTCCCCACCACGACACTCCCCCACCACGATGCGGTCGGGGCGCATACGCAGGCAGTTGCGGACCAAGTCGCGAATCGTCACCTGGCCCTTGCCTTCGATGTTGGCGGGTCGGGCCTCGAGAGTGAGGACGTGGTCTTGGTGGAGCTGAAGCTCGGCGGCATCTTCGACCGTGACGATGCGCTCGTCCTCGGGTAGGTAGCTCGAGAGTACGTTGAGAGTCGTGGTCTTACCGGAGCCGGTTCCGCCGGAAACGATGACGTTGAGGCGGCCTCGCACGCATGCCCGGAGGAAGTCGGCCACGCGCTGGGAGAAGGTGCCGAAGCGGACCAGGTCGGCCTCGGTGAAGGGGTCGACGGAGAACTTACGAATCGTAAGGAAGGGTCCGCCAATCGCCAGCGGATGGATCACCGCGTTGACCCTGGATCCGTCAGGGAGGCGAGCGTCGACCATGGGGGTGGCCTCATCGACGCGCCGGCCCACCTGGCCGACGATCTTGTCGATGATGCGGCGCAAGTGGACGTCATCGACAAAGCGGACGTCGGTCCGGGTGATCTTGCCCCGCTGTTCGCAGAAGACGTCGAAGGGCCCGTTGACCATGACCTCGGTGACCTCGGGGTCGTTGAGCAGAGGATCGATCGGTCCGTAGCCCAAGACGTCGGAGGCGATCTCATTGAGGAGCTGACGACGATCGCTCATGGTCAGGGGGACGCCCTGCTCCTGGTCGATCGCCCACTCCAGCATCTCCATCACCCGGAGACGAAGCTCGGCATCGGACATCTGGCGGTCGTAGAGGGTGGGACCGAGCTCTTCCACGACCTTGAAGTGCAAACGGCCCCGCAGTTCGGTGAGGGCGTCGTTGCGGGTAGTCGTGACGGAAGAAAGCTCGTTCCGTCGAGCCGCCGCTACTCGATCTGCCAACGTAGACATCGGTTGATTACCCCTTTCGGGCCACTAGTGGATTGCTAATCACTTTCGGCGTAGGAAACCCTTCGCTGAAGACGGTTCCGGGACGGCGCCAACGATCAACTCGGCCACCGACTCGAAACCCTTGGCCACCCGAGACCTAGGAGCGGACTCCACCACCGGACGGCCTTCGTTCATCGACGCCGCCACTGCTCCATCGGAGGGGATGGCGGCGGCGATCGACATCTTCAAGGCGCCCTCGATCTCCTTGTCGTCGAGACGGGCCTTGGCGTTCGAACGGTTCAAAACCAGCTTGACCTTGCTGGTGGGGAACTTGAGGAGTCGCAGAGTCTCGAGGGCCAGCTTGGCGTTCTTCACCGAAGGCAGGTCCATGTCCACCACCTGGAGGATGACGTCGGCGCGCTCCAACAAGGAGAGCAGAAGCTCATCGAGCATCGAGGCGGTGTCGACCACCACGTAGTCGTGGTTCTCCTTGAGGAGAGCGACCACGTTCATCAGGCTTTCGGTGGAGATGTCGTCGGCGAACGCCGGCTCCAGTGGTGCCGCCATCACCCTCAACCCACTCGGATGCTCGGTGAGGAGCGACTCCAGAAGCTGGGCATCGAGGTGATGCATCTCATGGGCGGCGTTGACCAGAGTGAAGCGAGGCTCGAGCTGGAGAACCAGGCAGACGTCGCCAAACTGGAGGTCGGCGTCGACCATCGCCACTTTCTTACCCTCGAAACGGGTGAGGAGCAGGGCGAGGTTGGTGGCCACAACGGTCTTTCCCGAACCACCCTTCGCCGACATGACGACGATCAGCTGACCTTCTTCGCGGGGCTCCTGGAGAGCGGGCGGAGCCGCCGCCGTCCGGCGCTTGAGAACGTCGTTGGCGAACTGAGTGATGGCGTCTTCGACTTTTTCCTCGGTTAGTGGTGCCTCGATCACCTCGGAGACGCCCGCCCGCATGGCCGAGCGAAGCAAGGCCGACGTGACTTGATCAGCCACCGCGATCAAGAGGAGCGAGGGATCTTCGTTGCGGAGAACCCGCACCGTGTCGATCGTCGATTCATTGGCGAAGGACGGACCCAGCAGCACCATCCGCAGGGCGCCCCCTTCGATAGCGGTCAGGGCCTCGCTGATCGAACGCGCGGTCGGCAACCGGCCTTCGAAGAGCTGCTTCGCCTCATCGATGAAGCTGGCATCTTCATCAACTACCAGCAGGTTGTTTTCGGAGATCGACACGGGGAGTTCCTAGCTTCTTTTCGCAGAATCTCGCTTAGTTACCGAAGATGTCGCTAACGATATCGCCCGAGAAGAGGCTCTCGATGGTGACACCCTGCGTCTCCACTTCTACGAAGTCGGAGGGAACCAGGGTCATCCAGACGGAACCGTTCTCGAACGAGAAGGCGATCCGCTCGGCCTGCTCTGGCGTCACTTCCAGGGTGAAGACGGTCTGAGGAACCTCTTCGGCGGCCTCGGTCGGGGCAACCGGGTTGCCCTCAGCATCGACCGTCGGGGTGACCACCGGCTGGCTCTCGCCTTCTTCCGGCCGTACGTCCTGGGCAACGGCCAGCACCGGGAGACCCTGGAGAACGAAACGGGTATAGGTAACGGTCTCGGTCTCCTCCTCGCCGCCGGTTCCGTCGGCGGCGGTGGTCTCGGTGGGAATGCCGAAGATCGGGGAATCCACCGGGATCTGGTTGAACTCGATGTCGAGGGTGATGATCAGGTTGACCATGTCGCCAGGGCGGACGAATCCGTTGACGCCGCGAACCGCGTCGGTGGAGATGGTCAAGGCCTGCTTTCCGGAGGGGATCAACTCGGACAGCGGCTTCAGGTCGACCGTGAGCTGGGCCCACTGGCTGGTGGTGATGATCTCGTTCTGATCAATCGGACCCACCGCCAAACGACCACCCAGCACTGCCTGCAGCTGCTCCTCGGAGGTCACCGCCCCCAGGGGGAGATCTTCGGTGTTCTCTTCCCCTTGGGTGATGACGCCCTGCTGAAGAATCTGGGAACCCTGGGCCCCCTCGGGGATCGCCGAACCGGCCCGGAAAACCGTGACCTTCTCGCGATCGGCCTCCACCTCAGACTGTATGCCGCTGAGGAACTGGAACACGGCGAAGGCGGCAACACCGGCCAAGACCAGGGCCACCAACAACACCAACGCTCTCCTACCCATCCAGGACTCCTTGTCGAAATGCTGAGGACTCTCCCAGAGGATTTCTCCGATCGACCCGCAGCGTCGTAGCTAGTTCTCGGTTGTTCTTCGACTCGGCGCCAGCCCGTCTTGAGCCTTCTTCATCAGGGAGTACTCGAATGTTCGGACCTAACGCGGGGGGCCGGCGTGGCCTTCGGGCTTCGACCGGGAGCGAGTCAGAAATAAGGGTCGCATACAGGACTAGTACGGTCAAGGACCGGGCGACCTAACGTCGACCGATCCCGCGCTCCTTCAGCTCCTGGAGAATGGCTTCGAGGGAAGCATCGACCGCGATCGGTTCCGGCTCGGCGGCGGCAGGGCCGAACTCGCGCTCGAACTCCCGCTTGGGGGTGCGCTTGGCAGGACCGGGCTGGGGAGCGGCGGTGCTCCGCTCCTGCCACTCGGGCAGGGCTTGTTTGATCGAGAGGCTGATCCGCCGCCGCTCGTCTTCCTTCTCGGTGATCTTCACCCGCACCGGCTGATTGATCGAAAGCTCCAACTCGGGCGACTCCACCCGATGGATGGCGATCTCGGAAACGTGGACCAGGCCCTCGACCCCATCGGCCACCGAGACGAAGGCGCCGAAAGGCACGGTCTTGGTGACGACGCCGTCGACCACGTCACCGACGTTGGTCTCGCGGGAGAAGACCTCCCAGGGATCTTCGAGGGTCTGGCGAATCGAGAGCGAGATGCGTTCTCGTTCCCGGTCGACCTCGAGCACCTTGACATTGACCTTGTCTCCCACCTTCACCATCTCGGATGGGTGGGAGATGTGCTGCCAGGACATCTCGGATACGTGGACCAGGCCGTCCATTCCCCCCAGGTCGACGAAGGCTCCGAAGTTGACTACCGAGGAGACCACTCCGGGGCGGTTCTCGCCCACCTGGAGGTCGTCGAGGAAGGCGGCCCGCTGCTCGGCCTGCTCCTCTTCCAGGTAGGCGCGGCGGGAAAGGACCACGTTGTTGCGATTGCGATCGAGCTCGATCACCTTGGCCTCGATCTCGGTGCCGATGAAGGGATCGAGGTCACGGACCCGTCGCAGATCGACCAGGGAGGCGGGGAGGAAGCCGCGCAGGCCGATATCGACAATGAGGCCACCCTTCACGACTTCGATCACGGTGCCTTTGACGGTCCCACCGGCCTCGGTGGTCTCCTGGACCCGGCCCCAAGCACGCTCGTACTGGGCGCGCTTCTTGCTGAGGATGAGCCGGCCTTCGTCGTCCTCCTTGTTGAGGACCAGGGCCTCGACCTTGTCGCCCACCGAGACGATGGTGGAGGGATCGATGTTGGCTCGGATGGAAAGTTCCTCGGTGGGGATAAGGCCCTCGGACTTGTAACCCACATCGACCATCGCCCCGTCGGCGTCCACCGAAACCACTCGTCCCTCGACGATGTCACCTTCTCGGAACCCGACCACCGTCTGGTTGATGGCCGCTTCGAAGTCGTCCATCTCGCTCGGTGCTTCCTCGCCCGGACCGGAATCGCCGCTGGAAGCCTCTTCCTGGGTTTGCTCCGCTGCGGCCTCTGCCGATGGCAAGGTCTCGGGAGCCTCGGTGGCGGTCTCGGTCACCGGCTCGGGATCGGTGCCGTTGGTCTCGGGCGCCGGCGTGGACGGCGCGGCTTCGGTGTCTGTGGACATAAGTAGGTGTGTTTCCTCCAAAAGGGATTTACTTCCGATGGACCCGAGCGCAAGCTCACCTGCCATCGGAGCACCGATGACTTTACCAGGCCCGAACCCGATGGCTCAAGGCAAACGCACCAGCTCCGCCAGGTTCTGGCCGGTGGAGATATCGACCACCAGGGGAACCGCCAGGTCGACGACTCCCTCCATCACCTGCTTGGTGAGGGCAATCGCATGGTCCAGCTCGTCGGGGGGCGATTCGAGTATGAGCTCGTCATGGATCTGGAGGAGGAGATTCGTTTCTTGATCCTGGTCGGTCAGGGCGGCGTCGAGGTCGATCATCGCCCGCTTGATGATGTCGGCGGCGGTGCCCTGGACAGGTGCGTTGAGCGCCATCCGCTCCCCCATCTGCCTGATTCGAAAGTTGTCACTCTTCAGCTCCGGGAGGTAACGCCGGCGGCCAAAGAGGGTGGTGGTGTACCCCTGGTTGCGGGCCTGGGTGACAACGCCGTCCATAAACGCCTTAACATCGGGGAACTGGGCGAAGTACTCGTCGATGTGGTGGCGGGCTTCCTCCCTGGAGATCCCCAAGCGGTCGGCGAGCCCGAAAGCCTCCATTCCGTAGAGCAGTCCAAAGTTGATCGTCTTCGCCCGCCTCCGCATTTCCGTCGTCACCAGCTCAGCCGGCAGAGAAAAGACCCGGGCGGCGGTGGCGGTGTGGATGTCGGATGCGGAGCCAAACGCTTCCAGTAACCCGGGGTCGCGACTCATGTGGGCCAGCACCCGGAGCTCGATTTGGGAATAGTCGGCGACGAGGAAGGTCCACCCCGGCCGGGGGATGAAGGCCCGGCGCACGGTCTTGCCGGTCTCCGAGCGGACCGGCAGGTTTTGGAGGTTGGGTCGGTCAGAAGAGAGTCGCCCGGTGGTCGCCGCCATCTGGTTGAAACGGGTGTGAATCCGACCCTCGGGGGTGATGAGTGGCAGGTAGCCATCCACGTAGGTAGACCGGAGCTTCTCCAACTCCCGATAGGCGAGGAGGTGACCGACCATCGGGTGGCTCTCGGCGAGCTTCTCGAGTACCGATGCGTCAGTGGAGGGAGCGCCGGTCGAGGTCTTCTTCAACACCGGCAGCTGGAGCCGCTCATAGAGGATCTCCCGCAGCTTGTTGGTGGAGTTGACGTTGAACACCTCTCCTGCCTCTTGATGAACCTTGCGCTCCAGCTCCGAGAGTCGAGTTCGCAGGTCGAGTCCCATCTCCTCCAAGTAGGTGCGGTCGACGCCGATCCCGGCGTGTTCCATCCGGGCCAGAACCGGCACCAGCGGCAGCTCGAAGCGGCGATAGAGATCGAGTTCGTCACGGGAGGCGAGCTCGGCCTGGAGAGCTTCGTGGAGACGGGCGATGGCTTCCACCCGCCGCCCGGCCTTGTCCAGATCGGGCCCCCCGCCGAGGTCGAGCGTGCCCTGGGCCTTGGTGTCGACCGCCTGGTCGACGGACTCGAGCTCCAGCTTGAGATAGCGCTGGGCGACGGCCTCGAGGTCGTAGTCGCGGGCGGCGGGATTGAGGAGGTAGGAGGCGAGGGCGCTGTCGAAATCGAGGCCGTTCATCTCGTAGCCAGCTCCCAAGAG
>DATEDN010000190.1:0-3319 GCA_035281645.1 Acidimicrobiia bacterium | reverse complement strand
ACCCCCGACAGCTTCTTCATGTGGGTGATGAAGCGACTGCCCTTGACTGCGAACTGGAAGTTGGCAGGAGTGACATCGTCAAGGCGTCGGAACCAGTCCGGCGGTACGAGCGAGTAGAAGGTTCTATTGATCTCCACAGTGTTGAAGCGGGCGGCTACGAATGCCAGTTCCTGGCCTGCCGGCAAGCCCGCCGGGTAGAAGCTGTTTCGCCAGTGCCGGTACGACCACCCGGAGAGGCCGACTCTGATTTCCCCCAAAGAGCGTGCTCTCACGGCGCGGATCGTTAGAGGACCCGAACGGCCAGGAGTCCCAAAGCAAAGGTGATCACGGCCGCCGTCAGCAGCTTCAGTGGTACCTCCCAGGTCTCGAGGATCTCTCCCTCGGTCCATCTTTCCGTGGCATCCCGTCGCTCCAACACCATCTCGGCGAAGTCGACTGTTCGCCGTAGATTTCGGGCCGGGGTACTCAGGGCACGCTGCGTCATCGAGAGGAGTGTGGTGGCAGCAGCCATCAGCAGAGCTCCCGAGCCGATGGTCTGGGCTTGGGCCCAATAACCGACCAAGGTGGGGAAGGCTCCCCAAGCGAGCCCGAAGCCGAGCGGAGTGTGAAGTGGTCGAGGCCGCTCGAAGGCATAACCGATCGCCAGTGCAATCCCTGCTATCGCCCAGGCAATTACCCAAGACGAAATTGCGAATACCCCCGCAACGGCGACGGCCATTGCCCCCGCCATCCCCGCGATCCCCAGTGCGAGGAGTGTCCGCGGCCCTAACGAGGTTCTCAGCGGTCGACCGTGGAGCTCGTCGAGGGCATGGGCGCCAAGTCCGAGCCCGAAGAGGAACGCCAGGAGGGTGCCGGCCAAGACCACGCCGTCCACGACGGGGGCCACGGCCGCTCCAAGTACTACATGCGAGAGATGCCAAGCGGTATAAGGCGGGTGAAGAATTGCCACCAAGTCACCGGCCGGGGAACCCACGGGAGCGTAGAAGGCAGGGCGCTTCACTTTCTTCGCCCCCACATCACCAGTCCTCCACCGAGAGACATGGGACGGGTCCGCACATCGACCAGCCCGGCGGTCCGCCAGATGGTCTCGAGATGAGGATTCTTCTCGTGAAACTGCTTGATGGAGGGTTGCAGGAATTTGCCAACCTGATACCAACCCCGCCCAATGAGGCGGCCGGCGAGGGGAAGCAGGAAGGTGCTGTAAAACGTCCATGGCCCTTGCCATGCGCCCATGGGGAGACCGAATTCCACCATGCCGATCACTCCTCCCGGCTTCACAACTCGGGCCAGCTCGGCCATAGTTGCGACGGGGTCATCGACGTAGCGAAGCAGGTACCCGAAAGTAAGCCCATCGAAGGTCTGGTCGGCGAAGGGGAGACTCTCGCCACGGGCCAGGACTCGCCAGGGACCGGGATGGTGGCGGATCATTTCCCGAGTCAGGTCGACGGCCGTCACCTGGTGGTCGCCATCCTGGAGGAGCCGGCTGATCGATCCAGTTCCAGCCGCCACATCCAGCACCGAGGCTCGGGCCGGGAGCTGAAGCCCTTCGACCATTGCCCGGCGCCAGCGAGCATCCTGACCGAGGCTGAGAATCGCAGCCCAACGTTCGTACGATGAACCAATTGGGCCAAAGATGCGCTTGGCGGTCTCGTTTGGAAGAGGTGTCACCGCCTTCGGGATTTAACTAGGCCCGGTTTTCGCAGACCCGGTTTGACCTCTGGTCCCTCCTGGGTACGGCTCGCCCCAACATGAGGGAGCGGGAATTGGATCGAGTCAAGCATGCGATACCTGTTTGGAGGAACTACGCGGCCTGTCGGGGCATGCCTTCGGAGATGTTCATCTCATGCGATGGGGAGATGAGCCCGCAACAGGTGAAAGCAGCCAAAGCGGTATGTGGTGAATGCATGGTGGTCGACGATTGTTTGACTTATGCGATTACCAACACGGTCAAAGATGGAGTCTGGGGCGGCCTGAGCGCTGACGAGCTTGCACCGCTCTATTCGGCGTGGCGGGCCCAGGGGGCAACGGTCGCTTAAGTGCGCGAGGGCCCGCTCTCGGGGTCGAAGCGCAATGCACCGCTAGTGATTTGTCTCGCCACGTCAACCAGTTGTTGGTCGACCGTCCAGGCGTGGGCTCGTAAAACAGCCATCGCATCATCGACCGGGATTCCCATCTGAACCGAAACCATTCCCGTGGCGCGGTGGACATTGGCGTAACCCGCCTGGTCGAGGTCGGGCGGAAGCGACTCTGACATACGGGCCACAATCGGCTCCGACAGGGCTTGGGCCACCATCTCGGCGTCGGCCAGGATCTCCTTCTCGAGGGAATTTGATCGACTTTGAAGATTCATGGCCCCGAATGGACGGCCCCCGACCTGGAGAGGGATTCCGGCCAGCGAGCTGTAGCCAATCAAGCGCGCCTTGGTTTCCAGCTGCGGCCAAGGCGACCCTCCGGTCAGATCCGCCCAGTACGAGCTTCCCGTCCTGGCCGCATCCAGGCAGGGACCCTCGTCGAGGGTGAATTGCCAATTGTCGAGACTCATGGCGTCCTCTGAAGAGGCACACAAGGTGATCCGGCTGTTAAGGCCGATGAAAGCCAATGTGCAGTCATCGACGCTCATCAGTCCAGCGGCGTGGGAGCAGAGGTCGGCAGGAAGCATCTTGACGGCGGGGCTGTCGAAACGCCCGACCAAGCCGTTGAGCTCGTGCGGGTCGATCATGCTGGCTCTGTCGTCGCCCCCGCAGCCTCTGCGAATGATTCTTCGACGTTGACAGAATGCCCGAGCAGCTCGAGGATTCGGCGAACGGAAGTGCTCGGGTTTTTGAAAATGATGGTCTCGCCGTTCTCGACCGCGTCGAAGAGGCCTTCGAGGCCAGTGGAGTCGATGAAAGCTATCCGGTCGAGTTCGTAGACGATCCGATTGCGGCGCCCATAGAAAGGCCTGAGGTTCTCCTTGACCAGAGGTCCAGTCGCCAAATCGAGTTCGCCGGCGATCGCGGCTTTGACGGCGCCGTCGTCGGCGTGGACTGAGACTGTGAAGGGAATTGCTGACTCCGGCATCGCCACCGGCCCTCTCTGAAGATTTGGGGCCTGCCGGGGTCTCGAGCAGAAGTCCGGATATTTCGGACTGCGAATAACTATATCACTTGCTAGGAGCTCTCACTTAGGCGGAGGTGTTGCTGGTGATCACGGCCGGGTCGAGTTGGCGAGCGACGACGTCCTCAGCCACCACTCGCAGCCTGGCATTTTGGTCTCGGGCATAGCGGCGCAAAGCGGAAAATGCCTGGTCCATGGCGAGGCCGCTGTGCTCGGCGATCAC
>DATEDN010000189.1:0-1837 GCA_035281645.1 Acidimicrobiia bacterium | reverse complement strand
GACGGCGACGGTTTCGCCGGCGCCGACTTCGACTTTCTCGCTGCCAATGTCACTGTCGATGCCACCGGGGAAACTCTCTTCCCTCCCTACACGATCGACAATTATCAGGGAGTGAATGTCGCCTTCATCGGCATGACCCTCGAGGGAACCCCCACGATCGTGACGCCTTCGGGTGTGGCCGGGCTCACCTTCGAAGATGAAGTCGAAACCGTGAACGCCTTGATTCCGGAGCTGCAGAGAAAGCAGGTCGAAGCAATTGTGGTCCTGCTGCACGAAGGCGGATTCTCGAGCGGCGGACCCGAAGGTGATGAATGCGCCGATGGTCTAACCGATCCCCTCGCCTCGATCGTCCAAGGCTTCGACGATGCCGTAGACCTGGTTATCGCCGGCCACGTCAACGACGAATTTGTCTGCGAAGTGGATGGCAAATGGGTAACCATGGCCGACAATAACGGCCGGCTCTACACCGACATCGACGTCACTCTCGACCGCAGAACTAAAGAGATGACCGTCGTGTCAATCGACAACGTGCCGACGTATCAGAGCGCCGTTGATCCCGCTGCCGATCTCACCGCGTTGATCGACAAGTACGACGAGTTGTCGGCACCACTGGCCAACACCGTTATTGGCTCGATCACGGCCGACATTCCCGAGATATACAACGCCGCCGGGGAGGCAGCGGTGGGCGACGTTATCGCCGATGCTCAGCTGGCTGCCACGAGCGATCCGGCAACGGGAGGGGCGGTGGTGGCCTTCATGAATCCGGGAGGGATCCGTACCTCCGACGGGTTCATTTTCGCCGGCAGCCCCGAAGGAGAGGGCGACGGGAACGTCACCTATGGCGAAGCGTTTGCGGTGCAACCGTTCGGCAACAGCCTGGTGACCATGACCCTAACTGGAGCTCAAATCGAGGCCTTGCTCGAGCAACAGTTCCGGACCGGCGGAAACACCATCCTGCAGGTCTCCGAGGGCTTTGCTTACAGCTGGAGCCTTTCTGGCGCAATCGGAGACAAGGTCGATCCCGCGTCGATCACCATCGGGGGAACTCCGATCGATCTCGGCGCTTCTTATAGGGTCACTGTCAATAGCTTCTTGGCCGATGGCGGCGACGGATTCAGTGTTCTCGTCGGGGGCACCGACAGGCTGGGCGGAGACATCGATCTCGATGCTCTGGTCGCCTACTTCGGCGCCAATTCACCGGTAGCTCCCGGCCCTCAGGACCGCATCACCCAGATCGCCTAACGAAGCGAAGCACCGACCGAAAGGAGCCCCGCTGTGGCGGGGCTCCTTTCTATTCCTCGTAGTACTCGGTCCCAAGGTGGGTGATCAGTTCCTCGCCCATGAAGGCGCGGAGGTTGTTCTTGAGCTTGGTCGACTGAATGAATAGGTCGTTTTCGGGATACAGCCCGGGAGCGGTCTGCGGGCTCTTGAAATAGAACGAGAGCCACTCCTGGACGCCGCTCTTTCCCGCCCGAGCGGCCAAGTCGAGGAACAATGCCAAGTCCAAGACGATGGGCGCCGCCAGGATCGAGTCCTTGCAGAGGAAGTCGATCTTGATCTGCATCGGATACCCCATCCATCCGACGATGTCGATGTTGTCCCAGCCCTCCTTGTCGTCGCCTCGCGGCGGGTAGTAGTTGATCCGCACGACGTGATAGAGGTCGGCATACAGATCGGGATACACCTCGGGTTGCAAGATCGTCTCCAGCACCCCGAGCTTGGAGACTTCCTTCGACTTGAAGCTCTCGGGGTCGTCGAGTACCTCCCCGTCCCGATTTCCGAGAATGTTGGTCGAGTACCAACCCTTGATTCCCAACATCCGGGCCTTGAGCCCCGG
>DATEDN010000188.1:0-17466 GCA_035281645.1 Acidimicrobiia bacterium | reverse complement strand
GAACCGCTAGCTGCGGCCGAAGACCGGAACAGCAGCTCCGTTGATCACTCCCGAGGCCTCGGACAGCAAGAACTCGGCGACGGCCGCGATCTCGTCGGGAGTGGGCCAGGTGATGTAGTCCGCATACGGTGCGGTCGCTCTGGTGGCCGGGGTGTCGATCACCGACGGAAGCAGGACGTTGCAGGTCACCTTGGTTCCGTCGAGTTCCTGAGCGATCGTCTTTCCCAGGGCCACGACTCCAGCCTTGGCGGCATTGAAAGCGGCCTGACCTCCCGGGGTATCAAAGGCAGCTCGGCTCCCGACCAAAAGCAGTCGACCCCAGCCGGCCGCCTTCAAATGTGGAAGGGCGGCGCGGGCTGTATAGAACGCCGATCGCAGGTTGAGATCAATCATTCGCTCGAACCTCAAGTCGTCGGTGTCCTCGACGTCCCGTCCCCCGGCCCAACCCCCCACCAGGGAACAGGCGACATGAATGGCGCCGTGTTGTTCGGCGACCTCTTTCATCAGCCCGCCGATCGCCTCCGGATTGGTGGCGTCCACCCGACGAAGGCTGATGCGATCATCATCGACCTCGAATTGGCTCTCGAAACGCTCGGCCTCTTCGGGCAACAAATATGTCAGGGCCAACCTGTAGTCGTCGCGCAGGAGCCGGCCGACGAGAGCACTGCCCAGACCCCCGGTACCACCGGTTATCACTGCGACTTTGGTCACCGGAATGCCATACCTTTCGACTGCACATCGGGGGCGCGTTCTGAGCCCTCATGGTAGGTTCGAAGACGCAGCGTATTAGAGGAGGACGCAAGGTGGCTTCCATTACCTTCGACAAGGTCGGCAAGATCTATCCCGGCGGCAACCGGGTAATCACCGATGTCAATCTGAATATCTCCGACGGCGAGTTTCTCGTCCTGGTGGGGCCATCCGGCTGCGGAAAGTCGACCCTGCTCCGGATGATCGCTGGGTTGGAGGAGGTAACCGAGGGCGAGCTCAAGATCGGGGACCGGGTCGTCAACGACGTCACCCCCAAGGACCGCGACATCGCCATGGTTTTCCAGAACTACGCCCTGTATCCCCACATGACGGTCTTCGACAACATGGCGTTTGGCTTGAAGCTCCGGAAGATGTCCAAGGACGAAATCAACCGGCGGGTCAACGAAGCCGCCCGGGTACTCGAACTGGGGGAATACCTGCAGAGAAAACCCAAAGCGCTCTCCGGTGGCCAGCGCCAACGGGTGGCGATGGGTCGGGCGATCGTCCGCGAACCCTCCGCCTTCCTGATGGACGAGCCGCTCTCTAACCTCGACGCCAAGCTCCGCGTCCAGATGCGATCTGAGATCGGGCTCCTGCAGCAGCGGCTCGGGACGACCACCGTCTACGTCACCCACGATCAGGTCGAGGCGATGACAATGGGCGATCGGGTGGCGGTGATCAGAAAGGGTCGCCTGCAACAGGTCGACACGCCGCGCAACCTCTATGACTTCCCTGACAACCTATTTGTGGCCGGCTTCATCGGTTCCCCCTCGATGAACTTCATCTACGGGACGCTCGAGGGCGAGGGCGACGACGTCTACGCCAATCTCGGCGGGGACAAAGTCAAATTGGACCGCACCGCCATGGCGGAGAAGACCGGACTTGCCGACTATAAGGGCAAGGAGATCGTGGTGGGTATCCGGCCCGAGATGTTCGAGCTGGTAGCGGCAGTGCCCTCGGCGGATCCCCAACAGACAATCTCAGTCAAGGTGGGGCTAGTAGAACAGCTCGGCTCTGAGGCCTATATCCATTTTGTCAAGCCGTCCCCTCCGGTGGTCACTCCTGACATTCGCGAGCTTCTGGCCGATCAGGGGACCGACGCCGCCTCCCTGGGCGACGAGACCAAGTTCACGGCGCGGGTCGACCCCGACTTTGTCCCCAAGCCCGGTGACGAGGCGAAGCTGGTCGTGGAAACCGAGAAGCTCCACTTCTTCGACAAAGAAACTGGGGACGCCATTCGTTAGCTAAGGGCGTAGCAGTTTGAAGGACTCGGCTTGTTCGAGTCCGGCGGCCTCTCCCTGGGTTCGGGCCCAATCTCGCATCCGGTTGAGGAACTGCGTCCGTCCATCCTCGTCGGTGTCGGCTTTGTGCATCGACGTCTCGGCTTGGCTCGAATGGCAAAGCAAGGCTTCGATTTTCTGATCGAAGGTCGAGGAGATGTCTTCCCAATAATCGGGCTCATCGGCGCCCCAGAGGAGGATCGCCTCGGGACGATGCTTCTCCAGTCCTAGCTCTGGAAAGAAAAGGTGGTCGCGAGCGGCCACCACGCCATCGATGGCGCCCCAGCCGGTGGCGCGATGGTCGGGATGGAGCATGTAGCGTCGCCAGGGGTCGTGGGAGAGAACAACCTCAGGACGTAGGCGTCGGATCCACATGCAGAGTTGGCGCCTGAGCTCCATCGAGTACTCGAGCTCCCCGTCGACGTGGCCGAGATGGACCAATTGGCCCTTTGCACCGAGCACCGAGGCCGCCTTTTCCTGTTCTTCGATGCGGGAGCGGGCGAGCTGATCGGGAGCGATGTCCGGGTCCCAGGAGCCCTTTGAACCATCGGTTACTACCAGCATCGATACCTCGCAGCCTTCCTGGGCCCATCGGGCCAAAGTCCCGCCGGAGCCGAATTCGGCGTCGTCGGGATGAGCGCCAATGGTCAGGGCGCGCTTGGGAGTCGAGAGAAGTTCGCTGGTCACGAGGCAGGCAGGGTAGAGAGCCGTTCAACCAGCGACCGATCTCGTCGAAGGACGAAGGCAAGGTCGGCCGGTCGATCGATATCGAACATCAGCCGGAAATCGGTAGCCACCAGAGGTTGGTGGGCCGCCAGTTGGCGAATATGGCGCCCAAAACTGCCCGGCCCGTACTTGAAGGCGAGCTCTACTCCTCGCCAGCCCATCAACGGTGTTCCTCCATCCGGGCTGGGGGCGATGACCGGTCGTCCGCTGTTCAGGGCGGCGAGTGTTTGTGCGAGGGCGGGGGCGTTGATTAACGGGAGGTCGCTGTGGATCAAAAGCCAGGGTCGGCCCTCGGTTGCAGCCAAGTCTGCGGCGGCCCTCGCGGCGGAGTTGAGGTCGGATCCGGGATCGAGAAGAGCGCGATATCCCAAACTCTTGGCCCAAACCGCTACCTCTTCGTCGGCGGCGAGGACCATCGCCTCCATACCGGCTTCCGCGACGGCGGCCAGCGTCCGTTCGCCAAGGTGTTCGGCGAGCAGGCGTCTTTGCGGAATGGTCATTTCCTTGGCGAGGCGGTTCTTGGCCGAACGAAAGGGCTTCACCGGCACGGCGCCGAGAACGGTCATATGTCGTCGAGAGCCAAACCGGCGAGGACATCTTCGAGGGAATTTGCCGTCCAGGGATCGTCGCTGGGCCAGGCGGCGAACTGGACCAGGGTTCCGAGCGGGTTCTTGGGGTGGAGGAATACCTCGCTCCAAATCGGATTGAGGTTGGGTCCCAGAATTCGGTATCCGTGTGATTGGGCGCGGCGGGCCGCCTCGGATACGTCGGAGACCCTGAAAGTCAGGTGATGAAGGCCGGGCCCCCGATCCTCGAGAAACCGGGTGACAAATGAAGCCGGCGAAACGGGTGCGATCAACTCCAGCTTGGTGAGGTTGGCGAGATGAAATTGCACCCAGGTGAATTGACTTCGAACCGACGTCGCCCCACAGAAATATTGGCCGCCTAATGCCTCGACCATTGGCAAGGCCTCTTTGATTTCAGGCACGGCAATGGCGACATGATCGAGTCGCTCGATGAGGTCTTCGAAGGGCCGAACGTCCATCGGTTCATTCTGGCGTAACTCCGGCGCAGTTTTCCGCTGCGGATTTACGCCAGAATGAAGAGATGAGAGCAGGGGTCTTCGTTCCACAGGGCTGGCGTCTCGACTTGGCGGGCATCGATCGAGAGAAACATTGGGAGACGATGCTGGGGGTAGCCCGAGCGGCCGAAAGTGCGGGCTACGAGTCGGTCTGGGTCTACGACCACTTCCACACGGTCCCGATTCCGACCCAGGAAGTCACCCATGAGGCATGGACCCTCACAGGCGCCTTAGCCGTGACGACCCAAACCGTTCGCATCGGACAGATGTGTACATGCAACTCCTACCGTCATCCCGCATATCTCGCCAAGGTGGCAGCCACCACCGACGTTCTCTCCCAGGGTCGGTTGGAGATGGCGATTGGGGCGGGGTGGTACGAGCAGGAGTATGTCGCTTACGGCTATCCCTTCCCGCGACCGGCGGTTCGCATCGGCCAACTTGGGGAAGCGGTGGAGATCATGAAGCGGATGTGGACCGAGGACGAGGTCCACTTCTCGGGAAAGCACTATCAATTAAATGGCGCCATTTGTCAGCCCAAGCCTCTCCAGCAACCGCACGTGCCCATCTGGGTAGCCGGTGGAGGAGAGCAACTGACCCTTCGAGTTGCTGCGGAGAACGCCTCCTACACGAACTTCGGCAACGCCCTCGACGAGTTCGTAGAAAAGTCGGCTCGTCTCGCCGAACATTGCCGTGACATCGGGCGCGACTTCGACCAGATCGTCCGCAGCTCCAACTTCAACGTCATCTGCGAAGAGACCGAGTCGGCCGTCACCGACCGCAAGAACTGGATGCGGGAGCATTTCGGTGAGTTTCTCGGAAGCGAGCGCCTGGAGCGGACAATGCTCAACTTTGCCGAGTTCGCAGGAACGCCGGAGCAGCTAATCGAGAAGCTTCGCCCCTGGCGGGAGGCCGGGCTCGGCTACGGCATCTTCTATTTCGCCGAAGCTGCTTATGACCACTCCGGTCTCGAGCGACTTGCGACCGAGGTGCTGCCCCATCTCTAGATCGAAATCCGATTTTTGCGCTAGTCGATCAGAACCTTGGCCATCTGTCGGGAGAGGGCAATCAATCTTCCGGACTCATCCCAGAGCTCGCCGTCCTCTTCCACCAATCCGTTGATCAAATAACGAGAGCGCAGCCGAATCGTTAGCCAGCTCGACTGCGGTTTTCCCCGTCCGTGGACTGTCAGCTCCAAGGTCGGCGTCCAGCCGTAAAGGCCCAGCTGGAACATGGTGGGAGGGAATGAGTCCATCACCAGCGGCAACGCAGCCGGGGGCGGGACGAGATCGTCTCGGAACCGCACCTTGCCCACCAACTCGGGCTTGGGATTGGTCCTCTCGCCTCGGGCCGCTTGGTCCTGATCGGGAGGTACCAAATACTCGAACCGGTCGGTGATCGGAATCGGATAGGGCCGATGAAGCGAGCTCACCAATGCGCCCAACGACGGCGGCTGGTCAAAGATTGCGGTCTTGCCCGAGGCACCGAGATCGCCATAGCTCGCCAAGATTGTGAGGATCACCTTTCCCTCCTGGCGCAGAAGAGCCTGGGCAGTAGAGATCGAGCGCCCAGCCTTCAAGACGTCGACCTCGATGGTCGCCGGACCTGGCGCCGCTGGGCTCAAGAAATGGGCCGACGTCGTCAATAGATCCGATTGCGGCATTCGAGACTCGAGAGCTCGCAACGCCACTCCCATCAAGTATCCGCCGTTGGGTCTGCCACCGATCGACCAGCGGTCGGTGAGGGTCGCCGTGAAGTCCCCGTCTCGCTCGGCGACGGCGGTGTCCTCCTCGAAGGCCGACGTCACGGGACGATGAGAATCGGAACCGCGCTGTGATGGGCGAGGCGATCTGCCACCGAGCCCATCACCATTCGCTCAACCAATCCCGCGCCGCGGCGTCCCACAACAAGCAGGTCGGCCGATTCCCGTTCGCAAGCAGCGAGGATCACTGAGGTGGGATCTCCCAACTCCTCCGCCGTGCCATATTCGATCCCCGTTAGGTCGGTCCGGTTCTCGGCCTGGCGGAGGATCTCCTGCTGACCTTCGACCAAGGCCTCGGACAGGGCCTCTGGCGAAGGAGGCTGGCCCGTGACTCCCCACCAACCTTCCGGGGGCCTGACCACGGTGATCATCACCAGTCGCGCCGAGTGAGCTCTGGCGAGGGCGGCGGCTAGGTCGGCGGCACGTTGGCTTTGGTCTGATCCATCGACGGCTACGACGATGACTTGCGGTGGCCAGCTCATTTTTCGAGGTTACCCCGGCGTTCAACCGCGCCATCTTGTCGGAGACGCCGCTTGCCACCAAACTCAATCCCGATGACCGAAACTCCCCCTACCGTCGTGGTGGCCGAGACCCTTTCTCAGGCTGGGATCGAGGCTTTGGCCCGCGGCTTCGAGGTGATCGACGCCTCCGGCTGGACTCGCTCGGACTTACTCGAAGCCTTGGAAAACGCCAGTGGCTTAGTGGTCCGATCTTCCACCAAGGTCGACGAGGAACTGATCTCCGCCGCTCCAAAGCTCAAAGTGATCGGGCGAGCCGGCATCGGGGTCGACAACATCGATGTTGAGGCCGCCACCAATCGCGGCATCCTCGTCGTCAATGCGCCCCAGGCCAACACCATTAGCGCCGCCGAACATGCCTTTGCGTTGCTTTTGGCCCAGGTCCGACACATTCCCGAGGCCGATGCGCGGACCCGGGGCGGCACTTGGGATCGGAAAAGCTTTCAGGGTGTCGAACTACATGGCAAGACCCTGGGAGTCATTGGCCTGGGCCGTATCGGCAGCTTGGTCGCCACCCGGGCAATGGCCTTCGGCATGAAGGTCCTGGCCTACGACCCCTTCATTTCTGCCGAACGGGCCCGGCGACAGGGAGCCGAGCTTGTTGACCTAGACCGATTGCTGGCGAACGCCGACTTCATCACCATTCACCTTCCCCTCACTCCCGAGACTGACCGGCTGCTGGGGAAAGAGGCATTGGCCAAGTGCAAACCGGGGGTGAGGATCGTCAACACCTCGCGGGGTGGAATCGTCGATGAGGAAGCTTTGGCTGAAGCGATTCGATCCGGTGCCGTAGCCGGGGCAGCCCTCGATGTTTTCGTCAACGAACCTCTGACCGAGAGTCCATTTTTCGATCTGCCTCAAGTTGTCCTGACCCCGCATCTGGGCGCCTCGACGGTTGAAGCTCAAGATAAGGCTGGAGTCCAGGTGGCAGAAGTGGTGGCGGCGGCACTGGCAGGGGACTTGGTGCTCTCGGCCGTCAACCTCGATCTTGGTCGCGAGCTCTCAGAGGATGTGCGTGAGTTCCTTCCCATCGCCGAACAACTGGGCCGGGTCTTCATCGGACTGGCCGGGGGGGTCCCCGATCAGCTTCGGGTTACCGCCAGGGGTCGGTTGGCACTTTCCGAGGTCCGACCTCTCGGCTTGGCGGTCATGAAGGGTGGACTGGCCGCGGTCTCGACCGAGCCCGTTTCATTTGTCAATGTCACCTCGATGGCACATGACCGAGGTATCTCGCTCGTCCTTGAGGCTGATGAGCTCAGCTCCGAATACGTGTCGATCCTCGAGGTATCGGGGGCTGTGGGGGGTGAAGTGATCTCGGTCGCTGCGATCAGATCGCGCAAGGGTCCGATGTTGGTAGAGATTCTCGGACACGACGTCGAGCTCCCCATCTCCAAGCACCTCCTTATCGTGCGCAACGCCGATGTTCCCGGGATGATTGGTCGAGTAGGAACCTACCTCGGTGACATCGGAGTCAACATCGCCAACATGGTTGTCGGGCGCTCGCGAACCAGTGGCGAAGCGGCGATGATGGGCCTCAACCTCGATTCACCGCTGCGGGAGGAGCAGGTGGCGAGGTTGAGGTTGGTGCCGGGAGTAGAAGAGGCGCGGTACGTCGAAACTTGACACCGTTCTTGCGTAGAAATGACCGCAGAAATGCGGTCACTTCTACGCAAGGATGGATTGGACGAGCCATCCGGCCCCGAGGCCATACAGGCCGGCGACGACATCATCGGCCATGATCCCAAACGCCCCGCCCAGACGGTCGGCGGCGGCTACCCCGGGAGCTAGGTTCTTGCCGATATCGGCGACTCGAAAGACCACAAAGCCCACCAGCATCCCGGTGACGCCAAGTCCGACTGTGGCAAGGAAGAGGCCGGCGGCTTCGTCCACCACCACCCAACCGGGATCGTCGCGTTGGAAGCGAAAGCTATTTACCGCCCAGTAGCCGCAGGTAATGGTGAGAGCAAAGGCCGCCAACCGTCCCCAGACCGGTTGCAGGAAGAAGGAAACCGCCAGGGCAAGTAAAGCGGCGATGGTCCCCGAGCCACCATCGCTTCCCCGGACACGCCCCAACAACAGACCGCTGCCAAAGAAGGACGCAACCACTCGAGCCACTGGCAGGCAGCGTAAACATTCACCTCCCGCCAAAATGCCCAACCATGCAGCCTCAAGATCTTGCCCTCCTGGCCGTCCCTTCCGATCCCCAAATCCATCCCGATGGGGAGCGGGTGGCCTTCGTCGTTAGTCGTCTCGATCTGGAAGAGGACACCTATCGCCGGCAAATTCATGTTCACCAAGGCGGGGGTCATTCGCCTTATACGGCCGGGCCCATCGACTCGATGCCGCGGTGGTCACCTGACGGCAAGAATCTCGCCTTCCTTCGCGCTACGGATCTCAAGAAGCCTGTGGCCCAGGTGTGGGTCATGCCCGTCGACGGCGGCGAGTCTCGCAAGGTCACCGATTTCCCTCTGGGCGTGGAGTATCTGGCCTGGAGTCCCGATGGAAGCGCGCTGGCGGTCGTGGCCAAGGCCTATGTCGAGGGCCAAGAAGATCTCAGCGACGAGGAGCGGGGGCGGCGCCCGAAGCGAATCAGCCGTTTCCCCTATCGATATGACGGCCGGGGCTGGCTTCACGATCGGCGCCGTCAAGTGTGGATCGTTGACGCCGCCGGCGAGAACGAGCCGCGGCGTCTGACCGAGGGCGAATTCGATGAGCTGTCTCCGGCCTGGCATCCCGCAGGCGATCGGGTTGCCTTGGTCACCGATCGCCATCCTCGGCAGGGTCTCGAGCCGGGAAACGATCTCGTCGAGGTGACGCTCGGAGGAAATCTGACCGAGGCCGCCCCCCGGGGGAGATGGCTGGCCCCGGCTTACCGGCCAGATGGGACTCTGTTTGGCATCGGTGGGCCCGAGGTCGACTATCCCCGCCTCGACCATTTCTGGCAGCTGGAGCCGATGACCGACGTCACCGCCGCTCTGGATCGCTCGATCTACTCCCTCACCGCGGCGCTCTCGCCGCCGGTCTGGCACGAGGGCACGATTCATTCTGTGGTTGAGGACTCGGGCCGAATCGAGTTACGTCGATTCAACGGAGAGTCCGTGACAATTATCAGCGGCGATCGGCAGGTGACCGGCTTCGACGTTGCCCCATCGGGCCGGATAGTGGCCACTATCACCGATCCCACCCACCCCGGTCGGCTGGTCGACTTAGTCGACGGGGTCGAGCGGGTCCTGGCTCCATTCCACAGCGAGATCGAGTCGAAGCTGGTTCCACCGGTGCACTGGCGGGTTGAGACTGCCGACACCGAGATCGACGTCTGGGCGTATGTACCTGCCGTTGACGGACGACTGCCCGTACTCCTCAACATCCACGGCGGTCCCGCCACCCAATACGGATTTGGGTTCTTTGACGAGTTCCAGGTGTACGCCGGAGCCGGCTACGCCGTGGTGGCCTGCAACCCCCGGGGTTCCTCTGGTCGAGGCCTTGAGTTCGCCCGGGCGGTTCGGGAGGAGGGCTGGGGAACGGTCGATGTCAACGACGTCACGGCCGCGCTCGAATCTGCCCTGGAAAGGTTTCCCCAACTCGACCCCGAGCGAGTGGGGATCATGGGAGGTTCATACGGTGGCTTCATGACCGCTTGGACTACGGCCAAGGACAAACGGTACAAGTCGGCGGTGGTGGAGAGGGCCCTGACTTCATTCCCGTCTTTCAACGGCACTTCGGACATCGCCCCCCAATTCGGCATCAATTATCTCGGGACGAGGGAGCTCCTGCCGACCTGGGAGAAGAGCCCGTTGGCCTTCGCCAACGACGTCAGGACCCCAACACTGATCATCCATTCCGAGGAGGACTATCGCTGCCCGATCGAACAGGGAGAGCAGCTGCTGCTGGCTCTGTGGATGAACGGAGTCGAGGCGGAGATGCTTCGTTTTCCGGGGGAAGGACATGAGCTTTCACGTTCGGGAAAGCCCAAACATCGGGTCGAACGCTTTGAGGCGATCCTCGACTGGCACGATCGCTTTCTCCGATAGCCTTCGGCAATGGACTCAGCAAAGTTCGTATGGATGGACGGGGAAATGATTCCCTTCGCATCCGCCAATGTCAGCGTCCTCTCCAACGCTCTCCATTACGGGACCGGGGTATTCGAGGGGATTCGCGCCTACCAGACCCCCGAAGGGCCGGCCATTTTCCGGCTTGACGAACACACCAACCGGCTCCTGCGATCTGCCAAGGCCTACGGCATCCCAGTCGAGTACACCGCCGAGGACTTCAACGCTATTTGCCGCGAGGTCGTAACGGCCAACGAGCTCGACGCCGGCTACATCCGGCCGCTGATCTTCTACGAGCTCGGCTCGATCGGTTTGAACCCGGCTGGCTCCCGGGTCCGAGCGATCGTGGCCGCCTGGAAGTGGGGTGCCTACCTAGGTGAGGAGGGACTCGCCAAGGGCATCAGGGTTCGGATCTCGTCGTGGCGACGCATTCATCAATCCTCCTTCATTCCGACTGCCAAGGGAACCGGGCAGTACCTCAACAGCGTGCTCGCCAAGCAGGAGGCGATTGCCACCGGTTACGACGAAGCGATCTTGCTCAACATGGACGGCAATATTTCGGAAGGCTCGGGCGAGAATCTCTTTTTGGTTCGCGACGAGGTCCTCTTCACCCCTCCCGTGTCGTCGGGGATTCTTGATGGCATCACCCGGGCGTCGGTGATGCGTCTCCTGGCCGATGAAGGAGTCGAGGTGCGAGAGGCGGTTCTGACTCGGGGCGACTTATACGCTGCCGATGAGTTGTTCTTTACCGGCACTGCTGCCGAGGTGACTCCAATCCGAGAGGTGGACGACCGCGCCGTCGGCATCGGTGAGCCCGGACCGATCACCCGGCGGGCGCAGGATCTGTTCGCGCAGGCGACGTCGGGGAAGCTTTCGGCTTATCGATCCTGGCTCACCCACGTCTAATGGGTCAGCAGCCCAACGTCGAGATCGGTAGCGCCGAAGCGCCTCGTCCCACGCCGGAGCCGGGACCAGCCCGGCGGTGGCGCCCAACCCGACCCGGGGTGATCACCTCTCCAACCCAGGTGCCGAGGGGTGGAGCCTTCGGTACGCCGGGACCCGATACCGGATATGCCTTGCGATTGATTCGGTCTTCGGGACTCGACTTGACGACCAACCAGGAGAAGGTCATCGCTGCCCTGATGGCGGCCAGGTCTTCGCACAAGGGGCGGGCTCCGGTGCGGGAAGACCTCGATGTAGCCCTCGTTCTCTCAGGAATCGGAGAGGGTCTGCCCACCGCCATCGTCGAACGTGGCGAGCGATGGGCGGCGGCGACGGCTCACGAGGTCTCGGCCGGCCGACGGGCCGTGGCCGAAGCCGGCACCGATCTCTTCGAATTCACCGCCGACGAGGTCCGACGCCGCTTGCGTCTGCTCGGCTACTGACCATGAAAATCGTTCGCTTCAAGACCGGAAACGACATCGCCTATGGACTGGCTGAGGCGGCCGGGGTGACCGTGTACCAGGGCTCTCCATTTGTTGCCTGGGAGGCGACGGAGACCCTCCTTCCCTGGGAGGCGATTCAGCTCCTGTCTCCGGTGATCCCCTCGAAGGTCGTTTGTGTGGGACGCAACTACGTCGACCACGCCGCCGAGCTCGGGAACGACGTGCCCGAGGAACCGGTGATCTTTCTTAAGCCGGCGACCGCAGTGGTCGGCCCCGATGCGCGAATCGTGTATCCCCAGCAGACCTCGAATCTCCACCACGAGGCCGAGTTGGCGGTGGTTATTGGACGAGTGGCCAAAAACGTCAAGGCCGAGGACGTCGGACACTACGTCTTCGGTTACACCGCCGCCAACGACATCACCGCCCGCGATCTGCAGGCGAAGGATGGGCAATGGAGCCGGGCCAAAGGATTCGACACGTTCTGTCCATTGGGGCCCGTGATCGAAACCGAGCTCGACCCCCTGGAGCGACTGGCCATCATCTGCCGCGTTAACGGTGAGGTTCGACAGGCCGGATTCACGGCCGACATGGTTTTTGGGGTAGCCGAGATTCTCGAGTTCATCACCGCAGTCATGACGCTGCTTCCCGGAGATGTCGTGCTTACCGGGACCCCTTCCGGCGTGGGGCCGATGCTCCCCGGCGACTTGGTCGAAGTCGAAATCGACGGAATCGGAGTCTTGAGCAACCGGATCGCCAGCCGGTGACGACTCGGTTGCGAATTGCCCCGTCGCCGACGGGAGCGATGCATGTCGGGACAGGGCGAACGGCTCTTTTCAATTGGCTTTACGCCAGGCACACGGGTGGAACATTCATCGTTCGCATCGATGACACCGATGACGCGAGGAACGCCGCCGAATTCGAGGCCGACATCCTTGCCGGGCTGCGCTGGCTGGGACTCGACTGGGACGAGGGGGTCGGGGTGGGGGGACCTCACGGGACTTATCGCCAGTCGGATCGCTACGAGCGTTATCGGCAAGTCGCCCTCGAATTGATGGAGCGGGAGGCGGCCTATTTCTGCTTTTGCACCCCTGCAGAACTGGCCAAGCGGCGCGAGGAAGCCGCCGCTGCCGGAAAACCTCCTGGATACGACGGCCGGTGTCGCACGATCCGGATCAGCGAGGCCATCGCCCGTCGTGGGGCGGGGGAGGCGGCGGCGGTGCGCTTCAAAATGCCGCGACCTGGGGTCACCGAGTTCGATGACCTGGTCAAAGGAAAGATCAGGGTCGACCATGAGCATGTTGACGACTTCGTTCTCCTTCGCTCAGACGAGAGGCCGACGTACCACCTGGCCTCGACAACCGACGACGTTGACTACGAGATCAGCCACGTCGCTCGGGGTGAAGACCTGCTTCCGTCGACACCACGCCATATCCAGCTCACCCTGGCTCTGGGGGCAAAGGAGGCGACCTACGCCCATCTGCCGCTGATCCTCGGGACCGACGGCAAGAGATTGTCAAAGCGGCACGGGGCTACGGGGGTCACCGAGTACATCGAGGCCGGTTACCTTTCTCAGGCGCTGGTCAACTACTTGAGCCTCTTGGGGTGGTCACCAGCGGGTGACGTGACCATCGTGTCGTTGGCTGATTCGATTCGACTTTTCGACCTCGCGTCGGTCTCCACGAACCCGGCCGTGTTCGATCAATCGAAGCTCGATTGGATGAACGGGGAATACATTCGCTCACTGAGCATGGTTGAGTTCCTGGAAGCTGCCCGCCCCTTTGTGATCGCGAGCCTGGGCCGAGAACTGAGCCCGGGTGAATGGGAGCGATTGGGCAGAATCGCCCCGCTGGTTCAGGAACGAACCAAATTTCTGACCGAAGTCGGACCCCAAGTGCGGTTTCTGTTCGCTGATGAAATCAAGATCGACTCCGCTTCGTGGGAGAAGGTGCGGGGAGACGACATCGATGCGGTTCTTGAAGCAGCGATCACCGAGCTCAGGTCTGTAGACATCTGGGATCACGACAACATCGAGAGCTCGCTGCGAAACATGCTGGAGCGACTCGGCCTCAACGCCCGCAAAGGTCTCCAGCCACTGAGAGTGGCGGTAACTGGATCGACGGTGAGCCCGCCGCTGTTCGAATCGATGGCGATCTTGGGCCGCGAGGTCGTGCTGGAGCGCCTAGCCAGTGCTCACCGCCGCCTGGCAAATTCGGTGCAGGGCGACCATCCCTGAGCAAAATTGTTGCTGCGCGATCAGATGTCGGTTCGTGCCACGCCAAACTTGTGAGGTGCGCCAAATTTCGGGTCAGGGCGTCTTGCCTACCATTTCCCGCTCACGGCCCCGTCGTCCAGTGGCCTAGGACGCCGGCCTTTCAAGCCGGAAACGCGGGTTCGAATCCCGTCGGGGCTGCCTGGTACATAACCGGACGCCGGGCTGTATCGATTTAGCGGGCCGCCGCGACGATCCGCTCCTGGACACACTTGAGAGAAAGGGTTAGCGGGCGTCGAGTTCGTTGACCTTGGCCACCCGTCGCCGGTGGCGTTCCTCATGGCTGAAAGTGGCGTTGAGGAACGCCGCCACGACTTCAACCGCCACATGGGTGCCGACCACGCGGGCGCCCAAGCAGAGAACATTGACGTCGTCGTGCTCGACCATCTGGTGGGCGGTATAGGTCTCGTGTGCCACGGCGGCACGGATGCCGCGGAGCTTGTTGGCGGCCACGCAAGCTCCAGCCCCGGAGCCACAGATGATGATGGCCCGATCGGCCCTTCCTTCGAGAACCGCCCGCCCGGCGGCGGCGGAGACGTCGGGATAGTCGACGGGATCGGGGGTGTGAGTGCCCAAATCGAGAGCGGAATGGCCCAACTCGACGACTGCTTCCACCACGATCGCTTTCAGAGCCAGACCGGCATGATCGGAGGCGACAGCCACTCGCATGAATTTCACGCTATCAGCCATCCGGGTCCCGAGCCGTAGACTCCTCCGATGCCCGAGATCATCGTCGAGGGAGGTGCCGCGCTTCGTGGCACGATCGGAGTTGGGGGAGCCAAAAACGCCGCTTTGAAGGAGATGGTGGCGGCGATCCTCGTTCCCGGTCGCCATCGCCTGACCAACGTCCCCGATATCGCGGACATCGGCCTGATGGCCGATCTTCTTACCCACATGGGCTGCCGTCTGCAGCGAGAGGGCGACTCGCTTTGGATCGTCACCCCCGAACAGCTCCGCCCCGAAGCTCCCCTCGAATTAGTGCGGAGAATGCGGGCCTCGATCGTCGTTCTCGGTCCCCTCCTGGCTTCCTGCGGAGAAGCGAAGGTGGCCCTGCCCGGCGGCGACGACCTGGGAGCGCGACCAATCGACATGCACCTCGACGGGCTTCGCAAGATGGGCGCCGAGTTCCGTCTCGTCCACGGGGTTCTTCACGGGGAAGTGCATAACGGCCTTCGAGGCGCGGAGATCGAGCTTTCCTTCCCCTCGGTCGGCGCCACCGAGAATCTGATGTTGGCCGGAGCAGTTGCGAAAGGCGAGACGTCCATCGTCAATGCCGCCCGTGAACCTGAAATCGTCGATCAGGCGAACCATCTCAACGCCATGGGCGCCTCGATTCGTGGCGCCGGCACCCCCATCATTCACATCACCGGGACACCCGACCTGCAGCCGGTGCAACACAACGTGGTGCCCGATCGTCTCGAAGCGGGGACATTCGCCATCGCGGCTGCCATTACCGGAGGCGATGTCACGGTTACGGGCTGCATCCCGACTCATTTGCGGATGGAGCTGAGCAAGCTCGAGGACACCGGAGCGATGGTGGAGAAGGGCGAAGGGTGGCTTCGGGTCGGTGGTCCTCCGCGGCCGCGGGCCGTCGACTTCGTGACACTTCCGTATCCGGGATTCCACACCGACCTCCATCCGCAAATGGTGGCCTTGCTCTCAATCGCCGATGGCACCTCGATCGTCACCGAGAATCTTTACGACGCCCGCTTTCGCTATGTCGGGGAGCTCTCCCGGATGGGGGCGGACATCTCCACCGAAGCCCAGCACGCTGTGATTCGGGGCAAAGAGGAGCTCTCGGGGTGTCCGGTGCTCGCTCCCGACATCCGGGCAGGCGCCGCCCTTGTCCTGGCGGGATTGCGAGCTGACGGTCGCACCTATGTCGGCGATGCCCATCACATCGATCGGGGCTATCAAGATCTGGCCGGAAAACTGCAGCAACTCGGAGCGAACATCGCTCGGTCTGAGTAGAGCCCTCGGGGCGATCCTGCTCGTCGTGGGGATCCCGGGTGTTTCTCCCCCCAGCGAAGCGTTGGGGGGAGTGCCGGCGGAGCCGGCGAGGGGGGTGGTCCTCCCGACCAACCCCGAGTCCATTGCCGGGGAACAGGTGTTCATCACGGCCCAACCCGGAGCGGTCATCACGGTGGGCGACGACCAATTCGCCGGACCGCTGGTGCTGACCGCCTCAGACGAAGGTCTGGTGTTGACCGAGACGATGTCTCCCGAGTCCTACCTGTTGGGAATTCGGGAAGTTCCCTTCTCCTGGCCCGATGAGGCGCTGAAGGCCCAAGCCGTCGCTGCTCGGACTTACCTCGCTTTCACTCTTGCGAACGGACGGACCGCCACCGGTTCCCGTTATGGCTATGACATCTGCGCCACCACCGCCTGCCAGGTCTATGCCGGACGCTTGGGGCTCGAGACCATCGACGGCCAGCGCTGGTCACAGGCGGTGGCCTCCACCGCCGGTGAGATCTTGCTCTTCGATGGTCGACCGGCTCAGGCTTTGTACAGCTCGACTGCTGGAGCCCGGACGAGAGAATCGGAAGACATCTTCCCAGGGCTCGATGTCCCTTACCTTTCAGCGGTGCCCTCCGCCGCGGAGGACTCTCCTTTCGTCACCTGGAGTTTCGCCATCTCCGAAGCCGAGATGACCGCTCTCCTCGCTGAGGCGGAGCTGTTGCACGGTCCCGTCAATTCGGTGGGTGTCGAGCAAACCGCGGATGGTCAAGGTCCATGGCAGGTGGTCGTCTCCTCGGGTCGAGAGACAGAGCGAATCGCCAGCTACCGGTTCCGGTCCGACATCAATCGGGCGGCGGCGGCGATCATGCCCGAGCGACTGCCGGCTGAGCGCCCCGACGGGCGAAGATATCCGCAGACGGTCCTGTCGGGGACCTACACGATCACGAGTCAACCGACGATGGTGGACCACGGGCACTACCGAGAGCTGGGCCGAAACTATGTCTTCAACGGCGAGGGGTGGGGCCACCAGGTGGGGATGAGCCAGTTTGGGGCCTTGGCAATGGCCGAAGGAGGTGCCGCTTACGGCGACATTCTTGCCCACTACTACGGCGGGCTCCGACCAGAGCCGGCGGGTGGCTGGCTACCGCCCTCGATCACAGTTGGCCTCGTCGTCGAGGTTCCCGAGCTCGAGCTGTTGGCGGCGCAGGGAGCCAACGTCACCGTCGACGGCGAGGAGGTGGCAGACGGATTCGCCGCCTGGCAGTTTGCCGAGGTCGACGGCCGGGTCTCGGCGCGGGTTCCGATCGGCATCGGAACCGCCCCAGAGATCTCCCATTCCCGCTTGCCCTACACCGTCGGCGGACATCACCTCCGTTTTGAGACCTCCGCTCCCGCCTTCATAACCTTGCACGCCACTGTGGACGGCGAGGTAGGAGGGGGGGTGGATCTCGGATTACTCAATGCCGGTGCCTACGAGATCCCTTTCTCCGACCTGGCTGCCGACCGGCTGACGGATCGCTCGCGGTTCGAAGTGGTTATCGCGGCACGGAGTCCCCACGGCGACGCCCGCGCCCGCCTCGTCGGGGTGCCCGAGCGTCGTTGATCGTTCTCCAGACCGTTATCCGCGTTCAACGCGGCCTACAACCCTGGGTTCGCACAAAGTGGCGCTTTGGAATGAATTCGCAGCCCCGTT
>DATEDN010000187.1:0-1824 GCA_035281645.1 Acidimicrobiia bacterium | reverse complement strand
AGAGTCGACCAGGCGATTGACTCCGATGCCGGCCGTATCAGTCGTGTAGGGGCCCTCGCTGCTGCCGACTTCGAATCCGGAGTGGTAGATCACGAACTTCACTCCAGGATGGGCTTTGGCGGCAGGCCCGACGTCGACCGGGGAACCGATCACCGAGTTCCCGGCGAGTCCCTTGTGGATGCAGAGCACCGGCTTGCCGAGCCGCTCGATCTGATCGAGGAACGCATCGGCCACTTGGGGAAGGGCGGAATCGTGATCGTCTAGAAACCAGCCGGTCGGGTAGTGGGTAAAAGTCTTCCAGCCGGCGATGTCGAACTCATTGACCGTTCGTTCCATCTCGTCCAGCACCGCCTGGGCGGGACCGAGCTGGGGGAGCGCCAGAGCGTTGACGAGAACTCGGTTGTCGAGACCGAGGGCGGCTACCACCCGGCGGGTCTCTTCCATCACCTCGGGAGGGAGCGGGCTTCCTTCCGGCATGATCGGAAGGCCGGAGAGAGCGGTCATCGTTGTGTCCGAGCGAATGAACATCTCCTCCAGAAAATGGTTCATCGAGAAGCACGCCCGGGGATCGTCTTCGACCTCGCAGCGAGCCTGCGGGAACTGACTGCCCCAGAACCAGTTGCCGCGGGTGGAGGGATCGAGGTCGTATTCGAGAAGGTGGCCTTGCATGTCGAAAACGAAATCGCCCGCCCCGAGCAGCGTCCGTGCCGTCACCGAGTCGCGTCGAGCCTCCAAGCCCATGCGGGCGATCGGATAACCACCTCCCAGGGTTCGACCTGCGGCAATCGTTGCGGTCTCTTCGATGGCCCAAAGCGTGGCCAGGGTGGCGGCGGCCGAACGAAGGAACTCCCGCCTGCTCAATCCCGTGACCCGGCGTCCGAGGTCGCAATCAGCTGTCGCCGCCGCGAACATTTGCACGCGGACGTCATCGAGTGGCTCCGGTTCGTACTCACCATTGGAGCAAGGCCCGAATGTGATCGGAAGGCCGGGATCCTCGCGGTCCTTCACCCAGTCGATGCTACGACCAATCAATTTCCATGCCGGCGCTAGCGTTCGCAGCCCGTGAAGTCCTCGACTCGTTTCACTTTGCGAACGGTCGCCTTCGACACCCTGGCAGTGGCAGTCGCCGGGCTCATCTCATCACAAGTGGTCTTCGGGGTTCCGATCCTCTGGGACGTGCCGACCGGCTTCTTTTCCAACTTTCGACCGATCTGGCCCATGGGGGCGATGTTGGCGGGCGGTCTGATTCTCGGTAGCTGGCAGGCCACCAAGTGGGTCGAGCCAAACATCCACCGTCCGCTCTACAACCGGGCATTCGTGGCAGCTGCGGTCGGTCTGGGGGTCACGTTGCTCGGTGTCTTCACCTTCCGCACCTATTACTCCACCGCCTGGGTCCCGCTGACGCTAGGACTCTGGGGTGTGCTCGCTTTGAGTCACCGCGCGGTTCGGCGCCGCCATCGCTGGCTCGAGCGCATGGTGCTGGTCACGCACGAGAAGGCACTTGGTCACGAACTGGCCGAGGCACCTCATGCCGAGGTAGTCGATTTGCTCGATCCACGGGGCGAAGCTCCGACTTCGGCCCTTCCGGCCAACACCACGTTGGTGGTGGACCTCACATCCTTGATGTCTGACGCAATGGCCCGTTACGTGTCCTCTTCAACGCTGGCCGGTTACGACGTGCGAGCGCTCAGCACTGTCTACGAGGATCATCTTGGTCGGGTGGCGCTTGTGCACCTGGCCGAGGGTTGGGAGATCAGCGTTCCCCTCGAACAACGAGCCCCTTATGTTCCCTTCAAGCGCTTTGTCGAGACGGTGCTCGTTCTG
>DATEDN010000186.1:0-1067 GCA_035281645.1 Acidimicrobiia bacterium | reverse complement strand
ACTGAGCTGGCCGACGCCGAAGCCGGGAACAGTGACGAAGACAACCAACCCAAGGATGTGATCCTCGAAGAGATCCGTCGACGCGGCCTTCATATCGACGAGCGTCTGCAGCGTTAGATGACCTATCCCGACGATCCCCTGGCGGGGAAGAACGCTCTGGTGACTGTGGGCAGCACTGGGATCGGCCGTGCCATCGCTCACGCCCTCGCTCGCAGCGGAGCGAAGGTCATGATTTGTGGTCGGAAATCAAAGCGACCTAGATGAGGCGATCGGCGGTGACCTCTCACCAAGGCGAGTTGCTAGCCGTAATAGCTGACGTGGCGGAGATACCTAGAACGAACGCATCCAGCGCTCGGTGATACGGCCGATGTACTGCGCAAGGTCGGATGTAGCCATTGCTCGCCTCCTAAGGCTATTAACCACCGCCCGACAACGAATCGGTCGAGCGGGGAGTGGTGATGGGATCGGCATGCCGATGGACGATCTTCCATCCGGCACCTTCCATCCGAAAGACTGTGGTCACCCGAAGGGAGAACTCGGTCAACTCACTGGCGCCGCCAAGCTTCGAACGGAACCGCTCGATCTCAAGAATGTAGGCGAGATCGGCGCTCGTGTTCTCCGAGATTCGCTCGAAGCCAATCGCCGCTCCCTCCCGAAAGTTGGTAGCAGCACGATCCATCGTCTCGGCAGCATTTCTCCAACCACGAGATGGTGGCCCAAACGGGTTGGCAATGGTGACGTCGTCCTCTTTTGAGTACAAGGCTTTCAACAGCTCCGGGTCACCCCTAACGAATGCGTCTACTGCTTCGTGACTGTCTTCGACGGCAGCAGCGAGATCGGACATCATCATTTCCACCTCCAACAGCTAACCGCACGAAGAGTTCAGGCTATCGCCCGATAAGAGTCCGCGCCGGTGTCTCCCGGCCCGATCAAGCCCTGTCCTGCCCTGGGCCCGCGCTCTCGGTTAAGCCCGGAGCTATGACAGCGAGCCGTAGGCTCCGGGGGCGAGAGTCGAACTCGCAACCTACGGATTAACAGTCCGCCGCTCTGCCAATTGAGCTACCCCG
>DATEDN010000185.1:0-16348 GCA_035281645.1 Acidimicrobiia bacterium | reverse complement strand
CGACGTCACCGGGGTGGTCTCCTTGCCCGAGGGGACCCAGATGGTGATGCCGGGGGACAACACCCCAATGACCGTCGAGCTCATCAACCCCATCGCCATGGACGAGGGTCTCCGCTTCGCCATCCGCGAGGGGGGGCGGACCGTGGGAGCGGGCAGAGTCACGAAAATTCTGAAGTAATGGCTGAACAGAAGATCCGCATTCGCTTGAAGGCTTACGACCACCAGGTGGTCGACGAGTCGTCGCGCAAGATCGCCGAGACCGTGGTCCGCACCCAGGCCAAGATCCGGGGGCCGATCCCGCTACCGACTGAGATCCATCGCTATTGCGTGATTCGAGGGCCGCACGTCGACAAAGACTCGCGGGAGCATTTCGAGATGCGGATCCACAAGCGAGTGATCGACATCTTGGACCCGACTCCGAAAACCGTCGACTCACTGATGCGCCTTGATCTGCCGGCCGGGGTGGAAGTGGAGATCAAGCTATGAACACCATTCTCGGCGAGAAGCTGGGCATGACCCAGGTCTACGACGCTCAGTCGCGGGCGGTGCCGGTCACGGTCATCAAGGCCGGGCCCTGCCACGTCGTTCAGGTCAAACAGCCTGATGCCGACGGCTACTCCGCCATTCAGATCGCATTTGGCGATATCAAGGCCAAGCAGGTCAATAAGCCAATCCAGGGCCATTACGCCAAGGCAGGCGTCGAGCCAGCGCGTTATCTGGTGGAAGTGCGGGTCGACGACCCCAGCGCATACGAGGTCGGCCAAAAGATCGTGGTCAGCGACGTCTTGGAAGAGGGCAAGCTCGCCGATGTCACCGGGCTCTCCAAGGGCAAGGGTTTCCAGGGAGTAATGCGGCGTCACAATTTCTCCGGGCAGGGAGCAGCGCACGGCAATCACAAGAAGCATCGGGCTCCCGGCTCGATCGGTGCCTGCGCCACTCCATCGCGGGTTTTCAAGGGGATGCGGATGGCCGGGCGGATGGGTGGCGATCAGGTCACGACCCTCAATCTGTTGATCGTGGGCGTGGACACCGAGCGCAACCTTCTCATGCTGCGCGGGGCCGTCCCCGGCGCCAACGGGTCGATGGTTTTGATCCGAGAGGCAGTCAAGGGCTGATGGCAGATCTGAAAGCACCCAGCTTCTCGGGATCGGGCGAATCCTCGGGCGAGGTCGAGCTCAACTCCGAGATCTTCGGGGTGGAGCCCAACGAGGCCCTGATGCATCAGGTGGTCACGGCCCAGTTGGCGGGAGCGCGTGCCGGTACTCACAAGACCAAATCCCGGGCCGAGGTGCGGGGTGGCGGTGCCAAACCGTGGCGACAGAAGGGAACCGGTCGGGCCCGCCATGGCTCCATCCGCAGCCCCATCTGGCGCGGAGGTGGCGTGGCCCACGGCCCGACTCCGCGCGATTACAGCCAGCGCACTCCCAAGAAGATGAAGCGGCTGGCTCTGTATTCGGCCCTGTCGGTTCGGGCCGGGGAATCGGCCATCAGAGTGATCGATTCTTTCGAATGGCAAAGTCCGCGTACGAAGGAGGCGGCCGGTTTGCTGGAGGCCATCGAGGCAGGGGGCAAGACCCTCCTGGTGCTCGGTCGGGGTGACGAAACCGCTCGGCGTGCCTTTCGCAACCTGCCCCAGGTGTGGATCACCAGTCCCGATCAGCTCGGGGCTTATGACGTGCTCTGGGCACGGCAGGTGGTCTTCACCCGCCAAAGCCTCGACATCGTCAACGGTGGCGGGGCCTATGACATCTCCAAGTCTGACTTCGTACGGGAAAGCGAGGCCTCGTGAAAGACCCTCGTGACGTGATCGTCGCCCCCGTCGTTTCGGAGAAGTCCTACGACCTCATCGAGAAGGCCAACACCTACACCTTCGAAGTGGATCGGCGTTCGAACAAAGGCGAGATCAAGGACGCAGTCGAATCGATTTTCGAGGTCAGCGTTCTTTCCGTGAATACACAGAACCGAGCAGGCAAGTGGAAGCGGACCGGACGCACCCTGGGGCGCCGAGCCGGGTCCAAGCGCGCCCTCGTCACTCTGGCTCAGGGTGACTCGATCGACCTTTTCGGAGTTTGAGATGGCGATAAGAAGCAGAAAACCAACCTCGGCTGGACGGCGGTTTCAGACCGTGGCCGACTTTGTCGAAATCACCAAGGCGGAGCCCGAAAAGGGCCTTCTCTCCTCGAAGAAATCGAGTGGGGGTCGAAACGTCGCCGGCCGGATCACCGCCCGCCACCGCGGGGGCGGCAACAAGCAGCGATATCGCCAGGTCGACTTTCGGCGCCAGAAGGACGCCATCCCGGCCAAGGTGGCGGCGATCGAGTACGACCCCAACCGCAACGCCCGGCTGGCCTTGCTCCATTACGCCGACGGGGTGAAGTCGTACATCCTGGCGCCACTAGGGGTCAAGGTCGGGGACAGGTTGCAATCGGGCCCGGGAGCTGACATTCGTTCCGGCAACGCCCTCCCGCTGCGCAACATCCCGGCCGGGACAACGGTGCACGCCATCGAGATGCGCCCCGGTGGGGGAGCCAAGATGGCCCGTTCGGCAGGAACTGGCGTGCAGCTCATGTCGAAAGAGAACGACATGGCGCTGCTCCGGCTGCCTTCGGGTGAGATGCGGATGGTTCCTCTCGACTGTCGCGCCACAGTCGGCCAGGTGGGCAACACCGAGGCCGAGCTCGTGAAGCTGGGTAAGGCCGGACGCAAGCGCTGGAAGGGTGTGCGACCCCAAACGCGGGGCGTCGCCATGAACCCGGTTGATCACCCCATGGGGGGTGGTGAAGGGAAGAGCTCCGGTGGACGCCATCCCTCGAGCCCCTGGGGCAAGACCGAGGGTCGGACCCGCAAGAAGAAGAAGTCAAGCAATCGGATGATCGTGCGCCGGCGCTCGGTCAGTGGGCGGAGGTAGAAGTGGCACGCAGTCTTTCCAAGGGCCCATTCGTCGATGACCATCTGATGGACAAGGTCGATGAGCTCAATCGCAAAGGCGACAAAAGGGTGGTTAGAACGTGGAGTCGCCGATCCACGATCGTGCCCGACATGATCGGCCACACGATCGCAGTCCACGATGGGCGCAAGCACGTTCCAGTGTTCATCACTGAGTCGATGGTGGGACACAAGCTCGGGGAGTTCGCTCCCACCAGGACCTTTCGCGGCCACTCGGGCAAAAAAGAGAAAGCGGTGAAGAAGTGAAGGCCGATCAATATGAAAGTTAGGGCCGAAGCTCGCTTCATCCGCCATCCGGCGTTGAAGGTGCGGCGCACCCTCGACCAAGTGCGGGGCCTTCCGGTCGAGGATGCCCGGGCGCTTTTGGCCCTGTCGCCGCGCGGCGCGGCTGCTCACGTCAGCAAGGTCCTCAACTCGGCGATTGCCAACGCCGAGCACAACTTCGCCCTAGACCCCGATGAACTGAAGGTGGTCGAAGCCTTCGCCAACGAAGGGCCCACTCTGCGCCGTTTTCAGCCCCGGGCTCGGGGCCGGGCGACTCGAATTCGCAAGCGGACGAGTCACATAACGATCGTGGTCTCCGACGGCGAGGAAGAAGAAAACTGATGGGACAAAAAACTCACCCTTACCTATTTCGGATCGGGACCACCAACGACTGGAAGTCGAAGTGGTACTCGGACAAGGACTACGTCGCCCTGGTCAACGAAGACTGGAAGATCCGCGACTACCTCCGCCGCGAGTTGAAGCGGGGGGCGGTGTCGCGCATCGATATCGAGCGGACCCGAGACCGAGTGGTAGTCGAGATTCAGACCGCCCGACCTGGAGTGGTCATCGGCCGCAAGGGTTCGGAGGCCGAGCGGCTCCGAACCGGGCTCGAGAACATCGCCTCTAAGCCTGTCAAGCTCAACATCACCGAGATCAAGGATCCCGATCTGGACTCCCAGCTTCTGGCCCAGGGCGTTGCCGATCAGCTCGAGAACCGGGTGGCCTTCCGCCGCGCGATGAAGCGGGCAGTGGCGTCCGCTCTCAAGTCCGGCGCCCAAGGGGTGAGAGTCGAGTGCAACGGTCGGCTGGGTGGTTCGGACATGGGCCGTCGCGAGTGGTACCGGGAAGGACGAGTCCCGCTCCACACCCTGCGGGCTGACATCGACTTTGGAACCGCCACCGCCCACACCACTGGCGGCACCATCGGAGTGAAGGTTTGGGTCTATCGCGGTGACGTCCTTGGCGGTCTCGCCGCCAGTCGCGAGAAGATCGCAGCCGAGGCGGCTTTGGCCACCGGAGGCCCGGCGCGACGCACGGCCCCGGCCAAGGCCCGGGCCGAGCAGGCAGTCGGTCGTGATAAAATGCCCCGTCTCATCGAGGCCGGAGGGGGCAAGCGTCTCATCGAAGCCGGAGGGGGCAAGCGTGAACCCGGTCGCCGCCTGATCGAAGCGGGTGGCGGGCGGCGGATCACCGCCGAACAAGCCGAAGTCGAATACGAGGCTGCGCGCGAGGAGCAATCGACCGAACCAGTCGTGCCCGAGCCCGTGGTCGAGGACGCGACCGAGGAAATCCCGGTTGAGGAGACGGTCGAGGTCGATGTTGACTTCGCCGAGGCCATCGACAGCGGGGCGGCAGATCTAGATCCAGAATCGGAGAAGGAAGAGGAATAAGTCGTGTTGATGCCCAAGCGCACCAAGCACCGAAAGGTGCATCGCGGTCGCCGCACCGGCATGGCTAAAGGCGGTACCTCGGTCAACTTTGGCGAGTTCGGACTTCAGGCCATGGAGTCGGCCTGGATTACCGCTCGCCAGATCGAGGCCGCTCGTATCACCATCTCCCGCACCGTCAAGCGTGGCGGCAAGGTATGGATCACAATTTTTCCCGATAAGCCCGTCACCCAAAAGCCGGCCGAGACCCGGATGGGTTCGGGCAAGGGCAATCCAGAGTTTTGGGTGGCCGTGGTCAAACCGGGAAGAGTCATGTTCGAACTGGCCGGAGTGCCCGAGGACCTCGCCCGGGAGGCTCTGACCAAGGCCGGGCACAAACTACCGATCAAGACCCACGTCATCACCAGGGACCCATTTTGAAAACCGCTGAATTGCGCGAGCTCGATTACGCAGAGCTTTCCAACAAGCTGGCCGAAGCCAAGGCTGAGCTTTTCAACCTGCGCTTTCAACTTGCCACCAATCAATTGGAGAACACCGCTCGATTGCGGACGGTTCGCCGCGAGATCGCCCGAATCGCCACCCTGCTGCGTGAGCAAGAACTTGCCGAATGGAGACAGAGCCAGTCATGACTGACCAACGGGGACGCAGAAAGACGCGGGTGGGAGTCGTTATTTCCGACGCTCGGGACAAGACCGTCACGGTCGAGGTCCCGACCCAGTTCAAACACCCTCGATACGACAAGATCGTGCGACAGACATCTCAGTTCCACGCCCACGACGAGGGAAACGACGCCAAGAAGGGCGACACCGTTCGGATCATGGAAACACGGCCGATCTCGAAGCAAAAGCGATGGCGAGTGACCGAGATCGTGGAGCGAGCCCGATGATCCAGCAGGAGAGCCGGCTGAAAGTAGCCGACAACACCGGGGCCCGGGAAGTTCTCTGCATAAGGGTGCTCGGGGGCTCGACCCGTCGCTATGCCGGAGTCGGTGACGTGATCGTGGCCACCGTCAAAGATGCGATTCCCGGAGGAGCGGTCAAGAAGGGAGAGGTGGTGAAGGCGGTCGTTGTGCGCACTCGGAAAGCGGCGCGACGGATCGACGGCACCTATGTCCGCTTCGACGACAACGCCTGCGTGATCATCGACAACAACCGTCAGCCCCGCGGAACCCGCATTTTCGGTCCCGTAGCCCGCGAGCTGCGTGACCAGCGCTTCATGCGCATTGTTTCTTTGGCCCCTGAGGTCCTGTGACTATGAGATTGAGAGAAGGTGACAAGGTGAAGGTCATTTCCGGCAAGGATGCCGGGAAAGAGTCGCGCATCTCCCGCGTCATCCCACGAAAGAATCAAGTCATCGTCGAAGGTGCCAACACGGTTCGCAAGCACCAGAAGGCGCGGGGTCGAACCATGCAAGCGGGAATCATCGACAAGGACATGCCCATCGACGCCTCGAACGTGATGATCGTATGCGACGACTGCGGTCTTCCCACCCGCATCGGCTATCGGGTCGACGAGAACGGCAAACAGCGGGTCTGCAAACGCTGCGGAGGCGATCTGTGACGGTCCCCCGACTTAAGACCGAATACCTGGAGAAGGTGGCCCCGGCTCTGCGCCAGCAGCTGCAACTGTCGAATGTGATGCAAGTTCCCCGGCTCGAGAAGATCGTGGTCAACATGGGCGTGGGCGAAGCCGTGACCGACCGCAAGCAGCTCGAATCGGCCATGGACGAGCTCGCGCTCATCACCGGCCAGAAGCCCCGCATGAATCGTTCCCGTCGATCCGTCGCCGGCTTTAAGGTGAGGGAGGGAATGCCCGTCGGGGCCTCGGTGACGATGCGAGGCACCCGCATGTGGGAGTTCTTCGATCGACTGCTGGCGGTCTCCATCCCCCGGATCCGAGACTTCCGTGGTCTCAATCCGCGCTCCTTCGACGGGCGCGGCAATTACACCTTCGGGGTGTCCGAGCAACTCATCTTTCCCGAGATCGAATTCGATCGGGTGAGCTCGGTCAAAGGAATGGATATCACGATCTGCACCTCGGCCACCGAGGACTCTCAGGCCAAGGCTCTGCTTGACGCCTTCGGATTCCCGTTTCGCAAGCAAGAGACGTCAGTTCGGTAGGAAGATTTCGCGAGGAGATACTTGTGGCGAAGAAATCATTGGTTCTGAAGGCGAATCGCAAACCCAAATTCGCCGTGCGGGCGTATAGCCGCTGCCAGCGTTGTGGGCGGTCGCGGGCCTTCTTGCGCGATTTCGGCATGTGCCGCATCTGTGTTCGTCAGCTCGCCAGCCGCGGAGAGCTGCCCGGGATCAGAAAGGCTTCGTGGTAGCCATGATGACCGATCCGATTGCCGACATGCTGACCCGGATCCGTAACTCGATCGCGGTCGGCCACGAACAGGTGGAGATGCCCTTGTCGAAAGTGCGAGAGGGGATCGCCAAGATTCTTGTCGTCGAGGGCTACATCGATCGTTACGAGACCGCGGGCGAAGGCGTCCACCAGAACCTGATTCTTTTTCTTCGTTACGGACCCCGCCGCTCGCCGGTGATCGTCGGTCTCCGCCGTGTGTCTCGGCCCGGGCACCGGGTCTATCGCCAGGCCGGAGAGATACCGCGGGTCCAAGGGGGCCTCGGGGTCGCGGTCGTCTCCACATCCCAGGGCCTATTGGCCGATCGGGAAGCCCGCCGTCGGCGCCTCGGTGGCGAGATTTTGTGCGAGGTTTGGTGAGATGAGCCGGGTTGGGAAGAAGCCGATTCCGATCCCGAGTGGGGTCGAGGTGAAAGTCTCGGGCCCGCGGGTCTCGGTCAAGGGCTCGAAGGGGACGCTCGAGCGGATCTTTTCGGATCGGGTCAGCATCACCCAGGAGAACGGAGAGCTGGTGGTGTCTCGCCACGATGATGAGCGTCAGAGCCGCGCCCTTCATGGCCTGTCGCGGGCCCTGCTCAACAACATGGTGGTCGGGGTCTCGGAAGGGTTCCGTTCCGAGCTCACCATCGTCGGCGTCGGTTATCGAGCGATTCAGAAGGGCCAGAACCTTGAATTGCAGCTCGGCTTCAGCCATCCCGTCAGCTTCGCCGCCCCTCCGGGGGTGACCTTCGAAGTGCCAGAGCCCACCAAGGTGATCATTACCGGTTTCGACAAAGAGGTTGTTGGCCAGGTGGCGGCGGACATTCGCAAATTACGCCCGCCCGAGCCTTACAAGGGCAAAGGCATCCGGTACAGCAACGAGCAGGTCCGGCGTAAGGCGGGCAAGGCCGGGAAGCGATGAGAGGGAGCCGCATCGATCAACGCCGCCGGCGTCATGCCCGCGTCCGCAAGGGCGTTTTCGGCGATGCCAATCGGCCCCGCCTGGCGGTCTATCGCAGCAATCGCTACATCTACGCCCAAATCATCGACGACCAGAGTGGGCGGACCGTGGCGGCCGCCTCTTCCCAGGAGGCCGATCTTCGCGACCGAAAGCTCTCCGTCGACACCGCCAGCGAGGTGGGAAAGCTGATCGCCTCGCGGGCCAAGGCCGCTGGTGTCGATTCAGTCGTTTTTGACCGCGGAGGATTCGCCTATCACGGCCGACTCAAGGCGTTGGCCGACGCCGCCCGCGAGTCGGGCCTCGATTTCTAAGGAGCGTGTAGTGGCAGAGTCCCAGTTCGAAGAGAGAGTCATCAACATCAATCGGGTCGCCAAAGTGACCAAAGGCGCCAAGCGATTCAGCTTCAGCGCCCTGGTGGTGGTCGGCGACGGAAACGGCAAGGTCGGCGTCGGCTATGGCAAGGCTCGTGAGGTTCCCACCGCCATTCAGAAGGGAATGGAGTCTGCTCGCAAGGCAATGGTCACAATTCCCATGGCGGGGAGCACCATCGTTCACGAGGCGCTCGGCGTCCACGGAGCCTCGCGGGTGCTGATCAAGCCTGCGGCTCCCGGTACGGGCGTCATCGCCGGCGGTGCCGTGCGTCAGATTCTCGAGGCAGCGGGTATCAAAGACGCCCTGGCCAAGTCGATCGGTTCGCCAACGCACATCAACGTGGCCCAAGCCGCCATGAAGGCGCTCACTGGCCAGCGTCGACCCGAGCAAGTCGCCCAGATGCGGGGCCGCAAGCCCGAGGATGTCATTCCTCCGGGACTCCTCGCCGCTTATCGGAGCACTGAAGCCATGAGGGCGGTCGACAGCTGATGGCAGGCAGCACCGTCAAGGTCATCCTCCGACGCTCACTCATCGGCGAGAAGCCGGGAACGGTGAAAACCGTCAAGGGGTTGGGGCTCGGCAAGCTCAATTCCAGCAACGAGCTCCCCGACAATGCCGCTACCCGGGGAATGATTCACAAAGTTAGGCACTTGGTAGATGTCGTCGCAGCTGACGAGCCGAAGACAAAAGGCAAGAGACAAAAGACGAAGACAGAGAATGAGTGATCAGTTTCAGCTTCATGATTTGAGTCCTGCACCAGGGTCGCGTAAGGCGCGGAAGCGGGTCGGCCGCGGCACGGGGGGCAAGGGCCATAAGACCGCCGGGCGCGGTACGAAGGGGCTCAAGGCTCGCAACACTCTCCGTCCCGGCTTCGAGGGGGGCCAGACCCCGATGTCGATGCGGATTCCCAAACTCAAGGGCTTCCGCAACCCCAACAAGGATCCCTACGCGGTGGTCAATCTCTCGACCCTCAACCGGTTCCCGGCCGGTTCGGTGATCACCCCCGAGGAGCTGCGGCACAAAGGCCTGGTCAAGCATCATGGCCGGGTGAAAGTCCTTGCCCTGGGCGAGATCGACCGGGCCCTGACGGTTAAGGCGGATGCCTTTTCGGAGGCGGCCCGAGCCAAGATCGAGGCAGCTGGCGGGTCGATAGAGGTTCTCTAACCATGCTCGCGATGTTTCGCCACATGTTCACCATCCCCGACCTGCGGGGAAAGATTCTCTTCACGCTGGCGATGTTCGCCGTCTACCGGCTCGGCACTGCCATCCCGGTCCCCGGCATCGATCTCGAGGCGGTGAGGATCTTTCAGGCCCAGCAACAGGCTGGTGGCATCTACGGCTTGCTGAATCTCTTTTCAGGCGGAGCCCTCGAGCAGTTCTCGGTGCTGGCCCTGGGAATCCTGCCCTACATCACTGCCACCATCATCATGCAGCTGCTGACGGTGGTGATTCCCCGTCTCCAGGCGCTGCAGGAGGAAGGCGAAGCGGGTCGGAAAACCATCACCCAATGGACCCGTTACCTGACCGTGGGGCTGGCCGCCATCCAGTCGGCGGGATTCACCTACCTCTTTCACACCGGTACCTTCACTCAGGGAATCGACCTCGTGCCCAACTACACCCCGGGCCGTGTGGCGCTCATCATTTTGACCATGACGGCCGGCACCGCCTTCGTGATGTGGTTGGGCGAGCTCATTACTCAGCGTGGGATCGGCAATGGGATGTCGCTCCTGATCTTCGCTTCGATCCTGAGCCAGTTCCCTTCCATTTTCGGCCAGCTCTGGGGTGCCACCGGCGCCATCGAGCGCTACGGCCTTTTCGCCCTGGTCATCGTGGCCTTCGTGGTGATGATCGTGGCAATCATCTACATCGACCAGGCCCAACGACGGATCCCGATCTCTTTCGCCAAGCGGGTGCGGGGCCGGCGGGTGATGGGAGGGCAGTCGACGTACATCCCGTTGAAGGTGAACACCGCTGGGGTGATCCCGGTGATCTTCGCCTCCTCGGTTCTGCTCTTTCCATCCCTTTTGGTGACTGCGATTCCTTTCAACAATCGGTTCATGCAGGGGGTCAGACGTTGGTTGGACTCCAACCTGGGAGGCGGGGCGAGCGGCGGTCAGATCAGCTTCTGGTACGTGTTGATCCTTTTCGCCCTCATCATCTTCTTCACCTACTTCTACACCGCGATCCAGTTCGATCCCCAGCGCCAAGGGGAGATGCTGCAGCGACAGGGAGGCTTCATTCCTGGAATCCGACCCGGCTCGGCCACCTCCCGCTATCTGAGCCACACCCTCAATCGCATCACCCTGCCCGGTTCGATTTTTCTCGGCGTCATCGCGGTGCTGCCGACTCTGGCAACACTGATCTGGAACATCCCGATTGGCTTTTCCGGGGTCTCGATCTTGATCGTGGTCGGAGTAGCGATCGAGACGATGAAACAGATCGAGAGCCAGTTGACTATGCGCAATTACGAGGGCTTCCTGACTTGAGGCTGTTGTTCGTCGGGCCCCCGGGAGCGGGCAAAGGGACACAAGCCGCCCTGGTCGCCTCCCGCTTGGGGGTTCCGCACATCTCGACCGGGGAGATGTTTCGAGACCACGTCGCCTCTGGCACGGATCTCGGCCGCCAGGTTCAGGAATTGATGGAGGCAGGTGCCTACGTGCCCGATGAGATCACGGTCGCCATGCTGGCCGATCGGATGCGATCTCCTGACACGGATCAAGGGTTCATCCTTGATGGGTTTCCCCGCACCATCGGCCAGGTTGCCTCACTCGACAATCTGCTGGGCACCGAGGGACTCGACCGAGTGGTGCTTTTCGAAGTCGACGAAGAACGATTGGTGGAGCGAATGCTCGCCCGGGGAAGGGCCGACGACAGCGAGGAGACAATTCGCAGCCGTTTCAAGGTCTATGAAGAGCAAACCGCACCGTTGGTCGAGCTCTATCGGCGGCGGGGTCTGGTGGTTTCGGTCGAGGGTGAGGGCGAGGTCGACGAGGTCACCGAACGGATTCTCAGGGTGCTCGAAAAATGATCACCCTCAAATCCGAACGAGAGTTTTCCAAGATGGCCGTGGCCGGCCGATGCGTGGGATCGGTCCTCGACGCGGTTCGGGCGGCCGCCTTTCCCGGAAAGAGCCTGCTCGAGCTTGACAAGTTGGCGGGAGAGATCATCGCCGCCCATGGCTGCACCCCCTCCTTTCTCGGTTACCAGCCCTCACCTCATCAGGTTCCGTACCCGGGACACCTTTGCCTCTCGGTGAACGACGTGATCGTTCACGGCATCCCCAGTGCCTATCGATTACGAGAAGGAGACATTCTCTCCGTGGACGCCGGAGCGATATTCGAGGGCTTTCACGGTGATGCCGCCTTCACGATGCCGATCGGGGAGGTGTCTCCCGAGGCTTCCCGCCTCATCGCCGCCACTGCCGCGGGGATGTGGGCGGGGATAGGTGCGGTAAAGACCGGCAATCGCCTGGGTGACATCGGGGCGGCGGTACAAAGGGTCGGCGAGGGCCAGGGCTTGGGGATCGTGCGCGAATACGTCGGCCATGGGATCGGCCGCAGCATGCATGAGGAGCCTCAGGTCTCGAACCTGGGGACCGAGGGCAGGGGCATGCGGATCAAGAACGGGATGGCGCTTTGTATCGAGCCCATGTTCAACCTGGGTGGCTGGGAAACCTCGGTTGATGGCGACGGGTGGACGGTACGGACCGCCGATGGCTCGCTCTCGGCCCATTTCGAGCACACGGTGATCCTCTCCAAAGATGGCCCCATGGTCACGACCGTGGCCAACGGGCCCGTCCCCACCAGCACTTTGGCTGTAACCGGGCCCTTGCGCTATCATTCCCAACCGGTCTCCGGGACCCTTTGACGTGACTTCTGAGGAAGAAGACGATGTCATTCGGGTTTCTGGCACCGTTGTTCAGAACCTCCCGAATGCCACCTTTCGGGTTGAAATCGACGGCGGATTGGAAGTGCTCGCGCACGTCTCCGGAAAGATGCGGATGCGGTACATCCGGATCCTTCCCGGTGACCGGGTAGACGTAGAACTGTCGGCGTACGATCCGACTAGGGGACGAATCGTCTGGAGATATCGATGAAGGTCAGACCATCCACAAAGAAGATGTGCGAGAAGTGCCGGATCATCCGGCGGCGAGGTCGCGTCTGGGTTATCTGCCCAAACCCCCGACACAAGCAGCGTCAGGGTTAAGGGTTATGGCTCGTATCGCCGGCGTTGATCTTCCCCGCGACAAACGTCTCGAGATTGGTTTGACCTACATCTTCGGGATCGGACTCACCCGTTCCCATGAGATCTGTCGTGATCTGGGGCTCAACCCCGACACCAAGATCAAGGACCTGACCGAGGACGAGGCCTCCAAGATTCGCCGTCTGATCGAGTCGAACTATCAGGTTGAGGGAGACCTTCGCCGAGAGGTTCAACAGAACATCAAGCGCAAGATCGAGATCGGCTCCTATCAGGGTGTTCGCCATCGCCGCGGGCTCCCGGTCCGGGGCCAGCGCACCCATACCAACGCCCGCACCCGAAAGGGCCCCAAGGTCGCCATTGCCGGCAAGAAGAAGGTGAAGAAGTAATGGCGCAGAAGCAGGCGCAGGCGGGAACCACCCAGAAGCGGGTGCGCCGTCGTGAGCGGAAGAACATTTCCCACGGACAGGCCCACATCAAGGCCTCGTTCAACAACACCATCATCACCATCACCGACCAGGGTGGAAATGTCGTGGTGTGGACCTCGGGAGGCGCCGTCGGCTTCAAGGGCTCCCGCAAGTCCACCCCCTACGCGGCTCAGGTAGCTGCCGAGGAGGCGGCCCGTCGGGCCGGCGAGCACGGGATCCGCAAGCTCGACGTGATCGTGGCCGGGACCGGTTCGGGCCGGGACACCGCCGTGCGCACGCTGCAGAACATGGGGATGGAGATAACCGGGGTTCGAGATGTGACCCCGATGCCTCACAACGGCTGTCGACCGAAGAAAAGGCGGCGCGGCTGATGGCACGGAGCATCGGCCCTCGCCATCGCGCCTGTCGACGCGCCCGGACTCCGCTTTGCCAATCGAAGAGGTGCCCGGTCGAGCGTCGCCCCTATCCACCCGGCCAGCACGGGCGAGGGCGGATCAAGGAAAGCGACTACCAGCTGCAGCTGCGCGAGAAGCAGAAGCTGCGCGCGATGTATGGGGTCCTGGAGCGTCAATTCCGCCGTTACTACGAAACCGCCACTCGTCAGCCGGGAATCACCGGCGAGAACCTCTTGCGGATCCTCGAATCGCGAATCGATAACGTCGTCTGGCGATCGGGATTTGCCGCCACCCGTCCTCAGGCGCGCCAGCTCGTCAACCACGGGCACTTCCGGGTCAACGGCAAGAAGGTTGACATACCGTCCTACCAGCTCAAGGCCGGCGACGTAGTGTCGGCCAAGGAACGCAGTCGCGACCTTTTGATCATCCAGCACTCGCTCGACACGATCAGCCATCCAGTACCGGAATGGCTGTCTGTGAACGGGGACGGGCGAGAGGTCACCGTGCTGTCCCTGCCCGATCGGGCCCAAATCGATACCTCGATTCGGGAACAGATGATCGTCGAGCTCTACTCCAAGTAACCAGAAAGGAACCTGGGCTGTGTTGATTGTTCAGCGTCCTCATATCGAGGAAAGAGAATCCGGAGAGAATCGCTCCAAGTTCGTAGCCGAGCCACTCGAGCCGGGCTTTGGCTACACGCTCGGGAATACCCTGCGCCGCACGCTCCTCTCCCGGATCCCGGGGGCGGCCGTGACCAGTATCCGAATCGAGGGCATCCAGCACGAGTTCTCGACGATTCCAGGCGTGGTCGAAGACGTCGTCGACATCATCCTCAACGTAAAACAGGTCGTCGTTCGCCTCGAAGACGCCGACGACTTGGTCGCCTACCTTTCGGCCAAGGGGCCCGGCGTGGTTACCGCCGCTCAGTTGAAGGTTCCGTCCGGGGTCGAAATCGTCAATCCCGACCAACCCATCGCCACCCTCTCCGGCGACGGCAAGCTCGAACTCGAGCTGACGGTCGGACCCGGGGTGGGCTACCGCACCGCCGACGCCAACAAGCAAGGGGGAAGCTCGATCGGGGTAATTCCGATCGACTCGATGTTCTCACCCGTTCGCAAGGTGGCCTATCGCGTGGAGAACACCCAGGTCGGACAGATGACCAACTTCGACCGATTGGTGCTCGATGTCGAGACCAACGGGGCCATCACTCCTGCCGAGGCGGTTTCCTCGGCTGGGAAGACGCTGCGGGAGCTGATGAACCTCTTTGCGGACATGGGAGAGGGGATTGGTTTGGAGCTCGGCGAGCGCCACACCGAAAGCACCGGCTCGCCCGACCTCGACCTGCCAATCGAAGCACTCGACCTCACCGAGCGGCCTCGTAACTGCCTCCGCCGGGCGCAAATCAAGACCGTGGGTGAATTGGTTCAGCGGACCGCCGACGACTTGCTCAACATCACCAATTTCGGCCAGAAGAGCCTCGAAGAAGTGATCGCCAAGCTTGACGAGCTCGGCCTGTCACTGGCCGATCAGAGCAGCTGATGCCTCGGCCCCGCAAAGGCGCCCGGTTCGGGAACTCCGGAGCGCACGAGAAGATGATCCTGGCGAACCTGACCAGGTCGCTGGTGATGGAGGGCTCGGTAATCACCACCGTGGCCAAAGCCAAGGCAATGCGACCATTCGCCGAGAAAATGATCACCAGGGCGCGCAAGGGAGATCTCCATTCGCGGCGGGTAGTCCTCCGGACCATGCGTGACAACGTGGCCGTCACCAAGCTTTTCGACGAGGTAGCTCCCCGTTATGCCGAGCGGCCGGGTGGCTACACCCGCATCACCAAGCTCGGTCCCCGCCAGGGCGACGGGGCCGAAGTCGCGGTCATCGAGTTGGTATAGGCCTTCTGGGTAGCCTCACCCAGGATGGCCGAACCACAAAGTCCGTTCCTGATCCTGTCGCGCCCGGAATGGTCGGCGTTGCGTGCCTCGACGCCGTTGACGCTCACCGAAGCCGATGTCGTCGAGCTACGTGGCATCAACACCGCTCTCTCGCTGACCGAGGTCGAAGAGGTTTACCTGCCCCTGTCGCGGCTCCTCAACCTCTACGTCCGGGCCAGCCAGCACCTCTTCAGCGTCACCGACACCTTTCTCGGCAATCCCGCCTCGCCCGTTCCCTATGTCATCGGGGTTGCCGGTTCCGTGGCGGTGGGGAAGTCGACCACGGCACGCGTTCTACAACGACTTCTGAGCCGCTGGCCCGACCACCCGAGGGTCGACCTCGTTACCACCGATGGCTTCCTCTATCCCAACCGGGTCCTCGAGGAGCGGGGACTCATGAACCGCAAGGGATTTCCGGAAAGCTATGACCGCCGCCGACTGATCGAGTTTGTCTCCCTGCTCAAATCGGGGGCCGAGCGGGTGGTGGCGCCCGTCTACAGCCATCAAGCCTATGACATCGTCCCGGGAGCGGAACGAGTCGTCACCCGCCCGGACATTCTCATCATCGAGGGATTGAACGTTCTTCAGGGAGGCGGAAGCGGAACTTACGTGTCCGATTTCTTCGACTTCTCGATCTACGTCGATGCCGACCCGTCCGAAGTCGAGAGGTGGTACGTCGACCGGTTCCTGACGTTACGGGCCACCGCCTTCCAGGATCCCGCTGCCTACTTCCACCGCTACGTCGCCCTATCCGACTCGGAAGCCGAGGACGAGGGCCGTCGGATCTGGAAAGAGATCAACCTCGTCAATCTGGAAGAAAACATTGTTACCACCAGGGAGCGAGCGACCCTCATCCTCCATAAAGACGGCGACCATTCGGTGACTGAGGTCCGGCTGCGACGGCGATGAACGAGAACCTGCGTCACGCTCTCCGTCTTTCCTCATTCGATCGACAGGCGGCGCGCCGCATCAGCTTCGATTCCAGCGCCACGGCCGATGCCGTAGTCCTGGTCGCCGCCATCGAGGCGGTCTTGGTTGGCGTCCTGCTGGCGGTCACCCGCCGTTTCGATCTCATCGGGCTGCTCGAAGCGGTCATCCTGGGCATCGCCGGGTGGTTGATC
>DATEDN010000184.1:0-39040 GCA_035281645.1 Acidimicrobiia bacterium | reverse complement strand
CCGGAGGTGGTGGCATGGGTGTAAGCGCCGCCCAGGTCCTCCATGCTCACTTCCTCGCCGGTGACGGCTTTGATCACATCGGGTCCAGTAATGAACATGTGCGACGCCTTGTCGACCTGGATCACGAAGTCGGTCATGGCGGGCGAGTAAACCGCTCCTCCCGCGCACGGACCCATGATCACCGAGATCTGGGGGATAACGCCCGAAGCTCGTACGTTCCGCTCAAAGATCCGGCCATAACCGTCGAGTGAGCTCACCCCCTCCTGGATGCGGGCGCCGCCCGAATCCTTGAGCCCCACAAGGGGAGCCCCGACTTCCATCGCCAGGTCCATCAACTTGCAGATCTTGTCGGCGACGGCGCGACCCAGGCTCCCGCCGAAGACAGTGAAGTCCTCGGCGAAGACGAAGACCGTCCGTCCGTCGATGGTCCCGTAGCCGGTCACCACGGCATCGCCCGGCGGCCGCTTTTGCTCAATGCCAAAACCGAGTGATTGGTGACGGACCAGCATGTCGATTTCCTGGAAGCTGCCCTTATCGAGCAGGTGATCGATCCTCTCGCGGGCGGTCAACTTTCCCTGTTCGTGCTGGCGATCGATGGCACGGCGGCTCCCGGCGTTGCGAGCCTCAGCTCGCAACTTCCGCAGCTGTTCTATCCGCGCTTCGGTGCCCACGGGAGCTCCTCCGTATTCTTGCGAACTTGATCGCTGGCCACAGATGATGTCTGGGTTGCCCACACCCTATTCAGTGCATGTCTTCGACGAGGTCACCTCGACCCAGGATGTGGCCAAGTCGATGTTTCGAGACCGGCCCGTGGTGGTGGTCGCCAACCGGCAAACCTCGGGGCGGGGGAGGGGAGGGAGCGAGTGGGTGACGGCTCCGCGGGCGTTGGCGGTGACGGTCGTTTTTGGATCGGAGTGGTCGCCGCATTCATCGGTGGCTTCGTTGGTGGCCGGATTGGCCGCCGCCTTCACTCTCGGTCCCGAAGTCGTCTTGAAGTGGCCCAATGACTTGTTGGTGGATGATCGAAAGGTCGGCGGGATCCTGGTTGAGGTCACCGGACTGACAGTGGCTGTCGGATGTGGGGTCAACCTATGGTGGCCCGACGCTCCCCCTGGACGCGGGGCACTCTGGAAGGCCGATCCGGGTAGTGGGCCCGGGATCGGCCTAGGCGTGGCGTTCGCGGAGGATCTCTTCGGTCGCCTGGCGGGCGAGGATTGGGGAGTCGAGGAGTATCGGGCTCGATGCGTGACCTTGGGCCGCTCGATCACCTGGAGCGGTGGAAACTCAGGCTTTGCTCGAGATGTCGATGCTGAGGATGGCTCTCTGATTGTTCAGGTCGAGGGAGGCGGGATCGTCCGGCTGAACGCGGGCGAAATACGCCACCTCCGCTAGCCGAGGTCCTCCACGATCGCAGCCGGCAGGGTCGCCCGAAAGAACTCGAGGAGGCGAGCCTCGAGATCGGCGGCGGCGCCCGGGTCGAAGTCCTCGCTCTCGTCGTTCCAGAAGGAGTGAGCAGCATCCTCGTAAAGGAGCCAGGAACCATGCTCGTTTCGAGCCTGGGCTTCGTCGACCGTCTCGTTGGCGATCAGCGGATCATCCTGGCCATAGAGACCGAGGACGGGTACCGGAAGGCTGGCCAGGAAGTCAGCAACTTGGTGTTCACGCCCCTCGTCGCCGGTGAGCGGAGTCGCCACCACTGCAATCGACCCCACCCAGGGATGGCGGGCGGCGGCGACGATGGCTGGGCGACCGCCGACGTCGAAGCCGAGCAAGCCCACCTTGTCCGACAATGCCCAGAAGATGTCGTCGCTTTGGACATACTCGACCGTCTCCTGGAGCGTGAGCAGGACCTCGCGATCGCTGGTTTCGTGGTAGGCCGCCAGTGCTTCATCGGAATCGTTCGCCGGAAAGATTTCCACGGCTACCACCGCCAACCCATTGCGAGCCATTTTTCGGCAAAGGGACTTTTCGGCACTCCCCAGGCCTGCCAATCCAGGGATGAGGATCACGACCGGAAAGCGGCCCGCCTCGTCGGGTCGTGAGAGATAACCCGGTCGATACCCCGCCCCAACCGGGATGGTTTGAGATCCATACATTATGGAAAAGGTGCCCTCATGGGGGAGGACGGCCACTTTGCTCCGATCGCCTGGGGATTTGGTCGCAAAGGAGGCTAGCGATGGCGGGCAATCGGCCCATGACGAAGGAACCAAGCACCGATATGATGCGTTTCTTCGGGGCCCCCTATGAATGACTCTTTAGTTACGACTGATCCCGCGCGTCCCCCCAAGAGTTCCGGTCGGTGGTGGAAGGGTGTCGTGATTGGCGTTCTGGTAGCTGCCAACCTGGCGGTTGGCTTCATTCTCTGGACGCTGAATAGCGCGCAAGCAGCCTTCCGCGATAACGCCGAGCAAAACACCGCCGTTGTCCCCGAACTGGACGTGAGGCCCACTGAAGCAAGAGAGCCCATCACCTTCCTCGTGATCGGCTCCGACTCCCGGGAAGGCCTCGAGAGCCTGCAGAACTTCGGGCCCTCCGAAGGGGCTCGGGGTGACGTGATCATGCTCGTCAAGCTCTATCCGGGCACCGGGACCGCTCAAATCCTCTCGCTTCCTCGTGATCTTCTGGTGGATATTCCCGGGCACGGCTCCGATCGCATCAATTCCGCCTATGCCTACGGCGGTGCTCCTCTCATGGTTCGCACCGTCCGTGAAGTCACTGGGCTTCCGGTCCACCATTACGTCGAGGTGGACTTTGTCGGCTTCCAGGCGCTGGTGGATGAAATCGGTGGCGTCCATCTCGAGTTCCCGTATCCCGCCCGCGATCTCAACAGCGGACTCGCGGTGGAGGCGGGGCGTCAGCTGCTCGACGGCAAACAAGCCCTGGCCTTCGCTCGCTCCCGTCATTACGAGGAGCTCCGCGATGGCGACTGGACCGCAGTCAACGCCGACGACTTCGGGCGCACCCATCGGCAGCAGGAGTTGATCCTGGCGATTCTCACTGGGCTCAAGAAACCATCCAGCCTGCCCGAGGCAGGCTCGATCGTGGCGTCGTTTGCCCAGCACCTCACGATCGACTCGGAACTGGCCAAGAGCTCACTCGTCGAGCTGGCCTTCCGGATGCGGGGCATCTCCGGACAGAAGATCGAGACTGCGACCCTACCGGGGTACATCGACACGTTTGGGGAGAAGTCGGTGGTGAAGATGGAGCATCCCGAAGCGGACAACGTCATCGTGGCATTCGCCAACGGGCAGCCTCTCACCACCAACATCGCCTCATTGCGCCGGCTTGAGGTTCTCAACGGAAACGGCGTCGAGGGCTCGGCGGGGAGGATGTCGGAGCTGCTCGAGCAGCAGGGCTTCGAAGTTGCCTCGGTCGACGACGCCGATCGGTCCGACTACGAGGCGACGACGATCATCGTCCGGCCCGAGGCGCTCGAACAAGCCCGTGCCCTGGTTGACGCCATCGGTTTTGGCGAGGTTTCCACAGGTGCGTTAGCCGACGACATCGACGCCATCGTCATCGTCGGATTAGATGCTGACAGATCTTTGCGTACGGGGTAGCTTGCTCGGCGGGGAGTGCTCACGTTGAGCCGCGGGCAGAAGGGAGTTTGGGAGTGCAAGTTGCCGTAATCGGTGCTGGTTATGTCGGTTTGGTGACCGCCGCCGGGTTGGCCAGCCTGGGTCACCAGGTGGCCCTGGCGGAAGCCGATGCATCTCGCCTCCTTGCCCTCGAAAGCGGCGAGGTCCCAATTTATGAAAACGGCCTGGTCGAGTTGGTCAAATGGGGACGGGACGCCGGCCGTCTCACCTACCACGCCTCCAATCCGGAGGCCGTCAAAGGTGCAGGGTTGGTCCTCCTTTGCCTACCGACCCCGGCCGGGGCGGACGGCCGCGCCGACCTCTCCTATGTGAGAGGCGTAATCGACGAATTGGCCCTCGCTCTCGATCCCAAAGCGCGTTTCGTAGTCAAGTCGACGGTTCCTCCGGGAACCGCGGTGGAGTTGAACAAGCGCCTCGCCAACCTCGGCAGCGATGCCACCGTCATCTCCCACCCCGAGTTCTTGCGGGAGGGAAGCGCTGTCCACGACTTCTTGCATCCCGATCGGATTGTGATCGGCGCTCACGACGAGGCCGATGTCAAGGCCGTGGCTTCGCTCTACGACAGCCTGGCCACGGAGGTGGTCGCCACCGACCCGACGTCGGCCGAGATGGTGAAGTACGCCTCCAATAGCTACCTCGCCGCTCGGCTCACTTTTGCCAACACATTGGCCAATCTTTGTGAGGCAGTCGGGGCCGACATCGTCGACGTACTCGACGGAGTTGGTCTTGACCACCGTATCGGGCCCCACTTCCTCAAGCCCGGGCCCGGATACGGCGGCTCGTGTTTCCCCAAGGACACCCTGGCATTGATCGGGGTGGCTGAGGATGCGGGCTATGACTTTCGATTGCTGAAGGCGGTCATCGACGCCGACGACGAGCAGAGGCGGCGAGTGGCCGACAAGGTGAAGCTGGCGGCCGGGGGAGGGCTTCGGGGAAGAAAGGTGGCGGTGTGGGGGGTGGCTTTCAAGGCCGGCACGGACGACGTCAGGGAATCGCCGGCGTCTCGCATCGCCCGCTTGCTGGTGAGTGAGGGAGCGGACGTGGTCGCCTATGACCCCGAGGGTCGTGACCCGGATCTGCGCCACGTCGATTCCGCGCTCGAGGCGGTGGTGGGCGCGGATGTCCTCCTGGTGGCAACCGAGTGGCCGGAGTTCGCTCGGGTCGATCTGACTGAGGTGGCTCGCCGGATGCGGGGTTACCGCGTCGTCGACGCTCGCAACCTGCTCGACCCCCGTCTTGTCCGCAAAGCGGGTCTCGACTACTTGGGTCTCGGCCGCCCCAAGGCCTAAACCCCCCTCCCCGGCTTCGCTGGTACCAACGGCGCTATGGGGGACTAGCGGAACATGTCCTCGGCCGGTGGGCGGATCAGGTCGGTGGCGCGACCTTCGCCAGCCGGATAGGAATAGCCGCTGACGAGGGCGGCGGGAACACCCGAAGCCTTCCCGGTTACGAGTTCCGCCGCCGCCGCGATCTCGTCGGCGACTGCCATCTCGGTTACCTCGAGAAGCCTTCCGTGCATATCCACAGAGCCCCGGAGGTCGAGGATGGGGAGCATCCCTGACACGCCAATTGCCACGTCGACCAGTCCCCGTCGCCATGCCCGGCCGAAGGTATCGGTGATGATCACCGCGAGGGAGACGCCGAGCTCGCGCTCGATGCGGATTCGAATCCGGTGGGCGGATCGGTCAGGGTCGGCTGGGAGCAGCACCACCTGCTCGCCTTCGACATTGGATCGATCGACCCCGGCGTTGGCACACACGTAGCCATGTTTGGTCAGCGTGATCGCCAGCGGGCCCCGCCGACGCAGGATCGCCTCCGCCTCCTCTTCGACGATTTGCCGATAGGCAGCCTCATCGGCAGCGGGACGTACCGCACCCTCCGCCTTGGAAACGATTTTTTGGGTGACGACCAGCACGTCGCCGTTTTCTGGAGCCATCAATTCCAAGGCCACGGTGAGCATTGACGCCAGGTCGTCGCCGGCACGTATCTCTGGCAGCCCGTTGACAGGGCGAATCGTGATGGTCAAATGCGGCGAGCCGATGAAGCGAGATTGACAACCGTCTGGGCGAGCTTGACCGATCCTTCGAGGTCGGGCATGCGGGTGTCGGTGAGATGGAGTCGGGGTTGGGCACCACCCACGACATCGTCGACGTCGGACTGATCGATCAGGATGTCGGTGAGGAGACCGTCGTAGGCGGAAATGATTCCGGCTGTGTTCGACCCCACTCCGAGGGACTGCAAGACCTTATGAGCCGGCCCTTTCAGGGCGGTGCCGCCTATCAGCGGGCTTATGCCCACGACCGCTTGATGGGAGGCAATCGTGTCGGCGACGCCTGGAACCGCCAGGATCGGCCAAATGGAGAGGATGGGATTCGACGGGCCGATGATGATGGCATCGCAGTTGCTCAAAGCCTCCATCACCCCGGGGGCAGGGCGGCAGAATCCCGCGCCGCGGAACCGAGTGTCGACTACCTCGTCAGCATGGCTTCTCCCCACGAAGTACTCCTGAAACGAGATCCATCCCGCATCAGAGATGCGGACCTCGGTTCGAAGCGGGTCGTCGGTGGCGGGGAGGATCGTGGCAGCAATCCCGAAGGCAGAGGCGAGAGCTGTCGTAACCCAGGTGAGTGACCATCCCGCAAGCAAACGATCGGTGCGGAAAAGATTGGTGGCCAGGTCGCCGTCACCGATTCGAAAGCTGGCATCGATAGGAAGCGCATCGAGGGCTTTCATGGCGACGAACGGGTCGTCGGCCAGGCCCCAGCCTTGGGGACCCTCGCGACCCGCCATGGTGTAGATGACAGTGTCGATATCAGGCGATACGGAAAGGCCATAAATGCGGTCGTCGTCACCTACATTGACGATGACGGTCAATTCGACCCCGTTGATGGCCGCCAGACCGCGGGCGAGTTTCGCTCCTCCGACTCCGCCGGATAGAAGTGTCAGCCTCACTCTCGTCTCTCCAAGATTGCAGTAACAATCGTCGCGGCCCACAATGGCCGCCTCCATGAGCAGCCAGCCGGTCTCTCCGGCCGCTCCCTCCTCTAGTAAGCCCCCGGCCTCGCCCGCGGTGGCCGTAGCGATCCTCGCCTCGCCGACCATGGCGCTCGAGGAAACCCTTGCCGCGATCGGTAGGCAAGTCTATGTCCCGGCCCAAGTGCTCGTGGTCGGCGGCTCGGTGCCCGCCGACTCGGTGGTTCGAGAAGACTCGGCGGTGCGCGTAGCTCTCCCCGAGGAAGTCGTCGATCGACTAGACGAGTCCGTCGATTTCATCTGGTGGGTGCATGGTGACGCCCGGCCCCGCCCCGACGCCTTGGCCGCCCTGATGCGCGAGACGGTCAGGAACGACGCCTCCGTGGCCGGCTCGAAGGTCCTAACCAGTGACGATGGCCTCGAGTCAGTCGGCGGCGCCACCGACGTGTTCGGGGATCCGTATACGGGACTCGATCCGGGAGAACTTGACCTTGAGCAGTACGACATCGTGCGCGAGGTGGCTTTCGTCTCCGGGGTCTCCCTGCTGGTGCGCCGCGACCTTCTCCGCGGGCTACGCGGCTTCGACCGCCGCTTGCCGCTCCAGGCCGCCGGCCTCGACTTCTGCCAGAGAGCGCGTGTTGCAGGCGGCAAGGTGATCGTCGTCCCTTCTTCTGAGGTCTTCCACACCTCTCCCTGCGTGGCGGCTGCGCCTTCGTGGCAAGAACAGGGAGGCCGACACAAGGCGATGCTCGTTGCCTACCGACCGGTCACCCTCGCCTGGGTCGTGCCTATCGGCGGGCTGGTTGGTCTCGTCGACGGCCTCGGTCAGCTGGTGCTGGGCCGGATCGGACCCCTGGTTGGTGCTGTGGCCTCTTGGCTCTGGGTAATGGCCCAGATCCCCTCGGTCCTGACTGCCCGGCGCAGACTCAAGCGGGTTCGATCAGTCGGGGACGAGGAGCTTTTTCGGTTTCAGGTTGGGGGATCATCCCGCTTGCGTCGCACCGCCTCCGAACTGGGGGACAGGTTCAACCGCGCCCTCGACGAGGAGGAGTCGGGTTCTTTTGCCGACCGAACGCGCTCGGCTTGGCGACGACCATCCATCGCGCTCGGCATCGCTTCGTCCATTGCGGTCCTGATTGCTACCAGGGGGATCTGGTTTGCCGGTCCGCCGCAGGTCGGCTTTGCGCTACCTCCGAGCGTCTCGGGCTTGGAGGCTGCCTACGGCGGAGGACTCAATCCCGCCGGATTCGGATCCGGGTTGGTCCCTCCGCCGATTGTCGGATTCGCCTCGCTGGTACACACCATGCTCGGCCGACGCCCGCTGGCAGCTGGCGCCCTCCTCACCTTGGCCGCATCGGCCCTGGCATTGACCGGGATGGCGCGCCTGGCCAGGCGGGCGGGCGCTGGGTCCTTCGGCAGTGCGATCGCCGGCTGGGCGTACTTGGGGGGAGCAACGCTTGTCGCCGTCGCCAGTACCGGCAATTGGCCGGCGCTTCTGGCCGCAGGCCCTTTGCCCTGGGCGCTGGATCCGATCCTGGCCACACCGGCTACCGATTGGCGACGGCGGGTGGGTCGCTACGCCCTTGGAGGGGTAGCGGCGGGAATGGTGGCGGTGGCTTATCCCCCACTTCTGATAGTGGTGCCAATCGTTGCGCTCGTCTGGGCAGTGGTGGCACGGCGGCCGCAAGCCCTGGTGGCGGGGCTTTCCGTAACCGCCCTCGGGGCCGGACTGATCCTTCCATATGTGCTCGGCGGCGATCTTTTCGATCTGCTGTTAGCCGGACAGGCTCCCGAGATACCGACCGAGCTGCTCTGGTTGCTCGTAATCGGCGTTGCGATGGCCGCCAGCGCGGTATGGGGCAGTCGCCAGCGATTGCCGGGGGTCTGGATGGCGTCGCTCCTGGTTGGGGGCGGATATCTCCTCAGCCAGGTCCCGAGGATTTCGCCCGCAGGTGCTGCGGTCGGACTGGTGGGAGCAGCCGTTGGTTGTGGGCTCTTGGGGTCGATCTTGGCCGAGCTTCAGATCGGGAAGTTCAAGGCCGGCGGACCTTTGCTTGCGGCGTTGCTCCTGGTTCCGGCGTTGTACGTACTGGGTCAGGGGCGCCTGGGCCTGCCCGGCGACGAGTGGTCTGGTCGTCTCGACTTCATCGAAACCCTGAGCACCGCCGGGGAGCCGGGTCGGGCGTTGCTCATCGGTCCCCCCGGCTCTTTGCCGGGCCAAACACGCTCGCTCTACGGCTTTGAGTACCGAACGGTCGACGGAGGACAGGCCACGCTCACCCAGGCCTATCTGAGCCGGCCCGGCTCTCTCGACCAAGCACTCGAAACTGCGATCACCGCCAACCTGATCAGCGGGATCGACCTTCGGCCCGGAGAAGCTCTGAGCGATCTTGGGATCGAATGGCTGGTCGTCGTTCCCGGGTCTACCTTTCCGGTGGAGGGGCTCGATAGGCAAGTCGACCTCGCCCAACGCCCCGTGGCGACCGATCTGGCCGTGTATCAGAACCTGGTGCCTGCTAACGACGTGCGCGCAGACGTTGCTGGGAATCCCTTCGTGCGCGTCGCCGGTTGGGCCTCGTTAGCCCTGGGCTCGATTCTGATCCTGGCAGCAGTATGGGGACGAGGTCGAACGGCTCAAGCAGTGGTCGGCCCCGAGAGAGTCGAGGAAATGGCCGTGGTCTCGTGAGCGACTGGCTGATGAGGATCTCCCTTTTGGCCTTGGTCCTAGCGGCCCTCGCCGGTGGCTTTTTCTGGCCAGCCGCTCCGCTCGAGGAGCCTCCATCGACGCCGGCCCTGGCCGAGGACCCCTACGTGGTATGCCCGGTGGCGATGGCCGGAGGCGGATTCGAGGGAAGGGTGGGGATCGTCACGGACACAGATCTCAACGGTCAACTGGGTGGTGTAGGTCTCGAGGAGGGGGCTACACCCTTTGCAGCCGGAACGGGCGAGGGCTTCACCCTCGATGTCGGAACTCTCGCCGAGATCGGAGTAAATCCGATTCTGGTCGAATCGGCCGCAGGGGCAATCGGGCAGCTGGCCGCTGCCACCTATGAGCGCGCCGGAGCAGTTCCGGCGCTGGCGGGTTGCTTGCCAGCGATCCCGGCTCCGGTCGCTCTGCTCGGCCTGGCGACGAACGCGGGTGAAGGCTCGTCCCTCGTGATCACCAACCCGTTCGCGGCTGAGGCATCCGTGACTCTGACTGGCTCGAGCGAATTCGGGCCTGACACGCCATCCGCACTCGAAGCCGTGCGAGTTCCAGCCATGTCGACTTTGGAGCTGGTCCTGGATCAGTCGATGGCTGGCCGGGAACAACTTGGCTTCACGCTGGTCCCCGAAAGCGGTCTGGTGATCGCGGGCATGACCCGAACCGGTCCCGATACCGCCATCTCAGAGGCCATTGCCGGTGCCCGACAGTGGCACGTCGCTCTACCCGGCTTCGGTATCGACGGCCAATTGATCCTTCGCAGTCTGGCGCCGGTGGACTCCGCCTTCCGGATCGATCGCATCGACCCATCGGGAATCAGTGACGGAGTGGAAGCTGGATCGCTCGCTCCGGGAGAGCAACTCGTCTTCAGTCTGGAGGAGATGGGCGGAGGCGACGGAGGCTTCGTTGTCAACGCCGAGGAGGACGTCGCAGTCGCCACTGCCTATGTCGGCGATGAGCTACGAACGGTCTCGGCGGCCGCTCCGGCGACCGCGATCCAGTGGCTGATTCCGGTCTCGGCAACCACCGAGGAGGGCGAGAACGCTTTGTGGATCCTGAACCCAGAGGAGGCTGCAACTTCCGCTTCGATTCAGACGTTTGGAGGCAGCGGGCGTGCCCAGGAGATCGAGCTTCCGGCCGGGACCACAACCGGTCTGGTAGTCGACCTCGACGGATCCGGTGCCTCGATCACCGCCGGACACCCGGTAGCGGTTTTCCACGGAGTGCTCAACGGGACGAGGGCGGCAATGACCCGGGCCTATCCCCTGGAATAGCTCATACGCCCTCAGAGTCCGAAGCCCGGTAGTGGGCCGGACCTTCTTGATCGGACAACAAGTTGTACGCAGAAGCGATCAAACCGAGATGGCTGAAGGCCTGAGGGAAATTGCCGAGCATCCGATGGGATACGGGGTCGTACTCCTCCGCCAAAAGTCCGACGTCGTTGCGCAGACTCAGTAGGTATTCAAATCGTCGACGGGCATCGTCGAAACGTCCGGACATCGCAAGGGCGTCGACCATCCAGTAAGAACAGAGCAGGAACGCCCCTTCGGCACCGGGAAGGCCATCGGTGGTCTGATCCAGTCGGTAACGAACAATGAGGTGGTCATCGATTGCGAGCTCTCGTTCGATGGCCTCGATGGTTCCCAACACGCGGCGGTCGGTAGCGGGGAGGAACCCCACCTGCGGAATCAGGAGCAATGCCGCATCGAGAGCCGATGAGCCGTAGGACTGAGTGAACGTGTTGCGTTCGGCGTCGTAGGCACGCTCTTCGATATCGGCGCGGATTTCCGACCGCAGTTTCTCCCATCGCTCGAGCGGACCGTCGAGCGACCAGCGCTTGAGCGTCTTGACGGCCCGGTCGAAGGCCACCCAGGCCATGAGCTTTGAGTGAGTGAAGTGACGAGGCTCACCCCGCATCTCCCAGAGCCCGCTGTCGGTGTCCTGCCACTTGCCCTCGAGATTGTCGAGCAAGAGCTTCTCGAGGTCCCAGACGGTCTCGCCGTGAGTCATACCCATTCGTCGGGCGGCGTAAATGGCGTCCATGACCTCCCCATAGACGTCGATCTGCAGCTGCTGGTGGGCGGCATTGCCAGTCCGGACCGGTCGAGAGCCTTCGTAGCCACTGAGCCAGGGCAACTCGAGTTCGGGCAGTCGTCGCTCTCCGCCCACCCCGTACATGATCTGGAGATCCTCGGGGTCCCCGGCCACTGCTCTGAGCAGCCAATCCCGCCAGGCGACAGCTTCCTCATGGTGGCCCGCCATCATCAGCGCCTGCAGGGTGAAAGTTGCGTCCCGCAGCCAGACGAAGCGGTAGTCCCAGTTTCTGGACCCTCCGAGTTCCTCCGGCAAGGATGTAGTCGGGGCGGCAACGATGCCGCCCGTGGGACCGTAGGTGAGAGCTTTGAGTGTGATCAGGGAACGCTCCACCGCCTCCCCCCAGTCACCCCGGTAATGATTGGTCCTCGTCCAGTCTTTCCACCAGGTCTCGGTTTGGACCAGGGCGCTTTCGGGCTCGATCGGGGAGGGTGCTGACCGATGCGAGGGATGCCAGGTGAGAACGAAGGGAACTCGATCGCCCTGGTTGACCGTGAACTTGGAGACCGACGTCAGCCCTTCCCCCTTGACCTCGACTGGGGTCGTGAGGTGCAGGGCATCAGGGCCTCCCACCGCCACGAGCATTTGTGCGGAGCGGGTCACCCACGGAACCAGGTGCCCGTAGTCGAAGCGGACCGCGAGGTCCATTCGCATTTCCACTCGGCCACGTATTCCCTCGACGATTCGGACTATGTCAGCGTTGCCTCCTCCGGATCTGACTGGCATCAGATCGATGAGGCGTACTGCGCCGCGATCCGTCTCGTGCTCGGTCTCGAGGATGAGCGTCTGCGCCCGGTATCTACGCTGCACCCGGCGAACTCCCGCCGCCGGTGCGATGCGCCACCGACCGTTCTCCTCATTACCGAGGAGGGCCGCAAAACAGGCGCCGGAGTCGAAGCGAGGAAGGCACAGCCAGTCGATCGATCCGTCGGAGGCCACCAGGGCAGCCGTTTCGGTGTCGCCGATCAGCGCGTAATCCTCGATCGGCCGGCTCATGAGTAGCGGATCACCCTGCCCAAGCCGCGAGGCTAGGCCGCCGACTTAGGCTGAAATGGGCTCGAATGAGCGATCTCTCCTGGCGAATCATGATCCTGGCGCTGGTGGCAGGTGCTGTGGTTTTCGCAGTGTGGCGATTCGACCGATCGAAACCGGTGAGGCCCGTTCGTGTCTCCCGTCCCGACCTTGGAGCGGGAGTCCACTTCTTCTCGTCGGCCACCTGCGCTACCTGCATTGACACCCGCCAGGTTCTGCAAGCCGTCTATGGCGATGACTTCAACGAGGTGCGGTTTGAAGAAGACCCGACTGGCTTCGGTGCATACGGTGTTGGCTCGGTTCCAACCGTTTTCATCCTCGATGCCAATGGCCAAGGCGTCCGAATCGAGGGAGTGCCGTCCCGGCGACAGCTGCAAACCCTGGGTGATCAGGAACCGTGATCGCCGGTGGGGTGGCATTCCTTGAACGGGCTTGTTGCAGTCCCTACCGTGCCAACCATGTTCCCTAGCTGCCTTCGCTGTTCCGCGCCCGCCTCCGCAATGATGTTGTACTCCTACGCCGACCAGCACATGTGGATCGAGGAACTGGCCGCGAGTGAGATTCCTTCCTATGCCCTTTGCTTCGACCACGCCTCCCGTTTGAGCCCGCCGCGGGGCTGGAAGCTCACCGACCGCCGCAACGTCGCCCGGCTTTTTGCTCCGCTCGAAGTTGCGTAAATCGTGGCCCTGGGCCGCGACTTACTCGACGCGGTCCGCGACCTCGATTCGCACGACTTGCGCCGTCTCCTCATTCTCACCCAGGCCCAGCTCGAGCGCGACGGTGTGTTCAGTTCCGCCAACCGGCCGAAGGTGCGTTTGCGCTCGCAGAAGGTTCGCTGCGGTAAGACCAACTGCAATGCGTGTCCTCATGGTCCCTATTGGTACGCGGTGTGGTGGGAAGATGGTCGTCGTCGTACCCGCTACGTCGGCCGGCTCTTAGACGAGGAGTAAGCCGCAGTCGCGTGGGGCCTCTTCCCCCCTCCCCCCTTCGGGGTACTCCTCCCAACGCTCGCTGCGCTTCCTGGGGGGAGAAACTCGTGTTGCAGGTGCCCCCGGGTACACTTCGGCGCCCATGGACTGCCCCCAGTGTGGCGCGGCCGATGTCATCGAAATCAAGCATCGGCTGCCTGATGACTCCGAAGTTCAATTCTTCTCCTGCCATCGGTGCGAGGAGAAGTGGTGGGACCGTTCCGGCGACCAACTCAACCTGAAGGAGATCCTCGAGCTGGTCCGCAAGGCTCGGGCCTGAGCATTGCAGCTCGGCACCCTTGAACGTCTGAAGGGCCAGCTTCGCCCGCCCCGGGAGGTGGGGCGGAGTGGATCCGGCTTGCGGCGCTGGCTCCCGCTGATCGTCGGGGTCGCGATCTCGTTGGCAATCCTGGCCGTCCTAAATCCGCGCCTGCTCTTCTCCTCGACGACTCCCACAGGCGGTGACATGGCGGCCCACGTGGCGGTTCCCGCCTTCCTCAGGGATGTGCTGTTGCCGGAGGGACGAATCCTGGGCTGGTCGATGGACTGGTTCGCGGGCTACCCAGTCTTTTACTTCTACTTCCCTCTGCCCTCTTTGGCGGTGGTCCTTCTCGACCTGATCCTGCCTTACGGAGTGGCTTTCAAGCTGGTGACCGTGGCGGGCTTGCTCGCCACTCCACCCGCCACCTATTACCTCGCCCGAAGCATCCGCTGCGGGCGGGCCATATCGACCATCGCTGCCGCCGGGGGTGCGGTGTTCATCTTCATGGAGAGCTTCACCATTTACGGGGCGAATGTCCTCTCAACCATGGCGGGGGAGTTCTCCTTCTCGTGGTCGTTCGCGTTGTCGCTCGTATATCTGGGCCTGCTCATCAGGGCCGTCCGCGATTCGCCGCGATATATGGGCCCGGCAATGCTGGTGCTGGCGGCATCGATTCTTTGCCACATCATCACCACCATCGCCTTCATGATCGCCAGCCTCGCGGTCCTCTCCTGGAAGGGCGCCTGGCGGCGGGCTGTGCCCATTTGGGCGGGCGGCTTTGCGATCTCCGCCTTCTGGTTCCTCCCCCTTCTGGCCCGGCTCGGATTCAGCTCGGACATGGCGTGGACACCGCTCCGCACCTGGGACGACCTCTTCCCGCTGGAGATGTGGTTGCTTCTTCCCGCCGCCGTGGCAGGGGCGGTTTGGATTTTCCGCCGCACCCAGCGCGCCCTTCCCGTCCTGGTGCTGGCGGTCTTCCCGCTGATCTACTACCCGCTTCCTTTCGCCCTGCCGGAGCTGTTCCCGGGCATCTGGAACGCCCGCTGGAAGTTATGGAATGGCCGCTTGCTGCCCTTTTGGTACTTCGGGGCAACGTTCTTCGCCGCGATCGGGGTCGGGGCACTCTGCATGTGGCTGGCCAAGCGGCTCCCGGACCGGATCTCGGGCTTGGTGCCGAGGGCCTTGTTCCTCGCCGCCGGCGCTGTCGCCGTGATCCTGATCCAGCGCGAAGAGAATCTGCCCCGTTACCTCCCTTGGACCGTCGGCATCCTGGTTGCCGGAGCCCTACTGCTGTCGATGTTGTGGCTGAAACCAGTCGACAGCCGATCGTTTATGGCGCTCACCGGAGCTGGGACCCTGGTGCTCGGGGCACTGGCCGGAATCACCATCATGAATGGCTGGGCTCGGTGGAATTTTGCCGGATACGAGGGGAAGGCGAAATGGCCCGAGTACGAGGCTCTGATGGAGACGACCTCGACTCTTCCCCCCGGACGCATTCAGTGGGAATACGCCAAGACCATGAACGACTATGGCTCGCCAATGGCATTGATGCTGATCCCATATTGGACCCAGGAAGACTTCGGATCGATGGAGGGCCTGTTCTTTGAATCCTCGCTATCGACCCCGTTCCACTTCCTCAACCAGGCTGAGACGAGCAAAGAGCCCTCGAGCCCCATCCCCGGCCTCGACTACCACCGTTTCGACTTCACGCGTGGGGTGCCCCACATGCAGCTTTTCGGGATCGACTACTACGTGAGCTACACCCCGGAGGCGAAGGAGATGGCCGACACCCGGGCAGAGCTGACCGAGGTTGCCAGCACCCCTCCATTCACGTTTTACGAAGTGGCGAACTCAGAACTGGTGGTTGCCGCCGAGTACCTGCCGGCTGTATATGAAGGTCCGTCGAACAGCCTGCTGGCGCGGCTCCTCGGCGTCTTCGGGATCGGTAGCGGCGAAGATCGAGACACCTTCGAACAGTTCTCCCTCGACTGGTACGGAAGAATCGAACTTCTCGATCGCTGGATTGCCACAGATGGGCCGGAGAACTGGCCTCGGGTCACCTCAGTGGACGAACTCGCCGACAGCCCCCAGCTAACCGGCCCGGAGGCCAGGATCACCAATGTCGTGCTGGAGGAGGACCGGGTCTCCTTCCGCACCTCTGCCCTCGGAGTTCCCCACCTGGTGAAGGTCTCTTACTTTCCGAACTGGCAGGTAGAGGGCGCGGAAGGGCCCTATCACGCCGGGCCTTCCTTCATGATCGTCATTCCCACCGATAACGAGGTGACGCTCTCCTTTGGAAACACTCTGGTGGAGAACATCGGTTGGTTGCTCTCACTGATCGGGGTGGTAGCGGCGGTGCTCCTCCTCGTACGTAATCGGATGAATGGGATCGGCGGCGATCCCGACCGGCTCAAGACGCGCGCGGAATTCGGCCGCTAAGGGTCCACCACCAGAGCCGGAGGGTGTCCCGGCCCATCTGCCAAAGCATTCCCAGCCGCAGAGGCGCGGTCGACGCATTTTCCCCCAGTTCGACCGGTACCTCTTTCAGAACCAGTCCAGACCGGTGTGAGCGAAGGAGCATTTCCAAGTCGTAGGCGTAGCCATGTATTCGCATCTGGGGAAGAACCTTGTCGATGACGGTCCGTCGAACAATTTTGAGACCGGTCTGTGACTCCGACACCGGGAGCCGGAATAGCCCCACCGTCATCAGGGCAAAGATCCTGCTCAGGACCCGCCGAGCTAGCGGGTAGTGCCCTCCCGCCATTGCCTTGCGCTTCGCTCCCACCAGGAGGTCGACGCCGCCCGTTTTCTCGATCAGGGCAGGCACTTGCTCGGCAGGCAGGTCCAGATCGGCGTCGAGAAAAAGGACCAGTTCGGCGCTCGTGGCCCGGGCGCCGGTGAACAGAGCTTCCCCTTTTCCCCGGTTCACCTCATGTCGGATCACTCGGACGGCGTCCAAATCGGCGGCGGCGGCGCTGGCCTCTTGAAAGGTCCGATCGGCGCTCCCATCGTCGACGACGACTATCTCGACCGTGCCCACCGAGGCAAGGGCTTTGGCGACTCTTCGCAAGTTGTCGGCGATGACGGGACCGAGGTTGTAAGCCGGCAGAACGACAGCGAGGTCGGGCTGGCCGGGCGTCATCTTTATTTGATACTAAGTCCCGCACTCTCTCCGTCTAGATAATGTGCTTGCGTGAGCGGGGTCTTCAAGGCATACGACATTCGCGGGCGCACCGACACAGGTGAGTTGACGTCCGATCTCGCCCGACGGGTAGGAGGAGCCTTTGTAAATCTGCTCGCGGCGCGCGAGGTCGCGGTTGGCTGGGACTGTCGGGCGTCGTCGCCCGAACTGTCGCAGGCGATGATCGAGGGCGTCACCTCTGCGGGGGCGTCGGTACTCGCCCTCGGGGAGGTTCCGACCGACGTCGTCTATTACGTCTCCGGTAGTCGCGGTCTGCCCGGAGTGATGATCACCGCATCACACAACCCCCCCAACTACAACGGCATCAAGCTCTGCCGGGCGGGGGCGGCTCCGGTGGGGGAGGAAACCGGATTGGCCGAGATCGAGCAAATGGTCTCTCGTTCCTTGCCCGAAAGCGATCGCGTCGGCGAAGTGCGTGAGTTCGAGGCCCGGCCCGGTTATGTCGAGCATCTGCTTTCGATCGTCGACGAACGAGCAATGAAGCCATTGCGGGTGGCCGTCGACGGCGGAAACGGGATGGCCGGCGCCGTCATCGATCAAATATTCGCCAAGATCCCGCCAGAGCTGATTGGGCTCTACCTCGAGCTCGACGGAAGCTTCCCCAATCATCCGGCCGACCCGCTGCAACCGGAGAATCTCGTCGACCTGGTGGCACTGGTTGGTTCCGAAGGAGCCGACCTCGGAGTGGCCTTCGATGGTGACGCTGATCGAGCGTTCTTCATCGATGATCTCGGGGAGCCATTGTCGGGCAGCACCACCACGGCGCTCATTGCCCGCTGGTTTCTCGCTCGTCAACCGGGGGCGAGCATCGTTCACAACCTGATCACCTCGCGGGCTGTTCCCGAGCTGGTGAGCCAACTGGGAGGGAAGCCAATTCGGACTCGAGTGGGCCACTCCTTTATCAAGCAGGTAATGGCTGAGACCGGGGCGGTGTTCGGCGGAGAGCACTCGGGTCACTACTACTTCGCCGCCAATTACCGCGCCGACTCCGGCACGCTGGCGATGCTCGTTCTTTTGCAGGTGCTCTCCGAGGCGGGGAGAAAACTATCCGAGCTGCGTAAGGAGGTCGAGCCCTACGCCGCCTCAGGAGAAATCAACATTCGGACCGATGACCAGGCGGGGACCATGGAGCGAGTCGGGACCGCTTTTCCCGATGCGAGCGTTGACCACCTCGATGGGCTAACGGTTTCATGGCCCGATCGATGGTTCAACCTACGTCCTTCCAATACCGAGCCTCTCCTGCGCCTGAATGTGGAAGGCCCCGATGACGAAGCCGTGGCTGAGTTGAGCAAAGAGGTGCAAAAGGTGATCGGAGGTAGCAATGTCGCTCATTGATCCCCTGCTGGCCGAGATCCTGGTGTGTCCGGTCGATCAAGGTGACCTCGACCAGGATGAAGCCGCCTCCCGCCTTGTCTGCCAGGTGTGCGGGCGCCGCTATCCAGTAACCGATGGGATTCCAGTGATGCTGGTGGAGGAGGCGGAGCTGCCGGATGGCAGTTGAGGACATGGAAAGGCTGGTCGCCGGTCTGGGCGATCAGCTGCGTTGGTCGGCCGAAATAGAAGTTCCCGAGATTCCTCAAAACGCCCTGCACCTCGTCGTGGGAATGGGTGGATCCGGGATCTCGGGGGATATCGCGGCGGCCCTGGCCAGCGGCCTGGTGGCGGTGCACAAGGGTTATCGGCTTCCGCCGTGGGCTAGGGCCAACCCGCCCGCCGTCATCGCCATCTCCTACTCGGGCAACACCGAAGAAACCCTGACCGCGGCCGAAGAAGCCGGGCAAAACGGGTCTCCTGTCTACGCCATCACGGGCGGCGGCCGCCTGGCGGAGATGGCCTCGGCAGAGGGTTGGCCGGTGATTCTCGTTCCCGGTGGTCTGCAGCCGAGGGCCGCCCTCGGGTACATGTTGGGATCCGTGCTTCGCGTCCTCGAGGCGGGAGGAGCGATTTCGCTGGCGCCCTCGGATTTGAGCAGGGCCGCCGAACTGGTCGATTCCCTGGCTGGGCCGGGAGGAATGGGCTGGGCGCTGGCGGCGGACCTGGCGGCGGGGTTGAAGGGGAGGGCGGTGATTGTCTACGGGGCGAACGGACTCACCGGCCCAGCTGCTCTTCGCTGGAAGACCCAGATCAATGAGAACGCCAAGTGGCCGGCCTGGGTGGGCCTCTTTCCCGAGGTAGATCACAACGAGATCGTCTCCTGGACCTCCTTGTCGGAGCTTTCACAGGGCCACTTCGGGATCGTCACCCTGCGGGACGAGTCGGAGTCGGCTCGCCTTGGGGCTCGTTTCGATCACACTGCCCGGCTCACTTCGGCGGCGGTGCCCTGGGTAGGCGAAGTTTGGTCGCAAGGCGTCAGCGCGCTGGAGCGGATGATGAGCCTATGCGCTATGGGAGACTTGGTCTCGATCGAAATCGCCCGGGCGGCGGGCGTGGACCCGGTGCCGGTGGAAACCATCGAAAAACTGAAGGCCCTCCTGGCCGAGGAGAGTGGATGAAACACGACGTAGCTGATCTTGACCTGGCGCCCGAAGGCGCTCGCCGGATCGAGTGGGCCGGCCGGCGAATGCCGGTCCTCAAATCGATCGAGGCGCGCTTCGAGAAGGAAAAGCCGTTGGCCGGACGGCACGTGGCCGCCTGCCTCCACGTCACCGCCGAGACAGCCAATCTCATGACCACCCTGCGCGCCGGTGGCGCCGACGTGTCGTTGTGCGCCTCCAACCCCCTCTCCACCCAAGACGATGTCGCCGCAGCACTGGTCTCCGACGGCATCCCGGTCTTTGCCGTTCGAGGAGAAGACGACGATCGCTACTACAGCCACCTCAACGCCGTCCTCGATCTCAAACCCGACATCACGATGGACGACGGCGCCGATCTCGCCACTCTGCTCCACACCCACCGCACTGACCTCGAGCCCATCGGCTCGACCGAAGAGACCACGACTGGGGTCATCCGCCTAAAGGCGATGGCAGCAGAAGGCACTTTGCGGCTCCCGGTGGTAGCCGTCAATGACTCGGCCACCAAGCACCTCTTCGACAATCGCTACGGGACCGGTCAGTCGGCGATGGACGGGATCATTCGCGCCACCAACATGCTCATGGCCGGGTCCACGGTCGGCGTCATTGGTTATGGCAACTGCGGCCGCGGCGTGGCTGCGAGAGCCGCGGGGATGGGAGCGAAAGTGGCGGTGGTCGAGGTGGATCCGGTCCGGGCACTCACCGCGGCAATGGACGGCCATCAGGTCGTGACCGCAGACGATGCCGCCCGCCTGAGCGATGTGTTGATAACCGTCACTGGAAACAAGCACGTCCTTCGCCGCCAGCATTTCGACCTCATGAAGGACGGTGCCATCGTCGCCAATGCCGGTCATTTCGATGTTGAGATCGACCTCGAGGTGCTAGGCGAAATGGCCCGCGACCGGCGCCCGGTGCGGCGCAATCTGGAGGAATACGAAATGGCCGATGGGCGCCGCATCCTGGTGGTCGCCGAAGGCCGTCTCGTCAACCTCGGGGCGGCCGAAGGCCACCCGGCCGATGTCATGGACATGTCTTTTTCCAACCAGGCCCTTGCGGCCGAGTGGCTGGCGGAGCGGGCCGGAACTCTCGACCCCGGGATTTACACCCTCCCCACCGAAGTCGATTGGGAGGTGGCCCGGCTCAAGCTGGCGGCCTTGGGAGCGGGATTGGAAGAGTTGACCGATGAACAGCGCGACTATCTGGCCGGTTGGCGCGAAGGCACCTGACCTTGCTTTTCCCTGATCTGTGAGGATTTGCGCGGCCTGAGGCCGCGCAAATCCTCACGGAAAGGGATCTGTCCCAGGGAAATGGCACGCTGCCTCAATGTTGTGCCTGACGTGTGCTCGGGTCGGACCCGCGCTCTGCGACGGCTGCATCGCCCGGCTCACAGCCGCACCAGATCGCACGCTGGAATTCGGGCTCTTGGTGCGCTCGGCCTTCCGGCACGAGGGCCCGGCCCAGACCCTTGTCCATCATTTCAAGTACCGGGGTAGCAGCCGGGCCGGCTGGCTGCTGGCAAGCGCCCTCGCCCCGCTGGTTACCTCTGGTGTCGTCCTCGTCCCCGTCCCCAGGGCATCGTGGCGGCATCTTCGGTACGGGATCGATCCCGCTCCCGATCTCGCCCGCCGCCTTCAACGCCTTACTGGATGCGCCGTCGCCCATGCTTTCGTTGCTCCCGTGGCCTCACCGAGACAGGCCGGCCGCAAACGTGCCGAGCGGTTGCCGGCGCCGTTGCGGCTGGCAACGGATCCCGGTCCAATGGTGACGCTGCTCGACGACGTTTTGACCACCGGGGCCACTCTTACTGCCGCCCAAACCCTTCTCCTGTCGGCCGGGATTCGGGTCGAGGGCGCCATTACCGCCACGGTCCGTGGTGACTAGCCTTTTTTTGGAGCCCGGCTTCGGAGAGGGGAGACATGGAAGTCCGAATCCACACCAGAGGCACCTCGATCGACGACCGCCTGCGGGCCCTGACGATCGAAAAGCTCGATCACGCAGCCAAGGTTTTCGAGGGACAGGTGGGAGATCTGGACGTGGAGTTTTCCGAGGCGCATAACCCCCGGTTGGCTGCCGAAAAGTACCGCATGGAGGTCACCACCAAGGCTGCCGGACGGTCGATCCGGGTGGTGAGCTCAGCGCCATCAGCGGAGGCTGCCGTCGACCTGGGAGTTGACCGGTTCAACCTCCAACTCAAGCGCCTCAAGGAAAAATTGATCGGAAAACACCGCAAACCCGCCCCAAAAGAGCCATCGGGCCCGTCCGAAAATGAGAGCTCGAACGAGATTGTTCGTATCAAGCAATTCGTTATGAAGCCGATGACCGTAGAGGAAGCTGTCTTGCAGATGGAGTTACTCGGTCATGACTTCTTTTTCTTTCACAACGATGAATCTCAGCGCCAAAGCGTCCTTTACCGTCGCCGCGACGGGCAGCTGGGGCTGATCGAACCGGCGTGAAGACTCCAACCGTTCTCGTCGTCGACGACGCCCCCATTTTCCAGGCAGGGCTTGCCGCCGCCCTCAAGGGAGAGGGGTTTGACGTGGTCGGCATCGCCTCGGATGCGCTGACCGCGATCTCCGAGGCCCGTCGCCAGCGGCCGACTCTGGTGATTCTGGACGTATTGATGCCAGGCATCTCGGGTCTAGACGTGGTTGACAAGATCACCGACGCCTCGCCCGAGACCAAGGTCGTGCTGTTGACCTCGAGCGATTCTGAAGAGGACCTGTTGACCGCCATCAAGGCTGGCGCCTCCGGCTACATCGTGAAGGACACCCCATTTCCCAAGCTCGTGTCCGCCATGCTCGATGTCGTCAACGGGGGAGCGGTGGTGTCTCCGCCTCTGGCTACCCGCCTCTTCGAAGTAGTCGCCCACCTGCTGAGAAATCGCGATCTCAACTCGACCCGTCGGCCGTCCCTAACCGGCCGCGAGGTGGAGATCCTGCAGTGGATCGCCGACGGGCGCACCTCTCGGGAGATCGGTGAACAGCTCTATATCTCTGAAAACACGGTGAAAAACCACGTCCGCAACATCCTCGACAAGCTCGGCATGCAGTCCCGCCACGAAGCGGTCCGCTATGCCGAGCACGCCGGACTCTTAAACCGCCGCTAGCGCGGCGGCCGGGCAACCCGGATTCTCAAAGGCTCAGCCCACCGATAGCATTTCGAGTCGATGTCGATCTTCGGGAAGCTTTTAAAGGCGGGCGAAGGCAAGACTCTCAGGGAATTCGAGCGCTTGGTGGGCGCGGTCAACGCCGAGGAGCCCGCTCTCGAAGCCCTCAGTGACGAGGCCCTGGCGGCCCGCACCGTCGACTTTCGACGCCGACTCGAGGCGGGGGAACCGCTCGACGATTTGCTGGTCGAGGCGTTTGCGACCGTTCGCGAGGCGGCCAAACGGGTGCTCTCACAGCGTCATTTCGATGTCCAGGTGATCGGGGCCATGGCGCTTCATCGAGGGATGGTGGCCGAGATGAAGACCGGGGAAGGCAAAACCCTGGTCTCAACCATGCCGGCCTATCTCAACGCTGTCGCCGGCAAGGGGGTCCACATCGTCACGGTGAACGATTACCTGGCATCAAGAGACGCCGAGTGGATGGGCGCCGTCCACCGATTCCTGGGGCTCAGCGTGGGGCTGATCCAATCCGGAATGGAGCCAGGTCAGCGCCAGCCCGCCTACGCCTCCGATATCACCTACGGCACGAACAATGAGTTCGGTTTCGACTATCTGCGCGACAACATGGCCCTACGCCCGGGCGATCGCACCCAGCGCGGACATTCGTACGCCATCGTCGACGAGGTCGACTCGATCCTCATCGACGAAGCGCGAACGCCACTGATCATCAGCGGCCGACTTTCCGACTCCGCCAGGTGGTATCGCGACTTTGCTCGCATCGTGCAACGACTCCGTCGTGACGAGCACTACGAAGTCGATGAAGCCAAGCGGCAGGTCCTCACCACCGAGGAAGGCGTCTCCGTCGTCGAGGGAATCCTTGGCGTGGAAAACCTCTACGACCACGCCGCCGTCGACTTCGTTCACCACCTCGAATCGGCGCTCAAGGCCAAGGAATTGTTCCACCGTGATGTCGAGTATCTGGTGGACCAGGGCGAAGTAAAGATCGTCGATGAGTTCACCGGCCGCGTCCTCGAGGGGCGCCGCTATTCCGAGGGCCTCCATCAAGCGATCGAAGCCAAGGAAGGCGTCAAGATCAAAGAAGAGAATCAAACGCTGGCCACGATCACGCTTCAGAACTATTTCCGCCTCTACGAGAAGCTGGCCGGTATGACCGGCACCGCCGAAACCGAAGCGGCCGAGCTGGCACAGATTTATGGATTGGAAGTCCTGGTGATTCCACCCAACCGTCCGGTCGCGCGGGCCGATCAGGCCGATCTTGTTTATAAGACCGAGGACGCCAAGTTCGACGCCGTAGTCGAGGATGTGGCCGAGCGACACGCCGCCGGACAGCCGATCCTGCTCGGGACGGTCTCGATCGAGAAGTCGGAGCGACTTTCGCGCCTGCTCACCAAGCGTGGGATCAACCACGAGGTGCTCAATGCCAAGCATCACGCCCGGGAGGCGGAGATCATTGCCCAGGCGGGCCGTCCGGGAGCAATGACGGTGGCGACCAACATGGCGGGCCGCGGGGTGGACATCATGCTGGGAGGCAATCCCGAAGGCTTGGCCAAGCTTGAGCTCAAGCGCCAGCAAATTGATCCCTCCCATCCCGACTACGAATCAAAGCTCGACGAAGTCACGAAACGCTTCGCCAATGAGATAGCGCCCGACAAGCAGAGGGTGATCGACGCCGGCGGTCTCTATGTGGTCGGGACCGAACGACACGAATCGCGGCGGATCGACAATCAGCTTCGAGGCCGGTCGGGCCGCCAAGGCGATCCTGGGGAGTCGCGGTTCTTCCTCTCCCTCGGGGATGACCTCATGCGTCGTTTTTCGGGGGACCGAGTCTCGTCGGTGATGGACCGCTTGCACATTCCCGACGATGTCCCCATCGAGGCCGGCATGGTGACGAAGGCCATCGAGCGGGCCCAGCGCACGGTGGAGGCCCAGAACTTCGATATTCGAAAGAACGTTCTCAAGTACGACGAAGTGATGAACCGCCAGCGCGAGGTCATCTATGAATGGCGAACTGATCTGCTCGATGCCACCGCGGACGAACTCGTCGAGGAATGGGTTGATCTTGTCATCGCCGACACCGTCGAGTCCGTGCTCTCCCCCGAGATGTCTCCCGATGAATGGGATTGGGAGTTGCTCAACAAAGAACTCGGCCAGTTCTATCCCGCCGCGCTATCCGAGGACGACTTCGGGGAGTATTCGGTCGAGGCGGTAACCGAACGTGCGATTGAAAATGCCCACAAGGCCTATGCAGAGCGTCTGAGCAGGCTGCCTGCCGAAGCCAGGGCTCAGCTCGAGCAGCAGGTGGTGCTATCGGTCATCGACAACAAATGGCGCGAGCACCTCTCCGAGATGGACTACCTGCGCTCCGGGATCGGCCTGCGGGCGATGGGACAGCGTGACCCCTTGGTCGAATATCAACGAGAGGGCTATGCCCTCTTCAGCGAACTGGTCGACGCGGTGAAACGAGACACGGTTCGTTATCTCTTCCACGTTCAGTTTGCCGAGACGCCAGCTCCCGAATCACCAAAGCTCGCTCCGGTGGCGTCGGCCAGCTCCAATAAAGGTCAGGTTGGTCGCAACGACCCCTGCCCTTGCGGTAGCGGCAAGAAATACAAGCGCTGCCACGGGGCCAGCTGAAAGAACCCGGCCGGACGAACCAGCTGGACCTGACTAGTCATACGAAGGACTAGTTAGATGATTCTCTATCGTCGGGTGACGGGCGCCGATTCACGGCGGCATGAAGCCACGTCATCTCAAGAAGCGGAACCACTCTCGAATCAAATTCGTCTCGGCCGTGGCGGTCGTACTGGTCTCCGTTCCACTGGTCGGCCAAGCGGCCTCCCGTTTTCTCGACGTTGCTTCCGACAGCCCCCTTGCCGCCGACATCGCATGGCTCGAGGCCTGGGGAATCACCAAAGGCTGTAGCCCGACCGAGTTTTGCCCCAACGATCCCGTCACCCGCGAACAGATGGCGGCGTTCCTCCACCGGTTCGCTCTCTCTGGCGCCGGCGGTACGGGCTCGCCCGGAGCCCAAGGCCCGGTCGGTCCCGTGGGGCCAACAGGTCCCCAAGGTGAGCCAGGCGCAGCGGGCGGTGTCGGACCGGAAGGTCCGATGGGGCCGATGGGCCCTCAAGGACCGCAGGGTGAAGTAGGCCCCGCGGGACCCGCTGGCTCGAGCACCTACTACGTCTCTTCCGCTGCCGCGGTCATAGGCACTGGGGCCTCGACCACTCAGGTCACCGCTACTTGCAACGAGGGAGATGTTGCTGTCAGCGGTGGGCTTTCAGGAACAGTCGCCGCGGCCGACTCGGTAATCGGCAGCGAACCTCTCGCCGGGTCGTGGCGAATCACCTTGGTCAATAGCGGCCCAGGCCTGACTCTCACCGTCTACGCAGTCTGCCTGGACATCTGATTTGATCTGTCCCTCCTGGCACCGGCCAGAGCAGCGGTAACATCACGGATCATGACTACCGAGCTTGCCGACGCGCGCTTCGTCATCGCCGACATGCGCGCCCGCCTGACCGAGGCAAGGAGGTTCCTTTGACCTCGAAGGTAAGTCTTCCGAGTTAGAGACGCTCAAGGAACAGGCGGCTGATCCCAGCCTCTGGTCCGACCCCGAGGTGGGACGAAGGGTCACCCAACGCCTCGCGCAGCTCGAACGAACTGTCGAGTCGGTGGCGCGGCTCGAGCGACATCTCGACGACTCCGAGGTCCTTCTCGATCTCGCCGACGAGGCCGACGACGATGCCGCTCGCCGCGAGGTCGCGTTGGATCTGGCTCGTATCGAGTCCGAACTTGCCGCCCTCGAGCGCGAGGCCTTGTACTTCGATGAGTACGACGCTCACGACGCAATTCTTTCGGTCCACGCCGGAGCTGGTGGGGTTGAAGCCCAGGATTGGGCCGAGATGCTCGTTCGCATGTATCAGCGGTACCTGCAAGAAAGTGGATACACGGTGACCGTCGAGGAGGTGAGCGAGGGCGAGGAAGCGGGGGTGAAATCCGTCACCATGACTGTGAGGGGAGATCACGCTTACGGCAACCTCGAGTCAGAGCGCGGAGTCCACCGTTTGGTCCGGATCAGTCCCTTCGACTCCAACGCTCGTCGCCACACCTCCTTCGCGGGAGTCGATGTGGTTCCCGAGTTGGCCGACGACGAAAGCATGGAGATCAACCCCGATGACCTGCGCATCGATACCTACCGGTCACAAGGTGCCGGCGGACAGCACGTCAACAAGACCGACTCGGCTGTGCGGATTACCCACCTTCCGACTGGGATCGTCGTGCAGTGCCAGAACGAGCGCAGTCAATTGCAGAACCGGGCCCGTGCGATGGCGATTCTCAAGGCCCGTCTCCACGAGATGGCCCGCCAAGAGCGGATGGCTCAAGTAGACGAGATCCGCGGCGAACAAGGGGAGGCAGCCTGGGGCCGGCAGATACGCAGTTACGTCATGCAGCCCTATCAGATGGTCAAGGATCTTCGCACCGACGTGGAAGTGGGAAACATCGCTGGAGTGCTCAACGGAGACCTGGAGCCGTTCATCGACGGCTATCTCAGGTGGCGCCGTCTCCGACATGAAAGTTCGGATTGAGGCGCTTTCTCAGTTAGCCTGCATGACCGTTCCGGGGCACAAATGTCCCTTAGTTCACGATGGGTCTGAGGCATGATTCGACTGCGTGACGTCACCAAGGTGTATGAAGGCGGCACTGTTGCCGTCCGTGACGTCAATCTCGACATCCAAAAGGGTGAGTTCGTTTTCCTGGTCGGTCCCTCCGGCTCCGGCAAGTCCACGCTGATCCGGCTGTTGCTGCGTCAGGACACCGTTACGCGAGGCGTCATCTGGGTTGCCGGCAAGGACATCACCCAGCTCCCCGCCTGGAAGATCCCCTTCCTGAGGAGATCGGTCGGCACCGTGTTTCAAGACTTCAAGCTTTTGCCCAACAAGACCGTGGGCGAGAACGTCAGCTTCGCCCTCGAAGTGTTGGGTCGTCCGCGCTCCGTTGTGGGGCCGCAGGTGAAGCAGGTTCTCGAGTTGGTCGGACTAAACGACAAAGGAGATCGCTACCCGCGCCAGCTCTCTGGTGGCGAGCAGCAACGGGTCTCCATTGCTCGGGCCTTCGTCAATCGTCCGCCGATCCTCCTCTGCGACGAGCCGACCGGAAATCTTGATCCCGCCACGTCGGTCGGCATCATGCGGCTGCTCGATCGCATCAACCGCTCGGGGGCCACAGTGGTGATGGCGACTCATGATCACGCCATCGTCGATGCGATGCAGCGGCGGGTTGTTCAACTCGATAACAGCCGTGTGATCCGCGACGAAATGTCTGGCCGGTATGAAACGGGGGAGATCCCCTACCAGAACGGCGGCCGCCACAATGGTGATGGAGCCGAGGAGTGAATCGACTCGGCTTTCTGGCCCGCGAGGCCCTTATCAACCTGCGACGAAACCTGCTGGTGGTCCTGGGAGCGGTACTCGCCGTCTTCATCTCGCTGTCGCTCGCGTTCGGGGCCCTGGTGGTCAACGAGCTGCTGCGGATAAACACCCTGGCATGGCAGGACGGAACCCACATCATCGCCTTCTTGTACGACGAGGGTCAGGACGGAGTGGCGGCCGGCGCACACGCGGCTCTCCTCGACGAGGTGGGCGGATGGGAAGAGGTCGCCAACGTTCGTTATTTCGATAAGGCCGCCGCCTGGGCCGAATATCAAGAGATGTTCGCCGACCGCCCGGAACATCTCAACATCGACCCGAGCGTGCTCCCGGCCTCGATCAGGATCGAGCTCACCGATATCGACCTTTATCAGGATGTGCAGTTCCGGCTGGCGAGCCAGAGCCAGCTGATACGCCGGGTGGCCACCTTTGGCGAGCAGATCGAGCAGCTCTCATCGCTTTCAACCGTGCTCAACCTGCTCGGATTGGGACTGGCTCTGGTCCTCGGGGCCTCGGCCGTGATTTTGATCGCCAATACGATCCGCATGGCCATCTACGCTCGCCGCGATGAGGTCTCGATCATGAAGCTGGTGGGAGCTTCCAATTGGTTTATCCGGGTTCCTTTCATTCTCGAAGGCATGATCGAAGGCCTGATCGGGGCGGGATTGGCCGTTGCCACCGTTTGGGTGGCCTTCCGCAATTTGCGGACTATCGGGGACTCGATCGAGATCGTCTCGTTCGGAATCCCTAATCGGTTCTTCGTGACCTGGGGGATCGTCATTCTTTTGTTCGGAGCAGCGGCAGGAGTGCTGGGCAGTGTGCTGGGTCTCAGCCGATACCTGCGAGACGAAGATGGGGGTCGACCGGTAATGGTCGACCGGCGGGTGCTCGAGCCGACGTGAAGCCCGCACGGCTTGCCGTGCTCGCCGTCGTTCTTTGCCTTCTTTGGGCTCCGTTGCCCGTGGTGGCGGCCGATGATCCATCGTCTGAATTGAGACGGATTCAGAACGAGTTGTCTGAGGTCAACGACGCCATTCGGGCTGCCAGAACCACCGCGAGCGCAGTGGGCCAGCAGGTGTCTGACGCCCAAACGGCCCTAGCGGGTGCCCTCGCTGATTACAACGAAGCACAGGCACAGGTCGATGAGTCGATCCGCCAGGTACAGCTGACGGAGGGCCAGGTCGTTTCTCTCCGCGGTCAGGTCATGACGCTGGAGTCGGCTCTCGCTCGCACCGAGGTCGACCTGAGCAAGACCGAGGAGCGCCTCCAGCGCACCGCTGTCGATCTCTATATGTCTGCCGCGGCCGTGCCCGGCATGCGCCTATTCAGCCAGAGCGACGCGGCCAGCGCCGTCACTGTCATGGCCTATTCGTCGGCCGTCTTCGAAAGAGACGATGACGTCTTTGACGCGTTCCAGTTGCTTCAACGTGAAGAGGAGCGACAGCGGGTTCAGGTTGTCGAGAAGAAGTCGCAAACCGAGGCTCACCTGCAGGAACTCCGTACCCAAAAGGCGGTTCTCGAAGAGCAAAGGGACCTCGCTGCCGAATTGTTGGCGGGGGCTCAGGCTCAGGCAGCCGCGGTTGAGCAGCTGTTGGCCTCCATTCGCCGGGACATCGCCTCTGCCGAGCAGCACAAGGAGGGCCTCGAAGCCGACGCGGCGGCGCTGCAACGAGAGATCGAACGGCTGGCGAGCAAAGAGGGTGTGGCCCCGACCGGCCTCTCCTGGCCTCTCAATGCTCCGGTGGGCTCGCCCTTCGGCTACCGGGTGCATCCGATTCTGGGAGTGAGGAAGCTTCATACCGGCATCGACCTCAGCGCACCCTCCGGGACTCCGATCGTCGCCGCTGCCACCGGGACGGTGATCCTGTCCCAGACATATGGTGGCTACGGGAGAGCAGTGGTGATCGACCATGGCGGCGGAATAGCCACTCTGTACGCTCATCAGTCGGAGAGGGCGGTTTCAGTCGGGGAAACGGTCGACCGGGGCCAGGTCGTCGGATATGTGGGTTGCTCTGGGAGCTGTACCGGTCCCCACCTTCATTTCGAGGTGAGGAAGAATGGCGTTCCTGTGAACCCCCTCGACTACCTCCGCTAACAGTGTCCAAGAAGGGCGCCGAGCTCGATGGCATCAAGGTCGTCGCCTCCAACCGGCGAGCGCGGCACGACTATCAGATCATCGATACCTATGAGGCGGGAATCGTGCTGCAGGGATCCGAGATCAAGAGCATTCGGGAGGGCCACGTACAGCTCAAGGACAGCTTCGCACATGTGCGTGACGGCGAGATGTTCCTTATCGGCTCGTATATCGGGCCCTACGCCTTCTCCCGGGGCGGCGGGCACGAGCCCGAGCGGAGCCGGAAGCTGTTGTTACAGCGGCGCCAGATCGACCGCATTGCCTCAGATCTGGCGGAAAAGGGTCTCACTCTCATCCCGCTGCGCCTTTATCTGAAAAAGGGAAAGGCGAAAGTCGAGCTCGGGCTCGGCCGCGGCAAGAGAACGATCGACAAGCGAGAGACCATAAAACAGCGGGATCTCGACCGGGAGATGGAGCGGTCTCTGCGAGGTCGTCGGTCCTAACGGGTAGAATGTCAGGACCCACGGGGGTGAAATGGTTTCGACCTTGGGTGTTGAGGCGTCGGAAGCGAGCCGAGGTCTCCGGATCCTCGTTAAAGAGCCGGAAACAAACACAAGTGCCGAAGACAACTTCGCACTGGCTGCCTAAATAACGCAGCCCGTCCGTCCGGGGGGCGCCTGCCTCGCCGGAACAGGGCGTCGCAATGCAGGATGCGTCCTCCGGGGTCCGGGAACCGGAGGGCAAAGATTGTTTCCGGATAGGTGAGTGGGAAGCCCGCCGTCGGGGTCCCACCCGCCGAAAGCTCGCCGACGGCTGCGCTCGGAGATGCCGGCGCCAACGATTCAAGGGACGCGGGTTCGACTCCCGCCACCTCCACGGCTACTTGTGCGGATTTTTCCGTCCCGGCGACTCGGAAATCCGCACAGAACTGTCACTCGAGAATTCTGTGCAGATGTTTCCGCGTCCAAGACGGATTAATCCGCGCAGAATCACTCAGAGAGCCAGATGCAGCTGACCGTCGGCCTCAACTGACCTCGGTACCGATCTCAGTGATGGGCGGCGCGGTGGATAGAGGCGCTCGTAGGTCGTAACCAGGTCAGGGCTGTCAGCCGCCAACCAATTCATGAAATGTGGCCTCACTCCACGGAGGTGAAGTTTGACCTCGTTGACCCACTCGGCTCCGGCCTCCTTGGCTGCGGCTTTCAAAGTGGCAATCTGATCCGGTCGATCTGATATACCGGGCAGAATTGGGGCGGCCATCACCCCTCCCGAGATACCGGCAGCTCGAAGACGGGCCAATGCATCCAGTCGCTTGCGCGGGTGAGGAGCACCGGGTTCGGTACGGCGCCAGACATCTTCATCGAGGGTTGCTACCGAAAACGAAACCGACACTTTGCTCTTTCTGGAGGCATCGGTGATCTGGTCAATATCTCGCAAAACCAATGGCGACTTGGTGAGGATTGAGAAGTCGTTGCCGCGCTCGGCCAGCACCTCGATGATCCCCTTGGTCAGCTTGTATTTGCCCTCGGCCGCCTGATAGGGATCGGTGTTCGTGCCCATGGCGATCATGTCGCCACACCATCTTCCAGGTTCCGTTTCGGCTCGGACCAACTCGACTGCATTCGTCTTGACCACGATCTGGTTGTCGAAGTCGTCGCCCATGTTGAAGCCGAGGTATTCGTGGGTCGGTCTCGCGAAGCAGAATTCACAGGCATGGGAACATCCCCTGTAGGCATTGATCGAGTAGCCGAACCAGGGGGTGCTTGGGGGAGCCTTGCTGATGATCGAGCGAGCTTCGATCTCATGGAAGGTCAGCCCCTTGTACTCGCCCCGACCCACGACCCGACGCGACAACTCGAAAAGCCCGTCCTGGGACGATGCCAGTTGACTCCACCGAAACTCCGACACCTGTCTACCTTACTCGAACGAACGTTCTAGTACCAGATCCGGGGCACCTATGTTTCAATTTCGGCGATGACCATTTACGACACCGAGGATCTCGAGGCGATCCGGCAGCAAACCCGCCGTTTTGTCGAGGAAAAGGTCATTCCACAGGCCGATGAGTGGGAGAAGAGCGGACGTGTCCCACCCGAAATCCTCAAAGAAATGGGGGCGATCGGCTTTTTTGGTTTGCGAGTGCCGGAGGAGTACGGGGGCATCGGCCTCGGGGCGCTCGCTTCGGTCGTGTTCGCCGAGGAGCTAGGGCGCTCCACTTACGGAGGCTTCTCGATCACCGCCCTCGTCCACTCCGATCTGGCGATGCCCTATCTCCTCAACTTCGGTTCGCCAGACCAGAAGGCGCGATGGTTGCCCTCGATGGTGGCCGGAGAAACCATCACTGCGATCGCCGTCACCGAACCGGATGCTGGCTCGGACGTGGCGGCGATCAGGACGCGGGCCGCCCGCGATGGAGACGGCTGGCGAATCAACGGCTCGAAGATGTTCATTACCAACGGCGGCTTCGCCGATCTGGTCTTTGTGGCGGTGAGGACCAACCCCGAGGTCAAAGGCTCCCGCGGCCTTTCGATCATCGCCGTCCCTCGCGAGACAGAAGGGTTCGCGGTGAGCCGAGCGCTCCCGAAGATGGGTTGGCATAGTTCGGACACTGCCGAGCTCTCGTTTTCCGATTGCTGGGTTCCCGACGACCATCTCATCGGAAGCGAGAACCGCGGTTTCTACTACATCATGGAGAACTTCCAGAACGAGCGTCTGGTTATCGCCGCCCAGGCAATAGGGGAGACCACCCGCGCGGTCGAACTAACGCTTGAGCATGTGCGAGATCGAAAGGCGTTCGGAAAGCCCCTCTTCGACAAACAGGTGATCCGGCAGCGACTGGCGATGGCCTCGGCTCGGCTGGAGGCGGGGAGGCAACTCGTTTATCACACCGCCTGGCTGATGGAGCAGGGAGCGGAGACGGTCAAAGAGGTTTCGATGGTCAAGGCACTGGTCGGCGAGCTGGCGAACGATGTCCTCTATGACTGCGTGCAGTTTCACGGCGGCATGGGATTCATCTCGGAGACAGCGGTGGAAAGGCTCTATCGCGACGTACGCATCCATTCGATCGGTGGCGGCGCCACCGAGGTCATGCTTGACGAGATCGCCAAGCGTCTCTAACCGTTTGTCTGGCGAACACGCGCCTTCCCAGCCTCGAGCTCACTTTCTTCAAGGGGATGGACATACAAGTCGTAGGCCATCCAAAGCGTTCGCGCGTACGGATAGCCGATCGAAGGAACGATGACGCTTACTGCAACCGTGACCAAGGTGAGCGCAGTCCAAGGAACATCCGGCCAGGTCGCCGCCAGGAATATCGCCATCGTGGCAAAGATGGCTGCGATGACGAGGGCGGTGTTGAAGATCACCGCCCCCACCCAGTACCCCGGCTCGCGCTCGAATTTGTGACCGCAGTTCGGGCAATGGTCGCGCATCCCCCACCAACCGGTGAACACCTGTCCTTCGCCGCAGTGGAGACAGCGCCGCCGAAGCGCCCGGCCGAGATGCTTCCCGAGCGACTGTCGGGAGGAAGGGGCCATGCCGGCGACGATAGGGTGGCGCGGTGACGATCGACCGGTTCGGTGCCCTCAGAACTGAATATGTCAATGCTCCGCTCGAACGAGACTCGCTGGCCGCCGATCCCGCCCAGCAGTTCTCCACCTGGCTCGATCATGCCGTCGCCGCCAACCTTGAGGAACCGAATGCTTTCATCCTCGCGACGGTCGGAGAAGATGGAGCGCCCTCTGCCCGGACGTTGCTCCTGAAAGGTCTCCAGCCGGACGGTCTTTTGTTCTACACCAACTACCGGAGTCGAAAGGCCAGGGAAATCGAGGCCGAGCCGAGGGTCAGCGCCCTTTTCTTGTGGCTCCCACTCCATCGTCAGGTGCGGATCGAGGGGCGGGTGGCGAAGTTGGATGCGGAGACCTCTGATCGATATTTCGCAAGCCGACCTGTTGAATCTCGTTACGCCTCGGCCGCCTCACCGCAGAGCGATGTCGTATACGAGGGCCAGCTTGAGCAGCTACTCGAAGAGCTCAAAGCCCGTTACCCCGATGGAAACGTTCCCCGCCCTGCTCACTGGGGCGGATATCGGCTCGAACCCAGCGGCTACGAGTTCTGGCAGGGAAGAGAGGCGCGATTTCACGATCGCTTTCGATATTCGAAATCGGCTAGTGGTTGGCGGATCGATCGGTTGGCACCTTGAAGCTCTCGGTCATGGGCGCGTCGGGCACATTTCCGGTTCGAGGGCACCCTTCTTCCGGATACCTCATCGAGCAAGGTTCGACGAGGATTTGGTGCGATGCCGGGCCTGGCACCTTTGTCACTCTTCCGGTGGATCCAGACCTTGTCGACGCGATTGTGATTTCGCATCAGCATCCCGATCACTGCCTCGACGTCATCACCGCATTTCACGCTTTTCGGTACCGGCCCAATCCAAGGCGATCAATTCCCGTCTACTGCCCGGCCGCGGTGATTGAGCGCTTGAGCCTGTTCGCAGACAACCCCGAATTGGCAGAGACCTTCGACTTTCATCCGATGAGCGGGGGCGACTCGGTCCGGCTTGGAGAAATTCAGTTGACCTTTGCCTGGACTGACCATTCAGTTCCCACCCTGGGATCACGATGGGAGGCGAATGGCCGAGTCCTGGCTTACAGCGCCGACACTGGCCCGGAGGGGGACTGGCACGGCATCGCCCAGGGCGCGGACTTATTTGTATGCGAGGCGAGTTATCAGGGCAATCTTGAGAGCTACCCCTACAAGCACCATCTGACCGCGGTCCTGGCCGGGAGCATCGCCCGAGCCCAGAATGCGAAACGACTGATGCTGACCCATATACCTCCCTACCTCGACAAAACCATCTCAGTTTCCGAGGCGGAGGCGTCGTTCGATCGTCCGGTCGAGTTGGCCGTTCCCGGGACGAATAGGAAGATCTAATGACGACGCGCTCTCGACCAGCGGACGAGATCCGCCCCCTTCGCATGCACTTGGGTTTCACGGAGATGACTCCGGGGTCGGTCATGATCGAGATGGGTCGCACCCGCGTCCTCTGCACTGTCGTAATTGAGCCCGACGTCCCCCGGTGGATGAGGGACACCGGCAAAGGCTGGGTGACAGCGGAGTACGGAATGCTGCCGGGCTCGTCTACTGAGCGCGTCGGACGCGACCAGTATCAAAGGGGTCGAGCCTTGGAGATCTCTCGACTGATTGGAAGATCACTCCGCTCAGTGGTCGACCCGGTGGCCATGGGAGAGATGATGGTGCGGGTCGACTGCGACGTTCTCCAGGCCGACGGCGGAACGCGTACCGCGGCGATCACCGGGGGGTGGGTGGCCCTGCACCAGGCCTTTTCCGATTCGATGGAGAAAGGCATGCTTGCTCGTCAACCAATCCTTGATCATGTCGCCGCCATCTCGGTGGGAATTGTGGATGGGGAGTTGCTTCTCGATCTTGACTACGAGGATGACGCCAGGGCCGAGGTCGACTTCAACGTGGTGATGTCGGGTCGAGGGCTGCTGGTCGAGGTGCAAGGAAGCGCCGAGAAGGCGCCTTTTTCCCGCGAGGAATTGGACCGAATTCTCGACCTCGCCGCCGGCGGAATCGGGGTCTTGGTGGACGCTCAGAAGCAGGCCGTCGCCGAGTGAGGATCGACCGCTTGGTCGTGGCCTCAAAGAACCCGGACAAGATCGCTGAGATCGAGAAGGTATTGGTTCAGAGTGGACTGGACATCGAGTTGGTCAAGGATCTCGATTGGCCCGACGTCGAGGAAACAGGAGCGACGCTCGAAGAAAATGCCCTGAAAAAGGCACGGGAGGTGTTCAATGCGACCGGCCTCCCGGCTTTGGCCGATGACACCGGACTATTCGTCGACGCCCTTGGAGGCTTGCCGGGCGTGAATACCGCTCGATTTGCCGGTGACGAAGCGACCTATGCAGACAACGTGGCGCGGCTCCTCGAGGAGCTGGAGGGAATCGAGGAACGGTCAGCTTCGTTTCGAACCGTGATTGCGCTGGTGGCCGACGCAGGCGAATTGGTAGCCGAGGGCGTGCTCCAGGGCCGAATCGCCGAGGCACCGCACGGCAACGGAGGCTTCGGATATGACCCGGTCTTCGAGTTGGCTAATAGCCGAACGCTCGCGGAGCTCGATCAAGGTCAGAAGAACGATGTCTCGCATCGAGCGATAGCATTGCGAAACCTGTTCGCAGAACTGGACTGAGAGGCTCAGTGCGGGCGGTGGGACTCGAACCCACACTGCGCGGCTTGAGACCCTAAGGCAGGGCACGGTACCGTTCGCCAATGGATGAGTCGAGAGGCGATTTGCCAACCGGCACCCTGACGTTCCTCTTCACCGACATCGAGGCATCGACGCGACTCGTTCAAGAGCTTGACTCGCCGTTATACGGCGAGCTCCTCGACCACCACAATCGTCTTCTACGGGCTGCCTTCCGCGACCGAGGTGGGATCGAGCGTGGCACTCAAGGTGATTCGTTCCTAGTCATTTTTCAGGATGCGCCCTCTGCGGTGGCAGCTGCCGTCGATGCTCAGCGGGCTCTCGATGCCGCCAAATGGCCTCACGGAGTGAAGGTCCGCGTCCGTATGGGCTTGCACAGTGGCGCCGGAATACTTGGGGGAGATGACTACGTCGGGGTCGATATAAACGTCGCCGCCCGCATCGCGTCTGCTGCTCATGGGGGCCAGGTGCTCATGTCTGACTCGACACGAGCGCTGTCTCACCGCGCACTTCCGAAGGGCGTCGAATTGCGTGACGCAGGCGCGCACCGATTGAAAGGACTTGACCAACCCGAGAAGCTCTTTCAGCTGCTCATCGACGGTCTCCGACAGGACTTTCCGCCACTTCGCACGATCGATATCGGGAGAGCCCACCTACCGATGAGAATGACCAGCTTCGTCGGGCGACGGGATGTTCTAGAAACGCTACGCGGGCTGATTACGACTAATCGCCTCGTCACGCTGATCGGCCCAGGCGGAACAGGCAAAACCAGCATCGCCATCGAATTGGCACGCGAGATGGCCACGGACTTTCTGGATGGAGTTTGGTTCGTCGACCTCGCACCATTGAGCGATCCGGCGCTGGTTAGTTCGACGGTCGCTCGAAGGCTGGGTCTGGCCGAGGGGGCAGAGCAAACACCGCTCGAAGTCCTTCAAGACTTTCTTGGGTCGAAAGAGACTCTCTTGATTCTGGACAACTTCGAGCATCTACTGGCCGCAAGTGAAATGGTTGTGGCTCTTTTGGCTGGGTCGCCCGGGCTGAAGCTGCTGGTCACGAGCCGAAAGGCACTCGGTCTCTACGGCGAGCAAGAATTCTCGGTCCCGCCACTTGATATCCCAGCGATAGGAACTGCGCCTCTGTACGACCAGCTCGCGAAGTCTGAGGCCGTGATGTTGTTCGTCGAGCGCGCTCAAACAGCAAGCCCCACGTTCGCTCTGACCAATGCCAATGCCTTAACGATTGCTCAGATCTGTGCCCGGCTTGATGGACTGCCGCTGGCGATCGAATTGGCCGCCAGCCGTATTCGCCTGCTCGAGCCCCGCGAGATTCTGACCCGGCTCGAACAGAGCTTTTCCTTGCTTACGGGCGGGCCGAGCAATTTGCCGGCGAGACAACAGACCCTCTATGGCGCAATCGACTGGAGCTACCAACTACTCGATCCGCAAGAACAGGATCTCTTCTTGCGCCTCACCATCTTTCTTGGAGGCTGCACACTCGAGGCGGCGGACTCCATATGTAATCAAGGCGGGGAACTCGGTCTCGATACATTCGAAGGAGTCGCTTCACTCGTGGCCCACAGTCTGGTGCGGAAGCAAGGAGACGGTTGGGAGTCTCGCTACACCATGCTGGAGACCATTCGTGAGTTCGGACTTGGTCGTTTGACGGCAGGTGGCGGGCTCAACGAACTCGCCAACCGACACTTGCTCTACTTCCGCGACCTTGCCGAAGTCGCTGAACCGAACCTGCTGAACAAATCGAATTGGCTCGACCGCTTTGAACGCGAACTAGGAAACCTGCGAGGTGCCCTGAGTCATGCTCTTCAAAGTCAAGATGCCGCGAACGGTCTCCGCCTCGCCGCCTCCTTGTGGCGATTCTGGTTCCAGCGTGGTTACTTACGCGAGGGTCGGACATGGTTAGAGAGCTTGCTCGAACTCGAGCCCGGTCGTGTATCTGCCGCTCGCGCGAAGGCATACCTTGCCTTGGGCGGCTTGGCGTATTGGCTCTCAGATACCGAGGTAACCGAAGATGCGTACCAGACGGCCATGGACCTCTACAACCAAATCGGAGATCGTGACGGCGAAGCTGAGGCCGCTTACAACTTGGCGTTCGTGCCCGGCCTGCGGGACGATCCGGAAGAGGGTCGCCGGCGATTCGAAGCCAGTCTCGCACTTGCTCGGGAAATTGGAAATCCCCATTTAGTCGCCCGAAACCAGCTCTCGCTCGGTACCGCTGCCTTGGCTGTCGAAGATGCTCAGGCGGGGCTCGCACTTGCTCAAGAGGCACTGAGTTTCTTTCGCGAGGCCGGCGATGCCTTTCACTTGAACTGGGCCTTGGGCCTCGTAGCTGGGGCACACATGTTCCAGGGCCAACCCCAGAAAGCGCGGGAGGCATATCTGGAAGCCCTCCAAGGCGTAATAGGGATCAAAGATCTGCCGCTGATTGGCGCGACACTCGAGGAGATTTGCGAACTTGAGTCCTCTGCTGGACACCACGTCGAAGCTATGCATCTGCTCGGGGCCGCTTTGGAACTCAAGGAGTCGACTGGAGCGTCTCTTCCATGGCCACGGCGAGCCCGCTGGAAGATGGAGGACGTTGCCCGTCAGACGATCGGGGGTGATGCAGTCGACAAGGCGCTAGCTGAAGGACGGCTCTTCAGCCTCGGAGAGGCAATCGAGTACGCCAAGCGGGTCCTGACCAGGTGACCGGGACTTTACAGAGTGCGGGCGGTGGGACTCGAACCCACAGTGGGCGAACCCACCAGATCCTAAGTCTGGCGCCTGTGCCAATTCGGCTACACCCGCATGTTGTGGTGGTGCTGTGGGTCGCGGGGGAATCGAACCCCCAACCTT
>DATEDN010000183.1:0-20879 GCA_035281645.1 Acidimicrobiia bacterium | reverse complement strand
TTGCGCCATCGAGATGAACTCCGAGACCGGGGGCATGTTGGCGTCCTTCATCCACTTCTTCATCATCAGCGTGGCGCCGGCAGTGGCCCCGGGGAGGGCGCCGAGCAAGTTGGGCATTTGAATCGGCCCGGCCGGATTGGCCAGCGAAGCCATCTTCAACTTTGGCGAACGCTTGCGATGGATCACGTCGAGCCCAAAGAAGGTGAAATAGACCCCCGCTTCCCACCCCAGGCTCGCGGCGGTGGTGGCGAGGATGAGGGGTGGATACGCCTGGTCGAGGGTTCCCTTTGAGGCCACCAAGGCGATCCGTTTCCGCTTCTGGGGCGCCGATCCGTTCTGGTCGTTGACGACGTTCGGTTCGTTGGAGAGGTTCTCTGTGAGCAGCGTCATGTCAGGAGCCCTTTCTGATCCAAAAGAGCTGCGTCGTCCCTTGGTCCTCAGCCGCCAGGAGCTCATCTCCTCGTTGGCGGGCCAGGGCGGGGATGTCCTGCAGAGAGCCGCGGTCGCTTGTCACGAGCCGCAGCACCTGGCCGGTGGTCAGACGGTTGAGCACTTGTCCCGCTTGATAGACCGGGAGCGGGCAGAGGAGGCCGGAGGTGTCGAGGATTTCGTCGTGGGCGAGGGTGTCGGTCATTGGTCATCCTTTCGTTGTTGTTGCTGGTCGAGGTAATGGGAGAAGAAACTGGCGTACTTGAACCCGGAATCAGGGGAGATGGCCACCGTCAATCCCGGGTCATCGAGGGTCAGGGCGGCGGCGACGATGGCGCCAGTCGAGGGACCAACCATCAGCCCTTCCTTTCGAAAAAGCCTCAGCGTTGTGTCATAGGCGGTCTCATCGTCGATTCGCACTACTTGATCGATCACAGTCCGATCGAGGATCTCGGGTTCTGAGGCCTCGGCAAAGGACTTGAGCCCGGGAAGGCGGTGGCCTGGGTTCGGCTCTACCGCCACGATCCGAATCGATGGATCCTGCTCCTTGAGAAAGCGACCGACTCCGGTGATGGTGCCGCAAGTTCCGAAGCCGGCAACAAAGGTGCGCACCTGTCCTTGGGTCTGGCGCCAGATCTCGGGTCCTGTTGTCTCGTAGTGGGCGGAGACGTTGGCTGAATTGGAGTACTGATCCGTCCAGACGTACTCCTCGCCGCCTCGACTACGGGCAATGGCTCGGGCTAAGGCGATCGCACCATCCCCGGGCAGATCCACAGGGCAAAGATCGTCCGGAGTCTCGAGGACCTCGGCGCCGAGCATGCGGAGCAGCACCCGCTTTTCGATCGGTGCCCCCTCCGGAATGGTCACCGTGATCGGGATCCCTTCGAGGCCCGCCAGGGCCGCCAGCGCCAGGGCGGTGTTGCCCGAGGATGATTCGATCAGGCGCTTTCCGGCGATCTCAGGCAGAAGCTCGGAGAGCATGTAGGCCGCAGCCCGGTCCTTGATCGATCCGAAAGGGTTGAGCCATTCCAGCTTGAGGTAAAGCTCACGGGCCCCTGCGATCCGGCCCAGGCGAACGATTGGAGTTGGTTGATCCGCATCGGGGAGAAGCTGGCGGACATCATCGAAGCGGCGCAGCTGGGGGTCGGTCTTGAGAGTTGTCGGTTCTAAAACAGTGGTCACGGTTTGCTCCTGGAAAAAAGAAAACCCGCATCGGGTGGATGCGGGTGGGCGAAAGGGGTCTGTTGCGATTACTTAACAGGTCACCTCACCGGGCCGCACCCGGAAATGACAGCAACAGCAACAAACAGCGGCGGCGATAGGCGACATCTGTGTGGCAAGTCTATACCGACGCCTCCCATGGCCAAGAAGGGGCGGCGCCGCCCGGCCCTGGCGACTATCGACGCTTGCCGACTCTGGTCTTGGTGCGCACCTTCGCATCGGTGAAAGGGATGATGGAGATGGTCCCGTCCACTTCGAGCACCGCAGTGTCGACCTTAGAGAGCTCTCCGAATCCGTGCTCGCGGGCCGCCTGTTCGAGGTCCTCCAATTCGATGCTCTGCTGACGGAGGCGGTCCTTCATCACTTGACCGCCGGAGATGAGGAGGACTGGCTCGCCCTCGAATACCCGCTGCAGCCAGCCAAACCGCGCCCGCAGTCGGGCGAGGAGCCAGTTGGCGACCAGCAAGGTAAAGGCGCCGATGAGCCCTCCACCGACGGAGACGTCCGAACCCACCATCGAGTTCTGGAGGGCGTTGGCGATGAGGAGGATCACCACCAGGTCGAAAGGCGTCATCTGGCCCAGCTCGCGTCGCCCCAGAAATCGCAGTCCCAGCGTCAAGACCAGATAAACCACCAGGGTGCGAACCACGAAACTCCACCATGGCTCGGCTGGCGCAAACATCGTCTGAGCCTATCGCTCGACCCCACCATCGGTCGGGGCCAGGTTCTGATAGATCGCATCCTGAAGGCGACCCGCATGTTCTCTCGTCAACCAGCCTTCTGAGATTCGGAGAGTCAGCCAAGACGACGAGCCATGGGCGAAAGCGATGAACGATGTATAGGGCGCCTTGGCCATCGGACCGACGAATCTGATTGTCGCCATCTCGGCGTCAGCCCATTCATCCAATGAACGCGGAAGCCTTCCCAGGTTGCTGAGCGATCGGGTGTAGCGGTTTCGAAGGCCGATCTGGACCATCCATTCCACCCCCCGGTTGAGAAGCGGGCTTGGCATGAATCTCCATGACCGGGCCATGAATTCCGGCCCAAGGCCCGGGGAGTTGGATTTGGTGATGGCCATCTCGGCGGCGGCTTGCTCGATTAGCCGCTCGATGGGTCGCGCATCCGGATCTCTTATCGCCATCGGCTCGACCCCGCTGAGATTGCCGACGCCGCGGGCGACCCCAAAACCAGGTCGCACATCTTGCGCGACCAGCCACACGCTTGCTCCCTTCTCCGAGCCGAACGTCTCGATCCATGCTGCCTCCAATACTCCAACCAGCACCGCATCGACCGACCAGTTGCGGCTTCGGCGCAGCTCTTCAAATGACGCCAGAACAGGTCCGACTTCGAAGGCGACGAAGTCGGGGGCAGGGCCGTCCGGTGGGTTGGGGGAGGGATCGACATGACACGAGCGAGGGAGTCGACGCCATCGATCGAGGCCTCGTGCGACCACCCTTTGGCGTTGGAAGAAGTCCAGCCGCTCTTGCGGAACCAGCCCTTCAACCGTGCGCGGTGACCAGTCTGCTTGGAGTGGTCGATGTGAATTAGACACCCGGCCGACGTAGAGGCGGCGGAGATCCTCGAGTAGCAACACGCTCGCCACCCCATCGAAGGCCGCATGGTGGGCGGCGAGGACGAATCGAAAACCGTCAGCCATCTCGATGGCCGAGAGCCGGACCACAGCTTCACGGCTCAGATCAACCGGGACAAGAAGGTCGCTGGTCGACGCCTGATCGACAAGACGCATCGGTGCCAAGTGGCGACTCGGCCTCCAAGTGGAGTCGAGGTCGACGTCGAGACCACATCGAAGGATGGGATGAACTTCCGCCAGATCCTGCCAGGCGCCCTCTAGAGCCTCGAGATCGACCGTGCCCACCAGGTCCCACATGACGTGAAATGTCACCGGCGAGATTCGGTCCAGGATTGCCATCGACCGGTCGGTCGGGCTTACGGCGAAGTATTCACCGTCTCCGCTCGCCACACCACCATCAAAGCAGGAGGTGAGGCCGTGGAGCTAGTGTCGGCCTGCAGTGGGGGAGGGTCCCCTGCTAGGAAAGCAGCTCATTTCAATCAGGCTGCTCGAGCACGAAAGAGGCGATGCCCGAACTCGCACTTCTCTCGCTTCGTTCCCGCAATAACGCGGAGGAGTGGAACGAACACGTCTTCGCTCCGCTTCACCTCGAGCCACTCGAGCCCTCGAGGGCGATCGAGCACTTGGCAGACCTCCCGATGCGCGAATTCGGCGTCGTGCGCCGGCTCGATGTCATCTACGACATGGCCCAAGACTCGACACTTCTCGACGACCCGGCCACCAAGAAGCTGGTTGCCTCCGTGGTCGGCGAGGAGCAGAGCGAGGAGGCATGGAACCTGGCTCGCGAGGTCTCATTGGCGGGCGGGCTCGACGATCTCATCCGTCGGTTCCAGAGCGAAGGAATGATCAGCCCCCACCTCAACGCGATCAAAAGACCAGTTTGCGATGCCCGCAAACTCCCTGACGGATCGATCGAGATCACGGCTTCCTACGAGACCGAAGGCGTGGTCAAAGATTTCCTGTTCGGGGCCGACCCCATGAACTGGCCGGCCTGCAACCCGTTTTTCGTAGCTATGAACCGTCGCGGAGGATTCTTCAGCCTGCCTCCAGTCGATAGTGTCAATGGTCGGGGCTATGGGTCTCGAGTTGAAGAGGTCGTGGGGGCTCCGCCGTTTTTCACCTGGACGACGTTTCTCAACGTCAGGTATTTCGTGGCCAAAGCCGCGGTGGGGATGGAGTTCGACATAACCAGCGGAGGCGATGGCGCCATCGATGTCGATCACGGCTTCGTGGTGGTCGAGGAGCGACCAAACCAGATGGTCAACATTCGCTCCGAGAAGACGGTGCGCTTTACGCAGCTGCCAAGCGCTCCCGCCGAGTTCGCCTGCTCTTTGGGTTGGATCGACATGATGGCCGGGATGGCTCTTTGTGAAGGCGATTGTCTCCAAGACCTCACCAATCTGGCGGAGACGTCGACCCGCGCTCACGCCGATCGGATCACGAAGGCCTGCGAGGAGGCCATGGCCGGAAACTATGGAGTCAGCGAAATGGTTCGGGACGCCGCCGCTTTTTGGAGTCAGGTGATCTCCGATACCGTCGTTGCCGGTGTCGTGACCGGCAAGTACCTGGCGCGCTATGCCAGAGGTACCGAGGAACCGCAAGGACCTTCGCGTGACTAGCTCACGGCACGGAGACCTACGGGCCGCTTGGGATGGCCTAATCGATGTGGCGTTTGAAGCACTCCACGGAAATGCCGAACATGTCTCCCGTCTGGCAAGCGATCTCATGGCCAGCGACGTGGAGGTCGACGTTGCTCAGGAGTTGGCCGAGTTCTGGACCCGAGCCAGCGCTGATACGGCGCGGGCCGTCAGGTCAGCCCAGGAATTGATCGATCAGATGGGCTCAGTCGAGGCGCAGCCACAACCCCAACCGCAAACAAGCGCCGGACCGGCCGCTGCCACCGGCAGTGCCCCGGCTGTTTGCATCGATCGTCAGATATTGGGGCCGTTTCGCGCTGCGGACGTCGTCCAGCCGCAACCGCTTCGCCGTGTCGGCGACCCTCAGCCATCGATCACCAGCGATCGGATCACGGTCAGCCCTGCCAACGTATCACGGAGCGCGACTGAACTTCAGATCACGGTCGACTGCGGCGGGGTGCCGCGGGGGATTTACACCGGATCGCTGCGGGTTGGTGCGGACGAGTATCCGTTCAACATCTACCTCGACCCGACCTGATCATGCTTCCTCAGCGCAGCGAGCCTCATGTTTCCTACCCCAGCGAGCGAAGCGAACGTTGGGGGGGTGTCGCGGAAGGCGACGGAGGGGGTTGGGGTTGCTGACCCTCCCACTCGGCGTCTAATCATGAACGCGGGAACCGTGACCCGGCGGCGGCCGACCGTTCTCATTTGTGACCTGGTCGAATCGAGTCGCATCACAGAAAGGCTCGACAGCGAGGCTTTTTGGAACGTCCTAGTTGCCTTTCAAGATGTCTGCAATCAGGTGATCAGTCGCTTCGACGGCTACATCAACAAGTCGCTGGGCGATGGCCTGATGGTTCTGTTCGGCATACCCCGGGCCCACGAGGATGACGCCCGTCGGGCGGTGTACACGGGATTGGGAATCGTCGAGTCGGTTCGGACGCTGGCACCGTCGGTTTTCGAGCGGCACGGAGTGGATCTGGCGGTACGGGTTGGCATCCACACCGGCGACGTGGTCGCAGGCGAGGTCTTTGGCATGACTGAGGTCGCCGGCACCGTTCCCCATCAAGCTGCTCGCATCCAAACTGAGGCGGCTCCGAACTCGGTGGTGATCAGCCGCCAGACCGCGCAGCTGGTCTCGGGCTATTTCGAGTTGCGAGAGAAGGGCCTAGTTCCACTCCGAGGTTTTTCCAAGCCGGTCGAGTTGTTCGAAGTGCTGCGTCCGCTCGAGGTCGAGGGGCGTCTCGAGGCCCTCGGGGGCCCGCTAACGCCGATGGTGGGACGCCAGCGCGAACAGGCCCAGTTGTTCGACCTTTGGCAAGCCACTAAAGCCGGTAGCGGCAAGGCGGTACTGATTCGGGGAGAAGCCGGAATCGGCAAGTCTCGCCTGGCTCGCTTCATCCGCGACCTTTCGGCACGCACCGGTGGCGGGCCCCTGCAGGGAGCATGCTCGCCTTACTACAACTCGACTGCTTTCTACCCCCTCGCCCGCATGTTGAGTCGGCGCTGTGGTCTCAACCCCGACTCGGACAACGCCGAGCGACTGGCATTGCTCGAGCACGAGGTGAAAGAGGCCGGGCTCGATCCGGCCAGCGTCATTCCCTATCTGGCGCCGATCCTTTCCATCGATTTGGGAGAGGAGGGGCGTTATCCATCGCCGCGCCAGGACGCCTCCAGACTCCGTCAGGCGACGATCGAGAGCTTCCAGCAGTGGTGGGCAGGCCTGGCGGCGGCCGAGCCCCGCGTGGTCTTGATCGAAGACTTGCATTGGGCCGAGCCTTCCTCATTGGAGGTGATCGAGCACGCCCTGACCGACCTTCCGCCAGGTCTTCTTTTGGTGATGACTGCGCGCCCCGAGTTTCGGGCCGACGGCTGGGCCGCCCGGTCGGCCGTCATCGATCTCAAGCCTCTAGCCCTGGACGACCGTCACCGGATGATTCGATCGATGAAGGCTGGTGATCTTCCCGATTATCTGGCCAACGAGATTGCCGAGCGGAGCGACGGTGTGCCTTTGTTCGTCGAGGAATTGCTGTGGTCGGTGTGGGACCCCAATTCGGCGGGAGCGGGAGCCAACCGCGTCCCACCCACCATCCGCGACCTGCTCGTCGCCCGTCTCGAGGCCGCAGGCCCCAACCCCCGGTTGGCCCAGGCGGCAGCAGTGATCGGAAGCCGGTTCGAAGTCGATCTCCTCAGCGACGTCACCAAGATTCCGGCGTCGCAGCTGCGGCTTGAGCTCGAGTCCTTGGCCAGCAAAGGGATCCTCGAAACGCAAGGCCTCGGCGATGAAAGGCGTTTCGCCTTTCGTCACTCTCTGATCAGAGACGCTGCCTACGAATCGCTGCTTCCCGAGTCGGCGCGAACTTTGCACTCCGATGTCGCCAACGCTCTCCGGAGCCGGCTGCGGTCCACGTCTCCTCCCGACCGGGGGGTCATCGCCTTCCACTTAGACCAAGCGGGGCGCTCCGACGAGGCAGTGGCGTTCTACGTGGAAGCCGCCCAAGCCGCCCAGTCGGCTGGGGCCTACGCCGAGGCGCTCAGCAAACTCGACCGGGCACTGGAACTGATCCGCGACTGGCCTTCAGGCGAGCCGCGAGCCCTCTCGGAGCTGACGGTGAGAGTGCTGAAGGCGGCCAGCCTGGTGGCCACGTCGGGATATGGCTCGGAGGCTGCCCGTGAAGAGTTCGAGATCGCCCTCGGACTCACCGAATCGCTCGGTCCCCGACTCGAAAGCGTCGGAGTGCAACTTGCGATCATGGCCTATGCCACCGTCCGCGGGCTCCGCGCCAAAGCCGGAGAGATCATCGAAGGCTTGAAGGAACGGCTCGCACAGGCCAGCGCTGACGAAGCCACGTTGTACGGGGCGGAAGTGATCGTCACCGACGCCCTCCACCAATACGGGTTGGGCGATTACCAAAACGCGCGCGAACAGTTCGAGCATGCCATCGAACTTTTCCGCGCCAGGCCTACGGGTTTTGACACCTCACCCTTGTGGACGCTTCCCAACAGTCCCGAAGTGGCAGCACATGCTCAGCTGGTCCCGGTGTTGTGGGTGCAGGGGGAGAGGGAGGCAGCCGTCCAAGCGGCACAGGAAGCGCTCGAATTGAGCGGCCGGCTCGGTTTCCCCGCCGGACCGTTCAGCGAGGCCTACAGCCGCGCCTACCTGGGATACATGTATCAACTGGAAGGCGATTTCCGTCGGGCGGTGGACGAGTTCCGGACCGTCACCAACCTCGGCACCCGGCATGGATTTGCGATGTGGGAGAACCTGGGCTCGATCCACGCTCTCATCGCCGCCGCCCACCTGGAGCCGACTCCCGAGACGGTGGGCGCCATCGGGCACACGCGTTTGCTGTTGCACCAGCTCGGAGTTTCATCGTTCCAGCCCTACTTCTTGACCGCCCAAGCGGAACTGACCGCGGGCCTCGGCGATCTGCCGACCGCTCTTCATCTTTTCGATGAGGCGGTGAAGATGAGCGATGACATCGAGGAACGCCACTACTTGGCCGAGACTTTTCGGAAGCGAGCCGGGGCCCGGGCTCGTAAGGGTGGAGAGCACCGGGCAGTGGCCGCCGATTTGGTCAAGGCGTTCGAGATTGCCCGCGATCAGCACGCATATCTCTTTCAGGTGCGAGCGGCGATTGACATGCACCAGCTCCTCGAACCCGGATCGCGGCCGCCACTGGCGTCGGAGGCGCTGACTTCCTCGCAGCTGGAACTTTCGCCTGGCTATCCGGAAGCCGAGGTAGCCGAGGCCCTGTTATCGGCCATTAAATAGTGACGGCCACCGATGGGGCGGGCGGCGAGAAAATCGCCATCCTCGGAGGAGGGGTGGCCGGCTTGGCGGCCGCCTGGAGGCTGTCCGAGCCGGGCTGGGAGCAGCGATTCGCCTCGATCACCGTCTACGAGCGCGGCTGGCGCTTGGGAGGCAAGGCGGCGAGCAGCCGGGGAGCCCACGGACGGATCGAGGAACACGGCCTCCACGTCTGGCTGGGTTACTACGAGAACGCTTTTCGTCTCGTCCGTGAGCTCTACGCCGAGCTCGACCGCCCCAACCATCGACCCGATGCGCCCTTCCAAGACTGGAGGGATGCCTTCAAACCGGCCAACGACATCGGTCTCGAGGATCTCCACGGCGGCCGCTGGCGCCACTGGGTGGCCGCCTTCTCCTTGAACGATCGACTCCCGGGGGAGCCCGATGCCGCCAGCGGCCCCATGAGCGTGCTCGAGTTTGTCCGCCAGGCGGTGCGGCTCTTGGCCGACTTCTACGAGTCGTTGGACCAGCCTTCGTCATGGCGCGGATCGGTTCGGATCAGCGCCAGTCCCATCCCCCCGGGGCCTTCGCGTCAGGACGAAGTAGCAAGAAAGCTGATCGCCTCGCTGCTGGCCGCCGCTATCGAGGGGCTAAGCGTTCTCCGGTCGGAGCAGCGACTGCTCGCTCGCGACCTGCCTTTTCTGGAGCCACTCGGCCCTATCCTCGACGGCATCCACCGACGGCTTCATGAGTTGGTGGTGCGTGATGAGTCGGCTCGCAGGTTGTGGTCACTGGCCGACCTGATCGTTACCACCGTGAGGGGCATCCTCGCCGACGGGCTCCTCACCGACCCCCGCGGTTTCGCGGCCATCAACGATGAGGAATACCGCGCCTGGATCAGCCGGCACGGCGCGTCCCAGGACACTCTCGACTCCCCGCTGGTGCGCGGTGTCTACGACCTCGTCTTTGGTTTCCAGGAAGGTGACCCCGAACGTCCCCGGTTCGCGGCCGGGTTGGGACTCTTCCTTTCCGGCAAGCTCTTCTTCGAATATCGGGGCTCGATCTTCTGGAAGCTGCAGGCGGGAATGGGCGACGTTCTCTTTGCCCCTTTGTACGAGGCGCTGGCTTCCCGCGGGGTTCGCTTCGAGTTCTTCTCCGCAGTGGAGAACCTTCGTCTCTCATCAGACGGCCGCTCCATCGCGGCGGTGGAAATCAATCGCCAGGTGCGATTACCCGACGGTGCGGACAGCTATGAACCGCTGATCGAAGTCGGGGGCCTGCCCGGCTTTCCCGCCGCCCCCAACCTCGACCACGACGAGGGAGTCAACTTCGAGTCGCTCTGGGCAACGGCCCCCGGGTCGGCTCTGGAAATCCTGCAACAGGGACGTGACTTCGACAGGGTCGTCTTCGCCATTCCCATCGGCATGATCCCCTACGTCTGCGAGGACTTGATCTCACACCATCCCAAGTGGAAGGCGATGGTCGATCATCTCGGCACGGTGGCCACCCAGGTCTTTCAGCTGTGGCTGACCGCCGATCATCGAGAGTTGGGCTGGGATCGACCCGGGGTAACTATGACCGGCTATCTCAAACCTTTCGAGACCTGGTCTTCGATGGAACACCTACTGGCGGTGGAGCAATGGCCGGCGGACGACCGCCCTCAGACGGTGGCATATTTCTGCAACGCCCTCCCCACGGCCGGTCTCCCCGATCGTGATGATGTCGACTTTCCCAAGCGCGAGCACGAGCGGGTCCGAGAAAATGCGGTGGTGTTCCTCGAGGAGGCTGTCGGGCACTTTTGGCGGGGAGCGATCGATCCTCGCTCGGGCTCGTTCCGATGGGACCTCTTGGCCGGAGCCGGTGAAAGGGAAGGAGGAGATCGCTTCGACTCCCAGTTCTGGAGAGCGAACGTCGACCCCTCGGAACGCTACGTGCTCTCGCTACCAGGCAGCGACAAATACCGGCTACGGAGCGATCAGAGTGGCTATGACAACCTGGTGTTGGCGGGGGATTGGATCGACTGTGGTCTCAATGCCGGGTGTCTGGAAGCGGCGGTGATGTCGGGCTTGCAGGCCGCCAACGTGATTCAGGGTCGGCCGCTCACCGAGCGCATCGCCGGCTACTACATGGATTGGGGCAAATAGATTTCCGACCCAGACGAGATTCGCGCCTTGGGGTTCCGGGCCGCCTCCGAGGTGGTGGATCGTTTCATCCGCCTGCTGGGAGACAATCCCCGACCGCCCAGCCCGCCGACCGGCGACGATCGCTCGGCCGCATTTCGCCAACTCCGGGCCGACCTGGCTCGCGCGGTAGACGCCAACCTCGACCTCGTCCGAAGAGCCTTCGATCTCTATTCCGGGGCGGTCGACCGACTCCTCGGGGGTGGAGAAACAGATCGTCATTTCAAGATGCCGGCAGTCCTTCCTGGCCATCGGGCATCGTCGACTCTCTGGATCCACAACACTTCCGGGGCCGCCGCCTCGAGCTTGCGTGTGCACGGATCGGATCTGGCCGACCACAATCGGAACGCAATTCCCGCCGCGGCTTGGCGCTTTGAACCAGCCGAGATCGACATCGCCCCACCCGGAGCCAGCTTGCCTGTGGCGGTCAATCTTGATGTGAGCGCCGACACGTCCCCTGGGGTGTATCGGGGTCACCTCTTCGTGACCCACCTCCCCGGCGAGTACATGACAGTCGAGATCGAAGTGATACAGCCGGTCAACCAGGAGCAGCAGTGGCGGGATCGGCAACGAGCTTCGTAGAAGACGCCCTCGCCAAGCATCGCCATCAAATGGCGGACGTCTTAACGCAATACCTGCCCGATCGAGAGCCGCGTCGCTGGCTCTACGACCTGGTGGCTACCTATCCCTCCCGAGTGGGAAAAGGGATCCGCTCCAGCCTCTGCGTCGCCACCTGCCGCGCCTTCGGAGGTAGCACCGAGGAAGCGATGCCCTCGGCGGCGGCGATCGAGCTCCTGCACAACGCCTTCCTGGTTCACGATGACATCGAAGATGGCAGCTGGAGCAGGCGGGGCGAGCCCACTCTTCATCGACAACACGGGGTGCCGCTGGCGGTTAATGCCGGAGACGGTCTGGCGGTGGTGGGGTTGACGCCCCTCCGTGACAACGTGAGGGTGTTGGGATCGGTGATGAGCGAGCGGGTCTTCGATGAGTTCCAGATGCTGCTGCACCGGACCATCGAGGGCCAGGCCATCGAACTCGGCTGGCGGTCGGAGAACGTCTTGGAGCTGACCCCGACCGACTATCTCGACATGGTGTTGCTCAAAACCTGCTCCTACTCGACCATCTTTCCCCTCCGGATCGGAGCATTGATCGGATCCTGGGGCGGGGCCGATCTCGAGCCCCTGACCCGCTTCGGCTTCTATCTCGGGGCGGCCTTTCAGATTCGAGACGATCTCCTCAATCTGGAAGGGCGGCCGGAGCGGTACGGGAAAGAGATCCTGGGTGATCTCTACGAGGGCAAAAGGTCCCTGATGGTCATTCACCTGCTTTCCGTGGCCGACGAGCAAGGACGAGCCTGGCTTGACTGGTTCCTGTCGGCTGCTCGTGGAACGCGATCGGCCGAGCAGGTGCACGCGATCTTGAAGATGATGAGAGATCACGGCAGCATCGAGTTCGCCCGCGAGTTCTCGCTGGGAGTGGCGGCCGCCGCTCGGGAGGTTTTTGACACCGCCTTCGAGGGTCTCCAACCATCGGAGGATCTCCGCTTTATCCGCGAGTTGATCCCCTACATGCTCGACCGCGACCTCTGATTAGAGGGTGGCGAGAGTCACGTTGGGCAGCGACGGTCCGTAGGCCGCCCGGAGACGGACCTTGTGCTCGAGGGCCTCGATCACCGGGCGAGCAAAATCGATCTCACTGATGGTGCCGGCGCTGCCGAGCCCACCCGGACTGAAGACGTTCACCTCCATCAGCTTGTCACCGACGATGTCAAGACCCACGAGAAACATCCCATCCTGGATCAGCTTGGGCTTGACCATGTCCACCAGCGCCAGCATCTTGTCGGTGACCTTGGCCGCCACCGCCTCGCCGCCGACGTGCATGTTGGAGCGCACGTCAGACTCCGAAGGCACCCGGCGGAAGGCGGCGTACTCACCATCGACCACCAGCGGCTCGCCGTTCATCACGAATAGCCGCACATCTCCTTCATCGGCGTTCTTCAAGTACTCCTGGGCGACGATGTAGCCGTCGCGGATCAGGGTCTCGATCATCTGGTTGACGTTCTGATCGCCCGCCACCAGAAATACTCCTTGTCCGCCCGAACCCTGCAGGGGCTTCAGCACCGCTTTCCCCTTGCAAGCCTGGATGAACGCGCGGATGTCGTCCTCGTTCCGCGAGATCAGCGTCTGCGGCCGCACCTCCTCGGGAAAGTGCTGGAAGTAGGTCTTGTTCACCGCATCAGCGAGATGGACCGGGTCGTTCACCACCAGCACCCCATGAGCGGCCGCCACCTGACCGAAGAGAATCCCCGAGGTCTGTGCCCAGGGCCGATCGTTGGCGTCCTCGGAGGGATCGTTGCGCAGCATCAACACATCGAGTTCGTCCACCACGATCTTCTCGTTGGCACCTTTCTCCTCGCTTTGCACATCCTCGAGGAAGTTGGCCAGCGAGCGGTAGGACTTGTTGGCGGGCCCGGCCGCATCGGCGATGATCTTTCCGTCGACGTTTTGGGCGAGATCGCCAACCCCGATCAGCCACACCTCGTGGCCGAGATTGCGGGCGGACATCGCCAGGCGAGTCGTCGTGTACTGGGGTTTTTCCGAGCCAACCTGGTTGACGACAAAGCCGACCTTCATGCGGCCCGACCTCCGAGATCGATGAGTTGAGCTCCATTCTTAATGGCCTCGAGTTTCTGCTCGGCGCCAATCCCGTCGAGGAAGGCAGGTCGCAGCGGTGCTTCCCCCAGCACCCCCCGGGCGGTGAGGTCGGCGACGAGAGGGATGGCTTCGAAGCTGATCTTGCCGACGTAGAGAGAAGACAGGTCAACACCCGTGCGGAGGTGCTCGAGCAAGCGCATCAAACCCCGAAGGTATATGGCGTCTTTGGTGGTTCCTCCCCCCCGGAAGGCGCGCATGACGGTGGTGAAGGCGGCCCGGCGGGTGAAGCCCAAACCCACCAGCTCCTCGTGAGTTTCCCGAAAGCTTGCTCCCCGGCTGCGGAGGTGAGCAGCCTTGACCCGGGAGGCGAGGGTGCGGAGCCGGGAGGGTGCGATCCCGCCGGTGAGGTGCTCCGCCAGAACCCCGAGCGCCTCCTGCAGCTCGTCGTAGCCGGCCACACCAAGAGAGAGCATCTGCAGCGGTTGGTCGCGACCGTTGGCGAACGTCAGAACGTGGGTACCCACCTCGTGGGCGAGGAGGCCTGGCACGTCCTCTGCTGCCACCCGGGTTCGGGTCCCTATATAGAGGTCTCCGGCTTCGACCAGGACCCCGGGCCGGGTATCGCTGAGGTGCACCTTGGCTGCCAGCTCGGGATAGATCGTCCGGTAGTGGGCGATCTCCGCGGAGGCGACGGCGGCGAATTCCTCGGCATTGAGGACCAGCTCGGCGGTCTTCTTCTGTGCCGGCGCCCGCAGGATCTGCTCGGCGATTGCCAGGGTCTGATCTTCGACGTGCCCGAAGAGCTCGACCGCGACGAAGAAGGCTTGCTCGGTGTTGCGATTGCGCAGAAGCTCGAGGCGGAGGCGAAGCTCCTTGACCAATCCTTCGGCGAGATGGGCGACGGTGGGGTCGTCGGTCGAGGTGGGATCGACGGCGTCAAGTTGGGCGGCGATGGCGGCGAGGTCGGGAAGCTCGCGGTAGAGAAATACCGGCTCCTCGCCGGCGATGAAGGCGGTCCGAGCCTCGGGGACGTTGATCGGGGTCACCAAGCTCAGCAGGGGCAACTGTCCCCCGATCTCGGCCAGGGCCAGGTCGACTTTGAGGTCGGCCTCAGTGACTGGCAATTGCTCTCCAGGCTTCGGTCACCGGGTCGACGGTGGCCAGCAAGGCAATGCGTAGCTGGCGCTGCATCGCTCCGTCGACCTCCCCCGACCACTCGTCCATCCATACCTTCTTCAGTTCGATCGCCAGCGCACAGCCCACTTCGCCATAGCGCTCGTTGATCCAGGCGGCGAGTTGGCGGCCTCGAAACTTGACATTCTGACGCGCATCGATGGCCTGACTTCCGAGGTGTTGTCCCGCCATCGATTCACAGAAGGCGTCCGCCACCGGCTGCCACCGGGCCGGAAGCGACCCGGTTCCCAGATTGACCACCGGGTTCTCCTCGGGGGAAGCCGGAGGAGCGGCGGGCCCGTCCCGACGGTGGTTGTAGGAATGGAGGTCATAGAGCACAAAACCCCTCCGGATACGAACTATCCCATCGAGCCAGGCCTCGAGGTCGTCGTAGAAACCGTCGTACAGCCGGAGTGATTCCTCGCGGACCGGTGCCGGGAGCGGAGACGACCAAACCTCGAGTCCCCAGGACTCCTCGGCATCGGCATAGACCGCGATCTCGCGGGGTCGGTTGAGGTCGACCTCGAAGCGGGAGCGATCGACGATGACCGAGTCGGGAAAAGCGCCGGCGAAGAAGTCGGTGAAAGGATCCTCTTCCCGGAGCCGGGTGGCGCGATCGAGAGCCATGTGCGAGTTCACCTCGGGGCGGAGGTCGTGGCCGTTGTGGATCGCGGTGGCGACCACCACCGTGCCAAGCTCGGTGGGGGCGCGCCCAAAGGTTGCGAATGGCATTCGCTGGGGTTACCCAGAAGGCCGCCGGATCAGCCGCCGAAGGAAAAAATGATCAGTTAGGTTGAACGCTGAGCAGTATTCGTGTACACCAACCTGCCCACTGGATGACCGTGCCTCGAGGCTGGTCACCGTCCAGAGAAGGAGGAGAGCCGTGACGAGGAGTACCAGGATCGTTCACGCGGCGATGGCCCTGGCGTTGGTGGTGGCCGCATGTGGAGGTAGCGGAACCGACACCACTTCTGCCACGCTTACCACGGCCGCACCGCAGAGCACCACCACCGCCGGGGCCGAGACCACTGCCCCGCCCGAGACGACGGCCGCTCCCAGCGGAGAGCCGATCGTGGTGGGCAGCACCTTGTCGCTGACCGGCGCCTTCGGCCCGACCGGTGTCATTCATCAAATCGCCGGAGAGCTATTCGTCGACCGCCTCAACGACGCCGGTGGCCTGCTCGGCCAACCCGTCGAGTGGGACTTGCGGGACGACGAGTCGGTGACCGACAACGTGGCGACGCTCTACGAGCAGCTGATCGGTCAGGACGGAGTCGACTTGATAATCGGCCCCTACGCCACCCCCAACATCCTGGCCGCGATGCCGATCGCCGAGCGACACGGATTCGTCCTCCCTCAGCACACGGCGGTGCTAGCTCCGACTTTGACCTATCCCTGCCAGTTCCCCGCCTGGTCGATCGGGTTCGAACCCAATGCCTTTATTCCCAACCAGCTTGCCGACGCCATGGACAGCCTGGGTGGAGCGGTCGAGACTGTTGCCCTGGTGACCAACCAGTCCGGGTCGGCAGCCTTCGTCACCTTTGGGCGCCCTGACGTAGAAGAGCCGGCCGCCCAGACCATCTTCCCCGAGCGGGGTTATGAGGTGGTGGCCAATATCCCCTATCCGCCTGGCAACACGGAATGGGATGCGATCGCCGCCGAGGTCCGCCAGGCCGACCCCGACCTTTTGATGATCAACGGCCTTGGCGTCGATGCCAACGGGTTGATCGAGGCGATGTTGGCCCTCGACGGCTACCGGCCGCCGATGGTCTTCGCCCTGTTCCCGGCCCCGGGACCGTTACTGGCCCTCGGGTCGAGCAGCGGCATCGAAGCCCTTTCGGTCTCGATCTTCGAGCCCAACGAGGCCATCCTCGCCGACATGGATCCCTCGGTCACCGAGATCGTGGAGGAATTCGCCGAGCGGGCCACCGCCGCCGGAGTTCCCTACACCGTCTTCGAGACCCAAGCGGCGGCGTCGTGGAACGCGTGGGAGATACTCGTTCAAGGCGTTGAGGGGGCGGGGTCACTCGACCACCAGGCGATTTGCGATTATCTGCACGAAAGCGGGGCTGACCTCACCTTTGCTGGTCCGGTTGAGTTCGACGAGTCGCTCAACAACTTCTGGGAAACCAATCTGGGAATCAAACAGATCCAGGACGGCGATTGGGTCATGGTGTGGCCCGCCGAGAGAGCTGCTGCTGAACTCAGAGGCCCAACCAGCTGATACCGGAAACAGGCCAACGGATCGGGTCGCTCATCGGCTAGTGGGCGGCCCGGTTCGCAATCGCCGGGGGTTTACGCCCTCCGAAACGAGTGAGCCATGAACGTCCTCCAAGCCGGGCTGGCCGGCGCTCTCGGCGGCAGCCTTTTCGCCCTGATGGCCCTCGGTCTCTCTTTGACCTGGGGCTTTCTCAAGGTGATCAACCTCGCCCACTTCGGCCTGATCCTGCTTGGCGCCTACCTCACGTTTGAGCTCGCCACGGCCACCCCGCTGGGTCCGATCAATACCCTTCTGGTCACCATTCCTGTCCTCTGCGTGTTGGGGGCGGCCATCCATCTCGCCTACGACCGTTTCGAGGTCTCCGAGCTGAGCTCGTTATTGGTCAGCTACGGGCTGCTCATCATCCTGGTCCAGGTGGTCCACAACATATGGAGCGCCGATTTCCAAAGGATGGATGCAACGGTCAATCCCTATGCCACTCGCTCGATCAGGCTGGGGGACCTGAGCTTTCCCCTTCCCACTCTGCTGGCGGCGGGATTCGGGTTGGTGCTGGTGGTTCTGGTCAGCACCATCGTTAACCGCACCTATGCCGGCCGGGCGTTGCGGGCCTTCGGGCAGGACCGAGAGATCGCTTCGGCGTTTGGAATCGATCACCGCCTCATCGGCCTGGCGTTGGCCGGTGTGGCGGGGGCGAGCGCCGCCATCGCCGGGATGCTCTTCGCGGTGCGCGGGACCATCACCCCCGATGCCGCCTTTGAATGGGTTGGGCTCGTGTTCGCCATCGTCATCCTCGGGGGGATCGGCAATGTGGCCGGAACGTTCTACGCCGGTCTTTTGGTGGGTGCGGTCTCCGGGGTGGTTGCGCTGCTTTGGACCCCCTCCCATTCACCTCTGGTGGTGTTCTCGATGGTGGTGCTGGCCCTGGTCTTCCGGCCCGGGGGTCTCTTTCCCCGCCGGGCAGGCCGGCATTGAAGAAGGAAAGGGGCTGGATCCCCCTCGCCGCCATCGCCCTCTCCATCGCAGTCCTGCCCTGGATACGGGAGCTCACCGGATTTCCCGCCTCTTATCTGGTGCTCCTGAGCGGGGTTCTCTTCTGGACCGCCCAAGCCACCAGTTGGAACATCCTCTCCGGCTACAGCGGCTATTTCAGCTTCGGCCAAGGCGCCTTCTATGGCGTCGGCGTATACACCCTGGCGGTGTTGGTCGGACGCCAGGGCCAGTCGTGGTGGCCGGCCCTGCTCCTCGCCGGCCTGGCGGGCTTGCTCCTGGCGCTGGTGATCGGGACCATCGCCTTCCGCCTCCGATCGCTGCGGGGTGAGATCTTCGCCCTCCTCACCCTGGCCATCCCCTTCATCCTCTCCGCCATCGCCCGGGTGACCGACTCCATCGACGGGGGGCAGGGGATCATCCTCCCGGTCCCGGACTATCCGGACTTCTTCGGTCCCTTCCAGCAATTCATCTTCTGGCTCAGCGGGGCAGTGGCGGTGCTGGCCCTGGTCATTGCTTACGGCATGGTGAAGACCCGCTACGGATGGGCCCTCTTCGCCATCCACGACGACGAGGCAGTGGCGGAGGGATTGGGGGTTCCGACCTTCCGGCACAAGATGATCGCCATCGCCGCCAACGGCCTCATCGCCGGGTTGTCGGGAGCGGTCAGCGCCCTGCAGGTGGGTTTCATCAGCCCGGAAGGAACCTTCAATCTGCGAGTGCCGCTCTTCGTCATCGTGATGAGCGTGCTCGGTGGCCGACTCTTCTGGGCCGGCCCGGCGGTGGGTGCTCTCTATGTCGTCACCCTTCAAAACCGGCTGGCGGGAGGATTCGAGGGCTGGAGCCTGATCATCCTCGGGGCGGTTCTGGTCCTCTTGGTTCTCTTCGCCCCGGAAGGGATCATGGCTCGCTTCGTCCGGCGCCCCTGGACCATCGTTGCCGTCGTGGCGGCCGTGCTGGCCGCCTTGGCCCTTTACGGGGAATGGGGAGACCCGGTCACTTGGTTCGCTGTCGCCCTGGGAAGTGCCGCGGTGGTGGCGCTGCTTTCCGCCGGAGGCCCCTCCGGCCGGAGAGCGTCGGCTCCGGCCAGGCGCCTCGGCTTCGCCGGCGCCGACCGGGGACCGGACCTGCCTTCGCCCGCGGTCGGGGAGACGCTGTTGGAGGCCGACGAGGTGACCCGGCGCTTCGGGGGCCTCCAAGCTCTGCGGGGGGTTTCGATGCGCTTGTCGGAGGGCGAGCTGGTGGGTCTGGTAGGACCGAACGGGTCTGGCAAGACCACATTGGTCAACCTGCTCTCGGGGGCGCTTCGCCCCACATCGGGTGCGATCGCCGTCGACGGAGCCGACATCATCGATGTGGCGCCTCACAAGATCGTGCACCAGGGGATCGCCCGTACCTACCAGATCCCGCGGCCGTTCAACTCTCTGACGGTCAGGGACAACGTGGTCGTCGCCATCATGTTCGGCCGGGAGCCGCGGGGATTGGCCGCCTCCCGCCAGGCAGCCGAGGAGTATTTGGCCTTGGTGGGCTTGTCCGACCTGAGTGAAGTGCGGCCCGGCGGGATCAACCTCCACGAGCGACAGCTGCTTGAGATGGCAAGGGCGATGGCGACCCGTCCCCGGATTCTCTTGCTCGACGAAGCGCTGGCGGGGTTGAACCCGGTTGAGATCGATAACGCCGTGGCAGTGGTTCGGCGAATCCACCGCTCAGGGGTGTCGATCGTCTTGGTCGAGCATCTTCTCCGGGTGGTGAACCAACTCGCCACTCGGATCGTGGTTCTCGACCAGGGACGCCTGCTCGCCGAGGGAGATCCAGCGACGGTGATGAGGAACCCGGCGGTGGTCAGCGCTTATTTGGGAAGTGAGGCTCATGCTCAGAGTGACTGACCTCGACGTCTTCTACGGCGACGCTCAGGCGCTGTGGGAAGTCTCGATGACGGTTGACCCGGGCGAGGTGGTGGCGATCGTGGGCTCGAACGGAGCCGGGAAGTCCACCTTTGTCAACGCGGTGATGGGAATCAATCAGGCCCGGCGCGGGAGCATCCTCTTCGAGGGGGTCGAGCTGACCACCCTGGCGGGTCATCGCACCTGCCGGCAGGGGATTGCGATCGTTCCCGAGGGCCGCCGCCTTTTTCCCTCGCTCTCCGTTCAAGAGAATCTCGACCTCGGAGCCTTCAACCGCGAGGCGAGACAGCACCACCAGGAGTCATTGACTTGGGTCCATGAGCTGTTCCCCCGCCTGTCCGAGCGGCGCCACCAGCTGGCGGGAACCCTGAGCGGGGGCGAGCAGCAAATGGTCGCCATCGGTCGGGCGTTGATGGCACGACCCCGGCTCTTGGTGATGGACGAGCCTTCGCTCGGCTTGGCCCCGGTGATCATTGACGAAGTATTCGACCGGATCGAGAGGGTGCGGGCGCAAGGGGTGAGCGTGGTCCTGGTGGAGCAAAACGTGAAGCGAGCCCTCGACATCTCCACTCGTGCCTACGTGTTGGCCGAGGGCCGGATCGTGCAGCAGGGCTCGGCCGCCGAGCTCGCCGCCAGCCCCGAGGTGGTCGCCGCCCTCCTCGGAGTTTGACAGCCGTCCACCCGCTGGATATGGTTAACCAGAAGGTTAACTGTTGTGATCGACGTTCTGGACCTCGATGGGCCCTTCGAAGCCCTCGCCAACGGCCATCGCCGGGAGATCATCTCGGCTTTGGGGCTGCAGCCGCGATCGATCAGTCAGCTGGCCGAAATGAGGAGTCTCTCGCTCCCGGCCATCCACAAGCACATCCGGGTGCTCGAGAGTGCCGAGCTGGTGGTGCGCAAGAAGGTGGGGCGGACCAACTTCCTGGCTCTCAACCGGGCACCGCTGCGGGGCCTGGCCGAATGGATCGGTGGGTTTAACCCCCATTGGGGAACGGAACAAGAGACTCTGGAGAACTATGCCCAATACCTGGGCCGCGAACCCCTCGCAAAGGAGGAGCCATGAAGAAGTTCGTCTACCTGTTCCATGATCAGTGGGAACCCATGAAGGAAGTCCAAGACGCATGG
>DATEDN010000182.1:0-5508 GCA_035281645.1 Acidimicrobiia bacterium | reverse complement strand
TGCCGAGGTGCGAGTGGCTACGGTCAGAGATTTTCTCGGTACCGCCGTGGCTGCGCTGCATCCCCTGGGTTGCGCGGTTGGGGCCGACATATTCGGCTTCATCACCTCGGCTGTCGACGATGGAGGCATCGGACAGCAATGGGAGGAGCTGACCAAAGTCGTCGATGTTGCCTCCCCCATGCTCTATCCAAGCCATTATTCCTCCGGTTGGTACGGGTATCAGGTCCCCTCCGATCACCCAGGACCGTTGGTGGGCGAAGCCCTCGATGACGCACTGACTCGCGTCGCCCGCGAGATAGTGGTCAGACCCTGGCTACAGGATTTCGCCTACACAGAAGATCAGGTCCGGGCTCAGATCGACGAGGCGGAGGCGAGGGGGCTGGGCTGGATGCTGTGGAATGCAGCCAGCGAGGTGAGCGTGGGAGCCCTGAGACCCTGAGACTGATCGATTGCCGGCTGTGCCCGCGGCTTGTGGAATGGCGAGAGCGGGTGGGCCGGGAGAAGCGGGCAGCCTTCCGCGACGAGGGCTACTGGGCTCGCCCAGTACCGGCGTTCGGTGACCCCCGAGCGGAGCTGATCATCGTCGGGTTGGCTCCTGCTGCCCACGGTGGCAACCGCACCGGGCGCATCTTCACCGGCGATCGATCAGGGGATTGGCTTTTCCGCGCTCTCTTCAATACGGGTTTCGCCAATCAGCCGACTTCGGTGGATCGCAACGACGGCTTAGAACTCTCGAACTGCCTGATCACCGCCATTGTCCGATGCGCGCCTCCCGCCAACCGCCCCACCGCCGTTGAGATCCAGACCTGCCAGCGATGGTTGCTACCCGATCTTTCGATAGATCCGAAGGTGATCGTGGCGCTGGGCGGGATGGCCTTCGGCCAGATCAAGCACGTGGCCCCGACTCTTGGTTGGGGATCGGTGCGCCAGAAGTTTGGGCATGGTGTGGCAGTCAAGCTTGAGCCGGGTCCCTGGCTCTTGGCCAGCTATCACCCCTCGCAGCAGAACACGTTTACCGGCCGACTCACCCAAGAGATGCTCGACGGCATCTTCATCCGGGCCCGCGAGCTACTGACGGAAGGGGGAACCGGTGAGACATCCAAAGTGTGAAGCAACAGGGGTCCGGTACCATCAATTGGGTTCGTGGCAGTGCTCACCCTTGATTCGCTACAAGTCTTAGACGCGTCCTCACCCGAACGCCAGAACGCCTTCCGCCAGTTCGAGGATCTTCCCGTTCCTGGCCCCACCGATGAGGCGTGGCGGTACGTGGATCGGACCATCGATCTCGAATCGGTGGAATTGGTCTCCCTAGCCGGCGACCGCCTACCGGCAGATGAGATCTTGGCCGAACTGGAACCCTCGCAACATCTGGTGATCGTGGATGGCAAGGCGGTGGAGCTAGGCGGGGAAGGCTTTGGCGTCGAGTCCACCAAGCTTCTCGGCCTCGTCTCTCCGGACACCGACAAGCTGGCAGCGGCTCATCGCGCCTTCGTCGACGCTGGGGTGTCGGTGAGTGTGCCTCGGGGAAAGGCCAGCAAATCGCCGCTCTTGATCGAAGTGCAAACCACGGCCGCGAAGACGATCTCGTTCCCTCATGTCACCATCGAGATCGGAGAAGATGCCGAGGCCGAGGTCATCGTTGCCTATCGGTCGCGAGACGGAGCTCAGGCCATCTCTGTGCCGCAGGTAGAGATCGACATCGCCCAGAGCGGGCGCCTCCGGTTTCTGGCTCTCCAGGAGATGACACTCGACTCGACCAACGTCGTTCAGCTTCGAGCGCGCTTGGGACGAGACGCCACCCTTCGTTTGGGTGAAGTCGGCCTGGGTGGCGATCTGGCCCGACTCGACATGGCCGTGGATCTCGATGGCCAGGGTTCCTCAGCAGACATCGTCGGGGTCTTCTTCGGGCACCGCGAGCAAGTGCTCGACTACCGGATGGTGCTCAACCACCGCGGTCCCAAATCGACTTCCAATGTTCTCCTCAAGGGAGCGGTGGAGGACGCCTCGCAATCGGTGTTCTCAGGACTGGTGAGGATCGAAAAGCCGGCGATCGGGGCCTCCGCCTTCGAGACCAATCGCAACCTGGTCCTCAGCCCCGATGCCAAGGCCAATTCCATCCCCAATCTCGAGATTCTCTGCGATGACGTCATCTGCGGTCATGGGTCGTCGGTGGGCCCCCTCGAGGAGGACCACCTCTATTACCTCGGGAGCCGGGGGATCTCACCTCAACGAGCCGAACGCCTTCTGGTGCGCGGCTTCTTCCAGGAGGTGCTCGACCGGCTGCCGGTGTCTGGAATGGAAAGGGCCCTGGCAGAGATTCTCGAGCGGCGATTCATCCGTGGGCAGCAAACGCCGGCGGAGCAATGAGCGTCGAAAAAGTGGCCAGCTTCTCCGACCTGAAGGAGGGCGTCGGGTTTCGGGTCGACCTCGGTGAGCATCGGGTGGCGATCTTTCTGGTGGATGGTGCCCTCTTCGCCCTCGGGGATAGGTGTAGTCATGCCGAGGCTTCGCTGTCGGAGGGCGAGGTTTTCGATATGGAAGTCGAGTGTCCCCGCCACGGCTCCGCCTTCGATTTGGTGACCGGTGAGCCTCGCTCGCTCCCCGCTACCAAGCCGGTTCCCGTTTACCGGGTGTGGATCGAGGATGGCGATGTGCTCTTGGCGGTGGACGAATGAACGCCGCTCTCGCCCTCGACAACTTGGAAGCGACGGCCGGTCCGCGCCAGATCTTGAATGGGATCGACCTCGAAGTTCCGTTTGGGGCGGTGCATGCGGTGATGGGCCCCAATGGTTCGGGGAAATCGACTCTCTGCCATGTGTTGAGCGGCAAGGCCGGCTACGAGGTGAGCGGGTCGGCCCGCCTCGATGGGACCGACTTGCTAGGCCTGGCGGTCCACGAGCGAGCTCGCCTCGGCCTGATTCAATGCTTCCAATACCCGACCGAGATCCCCGGGGTCCGGCTGCGCGACTTCATGCTGGAGGCGGCAGCCGACGCCGGGATCGAGGACGCCACGCAGCGAATCGACGAAGCCGCCGATCGGTTTGACATGACCCGATTCCTTGATCGATCCGTGAATGACGACCTATCAGGCGGGGAAAAAAAGCGCTCGGAGATCTTTCAGATCGCGGTTCTTGAACCGAAGGTAGCTCTTCTCGACGAAGTCGATTCCGGGCTCGACATCGATGCGGTCCGGGACGTGGCGGCCGCGGTCGATGCGATGCGCTCACCTGAGGTGGGAGTGTTGATGATCACCCACTACTCCAGGATCCTCCGATATGTGATCCCTGACCGCGTCCACGTGTTGATCGAAGGGAAGATCGTCGCCTCCGGCGGTCCCGAGCTGGCGGAGACCTTGGAGGAAGGCGGTTACGAACGGTTGCGAGCTGAGTTAGGACTGCAGGCGACCGAAGAACAGAAAAGCCAGACGCCCGACCCGTTCAGCGAGCTCCCCTTCGAGCGCTGATGCCGATCAAGGCCACCCATCGCCGGTGGTTAGCGACTTTGACCGACCTCCCCACCGCCTCGGGTCGGGAGCAGGTGGTCATCGGTTGGGTTAAGGACTGGGCCGACCGCCGCGGCTTTCGAGCCACTCAGGACGAGGCGGGAAATGTGGTGATCCGGAGCCGACAGCGTTCGCGGCGGCGTCCGGTGGTGGCCGTAGCCCACATCGATCACCCTGCCCTCGTGGTGCTGGAGCCCGGAGCGACGGAAGCGATTGCCGAGCTGCGCGGCGGAGTGCTTTCTAGCTACGTGGAAGGTGCTCGCCTCGAGGTGATCACCCCATCCGGGACCGTTCCCGGCAAGGTGATCGAATTCGATGCGGGATCGGGTCGGGCCCGGATCGGTGTCCGCGGCGCCGCCCCGGGCGATACCGCTCGCTGGCATTTCTCGCTCGATCGACTGGGTTATGGCGGCGGACGGCTGGCCGCCCGCGCCTGCGACGACCTTGCCGGTGCCGCTGCCAGCCTCGTCGCCATGGATCTCGCTGCCGCTCGGGGGCTTCATCACCTTTCGGTGCTCCTCACCCGAGCCGAAGAGGTCGGCTTCGTCGGCGCCATCGCCGCCGCCAAATTGGGGACGATCCCCGATGGGGCGAGGGTGTTATCGATCGAGTGTTCGCCAGCATCCACAGATGCCCCGCTGGGGGCGGGTCCAGTGGTTCGGGTGGGCGATGCCGCCTCCATCTTCTCGGCCGACTTGACCAACCGAGTCTCGACTCTGATGCGGGCTTCGGGACTTCCCCATCAACGAAAGCTCATGGCGGGGGGAAGCTGTGAGGCCACTGCGCTGGCGGCCCTGGGAATCGACGCCACCGGGTTGTGCTTGCCCTTGGAAAATCACCACAACATGGTCGACGTGGCCGGGGTGCGGGCGGGAACGCGTAAGGCCCGGCTCGCTCCCGAGAAGATCGACATGGGCGACTTTGCGGGCCTGGTGGACTTGTTGCTGGCGGTGTTGTCAGGAATCGATCGACAGAAGCAGGTGCTGCCGTTCTCGCTCGAGGAGATCTACGAGAACCAGCGCCACCTCCTCGTCTAGCGTCCTGGTGATGGAATTTCGCAGCGAACGGGATTCGATGGGCGAGGTCAAAGTGCCGGCCGGCGCCTACTACGGCCCCTCGACGCAAAGAGCTCAGGAGAACTTCCCGATTTCGGGAATCAGGTTCTCGCGGCGCTTCATCTGGGCTTTGGGGATGATCAAAGGGGCGGCGGCCGTGGTCGCCGGTCGGGATGGCCATGTGCCGGGGGAGTTAGCGAGCGCCATCGAGCAGGCCGCGGCCGAAGTTCGGGAGGGGCGCCTCGACGAGCACTTTCCTCTCGACATCTTTCAGACCGGCTCGGGGACGTCCACCAACACCAATGCCAATGAGGTGATCGCCCGTCGTGCCAGCGAGATCGTGAGCGGGGACCCCTTGAGCAACACGGTCCACGCCAACGATCACGTCAACTTCGGCCAGTCGTCGAACGATGTGATTCCTACCGCCATCCATGTGGCGGCGGTGGCAGGAATCCGTCAGGGATTGCTTCCCGCCCTCGACCGTCTCGCTAGCGCCCTCGAATCGAAGGCCTCCGAGTTCGGGAATGTGGTCAAGTCGGGCCGGACCCACCTCATGGATGCGACCCCGATAACCCTCGGTCAGGAATTCTCCGGCTACGCATCCCAAGTTCGAAGGGGAGAGAAGCGCCTCCGCGCGATCCTCGGGGGTCTCGAGGAGCTGCCCCTGGGCGGGACGGCCGTCGGTACCGGGCTCAACGCTCCGCCCGGATTTGCCGCCGCCGTGATCGACTTGATGTCCGAGTGGTCGGGCTACTCCTTCGTCGAGGCGAAAAACCATTTCGAGGCCCAAGCCGGAAAGGACGCGGCGGTGATGGCCTCAGGAGCGTTAAAGACCATCGCCACCTCGCTTTTCAAGATCGCCAACGACATCCGCTGGTTGGGCTCGGGGCCTTCGTCCGGAATCGGGGAGATCAACATTCCCGACTTGCAGCCGGGCTCATCGATCATGCC
>DATEDN010000181.1:0-1412 GCA_035281645.1 Acidimicrobiia bacterium | reverse complement strand
GGTGACGGGGGCCTATGGGCACTCGATGGGTTCCAACTACAACAAAGTGCCCCGTCCGGCCGTGGTCTTCGTGTCGGACGGAAAAGCCCGGCTCGTCGTGGAGAGGGAATCCTTGGAGGACCTGATCCGCAACGACGTCCTTTAGGACCAGAACCCTCGAAGGCGATCTCGCTCTTCATTGAGCGCGACGGTTGTCCTGCGGTCGAGAGGTTCAAAGGTATTGATCGTGATATCGCCCGATTCGAATTTCCAGGTCCCCGCCACCTGCCCGTCGATAAGGAAGGTGTTGTGCGAATGGGGGGTCTTGGTGTTGAAGATCCGGGAGCGATAGCGCTCGGGGAGGATCTGGGTCCGACGGGCATGGACCAATAAGGTGGCATCCCAGACTGGGATGAACCGCGGCGGCGCCGGCGTGTCGGGGTCGGGCAAGAGGCCACCTTCGACGTCAAATAGCTCGATCCCCTGAGGCCCGCGATACGTGGGGTAGTCGGCCATGAGGTGTCTGATCTGAGCGGGGCGGAGGCCGAGGAAGGTGGCGGCATCGGCGACGCCGGCAGGGCCGAAGGCCCGTAGATAGCGATCCACCATGGCACGGCGCGCTTCCTCGGGATCGATCGGCTTAGTTGGCAACAATCCGTAGAGATCTGCACGGCGTTTCTCCCAAGTGCCGGACGGAGGGACGCGGATGAGGTCGAGGTAATTGACCGCCCCGTTCCACGTGGCGGAATCGATGCCCAATTCCTTTATAAGGAGATTCCTCGGCTGCGGTCCTTTCCGTAGTGCCGCTTCGATCTCTTTCGCAACCTTTTGCATTTCCAACTGGTCGTGGCGACCGGTTGCTCGGAACCACCATGCGGTCCGCTCTTCTCTGACCGCGGCGTTGGATAGTTGGAAAAACTCGGGAGTCACGAGATGGATCGTGCTCCGGATCGACGTTCCCTGCACCACCTTTCCTCGCTCCAGAGCAGACGTGAGCTGGTGGCGCCGGAACCCGGTCAACCGGCTCCAAAGCGAGATGTAACCCGCCGGGGCGTACTGGTTTTGAATTCCGGCGATGAGGTCGAGTGCCTGGGGAATCGGAAGGTCCGACCGATCGAGGTAGAGCTGTCGTGCCAGCAGGGCCCTATTCAGCGCTCGCTCGGAGAGCATCACGCATTCTTGCGTAACATCGCTCCGCACAGCGTTTGGCGATTTGGCCGGGGGGCTTTAAGGCAAGCATGAAGATTCACGGCGGACAGCTCGTCGCTCGAGCACTCAAGGCCGAGGGGGTTGACACGATCTTCACCCTCTCGGGCGGGCACATCGTCGCCATCCTCGACGGGTGTGTCCAGGAAGGCATCCGCATCGTCGACGTGCGTCACGAGCAAGCCGCGGCTCATGCCGCCGAGGCCTACAGCCGACTGACCGGGCGG
>DATEDN010000180.1:0-1065 GCA_035281645.1 Acidimicrobiia bacterium | reverse complement strand
CTAACAGGCTGTTGACCAAGGCTAATCGAAATGATGCTCCCTTTTCCGGCGACATGATCAATTTTCCGCGCCCGGGCTTCCGCCGGATTACGTCCCGGCTCGTGCTCCTGATTCGATCTTCTTGCGGCCGGCTCGTCCTATCAGTTCGAAGGAGACCGAGCGTGATGCATCTCCTCTCTATGCAGCAAGTGCTTGAGGTGTGAGCAGCTTGGCCAGGCGTTTGAGGTTCAACACCCAGCCGATCAGGCTCAGCTCCTCCCCAACGCGTGCGCATCCCCGGCGTCTCAATCTCCTCAGGCCGTGCCAGTCCTTGCCTTCACCCCACAGCTCCTCGATCTTCTTGCGGCACCGCTGCGACAACCTGTACCCTTCACCTCGCTCGCGCATCCTCACTCGAGCATGTGCTTGGCTGCTCCCTGTGTCCTTCACGGCGACGTGTGGCTCGATGCCTCGCTCAAGCAATTCACCCAGAAACTCCTCATGGAAGTAACCCTTGTCAGCTCCCAGGGTGTCCGGCTCAAAACCGAACTTCCTCTTGGCTCGCTTGAGAATCGACAGGCATCCCTGCTCCTCGCCCGCGCTGGAGCGGTAGATCTCCTCCCCGATGCCCAGCAAAATCCGGTTGCGGTTCTCCATCACCGCGTTGACCGTGTAGCCAGGGAACGCCCCTGTCCCGCTGGAGCCCTTCGACACGAACCGGCAGTCCGGGTCGGTCGTGGACCGATGAGTCTTGTTGGAGCGTTTCTCGCCGCGGAAGTTCACGGCCCTGTTGCCAGGATCCTGTGGCTCGTCATCCGAGCTGGGCGTGTCCTCGGAGCGGAGCTTCTTGCGGTATTCGTCTGGGTCCATCGTCAACTCGATGGGCGCGAAGCTCTTGTAGCTCGCGTTGGCCCGCACCAGGGTCCCGTCGGCCGAGACGTGTCGGCTGACCAAGCCCTCCTCCAGGGCCTTCTTCACGGTCTGGTCGAACAACCACTGCATCGTCCCGTCCTTGTCGAAGCGCCGCCGCCGATTCTGGCTGAACGTGGAGTGATTCCAGGCGTTCTCGTTGAGGTTCAACCCCAC
>DATEDN010000179.1:0-19954 GCA_035281645.1 Acidimicrobiia bacterium | reverse complement strand
CGGTGCGGCCAAGCCCGTTCCCAATACGGGTCAGTCCGGGCTTGGGACGGGTCGCTGACGAATCCGGCGATGTAGAGGAAGCGGGCAAGGTCGCTCTCGGTGACCTCCCGCCCTGCCAGGGAGTGGAGGAATTCGGTGGACTCGTGCTGTTCCTGGTCGGATTCACCGGCAGCTTCAAGAACCCAATTCGCCGCCGGCTCCACCAACGTCACCGATCTCAGCCTGTCGGCGTGGACGATGGCGAAGTCGAGCAGTCCCTTTCCCCCGGCCGACCAGCCGGCGAAATGGGCCTGCTGTATCTCGAGATGATCAAGGGTAAGGAGCAGACTCTCGACCGCGACCTCACGGGTGTATGACGGATCTCCCGGTTGACCGGCCGAACCCAGCTCGTTGTGAATGGGCTGGACTCTGATCGTCCGATAGCGGTCGCGGAGGCGTTCCTGATGCGGGATCCACGAAAGCCAACCGGTGACGCCGCCGGGGATCAGCACCAACGGCTCACCCACGCCGGCATCATCCACCGCCAGGGTACGAGGTCTCATCGCTTGCCTCGAGCCCCCTCCGCTCGCGTTTGGCGTGGTCATCTCGACACCTTCACTTGCGACGGTACCCGAACGACCAGGAACAAGGGCGATCAAGGCGACAGGGGCTGATCTTCGTGGTCCCCCCCATGAAGGGAGGCAGGTACATGGTGTTCGGCGTGGTCATGGGGCTGGATGAGGGCAACCACCGTGAGTATTGCGACTCCAGCCAGAATCACTGTTCTCATTGCCCGGTCGGTTTTCGCTGGGAGTGCGACGGTCGTTCTCGACCGGCATAGCCTGATCCAGATGCCGGCCACCCCAACCACGGTGATGGAGAAGGTGTTGGCGACGATGTCGGCGACATGCGCCGCTGAGGAGGCTTCCGCTCCGGGGATGAACTGCAGTCCCACCGTTCGCGACAGGATCCAGGTGACGAAGATGGCCAGGTGAAGGGCTCCTCCGGACACCATGGTGGAGATGGACGGGCGGCTGATGATGGAGCCGGCGAACAGGAACTGAGCCACCGCCATCACAGCAAAACCGATGGCGACGACGGTGAGGTGGCGGTGGTCGACAGCGGCTTCGAGGTGGATCAGACCCCCGGCAGCCGCAAATACCGAGGTCGCCCAGCCAAGCACGGATTGGAGGCTCGGCTGGTCGACTGAGATGGTCGTCATTCGCTTAGAAGCTGGGCTCATACGTGACTCTATGCGTGCCATCCGGCCGACCGGTGCCGAGCCTTAAGGCGGGGCACCGGTCGGCTCTGGTCTCAGCCGGCGAACCGGTCGGGGAATTGGGTGATGATCCCGGCGGAGAGCGCATCGGCCAACATGGTCATGTGCTCGAGGGCCTCGTCGTAGTGCAATACCGCTGCGACGTAGTCGCCACTGAGCAGGTCCACTGCGTATACCGTGGTGGTGTCGATGTGAGCCTCCATCATCGGCCGGGTGGCCGATTGCGGCCAGTTGTCCGGGTTGGCCGCCGACAAGAAGTCGGCGATCTCCTCGGCGTTGGCGTACCAATCAGCTAGGGCCTGGTCGAGCGCCTCCTGGTCTCCCGCCTGGGCAGCAGTCAGTACCGGAACCGCCTGCTCGATGTGAGTGGTCAGCAGGGCAGTCAACTGGTCTCCGGCCTCCTGACCGTAGAAGGGCACGATCGCCGACCCGATGTCGGCCTGGTTGACCAACAGTCGATCCAGTTGCGGCCCCAGCCCATCCGGGTTGTGGAAGAAAGCGTCGACAGTCGCCCAGGTCCACTGCATGTGGTCGGTCCACAGGTTTCGCATGGTCGTGTAGAGCTCAACCTGAGCTTCAAAGCCGACAGGGTCCACCATCGCTTCCGTTGTGAGCGTGCCGGCGGGGGTTGTGGTGGTGACCTGCGCAGCGGTCGTGGTGGAAGCCTGGGTCGTACTGGTACCCGGTTCCTCGACCGTCCCCTGGGTGCAGGCTGCCAGGGCCAGCAAGATGGCAATCCCGCCTCCGAGGAGTCGGTGGGGTTTGGTGAACATAGCACTCCTTTCTCGAACCGCCCTCTCCGTTGAGGGCCTACATCTCTATAAGTGAGACGAATCGAGTTTAGAATGCCAGCCCTTCTTTAATAAGTCAAGTCCATTTTTAGAAAGCTCGCCCTGGTATCGTTTTCGATTCGACCTAGCCGGCAACCGGTGGGCTAAGCCGGACGCAGCAATATCCCTCCTCGGGGGCCAGCACCGCCTCGGCGTCGGAGCCGGCACCGTCGACCATCCCCTCGACCAAGGCCAAGTTGAGTCCACAGGTGGTCTCCCGATCCTGCTCTCTCAACACATGAAAGGGACAGTTGCGGAAGCGGGTCTCCCCTCCTTCGGTCACCGGGTCATAGCCGGTGACCGTCAAGGCGACTCCGAGTCCGTCGCGACCGATCTCGTGTCCCGTCCGCCGGGCCGCCGCGGACAATGCCTCGGTGTCCAGATGGCCCGCCCGGGCCGCCTCGAGGAGAATGCGGGCCGCCAGTTCATAACGACGGGGCGGAATCGATACCTGGTGGTCCCGGTCCGAACGCCGATAGAGCTTGGAGGGGCGCCCCGCCCCCGGACCCGACCGGCCGCTCAAACGCCGGAACTCGACCGCCAGCAACCCATCTTCGGCTAGCCGATCGAGGTGGTAGGCGGCCACTTGACGGGAACAACCCACTGCCTCGGCGGCGTCGTCCCGGCTCACCGGCTCTGCAGAGCCTGCTACGAAGTCGTACAGGGCCCGGCGCACCGGTTCGACCAGCGAGGCCACCGCCTCCAAACCCCTTCGGTCATCATCGGCTTCTCTCATGTCAGCATTCTAAAACAAACGCGGCTTGACATTACAGCTTTGTCCTGTCTAAGTTCAATGGTGGTCGTTTTTAGAAGGAGGTCCTTTATGACCACAGACACCATCCGACAGACAGCTCCTTCAGCCGTGGCCTACCGGATCCTGCATCTGGGGTACACCGTGGCACCCATCCTCTTCGGGCTGGACAAGTTCACCAACTTGATGACCGACTGGACCCGGTTCCTCCCCGAGTTCGTCACGATAAACGGCGGGACAATCATGGCTATCGTCGGCGTCATCGAGGTCGTCGCAGGAATCGGGGTGTGGCTGCGACCCAAGCTCTTTGCCAACGTGGTGGCCGCTTGGCTGGGGGTGATCATCGTCACCCTGGCCCTCGCCGGTGGGTTCTGGGACATCGCCCTGCGTGACTTTGGCCTCCTCCTCGGCGCTTTAGCTCTCGGTCAGCTGGCCCGCGAGCACGCCTGAAAACCACCCACAGGACGTCACAGCCGCTCCGGCCTCCCATGCCCCTCCCCCGGGGCGGCCGACGTCCCCCCGGCCGGCTGGAACAGCTCAATCGGGTTGCCAGCTGGATCTTCCACCAACACCTGTCTGCCACCGGGACCGGTCACGATTTGGTTTCGAAAACGCACACCTTCTCCCCGCAGCCGTTCAACCTCGGCTTCGATGTCGTCGACCACAAAGTGGATCCGGTTCCAGCCGCCGGGCTCCGGCTTAGCACCGTCAGGCATGGGACGCCCCGCCGAGCTGGTCGGCCCACTCAAGAGGAGACGCAGCTGCCCCCTAACGACGTCCGCGAAAGCCGGGGAGGCATTGGAGCGGAGGACGAAGCCAAAGTGCTTTGTGTAGAAGTCGACGGCGGCGTCGACGTCGTCGACCATGTAGCGAACGTTCACGGTGTCATCCATCAGTGTTACCTCCTGGAGATTTGGGTGACTTCATGGCATGTGGACCCTGCGCGGATCAGCGAAGACGCCTGGTCACGGGGTCCATGTCCTTGGGGTCGAACGGTTCTCACACCGCGCCACGGTAGGCGGATCAGCGAACCACGCAGTTTTTGGGGCGGTGATGCCGGCCGCCGCGAACACCCGCCCTGATTCATCTCGATTGCGCACGGGTTGGCTGTCCGCGATCCTGTGGCGCCGATGCCGTATTTCATGGACCGACACGACCTCGTAGGGGCGACACCAGAAGCGATCGCCCAAGCGCACGTCAAAGACATCGAGGTTCAAGGCCGCTTCAACGTCCGGTTTATTCACTACTGGTACGACCACGATCGTCAACACGCCTTCTGTCTGGCGCAGGGACCCGACCTCGACACGATCACCGCCGCTCATGAGGCGGCTCACGGGCTCCTGCCCAACCGAGTCATCGAGGTCGACGAAGAGTCGGTGACTGCGTTCCTAGGCGGGTTCGTGCCAAGAGCCGTCGGCGAGGCCTACACCGACACGGCCTTTAGGGTGATCATGTTCACCGACATCGTCGACTCCACCAAGCTCACCCAGCGGTTGGGCGACGCTGGAGCCATGGCGGTGCTCCATAGGCATGACCTGATAGTCCAGAACGCGCTCGACGATTACGGAGGACTGCGCGTGAAGCACACCGGCGACGGCGCCATGGCTTCCTTCCAGACGGTGCATGCGGCGATCGAAGCGGCGATACGGATCCAGCGCGCGGTCAGCGACAAAACAGACAATGGTGAGGCCTTCGCGATTCGTATCGGAATTGCCGCCGGTGAGCCAGTCGCAGAGGGTGACGACCTGTTCGGATCAGCAGTCCAGCTGGCAGCGCGACTGACCGCCCGCGCCGATCCGGGCACAGTCATGGTATCGGGAGCTGTGCGTGACCTGGCCATTGGGAAGGGCATCAAGTTCGGACCGTCGAAATCAGTCCGGCTGAAGGGCTTCGAGGAGGCGATCCGGGCCTGCGAGGTCATCTGGTAGAGGGTTGGTGACGTCATAGGTGAACTCCAGTACTGGCATTGCCGCCGGCTCAGTCGAAGCGGCAACCGCCGACATACCGATTCCGGTGGTACACATCAACCGTACTCCCAGGTGTATCATCGGAGTTCATGAGAACCAACATCGAGATCGATGACGCATTGCTGGCCAAGGCGGCGCGGGTGGCAGGCACGACCACCAAGAAGGCCACCGTGGAGTTCGCCTTGCGAGAACTGGTGAGAAGAAGGGATCGGAAAGCGATCCTCCGACTTAAAGGAAAGGTCGCCTGGGAGGGTGATTTGGAATCCTCGAGAACGGGTCGTGCGTCGGCTTGATCGTCGTCGATACGAGCGTTTGGATCGACTTCCTGAGGGGCCGAAACAGTCAGCCTGTCGTCCACCTCACCGAGATGATCGAGGCGGACGAGGGTATTGCCATCACCGACATCATCCTCGGGGAGGTGCTGCAGGGCGCACCATCGGAGCGCGAGGCCGCAAGGCTCCACCGCCGGTTCAGCGCGTTTGAGATCTACCGGCTCGAAGGTATCGATGACTTTCGACGAGCGGCCTGGCTCTACCGGCAATGTCGTGACCAAGGAATGACCGTAAAGAAGACGCTTGACTGCCTAATCGCGACGGTCTGTGTTCGAGAAGGCCTACCCATCCTTCACTCCGACTCCGATTACGACCGGCTGGCAGCCTGCACTGATCTTCAAGTGGTAGCCGTCAGCTAGACCTAGGCCGTCTTCCGCGGTGTAGACGATACGCGGATCAGCGAACCACGCGGTATTTGAGGTGGGTGACTCCGGGAGCCTCGACCGCACGGACTTGCTCGAGCCGGAGGTCGGGGCCGACGCCGTCGAAGAGCCGTGCCCCGCCGCCGAGGACGAGGGGGACTACGTGCAGCTCGAGCTCGTCGATGAGCCCGGCCGCCAGGTATTGGTTGATCACGCTGGCGCCGCCGCCAATGGTCACGTCCTTCCCGGCGGCCGCCTCCTGGGCCCGGCCGAGAGTCCCTTCGATCCCGTCGGTCTCGAACCTAAACGTCGTGTCCGCGAGCGTGAGTGGCTCCCGCTGGTGGTGGGTGACGACGAACACGGGCATGTGGAAGGGGGGTTCGTCGCCCCACCAGCCCTGCCACTCGTCGTTCCACGGCCCAGGCCCACCGCCGAATTTCCCTCGACCCATGATCTCAGCGCCCACGTTCGCCAGCGACTCTTCCACCACCTGGGTGCTGGCGTTGACCTCGCCGCCCTCCAGTCCATGCGGCTGTCGCCAGACGCGCAACGCCACCACCCACTCGTGCAGCCCTTCGCCCCCCTCGCCGAGCGGGTTCTCTAGGCTCTGGTTCGGCCCGGCGACATAGCCGTCCGCCGAAATGCTGATGTGAACTCTTACTTTGCTCATGTCTCTTAGACCGCAGCCGGCGCCAAAACTAATCGCTGCTCGCCTCGGGACCCCAGCCGCTTCAACGGACGGCCTCTAGCCTTGCCTCGGTGAGTGAACAGGGGTTTCCCCTCAACATTCGGGCCGCCGAGGTGATCGCTTCGTGTTGCCTGGCAACAGATCTTGGGATGGGCTTCCCCTTCGAGCACGGGCTACACGCAACTCTGGTGGGACGGAGGTTGGCCGATGTGCTGGGAGTTGGCCCGGAGACGACGGCGCAGACCTACTACGCCTGTCTGCTCACCTATACCGGATGCACCACGGACGCCGACATCGCCATCCGCATCTATGAGGGAAAGCAGACGGAAAGCATCACTCCAGTGCAGTTCGGGTCGATGCCGGAGATGCTCGGCGGAGTGCTGAGGGCGATGCCCCCACCTGATGCGCCGCCTCAGGTTCGCCTCTACGAGATAGCACGGAAGTTGCCCCGCGCAGCTCGCTTCATCAAGCCCCACTTCGCTGCACTGTGTGATGTGGCGAGGATGATGGCGGAGAGGCTCGGTCTTCCGCCTTCGATCCAAGAGTTGTTCGCCTACCTGACCGAACGGTGGGACGGCAAGGGGATTCTGGGCCGGGCTCGAGGTGACGAGATCCCGCTCCCCCTTCGCATCAACAGCGTGGCCCGAGACGCCGCCTACCAACACCTGATCGGTGGCGTCGACCACGCCATCGAGGTGATCCGGGAACGAGCCGGGAAGGCCTTTGATCCCGACGTCGCCCACGCCTTCGCCGCCGAGGCGAGACAGATCCTGGCCGTGGCCGAAGGCCCCGAGTCGGTTTGGGAGGCCACCCTGGCCGCCGAACCCCAACCCTGGCTAGCGCTCGAAGGAGGCGAGATCGATCGAGCCCTCGCCGCCATCGGCGACTTTGCCGACCTGGTTTCTCCCTTCCAGTCGGGACACTCAGCGGGTGTAGCCAAGCTGGCGGTGACCGCAGCTGAGCTGCGCGGCTTCGAGCCCAAACAAGTCGAGCTGGTGAGACGGGCAGCACATCTCCATGACGTGGGCCGGGTGGCGATCCATCCCCGTATCTGGCAGAAGCCGGCGCCGCTCTCCCCCAGTGAATGGGAGGAGGTGAGGCTCCACCCCTACCAGACCGGACGGGTTCTGTCCCGGTCGCCGTTCCTGATGGCGTTGGCGGAGGTCGCCTGCTCCCATCACGAGAGACTCGACGGCGGCGGGTACCACCGGCAGGTCACGGGTGCGTTTCTCTCACCTCCCGCCCGGATAATCGCCGCCGCGGACGCCTTCCACGCCATGACCGAACCGCGGCCCTACCGAGACGCCCTCTCCCCCGAGCAGGCGGCCCGAGACCTCGCCACAGGAGCCGCGGCGGGAGGGCTGGATCCCGAAGTGGTCCAGGCGGTGGTCGAAGCTGCCGGGCAGCCAGCCCCGGAAGTGGAGCGGCCCGCCGGGCTCACTGAACGGGAAAGCCAGGTCCTTAGCCTCCTCGCCCGCGGGCTCCAGACAAAACAGATCGCCCGGGCTATGCACATCTCGGCCAAGACCGCCGACGGTCATATCCAGAGCGCCTACCGCAAAATCAGCGTGTCGACCCGGGCCGCCGCCACCCTGTTCGCCATGGAACACGGCCTCGTCTCTTGGGGAGAGCTGAAGCAGGTCGAGCTCGACGGCGTGTAGCGCCACCACCCGCTCTTGCCATCACCGGTGCGGTAATAGGGAGAATTCCGGGTACCCGCACAAGTCGTCATTCCCTACGGTCGTCACCTGGACCTCGCGATAACGACCGCCAAGGAGGAAATGAGATGAGAGAACCAGGACAGCCAGTGGAAACGCTGATCATCGGGGGCGGTCAGGCGGGTCTGGCGGTCGGATACCACCTGACCCAACGGGATAGGCCCTTTTTGATCGTCGACGCCCACCAGCGCGTGGGGGACGCCTGGCGGAACCGGTGGGATTCGCTTCGGCTCTTCACACCGAACGCCTTCAACTCGCTCCCCGGATTGCCTATCCCCGGCCCTAGATGGGGCTTTCCGACCAAAGATGAGTTCGGGGACTATCTCGAGTCCTACGCCCAAAGATTCGAGATGCCGGTTCTAACCAAGGTCCGGATCGAGCGGCTGACTCGGAACGGGGAACGTTTCCTGGCCGTTGCCGGCGAGCAGCAGTACGAGGCGGACAACGTCGTGGTGGCCATGTCCTCGTTGCAGAGGCCCCGGGCCCCGGAGTTCGCGTCGCAGCTCGATCCGGGAATCGTTCAGCTTCACGCCGCCAGCTACCTCAATCCCGGCCAGCTGCAGGACGGAGGCGTCCTGGTGGTAGGAGCGGGCAACTCGGGTGCCGAGATCGCCATGGACTTGGTCGGCAGCAGGCAGGTGTGGCTGTCGGGTACACATCCTGGGGTCCTCCCTTTTCGCCCGCAAAGCGCGGTGGCGAGGGTGCTGATGCCGATCGTAGGACGGGTCATTTTCCATCGGGTCCTCACCACCCGGACCCCGATCGGGAGGAGAGCCCGCCCCAGAATGCTCGTCAAAGGCGACCCTCTGATCCGCATCAAACCCAAGGACCTCGCCGCGGCAGGCGTTCACCGCGTTCCACGGACCACCGGCGTTGAGCAAGGGCTACCCAAGCTCGAGGACGGAAGACGCCTCGACGTAGCCAACGTAGTCTGGTGCACCGGATTCCATCCCGGCTTCTCCTGGATCGACCTGCCGGTCCTCGGCCCCGACGAGCCCAACCACAAACGAGGAGTCGTCGACACCGAGCCCGGCCTCTACTTCGTCGGTCTCAAGTTCCTCTACGCCAAGTCCTCCGAGCAGATCCACGGAGTAGGACGCGACGCCGCCTACATCGCCAATCAGATCGCCACTCGCCACGCCCGAGCCACGGTCCTTGCCCAGACATGATGACCGGCAGCCGCTCTGGTTGTGCTCAGAGCGAGGCGTCGCTGAGGTGGAACTCGATGTCGATGGCCCCTAGCCGAGTGACTCAAGGCGTCGCGGCTCAGGTTTCGGGGGTCTCGGCGGCCTGCTTCATCCCCTCAGCCTCGATGGTCATGTAATGGTTGGTTATGTCCTTGTAGAACAGGGCGACGACGGGAATGAGAAAACCTCGCATGTCCAGGCTCAGGGTCAGGCGGGAGCGTCCTTCCCCCAGTCCGTCGACGCGATGGCCCGCAACGCTGGTCATGCCGCCGGCTTTCTGGTGAAACTCGAAATAGGTCGGTGGGTCCCAGACGGTGATGTCCCATATGCCCTCTGGCAGTTTGGGTTGCTTGAGGCGGACGCGGCTGCCTTTGGCCACAGGAGCGGGAGTGAGGAGCTCAATGGAGTCGACGGTTTCAATGCGCCTCGGCCACGCTTCCAGATCGCTCAACACCTCCCAGACTCGCTGCTGCCCGGCGTCGATCTCGATGGATTTCTCAAAGCGCATACTGGTGGGTCACCCTAGAGGATGTTCAACCGAGGCGGGTCTCCGGCAACCTAGCGAGAACCAGGCGCCGCTCTCGTCGGCATGGCGTGGACGATGACCTAGACCCCTCCTAACTGGCGATACCGATCACGAGGGGATCGGCTGCTACCTAGCATCCGGCCCACATGACAATGAGAGCCAAAGCGCTCGGCCTGCTGGTCGCAGTCCTGCCGGCCCCGGGAATGGCTCTCGGAACTGCCTCCATCACCGGCGAGGGGGAGCAGGAGATCATCGCTTATGTGACGACCGAGATGGACTCCCTATCGATTCCAGGGGCGGCGGTGGCGATCGTACAGGGCGGTGATCTCGTCTTGGTCAGGGGGTTTGGTGTCACCGGCACTGATGGCGGCACGGTGACGGCGGCGACACCTTTTCACATCGCCTCCGTGAGCAAGTCACTGACCGGCCTGGGAGTGATGCAGCTGGTCGAGTCGGGTCGCCTGAACCTCAATGACTCGCTCGGGCAGCTGCTGCCGGCACTCATCCCTGGCGCATCGGGGGCGGGTTCGATCACCGTTGCCGACCTGTTGGGGCATACCAGTGGATGGACCGAGGGAGACGGATTAGCCAACCGTATCGACCCAGACCTGACCGACAAGGCCCTCGCAGTCAATGTCGCCCGGATCATCGCCACCCCTTTAAGCCATCCGATCGGGGAGTTCGAGTATTCGAACGCCAACTACGACGTGCTCGGCTACCTGATCGAGCAGCTCTCGGGCGAACCGTACGGGGAATACATGCAAGCTCATGTCTTCGAGCCTCTGGGGATGACCCACTCTTACACGTCGGCGGAAGCGGCAACCGCCGGTGGAGTCGCCGATGGCCATTACCCCTTCTTCGGAGTCGTCCGGCCCCATCCCATGGTCTATGTGCCGGGGAGCGTGCCATCTTCGTACATCGCGGCGAGCGCCGAGGACCTCGGCCACTTCCTTATCGCCAACCTCAACGGCGGTCGCTATGGGGATGCTGCCGTGCTTTCCCCCGACGGGATGGACAGGTTCCAAACTCCTTTGGCTCGCCCCAACCCTTGGGACGGATACGCGATGGGACTGTGGGTCTACCCATTGTGGAACGCAGGACAGCTGATCACCGGCGGCACTCCCGAATACCGGGTGCCCGTGATTCTCGAGCATGGCGGCGATAGTGAGTCATATGCCTCGTCGATTCTGCTGCTCCCCGAGGAGAACCTCGGTGTGGTGGTCCTCCTCAACATCAACGATGAGTCGACACCCTCGGTGTATCACCAGATGCACATGGGAATCGCCAGCATTCTTCTCGGCCATGAGCCGGCACCCACCGTGCCCTACGAGGGGACGATCGAGCGCTATGCCAAGTGGATTGCGGTCGCGGTCATAGCTTTGTTCCTCGTGCGAGTCGCCCTCTCCTTTCGAAGGGTCCGACTGAATAGTGAAGGTGGAGTGATTCGGAAAGCGGTTGGGCCTCTCGCCCTTGACCTGATCCTCGTAGCGGCGGTGTGGTGGCTGCTGGTCGATCAGGCGGCGGCGCCACTGACATTGGTACGACGATCCGTGCCGGATATCTTCGGAGCGACAGTGCTGGCCAGCCTGATTCTCCTCGGCTGGGCAATAACCCGAACCATGGTGGTCGTGCGAAGGACGTGACCGCCGGGTGAATCTCCTGCTGAGGACTTGGCCTTGATGGATCAATTCACCTGAGTCACTGGTCGTGGGGTTCCGTTCTCCATCAGTGATACCAATGTGATACCATACGGATCATGGCCTTCACAGTCCGCACCGATGAGACGCTCGAGCGGGCCCTTGATGAACTCGTCAAGGAAGAGGGACTATCCCGTCAGGAGATCATTCGACGGGCAATCCTTGATCGGTATGCGCGGGCGGGCCACACCAAGAAGGTTGCAGACAGCACCGATCGCATGGTGGAGCGATGGGGTGACGTCCTCGACCGACTCGGCTCTGTGTGAACCGAGTCGAGTACCTCACTCTTGAAGATCTTCTTGGTTTGGTGCGTCGTCTCGGCCTCGGGCCGGTGAGAGACCTTGGTCTCCTGGATGCGGCGGTTGCCCGTCACCAGTCGAGTGCGTTCGGAGAGGACGCTTACCCGACGGTGAAGCTCAAAGCGGCTGCTCTGTTGCATTCGATTGTGACGAACCACGCGCTGGTTGATGGCAACAAGCGTCTGGGATGGCTGGCCACGACAGTCTTCCTGGACGTCAACGATGAGCCCGTCGATCTCGATGATGATGACGCCTTTCAGCTCGTCCTTGATGTCGCCGAGGGAAGCATCACCATTGAGGAGATTGCCGACCGCTTCAAGCCTCAGTAAGAGCGGTAGGGAATTGGACCGAGCGGTACATCGTGAATTGGAGTTAGCCGACAACGCTTGCCCTGTTCCCGGGCTAACGCACCACCCGGTAGCGGAGGTAGACGACCCTCGAATTGAAGGTGCGGGTCTCGACGAGTTCAAGATCGACCCGGCGCTCCCGCTGGGGAAAGAACGGAATACCGCCACCAACCAGCACCGGATAGACCACGGCCCGGTACTCGTCGATCAGACCCAACGCGGCCGCCTCCGCGGCGAGCGTGGCCCCGCCGATGGCGATATCGCCCTCCCCAGGCTCGGCTCGCAACCGCTCGATCTCCTCTGCCAGGCCGCCGGGCGCCAGCCGGGCATTGCCCTCCACCGCCGACAGCGTGGTGGAGAAGACCACCTTCGGAAGAGGGTTCCAGAGGGCGGCCCACTCCAGCTCGGCGTCGTCGAGCGACCGCTCTTGGTCGGCGGTCTCCCAATACAGCATCGTCTCGTAGAGCCGTCGACCCATCAGATGGACGCCGACCTCGCGGATCTCGTCGATCCAAAAACGGAAGACGTCCGCGTCCGGCACCCCCCAGTCGAAGTTGCCGTCCGGCCCGACGATGTAGCCGTCAACTGTGGTGCTCATTGAATAGGTCACCCTGCGCATCAGAAGTCCTCCACCGTAACGGTTCGCCGACCGGACCACATGGGAACAGCCTAAAGAGCCTCTCCCCCCGGGTCAGCTGGCGAGCTCGCCCAGCAGAATCTTCGCCATCTCGACGGGGCGCTCCAGCGCGGAGAAGTGACCGGTACGGGGCAGGGTGATCCGCTCAACACGCGCTAGCGAGCGTGATACCTGGTCGCGTTCAGCGGGCCGAGACCAGTCACGGTCGCCGTAGACCAGGGTGACCGGCGCACAAACCCCCGGATAGCGATCCCGCGCCCGGATGAACCCCTGAGGCTGCGGTAAACCCCCGCGGGCCAGCTTCGAGTAGCAAACGGTCAGCGCCAGGGCTTCATAAGCTCCGAGGAAAGCGATCGTTACTTCGTCGCCTGATGTCAGGTGCCACCACAACTGACCCGACGAGAACACCGGTCCTTTATTCCTCCGTCATGACAATTTGTCGGCGACGGCAACGACCAGCGACCAGCGACACTGACTCATGGAGAACTTCGAGTGCCGCCCCAGCGGGTGAGTGAAGTCGCTTTCAACCCTTTCGACGGCCACATGGACCGGTTGGCTTCACGAATGAAGTAGGAAAAATCGGCTCTTGACACGGCGTCTGTGTTCATTGTAGCCTATCTGTAATGAAATCAGAGACCGTGCAAGGCGAAGCTGGAAAGCGCACTTATGACAGCCCACTGCGGCGGGAAAATGCAGAACGCACCCGCAAGCGCATCCTCGACGCGGCAGCGTCGGTGATCAGCGAGGACGGGACCTTCGTCGTGGCCCAGGTGGCCGAACTGGCCGGGGTTTCGGTTCGCACCGTCTACCACCACTTCCCTGACCGCGAGACCATGCTGGACGCGCTCGGGGAGTGGCTCGCGGCACAACTTGGCTACCCGCGACAGGATCTGCCCGAGGATTTTGCGTCCTTCGCCGACGCGACCGTGGAGATGACCAAGCAATACAGTGCTGACTTCGAAAGAGCGCGCGCCTTCTTTTCGACGCCGGTCGGACAGGCGGCGCGCCAGCACTCCCGAGCCCGGCGCTTGAAGCACCTACGTGGCCTCGCCGAAGTCGAGTTCGCCGGAGTGGACCCGCAGACAGCCGGATGGGCCGCCGTCATCATCCACGTGATCGCATCGTCACGGACATGGCTTGCGATGAGAGACGAGGCGGGGTTCGACGGCTCGGAGGCCGCGGAGGCGGTGGGATGGGCAATAAGAACTCTTGTCGAGAGTGTCAAAACAGAGGCTTCAGATGAAGCGCAGAAAAGCAGGGAGGAGTCATGACCACCGCACAGGAGTCACAGTCGACCATCGTCGGCTATGCAGATGAGTTGGTTTGGGAGCCACCGGGACCAGGCATGTGGGAGCGGAGTCCCTCCAAGCAGCCGAAGCCGATCACAGGCTTTTTCAGGGCAATGGTGAGGAACCTCAACGACGTGTTTGGCGAGATCGGGCCTCGCTATGGGCTGCTGATCGACGGATTCCAGATGGCCGATGTCAATGGTTGGCTCTACCTGCGGCCCAAGCCGGTCGGGGCGCCCGACAGGGCGGGTCCGCCTCCGCCCAGGTTCGTGATGCGCATGCTGCTCCTCCTCCACCCCGGGCTCAGAGCGCGCCGCAGATCAGCGGAGCGGGCCCTGGCCACCCGTCTCTGGCTTCGAGACGGTCGGGAGTGGCTCGACGGAGGCCGCGACGCCTTCGTGGCGCGTGTCGGCGAGGTAACCGCCGAGGATCCGCGCCGACTCAGCCGAGAGGAGCTGCGAATTCACATCACCGGGCTCGTTGACCTGCTCGGCGAGGGCCTGAGGATCCACTGGCGAGACTTCCTCGGTCACGCCCTCTCTGTGGGCGACTTTGCCCGGCAAGCCAGCGGCTGGACCGGTGTGTCTCCAGATGAGGTGGTCACCGTCCTCGCCGGCTTTTCGCCATTCTCAATAGCGCCACTGGACCATCTGGACCGCATCGTTGAGGTCCTTGAGGCGGCTCCCGAGATGCGTCAACGATTTCTCGATCAGGCCCTGCCGGCCGAGGACCGGCTCGCCGCGTTTCGCTCGAGCTCTCCGGAGGCCTCGGCGGCGGTCGATGAATACCTGTTCGAGTATGGCCATCGCGGCTTCAGCGGCTTCTTCGACGTCGATGCCATGTCGATCGCGGAGATGCCGGACGTGCTTGTCGCGTCGATCGCCGCCCGGCTCAACCGTCCGGTGGTCACCCACCCGGAGACGACAGACTGGGTGCGGCCCCGTGTCCCCGACGAGCATCGTCACGAGTATGACGCACTCAAGGCGGAAGCAGAGGTACTTTACGGGCTGAGGGACAGCGACGTGGGACCGGCCGCCGAGTGGCCATTGGGTCTGGTCCGACGGGCATTGCTGGTCGCCGGCGAGCTGCTGGCGACGGATGGAGCGCTTCTTCGACCAGACCACATTTTCGACGCCGTCTCTGAGGAAATCGACGCCCTTTTGCGACGCGACTCGCAGGCGCCTTCCCCGGACGAGCTAGCGGAGCGGCATCATCGGCGGCTCACCGCGCCCGCTGACCCACCGGTGATCCTCGGGGACGTAGAGCACCCGCCGTCGTTCGACTGGTTACCCGGTGCCCTCGGTCGCATCAACAACGCCATCATGCTCGGGATGAGTTTCGACGGTGGTCTGGGCGCCGATGCCGAGCCACGCAGTCCCGCCTCAACAATGGAGTTGACTGGGATCGCGGCCAGTCGCGGTGCCTATCGAGGCCAGGCCCGGGTGGTGACCACGCCAGCTGACTTCGGGCGGCTCGTCCAAGGTGATGTCCTCGTCGCTGTAACGACCACACCCGCCTATAACGTGCTCCTCCCCCTGCTGGGAGCGGTGGTCACTGACACCGGCGGTGTCCTCAGCCATGCGGCAATCGTCGCCCGCGAGTACCACATCCCGGCGGTCGTCGCCACCGGTACCGCCACCACGAGCATTCCCGACGGATCTCTCGTCACCGTCGACGGTGATCGGGGCATCGTCATCATCGAAGGCTGAACCATGCGGCTGGGCGCTGAACTCGATGCCACCGCGTACGGCGGCAAGGCCGCCAATCTATCGACGGCATTCCGCGCAGGACTGCCCGTGCCGAAAGGAGTTGCGTTCTCCTGGCAGGAGGTCGACTTCATCGTCTCGCGTGTGTCCGAGCTAGACGACGAACCATCCTCTGTGGATCTCGGTGACCTGGCGGAAGTTCCCCAGGCGGTGCGTTCCTCAGCGGTCGGCGAAGACTCTCGAGCAGCGAGCTTCGCCGGCCAGCACCTTTCGGTCCTCAACGTCATCGGCGCCGATGCGGTACTGGCTGCGATACGCCGGGTGTGGCAGTCGGGAAGGGACGAAGCTGCCCTCGCCTACCGCCAACGTATGGGAGTGGACGACGACCCACGGATCGGGGTCGTCGTCCAGCAGCTGGTGACAGCCGACGTGGCGGGAGTGCTGTTCACCTGCGACCCGGTCAGCGGTGCCACGGACCGCTGGGTCATCGAGGCAAGCTGGGGGCTGGGGGAGGCTGTGGTCGCCGGTCTGGTGAGCCCCGACCACTACATTGTCGCACCCTCTGGTGACCTCGTTGAGGCGCGCCAGGGCACGAAGAAGGTCGCGGTCATGCCGAACGTCGGCGGTGGCACGACCCAACGGGTTATCGAGGACGACGGCTGGTGTCTCGACGATTCCGCTCTCCGGGACCTGGCTAGCTTGGGCGCGGCATGTGATCGGCTCTTCGGCCCGGGGCAGGACATCGAGTGGGCTGTGGCTGGAGGCACGCTGTGGTTGCTCCAGTCGCGGCCGGTCACGACGTGAGGCATATCGGTCTGCTCCGTCGCCGATAAAGACTTTGGTCTCGCTGAATGCCGACGGATCATGCTGCAGCCAGTGCCCGACGATCTGGCATTGCTGACAGACTGCCATCCATCGGTACGATCGAGGCGTGACCATGTTCCTCGAGACCAACGGTGCCCGACTCGCCTACGACGTCACCGGACAGGGGCCGGGAGTTGTGCTGATCCACGCCGGTGTCGCCAACCGCAGCATGTGGGACGCCCAGGTGGAGGCGTTGAAAGACTCCTACCGCGTCATCCGGTACGACACCCGAGGCTACGGGGAGACCGAGACCGAGGCGGTGTCGTTCTCCAACCGGGCCGATATCGCCGACCTTCTCGACCACCTGGGGGAGCCGGCGGCCCATGTGGTGGGGTTGTCCCGGGGTGGCCAGATCGCCCTCGACTTCACATTGGAGTTCCCCCACCGCGTGCTATCGCTCACCGTGGCGGCGGGGGGTGTCGGCGGGTATTCGTCGCCGGCAGAGCCCCCCGCAGGGATGTGGGAGGCGGTCGAGGCCATGTGGGAGGCCAAGGAGTGGGAGCGCCTGGCCGACTGGGAGACGGCGTATTGGGCCGACGGGCCGGGCCAGTCCCCCGACCGGGTGCCAGAAATCCGACGCCGGGTCCACCACTGGGTGCTGTCGACCTACCAGGCCGAGAAGGAGGAGGGGAGGCCGCAACCACTCGACCCTCCGGCCAACGAACGACTCGGTGAACTGCGGGCGCCGCTACTCGTGGTCCTGGGAACTCTCGACGACGTTTCAACCCAAGATTCGATGCGCCACCTCGCCTCCGCCGTCCCCGAAGCCCGGATCGAGGAGTTCGAGTCGGCGCACATGATCAACCTGGAGCACCCCGACCGGTTCAACCGCATGCTCCGCGACTTCTTCGACTCACACCGCCCACCGGAATAACCCGTACTGTGGACTCGCCTTCCGAGCGGTTGGTGCGATTCGCCCGGCGCGCTCAAGGGACAGCCTCTGTGAGTCTCGCCTCGGAGTTCGACAAGGGTGCTAAGGCTTCAGATGCTCGGCGAGATTCGCCAAAGATGACGCCATCCCAGCGGCATGATCATCTGCCGAGATTCCGTCGGGTACATCCTCAGCGGTGACCTCGACGAGTGTGCCTTCATCGACCGCCCTGAGGCTCCAGGCCATGGTCATCGTGCCAGTGAGAGACGGGTCGTCGGACTCGAAGTCGACTTCATATACAACGCGCACGCCAGGCACGAGGCTTATGAAGCGGGCCTCGACGACGTCGGAATCTGGGGTCGCCTTGCCGCGGCCGCTGCCGATGTCGATGTAGGTGAGCACGAGACGGTACGAGCCGCCGGGCCGCGCATCGAATCGGTCGAACCGCGCTGTCATGCCCTGAGGCGGTAGCCACGCGACCAGTGCGTCGGGATCCACGAGGGCGGCGTAAACCTGCTCGGGCTGAGCCGCGATCACCCGCGAGGCAGCGTCGGTGCGTGGCATTCGTTCAGTGTAGAAAATGGGCTTGCGACCGAACTGTGGGGTCAACGCGCATCTCCTCGCGCGGCGCTTTCGGCCTCCTCTCGGATCAGAGCCAGCGCCCGTCGTCTGATCAAACCGCTGAACGGTCGGATCAGCATCCAATAGCGCCGGAAGGAACGCAACGCGGCCGGATCAGTAGCGATGACCCGGGTCTCCGTGGATACCATCGAGCGCTCGGGACCGGCCGGCTCCACGCGGAAATTCCAGACGGCCTTGACGTAGCCCGGCTCGGAAAACGTCGCGAAGTCTCCACCCTCCACCCGCCGCAGTCCACCAGACAGCCGCCAGAATCGCCCGATAAGTCCCAGCACGATCTCTGCCCCTGAGTCCTCGTCAAGAATGACGAAGCCGAGGCGGGTGAGATCTCTGATAGTGAGCGGCCCCCTTCCCGGCAGGCCACGGAGGCGGAAGAGGAGGCGAATTACGTGTGAGCGAGCCAGATCGACCCCACTGACCGATTCGTGGGCCCGGACTGTCCCGGCCCGGACCAAAAGGGCATGACGCTCATCAAAGTCATACACAGGGGCGAAGCGATCGATAAGCACCCTCAGATCATGCTCATAGATCTCCGTCGCCTTAGCGAGCCGGGCTCGTCCGATTTCGTTCGCCCGAGGTCCCGGCAGTCGTCGCCGCCCTCACCGGTCGCGATATCGGTCCAGTCCGTCGAGGATGAGCTCGAGGCCGAACTCGAACTCGTCGCCGAAGGTATATCCGAATGTCGCCGCGTGTTCGTACATGGCGGCGAGGTTGGGAAACTCGGATGCCAGATCGAGCGTGGGTGCAGCGTCGGTCGCCTCGTCGTTGTCGCTCGAACCAATGCTGGTCTCTTGGACGATTTGCCCGTATACGTAGCAGTCGAGGAGCCAGAAGGCGTGGGCGGCGTTCTCTATCGAAAATCCAGACCCAGTGAGGTTTCCGAGGATGGCATCGAGGTAGCGCATGGCGGCCGGCCCCTGGAAGCCGCGCGACTCCAAGAGGCCAATCGCCCACGAGTGACGACCGAGCACCTCTCGGGCGGAGACTGCCCGTCGACGCATCGCGTTTCGCCATTCGGATCCTTCCTCCGGGATCTCGATCCGAGACACCACCAGCTCGACCATGCCGTCGAGGATCTCGTCCTTGTTGGCAACATGCTTGTAGAGCGACATCGCCTCGAAGCCGAGTTCGGAGCCCAGCCGGCGCATGGTGAGAGCCTCGAGGCCGGATCGATCGACAAGGTCGACGGCGGCTCCCAGGATCCGATCCTTGGTCAAGGGAGGGCGGGACGCCGGCGTCGCTTTCGAGGTCATCACTTGACAAGCTTACTAAGTATCCTATAGGCTTACAAAGTAATCCAATCTCAGAAGGAGAGAGACATGCAAGCCAAAGCCATTCCGTCACATGAGCAGACCCGGGCGCCGCTCGAGGGCGAGCGAGTACCGATCCGCCTCAAACTGTCGGCACTGTGGGCTTCATTTATGTTCCTGTACGTCTACGTGGACATCCTCGCGTTCTTCAAGCCGGGGACCATCGCCGACATCCTGGTGGGGCGGGTGTGGGAGTTCGAGATCAGCCAGCCCTGGGCGCTCGGGGCTCTGGTGCTCATGACGATCCCGGCTCTGATGGTGTTTCTGTCTCTGGCACTGCCTGCCGGCGTGGCCCGCTGGACCAACCTGGTCGTGGGTTCGCTGTACGTTCCCGTCTCCATCTTTAACGTGGTGGGCGAGTCCTGGTGGGCCTTCTATTGGTTCGGTGCGGCTGTAGAGGCGGCGTTACTTCTCGTGATCGTCCGGTCTGCCTGGACTTGGCCCCGTGCGGCGGAGCTACGCACGGAATCCGCCGAGGGACGGATAGCAGTAGGACAGCGATGACATCGATCACTGTTTCCGGACTCACCAACGGTACGGACCGAAGACGGCAGTCGAGGGCATGACCTCCGACCTTGGGTCCGGGCGGGTCACCGGTACTTGTCGGGCCCAACGGAGCCGGAAAGTCGACCACCATGCGAAATGGTCGACCTCATCCCGCCTGACCGGGGCGAAG
>DATEDN010000178.1:0-4324 GCA_035281645.1 Acidimicrobiia bacterium | reverse complement strand
CATTCGCAAGCTGGCCAGTCGGGGTCCCTTACTGCTGGCCATCGATGACTATCAATGGCTCGATCGTCCCACGGCCCGGGTAGTCGAATTCGCGTTGCGACGCCTTACAACTGAAACCGTGCGGGCGATAGTGGCTTCTCGGCCTCCGTCGGCCGACTGGGAACGAATCTTGGGCCGGGATGTCATTACCAGGATGGCCGTTGGGCCACTCTCCCTCAGCGCCCTTTACCACTTGCTCTATGAACGCCTGGGGGTAGCCCTGGGACGACCCACTCTGCTCAGGGTGCACGAGACCTCGGGGGGAAACCCTTTTTATGCCCTGGAACTCACGCGAGAACTTCTCGAGCATCGCGAGGACGAGTATCGGGGACGCCCCCTTCCCCTGCCCGAAGGGCTCAATGAGCTCCTCCAACGCCGCCTTGGGCGCCTACCTGTCCGAACCCGACGCCTCTTGTTCATCGCCGCCGCCATGCCGTCGCCGCGGCTTGAAGATCTCCTCATGGTTGAACCGGACACGAATGCCGCGAAGCTGGACGATGAGCTGGAGCAGGTTGAACGAGCAGGGATCATCGAACTGAAGGAGGGGGTCATTCGATTTGCTCACCCGATGCTGGCTGCAGCCGCCTACTCAGCCGCCACCCGTTCTGAAAGAGATCGCCTTCATTCTCTCCTGGCCGTGAGCGTGGCCGACCCGGAGGAGGCTTCCCGCCATCTTTCCCTGGCGACTCACGGCCCGGATTCGAAAGCAGCTGCCAACTTGGACGAGGCCTCCGCCCGCGCTTTGGCTCGGGGAGCCACCGATGTCGCTGCCCTTTTCGCCGAACAAGCACTCCGGACAACTCCGGTCGATCATCCCGAGGACATTTACCGCCGGGCTCTGATCGCGGGAGATCGGACCTTGTCGGCTGGCAACCAGACTCGAGCTCGGGAGCTCTTCGACCGAGCCGTCATGGCTGCGAATCCGGGCGACCAGATGGCCACGGCTCTTCTTCGCCGAGCCGAGCTGGCCACCCCCTTGGGATATGCCACCGCCCTGTGCGAGCAAGCATTGCTAGAGACCGAAGATGCCGCTCTGCAAAGCCGGATTTACCGGACGATTGGAGGTATCGCATACGCTCTTGGTGACGTCGCCGCAGCCGAGCGGACTGCTCGGGAGGCGGTCCGGCTGGCCGAGGGCGGGGATGATCGTTCGGCCCTGGGTCTGGCCCTTGCGGAGTTGGCCCATTGGACTTTTTGTGGGGGTGGGGGATATCGCGAGGATGTCTTCGACCGGGCCGTGTCCCTCGACGCATCGGCAGGCGCGATCTCTCCCCGCAGCCACTACGCCAAGATCACGATGGACGCCGGTCATCTCGACAATGCCAAAGCGCAATTAGTTCGATTACTGGAGGAAGCGACCTTCACGGGCAGCTTGCAAGGAGTGGCGGCGCACCACCTGCATCTCGCTCAACTGATGATGTGGATGGGAAACTTTGCACTGGCGATCGAGCACGCCGATGAAAGCTTGCTTCTCCACGAGTACGCGGTTCAGCCCAGTGCCCCTCGCCACGTCAAAGCCATGTCCCAGGCGTGTTTAGGCCAGATCGACTCGGCCCGCAGCGAGGCGAAGGCGGGTCTGGCCGAAGCGGAAAGATCGGAAAACGTTCTGCTCACGATCTACAACCTCCATGTCCTCGGATTCGCCGAGCTGTCGCTAGGCAATCATCCCGGCGCTCGCGATTACCTGGATCGAGCTATCAAGCTGCACCGGCCCCGCTGGAATCGCGAATTCGGCGATGCCCACTTCGTCCCAGATCAAATAGAGAGCTTGGTTGCGTTAGGTGAGCTCGATCAGGCAGAAGATCTCGTCGTCTGGATGGAGGAGGTCGGAGCAACTACCCGCCGCCCCTGGACCCTTGCCACCGGCAGCCGCAGTCGAGCAGTCATACTCGCCGCCCGCGGCTCCACCGACGAAGCCGACCAGGCCTTGGGCGATTCCCTCGCTCACCACGACGATCTCCCGATGCCGTTCGAACTGGCACGAACTTTGCTCATACACGGCAGCCTGCAGCGGAGAAGGAAACAACGAGCGGCGGCGACCGAGAGCCTGAGCCAGGCCCACCAGCTGTTCCTGGGAATGGGCGCCACGTTGTGGGCAGCGAAGGCGGTGACGGAGCTGGATCGGATCGGGGTCAGGTCCCGCGCTCAACCTGCCCTCACTCCCGTCGAGCGAAATATCGCCTCCCTCGCCTCCCAGGGTCATAGCAACCGCGAGATTGCGGACCTTCTCTTCGTCAGCCGGAAGACGGTCGAATCCAACCTCACTCATATCTACCGCAAGCTTGGGATCAGGTCACGGGCCCAGCTCGGAGCTGCCCTCGACCAAGCCGGGATGAAGGTGGTCGTGAAATAGGGAGGTCCCCGATTACCAGGCGGTGATGACGGAATACGTTCGCAATGCAGCCCACGAGCCGACAGACGCCAAATCTCGTCGACGTTGCGATTGAGCGAAAGGAGTCCGTGCCATGACCGCCCACCGCCGCAGGATTTTCCTGCTGTTTTCGACAGTTGCTCTCAGCCTCCTTACCCAGGTGGCCATCGCCGGAGCCAACGTCCCGATGTCGGGATCCGATGACGGCACGTTCACCGTGCCGGGACCGTGCGCGAACGGTGATCTAAACGTAGTGATCACCGGTGAGGGGACCGCGACCCACCTCGGCCGTTACTCCTACCACGCCAGCGAGTGCTTCAACCCGGTGGCGGGAACCTTCGTCGGGGAACCTACCTTCATCGCCGCCAATGGCGACGAGCTCTGGGGCACCTACAGCGGCAGCGTTGGCGGAACGTCCGACCCCGCCGTCATTACCTACTCCGAAAGCCTCATCGTCTCGGGCGGCACCGGGAGGTTTGTTGGAGCCACTGGCGAATTGCAGGTCGATGGACTGGCCGACCTCGCCACTGGTGACTACAGCCAAACACTGAGCGGTTGGATCTCGAACCTGGGTTTGACTCGTGGCCCCTAGTGAGCCCGGGACGTTGGAGTCACCCAGGTTTGAACGGAGGAGGCAAGAACGATGACCAAGAGCGACGTCGACTCGACGACAGCGGACTTTGCCGGACAGCTCTTGAGACCCGGAGACCAGTCGTACGAGCAGGTGCGCCGAATCCACAACGGCCACATCGACAAGCGGCCGCGCTTGATCGCCCTGTGCGCGGATACGAGCGAGGTGGTGAGTGCACTCGAACTCGCCGAACGATCCGGGCTCGAGGTGTCGGTAAGAGGAGGCGGGCACAGCATTGCTGGGCGCAGCGTGGTCGATGACGGCTTGATGATCGATCTGTCGCCGATGAAGCGGATTGTGATCGACAGCGAGACACGACTCGCTCAGATCGGGGGTGGTGCCACCTGGGGCGAAGTCAACGAGGCCACCTCGGCTCACGGCCTTGGCACGACCGGTGGCATTATTTCGACAACCGGGGTCGGTGGCCTCACTCTCGGCGGGGGAATGGGATGGCTGATGGCTACCCGGGGACTGTCGATAGACAATCTGCTGTCGGTGGAGATAGTTCTCGCCGACGGACAGGTACTCCCCGCCGACGAGAACACCAACCCTGATCTGTTCTGGGCGATACGGGGCGGGGGCGGCAACTTCGGGATAGTCACGTCCTTCGAGTTCCGACTCCATCCAGTCACCGAGATCCGAGGGGGTTTGGTCGCTCACCCCTTCGATGCGGCCCGTGACTTTCTCAGGTTTTTGGCCGACTACTCGGCCGCCGGCACGGACGAGCTATCGGTGATGCCCCTTCTGGTTCACGCCCCCGATGGTTCGGGACTCAAGCTGGCAGCGACCGCGGTGGCACATTTCGGAACGGCGGCGCAGGCGGAGGCGGAGCTGCGGCCATTGCTTGAATTCGGATCACCAGTTCTGAGCGATGTCGGGCCGATCTCCTATCCCGCTCTCAACTCGATGTTGGATGGCGGCTTCCCTGCTGGCGCCTCCTACTACTGGAAGTCGAACTTCATGTCTTCGATCACCGAAGAGGCGGTCGACATCATGATCGATCGATTTCTCCAATGTCCTTCGACCATGAGTGGGATTGCCCTCGAGCACCTGCACGGAGCGATGACGCGCGTGCCGGTGCGGGCGACCGCCTTCCCCCACCGGCAACCGGGCTACAACGTCCTCATCGCTGGAGTGTGGGCGGACCCGTCGGCCAACGCCCAAAACATCGCTTGGACCAGAGCGACCTATGAGGCTTTACAGCCGCTATTGGGATCGGGTCGCTACGTCAACTACCTGAGCGAGGACGACCGTGCCGCGGTACCCGATGCCTACGGACCCAA
>DATEDN010000177.1:0-67704 GCA_035281645.1 Acidimicrobiia bacterium | reverse complement strand
CTCGTCGATCGCGCCTCCGAGCGAGTGGTCTCGGCGCTGCTACCGGTGCTCGACAGCCTCGATGCCGCCCTCGCCGTTGAAACCAGTTCCGAAACCGAGGAGAAGCTCAAGTCGGGAGTGCGTAGCACCCGCGATCAGCTTCTTGACGTGCTGGCCAAGGAGGGACTCGAGCCCATCGATACCTTCGACATGCCATTCGATCCTTCGCTCCACGAGGCCGTCACCACCAGCGGCGACGGGAACGGCGAGCTGATCGTCACCGACGAGTTCCGCCGTGGATATCGCCTCAAGGGCAGGGTGCTTCGAGCGAGCATGGTGGGGGTGAAACCCCGCAAGGAATGAATCTTTGAATCGCGACTGGGTTGACAAGGACTTCTATCAGATCTTGGGGATCTCGAACTCGGCCTCGACCGAGGAGATCAAGCGCGCCTATCGCAAGTTGGCGCAGAAATTCCATCCCGACGCCAACCCCGGAGACAGCGCCGCCGAAGAGAAGTTCAAGCAGATCTCGGAGGCTTACGGCGTACTTTCGGATGCGGAGCAGCGCAAGGAGTACGACGAACTGCGCCGCCTGGTGGAATCGGGCGCCTTCAGAAATTACGGCGGGCCTGGTGGACGCGGCTTCGGTGGCGGTGGCCAACGAGTACGGGTTGAAGATCTGGGCGACATTCTCGGCGGGTTCGGAGACCTCTTCGGATTCGGCGGAGCCCGTGGAAGAGCGGGCCCTCAGAAGGGAAGGGACACCACCGCCGATCTCAACATCTCTTTTGATGATGCCATCGACGGGCTCATCACCAGTGTTGAACTGCGAGGTGAGGCCCCGTGCAGTCGCTGCGGCGGCTCTGGAGCGGAACCGGGTTCGGCCATCGATGTCTGCCCGACTTGCGGTGGGGATGGCGTCGTGGCGCAGAATCAGGGGGTCTTCTCATTCAGCCAGCCCTGCCCCCAGTGTGGCGGTAGCGGCCGATTGATCACCCATCCATGCAGCCAGTGCCGGGGACGGGGAACCGAGGTTCGCAGTCGCACCATCAAGGTCCGGATCCCGCCGGGGATCAAAGATGGGGCCACCGTCCGCCTGGCGGGCAAGGGTGCGCCCGGAACCAACGGCGGACCTCCGGGGGATCTGCTGGTGAAGGTCCATGTCTCGGGCCACCCCCTGTTCAAGCGCAAAGGAGACGATCTCCACATCACGGTTCCGATTAGCTACACCGAGGCGACGCTCGGCACCACCCTTGAGGTGCCAACTCTCAACGGCAAGGTTTCGATCAAGGTTCCGGCCGGCACGCCCTCCGGCAAGACATTTCGGGTAAAAGGGCGAGGAGTGAGCGCTGGGCGGCGGCAAACCGGTGACCTCTATGCCAAGGTCGAAGTGGTCGTGCCGGCCAAGATCTCCCGGGAGGAAAAGCGGCTTCTCGAGGAGCTGGCAGCTATCGATGACGACGACCTCCGTGGCCACCTCCGGAGCCGGCAAGAGACGGCCCCATGAAAGAGCGCAAGGCTGCGGCCCTGTACGTCATCTCGGTTGCCGCCGAAATGGCGGGCATGCATCCCCAGACTCTTCGAATCTACGAGCGCAAGGGCCTGGTGGAACCGTACCGAACGCCGGGGGGGACCCGCCGCTATTCGCAGGCCGATGTCGACCGCCTCACCCTCATCAACGAACTGACCGCCCGCGGTCTCAACCTTGAAGGAGTCCGACAGGTGCTGAGTCTTAGCAAGGAAATCGAGGCCCTGCGCGCCGAGGTGACCCGGCTCCTGGAAGAGACCGAACGGTTGCGATCTGAGGCCGACCGTCGAGTCCGGGAAACTCACAATCTCTATCGGCGCGATCTCGTGCTGCGCTCGACGACCCTCCCGCAAGTCCGGAGCAAGAAGAGATGATCACTTCGCTCCACCGGGCGAACGTTCCCTCCTCTCCCGTACAACAGGCGACCTACCTGATAAAAACGTCCCTCAATGAACTACTCGGGACCGGTTCGCATCACCCTTGACGGCGTATTGCTCACGGTCGGAACGGCTGAGGTTGCTGACGATGAGGAAGCCGGAACATGGACGGGGACATTGACCGTCCTCGACGACACCGGCGTTGCCGGAAAAGCTCTCGTCGTCGACCTGGTGATGGGCACCCAGACCGGCAAGGCTCAGCTCATCCCCGAACGGGTGGAGGGTGAATTCGCTATCTCCCGGGTCGTTGGCCTCTCCCCCGTCATGCCAATCAGCTAGGAGCGCGCCTCCGCCAGCATCTCCGCAGCTTCGGCGGCGTAACGGGGGTGAAAGTGGGGATTGAGCGCCAGAGCCGCGGCGAGGTCGGTGACGGCGTTTGACTTGTCTCCCAAGGCGAGGGAGATGGCGCCGGAATGAAACAGCAACTGTGGGTCGCGAGTTCCGAGCGATAGCGCCCGATTCATAGCCTCGCGGCTTTCGGTGAAGCGGCCCGATTTGTAAAGAGCCCAGGCCATCGTGTCGTAGCCGTAAACGTCCCGTCGCTCCTCCAGGCCCCTCTGAGCCAAAACCAAAGCAATTTCAGGATCGCCGTGCTCGGCTTCGTAGAGGGCCAGGTTGCGGTCGTACACACCCTCCGCAAGCTGGGAGATGACTTCGACCGTGGCATAGCTATCGCGAGCCAAATCGAGCTCGCCGGTAATGGTGTAGAGATCGCCCAAGGCGATCATCACCTCCGGGCGTGGGACCTTGGCGGCCGCCGACTGGTAGAACTCGATCGCCTGGGGAAGGTCGCCGCGGGCGGCGCTGACTTTGCCCCGTCCCGCCAGCGCCGGCCAATAATCGGGGAGGAGATCCAGCCCCGCCCGGTAACGGCGATCGCTCTCTGCCAATCTTCCAACAGTGAAATTGAGGTCACCCAGGCGAACCTGATACCAAGCGGCCTCCTCGCCCACTCCGCCCTGCTCGAGCCCGGCGGCGGCCGCTCGTTCAGTTTGACGGATCGCCCCCTCGAGGTCTCCCTCCAACTCATCCAGGTGAGCCCAACGGGCCCGGAGACCGGGCGAGCCGCCGGCGCTGGCTAGTTGCGAGTAGGCATCCCTGGCGCCCTCGTAATCGCCGGTGGCGATCAGGACATCTCCGACTAGGCCCAATGCCCCGAGTCGGGGGTCGAGTTGCTGCGCCTGTCGGGCGGCGGTGAGTGCTTCGTCGAAGCGATGCTGGCCCGCCAAGACCGAGGCCAGAGTGAGCATTGCTGGCCCGTATCTGGGCTGCTGGGCGAGGGCGTCCCTCGCCGCACTCTCGGCCGAGGCCAGTTCGGCCACATTTCCCGTCTCACGGCTCCGCCGGACGTGGAGCTGTGCCAGCAAGGTGAGATTGATGGCGTTGGGATCCTGGTCTGCGCGCTCTTGGAAGAGCATCAGGGCAGCGACGGTGTCGGGCACCGGATTCTCGCCGGTCGGGTAGCTCGGGTCGTGCCCAGCTGGCATCAGGCCGGGACCCACCAGAGCCACCGTTCCCACCAACCCAACGATCAGAAGTCGCAGTCTCAAAATTCTCTCCTAGGGATAGAGCGGCTCGAGAGCCGCTCTATCCCTCATTCCTAGTTCTTTGCGGCCAGGTAGGGGAAGGTCCCGCTGAAGGCGGAATCGTTCCCTACACAGTCGGTGGTGACGGCGCCGTTGGTCACGAGCCCGAGCTCGGCATCGATGACGTCGTCGGCCAGCCTCCGGCCGTTGAGAAATCCAGTTGTCGAACCGAAATCAACCGTCAACACATCGGGCAGAAGGATGTCGGTGAGGGCATCGACCGTCGGATTGCCCGCGCCGTAGAAGATCTCGAGCGTGTCTTCTACTTCGCCGCGGAAGTCGCGCTGATCGTGCTGCGGCTTGCCGCTGTTGAAGGCGTTCCTCTGTGATGGCTCCGAGCCGGCAGGTTCGAAGATGTTGTTGGGGATGAATACGGTGTTGATCGCCGGTCGTCCCATGCGGTCGATCTGCTGATCTCCGAGCATGGTTCGCGCCCAGACTCCAACCGTCCCCGATAGCTCCTCGCGGGGGAACTCGAAGGCGATTGCCTGCGTGTTGAGCCCGAGGAAGAAGTTGCTGGTGTCTCCATCTCCAGGAGAGCAAGCGAAATCGGCCGCCAGGAAGTTGACCAGGTCGAAGAAGAACGGATCATCAAAGGTTCCGGCGGTGACTTTTACTTCACCATCGAGGTCGATGGTTTGACCCGTAACACCGCGGAGGTTTGGTCCGTTGCCCTTGACCTTGAGCCGGTATGCCTGCTGACCGCCCGAGTCGGCCGGATCGAAGTTGAAGCGGGCCCAGTTGTCGGGCTTGGCGTCGCCGTCGCTGTCGGCCAAGAATTCATAGGTCGCATCTGGGTGGAAACCCAGCTGCCCGGTCAGCGCTCCGGCGGCCGGGTTGGTGGTCATGATCAAGACCGCCTGGTCGGGATCGGCAGGCGACTGAAAGGCGTAGACATCGTTGATGTCCAGCCGGGAATCGCCTCCGGGCGGTGTCAGCCCCGGGGCGTCGAGATGGTCGGCCGCCAGCAAGCTCGCCGGGCCTGCTGCCAGCCCGATCGCCAGGGCGGCGATTGGGACCAGGATCGGCACCTTTCTGAAAAGCTCCCGCATGTTCTTTTTCTCCTTCTGTCGGACGCTTCCACATCGGTTTCGGAGTCCGACTCGCCACGGATTGCTCACTTTTCAAAATGGCTACCAATCCGGGACGATTCCGAAAACGAACCACCTTCGATGGGTCGGGTGTCACGGGATCGAGGTCTTGAAATAGGCGGCGGGCGGCAAGTGGCGCTTCGCCGGGTGCGCCCTCGTCTTCTCGTCCTGACAACGGTCGCTTTGGCGCTGATGACCGGCACCGCCCGTGCCCATCCCCTGGGCAACTTCACCACCAACGTTCACCTCGGTTTCCTCTTCAGTCCGGGCTGGCTGAATCTCTCATTGGTGGTCGACATGGCCGAGATCCCCGCCTTCCGAGAAAAGCGGGCCATGGACCGGAACGGGGACGGCATCGTGGGCGCGACGGAAGGCAATGAGTACGCGGCGGCCGCATGCGACGGCTTTCGCCCCGAGATCATTCTCCGGCTCGAAACCTCGGTACTGGCTCTTGAAAGCCGAGGCGCCGATCTCACTTTCCCGGCCGGGCAAGGTGGCCTCGACACGCTGCGTATCGAATGTCGGTTCGGGGCCGCGCTCTCCGAAAACCACGGCGATTTGCAGGTGGAGAATCGGGTGTATGTCGATAGGTTGGGATGGTCGGAGATCGTCGCCACTAGTCAGGGCCTGGCAATCCGAACGACTCTGCCAAAGGCCAGCCCCTCCGGGATACTTACCGCCTATCCGGACGGGCCCACCCGCGAAGAGCGATCGGGATGGATCTCCTTCGGACCTGGTGAGGGGTCGATGGGGACGGTGTCCTCGACAAGTGCCATAAGCCCTCCGTTGGTCGAACGAATCGGCCGCGGCGTCGTAGGAGGCTCCGGCGCGGTGGCATTGCTGGCCGCCCTCGCTCTCGGGGCTGGACATGCCCTCGCTCCAGGCCATGGCAAGACGCTGATGGCGGCCTATCTGGTTGGTCGTCGGGGTGGACCCCGCACCGCAGTGGGGTTGGGGTTGAGCGTCGCTCTATCCCACACCCTGGGGGTTGGCCTCTTGGGACTGGTGACGGCGCTCACCACCTCCGCGTTCCAGCCCGAGTCGGTCTATCCGTGGCTCTCGTTGATCTCGGCCTCGATCGTGACTTCGATCGGGGCGGTGATGCTGGTCCGAGCGGTACGGCGGGATCGGAAGCATCATCATCCACACGATCACGACCATGCCCACGAGCACGATCATCACCACCCTCACCACCATGAGGGAGACGACGTTGCACGGCCCGAATGGCGCTCGCTCGCTGCCCTGGGGCTGGCAGGAGGGCTAGTTCCTTCCGCCTCCGCGGTGGTGCTGTTGCTGGGGGCGGTAGCTCAGGGAGCAGCTTGGTGGGGACTGCTTCTGGTGGCGGGGTTCGGTCTGGGAATGTCGGTCAGCCTTATCGGAGCCGGCCTCCTCGCCGTTGGTGCACAGAAGTGGGGGTGGACCAGAATCAGTTCCGGGCGCTGGCGACAGACGTGGCAGCTGCGAGTGCCCCAGTTCGGCGGACTCGCCGTCACTCTGATCGGCCTCTGGCTGGTCTTCGACGCCGCCCGCGGTTTCCTCGCCTAAAGACGGGCAAGGATCGATTTGATGGCCGCCGTTGCCCGCCATACATCCTGATAGCGGATATAGAGCGGGGAGAATCCGAAGCGGGCGACATCGGGCGGCCGAAAGTCACCGATCACTCCTTCGTTGGAGAGCGCCGAGATGAGCTTCTCTGCCTGTGGGGTCTTGAGGCTCACCTGGCTGCCCCGCTGCTGTGGTTCTCGTGGTGTCAGCACCTCGCATCCCACTTCACGATCGATGATGTCGATGAACAAGGCCGTGAGGGCAACTGACTTCTCCCTCACCTGCTCGACACTGATCGCTTCATAAGCTTTAAGCGCCTCGTTGAGAGCGGCCATCGAGATGACGTCCGGCGTTCCGGCTCTCATGCGATCGATACCTTCGGCGGGAACGAATTCGGTCGAGAAATCGAACGGAGAGCGATGAGAGAACCAGCCATTGATCGGGTTGACCACTTCATCGGCGTGTCGCGGCGAGATGTAGATGTAGGCCGGAGCCCCCGGACCTCCGTTGAGATATTTGTAACCACACCCGACGGCGGCATCGACCTCCCAGCGGGCGAGCTCGATGGGGATGACTCCCGCCGAGTGAGACAGGTCCCATACGGTCATCGCTCCGAGCGCACCCGCGCGCCGCGTGACCTCCTCCATGTCGTGAAGGCGCCCGCTGCGAAAGTCGACCTGAGTCAACGAGACCACGCCGACATCGCTATCGATATTGGCTAGTACCTCATTTGGATCGACCACCCTCAGCCTCCGGTGCTGCTGGCGGGCGATGGTTTCGAGGATGTAAAGACATGATGGAAAGTTGCCAACGTCGGTGAGAATGTCGCCTGAGGACAGGCCACACATCGCGGTCACTGCCTTGAATAGGTTCACCGATGTCGAATCGCTGCAGACGATCGAGCCCGGGTCGGCCCCGACGATGGGCTCCAGCCTGGCACCGGCGATGCGAGGCAGGTCTACCCAACCGCTGTCCCACCAACCAGAGATCAGACGACTGCGCCAGTCCGAGAGCACTTGCTCGACGCCATGTCGAACATTCTGCGTCGGGGGGCCGAGTGAGTTCCCATCGAGGTAGATGAGGTCGGCAGGTAGATCAAAGAAGGCGCGTCGATCGGCGAGCGGATCGGCCTCGTCAGCGATTCGACATTCGGCAAGGGTGAGCAAGCTTCCGAGGCTAAAGGCTTGGGAACCGATAACGTCTAAGAGATGACGGCGCTCGACGGTGCCATGCTGTTTCTGCGGGTGGTAGTGGGTCTGTCCTTCTTTGCCCACGGCGTCCGGCACGCCCGGACCCAGGAAGGCACCGCCGCCTGGTTTGAGCGGGTGGGGTTCAAAATGGCTCCGTTGCAAGCTCGCCTCGCTGCGTTCACGGAGCTGGCGGCCGGAGCTGGTTTGGTGGTAGGGCTCCTGACCCCGATCGCGGCGGCGGTAGTGGTAGCGACGATGGTGACCGCGGCGGGCGCGGTCCACCGCTTCAACGGCTTCTTCACCTTCAACAAGGGCGAGGGCTGGGAATACGTAAACGTGCTCGGCACGGCTGCGTTTGTGGTGGCGTGGCTGGGGCCGGGATCGATCTCCCTCGATGATCTGCTCGGAATCGATTGGGCCGGGACGGTCGGCTTTCTGATCGCCATCGGCGGGATCGTCGCCGGGCTGGTTCAACTGGCGCTCTTCTGGCGCAAACCTGCCGGCAGTTAGTCGACCCTGAGCCCGGGGGCACCGGGTCCGTTGGCCGCCTGGCGGTCACCGTAGTTCACCAGCTGGCAGGTGCCCAAGGAAAGGCAACCGCAGCCGATGCACCCAGTCAGCGTGTCCCGCAGCACCTCCAGGCGCTCGATCTGGATGTCGAGACGCCGCCTCCAGTTCTTCGACAATCGCTCCCAGTCGGCCCGGCCCGCCGTTCGATGCCGGGGCAGGGTGGCCAAAGCCGAGGAGATCTCCTCTAGGGTCAGTCCCACTGCCTGAGCAGCGCGGATCGTGGCAATGCGACGGAGCGTGGAACGGTGATAGCGGCGCTGGTTGCCGTCGGTCCGTTCCGAATCGATCAAGCCCTTGCTCTCATAGAAGCGAAGGGCCGAAGTTGAAGTTCCACTGCGCGTCGCCAGCTCGCCAATGGTGATCGTTTCCGGTAAGGCACCCATTCGAGAATTTTAGGTCTTGACTTAAAGTTAGCTTGAAGTTGTAAGTTGAAACCTGTGACCACCAGCCAGGTCCGCGTAGCGATCATCACCGGCGCCTCCCGTGGCCTCGGGCTTGCACTAGCGCGCAGGCTTGCCCACGACGCCTACCGGTTGGTCATCGACGCCCGCGGGCTTGACGATCTCGAACAAACTCGCGCCGAACTAGCCGAGCTCACCAAGGTGGTGGCCGTCCCCGGTGACGTTTCGGAAGCCGATCATCGCCGCCGCTTGGTCGAGGCCGCGGACGGGCAGCTCAACCTCTTGGTGAACAACGCCTCGATCCTGGGGCCCAGCCCTCAACCGGCCCTGGCGGAATATCCCCTTGACATCCTCGAGCAGGTCTATCGGACAAACGTCATCGCCCCCCTGGGGATGATCCAGCTGGCCCTCCCCCTCCTGCGTCAGTCGCAGGGGACCGTGATCAACATCACCTCCGACGCCGCTTTGGAGGCATACGAGGGATGGGGTGGGTATGGCTCCTCGAAGGCCGCCCTCGAGCAGATGTCACGGATCCTCGCCGCCGAGGAAAGTCAGGTTCGGGTCTACTGGGTCGATCCCGGCGACATGAACACCCGGATGCATCAAGAGGCCTACCCCGGTGAGGACATCTCCGACCGTCCCCCTCCGGAAGAGAGTGTCCCTGGCCTCATGAACCTGATCGAGTCGGACCGACCCTCGGGTCGCTATGCGGCCCGCGACCTGGTGCCCACCCAATGAGCGTCGGCACCGCGTTCAACTTCGCGCTCCCCCCAGCTCAGGTGGCCTCGGCGCCCCCTGAGGTCCGGGGGTCGGGCCGGGACGACGTTCGTCTCATGGTCTTCCGCGCTCCCTTGGGTCCGCCGTTGCATACTCATTTTCGGCGTATCGGGGATCATCTAGGAGAGGGTGATGCCCTCGTCATCAACGTGTCGTCGACGATGGCATACGCCCTGGATGCCCACACCCATGCTGGGACCCCGCTGCGTGTTCATCTCTCGGTTGCCCAACCGGACGGACTCTGGAGCGTGGAGGTGCGAATCCCGCGGGGCGTCGGCAGTGCTCCCGGTCCGGCTCTCGATCCCCAGACCCTCGATCTCGATGGGGGAGGATCGATCCACCTCCTGGCTCAGGATCTCCGCACCCCTCGGCTCTGGAGAGCGAGCCTCGAGCTGCCTCTCGCCTTGTCTCAATACCTCGACCGGCACGGCAAGCCGATTCGCTACGGCGAGGGCGGCGAACCCTGGCCTCTCGAGGACTATCAAACGGTTTACGCCACCGAGCCAGGGAGCGCCGAAATGCCGAGCGCCGGTCGGCCGTTCACTCACGAGATCCTTTCCCACCTGGCCGCGGCGGGTGTGACTTTGGTCTCGGTGGTGCTGCATAGCGGGGTTTCGTCGTTCGAAACCGGTGAGCTTCCCGGCCCCGAATGGTTTCGGGTTTCCGCCCCGGCAGCCGCAGTCATTAATGAGCTTCGAGCTCAGGGAGGAAGAGCCATCGCCGTCGGCACGACAGTTCTTCGCGCCCTCGAGAGCGCAGGTAATGAGGATGGCAGCCTGCGGGCCGCGGAGGGTTACACGGACCTCGTCGTAGGCCCCGCCGGCGGCGTGCGAACGATCGACGGTCTCATCACCGGCTGGCACGAGCCGGGAGCAAGCCATCTTTCGATCATCGAGAGCGTTGCCGGGAGTGACGGTGCTCGACAGATGTATGAGGCGGCGCTAGAGACCGATTACCTCTGGCACGAGTTCGGCGACTCGAGCCTCATCCTGCGGCAACGATCGCAATGACACAGACCGGTCGGCCGATTCGGATCGCAGCGCAGCTTCACCCCCAACACGGCGATTACCCCCGGCTCCGGACAACGGTGGACCTGGTTGAAGAGATGGGATTCGACCTGCTTTACACCTGGGACCACTTCTTCCCGCTTTACGGCGAGCGCGACGGGACTCATTTCGAATGCTGGTCGTTGCTGGCGGCATGGGCGGCGCAGACCTCGCGGGTGGAATTGGGTGCTCTGGTTACCTGTAATTCCTACCGCAACCCAGACCTCCTGGCAGATATGGCTCGGACGGTTGATCACATCTCCGATGGCCGCCTGGTCTTCGGCATCGGCTCGGGTTGGTTTCGACGGGACTACGCCGAGTACGGATATGACTTCGGGACCGCGGGCAGTCGGCTCGATGATCTGGCAACGAGCCTGCCTCGCATCAAAGCCCGATGGGAGAAATTGAATCCACCACCGATCCGACCGTTGCCGGTGCTGGTGGCGGGAGGTGGATTGAAGAAGACCCTTCGGATCGTGGCCGAGCACGCCGACTCCTGGCACGGAGGATTTCCTGACGATCCGACCGAGATGGAGCCCAAAATCGATGCTCTGCGGCGCTGGTGCGCAGAGCTGGGACGCGATCCCGGGGAGATCGAATGGGGCCTGGGAGTCGAGCCCACAGACCTCGACCGCTTCCTGGCCAAAGATGCCCCCACCTACGTCGAAATGGGCTTCACCCAATTCACCCTCGGATTCAATGGCCCTCGCTGGGACCTCTCCCCCGGTCACGATTGGCTGGCCTGGCGAGACGGCCAGGCCGCGGCTAGGTAACCCTCGAGCCCACCTCGTGGGCACCCGCGCCCCTGGCCAGGGCGCCGGCGATCAGTCCGATGACGAAGCCCCCGATGTGGGCCATGTAAGCGACGCCCCCGGTGGTTTCCTCCGAGACGGCGAAGGCGCCGATGCCATTGATGAACTGGAAGACCGCCCACATGCCGATCACGGCGATGGCGGGGAGGAGCGCCGGGCGGAGTCCGATCATGACCCGGACCCGGTTGCGTGGGAAGAGCACCAGGTAGGCGCCCAAGACACCGGAGACGGCACCGGAGGCGCCCAGGGTGGGAATCGGAGAGTCGGGGTTGATGAGGATCTGGGCAAGGGCGGCAACCAATCCTGCCAACAGATAAAAGATCACGTAGAGGCCGCGACTGATGGCATGCTCGACGTTGTCTCCGAACACCCACAGGAAGACCATGTTGCCGATGAGGTGGAGCCATCCGGCATGCATGAACATGCTGGTGAGAAGGGTGAGATAAATCGGGTTGGGTCCGGGCTCTTGTGGGACTTCGACTGGTCCCTGCGAGGTCTCGATGACTTGCTCCGCGGTCAGGTCATCGCCGGTGGTGATCTCGAGCGGTACTGCCGCGTAGCCGTAGGTGAAGGTCTCGTTCGCACCGGCACCCTGGAGGAAGAGGAAGACCAGAACGTTTAGGGCGATGAGGACCACCGTGACAACGCCAAGGCCCTTGCCCGGAACCTGGTCATCACCCGTCGGAAACAAGGAAGCCTCCTTTTGGTCACCGGGTGACATACCCGGCTGCTTCATTGTTTAACGCTAACGACTATCGAGATCCGGGCGAAGATCCAGGCCTCGTAGCAACTGGGCGTTGATGGCGACGATGACAGTGGAGGCGCTCATCAGCACCGCCGCTGCGGCCGGAGCCAGCACGATCCCGGCCCAAGCCAAAGCACCGGCGGCGAGGGGTATCGCCGCCACGTTGTAGCCGGTGGCCCAGACCAAGTTCTGAACCATTTTGCGATATCCCGCCTGCGAGAGACGCCGGACACCAACTACCGCCCGCGGATCGTCGGTGGCAAGAATGATTCCAGCCGACTCGATGGCGACATCGGTCCCTGCCCCGATCGCTATGCCGACATCAGCTTGGGCCAGAGCCGGAGCATCGTTGACCCCATCGCCCACCATCGCCACGATCGAACCTTTTTTCTGCAGTTCGGCCACCCGTGAGTGCTTGTCTTCGGGCAGGACTTCGGAGAGCACCTGGTCGATCCCCAGGTCGGCCCCAACCGCGTCCGCCACCTGCCGGGCATCGCCGGTGATCAACGCGACCTGGACGCCCAGTTGGTGGAGCTTTCTCACTGCCTCCACCGATTCCGGACGAATCTCGTCCTCCAGCGACAACGCCCCCCTCACCTGGTCGTCGGTAACTACATAGAGAATGCCTGCCCCGCGCTCCGACCACGCCTTCGTCGTGGCCTCCACTGACGCCGGCCGGTCGAGGTTGCGTTCGGCCAGCAGGGCAGGGCCCCCCACCGCCACCCGGGCTTCTCCGACCTGGGCTTCGACACCGCGGCCGCTCATCGCCCGAAAGCCGGTCGCCACCGGCACCTCGCCCCGCTGCCTGGCGGCGGCCACGACTGCTCGCGCCAGCGGATGCTCGGAGTCGGACTCGACCGCCCCTGCCAATGCCAGCAGTCGATCGGTATCGCCATCGACCGCGAAGACATCGCGCACCGCATGTTGACCCTTTGTCAAGGTGCCGGTCTTGTCGAAGAGGACCACGTCGACCTTGCGCATTCGCTCCAGTGCCAGCCGGTCCTTGACGAGGATTCCGTTGCGAGCCGCCAGGCTGGTCGAGATGGCGATGACCAGTGGGATCGCCAGCCCCAGGGCATGGGGACAGGCAATGACGAGGACAGCGACGGTCCGCACGACTGCTTCGTTGGGTTGCCCCGCTGTCAGCCATCCGATCACGGTGAAGATCGCCGCCCCGATGGCGACGTAGAAGAGAAGGGCGGCAGCCCGATCGGCCAATACCTGAGCCCGCGAGCGAGAGCTCTGGGCCTCTGCCACCAGTCGCTCGATGCCAGCTAGAGCAGTTTTTTCACCAACGGCGTCGATTCGCAGACGTATTGCCGAATCTGTGGCAACGGTTCCAGCGACCACCCGGTCGCCCTCTGATTTCGAGACCGGTCGAGATTCACCGGTGACCATCGACTCGTCGACCTCGACCTCGCCAGCAACGATCTCTCCATCGGCCGGAATCCGTCCTCCGGGCCGGACCAACACGACATCGCCAACGCCTAGCTCTGAAACTGGAACCGTCTCGGAACCGGCGTCGGTCATGCGCTCGGCCTCGTCGGGTAACAGCTCCGCCAGAGCACCAAGGGCTCCCCGCGCCTGGCCGATGGCACGCATCTCCATCCAGTGGCCGAGGAGCATGATGGTGATGAGGGCGGCCAGTTCCCACCAGAACTCGAGGCCGAAAAAGCCAAGGGTCGTGGCCGCGGAAGCGATAAAGGCGACGATGATCGCCATCCCGATCAAGAGCATCATTCCTGGCTGGCGGGCTTGGATCTCACGAATCGCTCCTCTGAGAAATGGCAAGCCCCCATAGAGGAAGATGGCCGTTCCCAAGAGCGGGGCAATCAGTGCGGAACCGGGGAAACGTGGCGCGGTGTATCCCAGCCATTGCTGGGGCATCTCGCTCCACAAAATAACTGGGACGGTCAGCGCCAGGCATGCCCAGAAGCGGTCCCGAAACATGGCCACGCTGTGACCGGCGTGCTGGTCATGTCCCGGGCGTTCCTGGTGTTCCTGGTGTTGATGGTGGTGACTGTGGTCCAAAACCTTCTTCCTACAGATACCATCGCTGGGCCGTGGCTGCTACCGACCCAGCCTGTCTGATCATCGCCGATATCTCCGGCTACACCTCCTATCTAGCCGGAGTCGAGCTCGATCACGCTCAAGACATCCTGGCTGACCTGATGAACACGGTCGTCAAGGGACTAAGACCGCTTTTCAAGCTCTCCAAGCTCGAGGGCGACGCCGCCTTTGCCTTCGCCATTACCGATGAGGTCGATGGATCGCTGCTCCTCGACACGGCTGAGGGGTGCTATTTCGACTTTCGTAATCGTCTGCTTTCGATCCGACAGGCCACCACGTGCGCATGCAACGCCTGCATTCTGATCCCGTCGCTCAATCTGAAGCTGGTGGCTCATCACGGTCAAGTCGCCACCCAGAAGATCGCCGGGCGCTCCGAACTGGTGGGAAGCGACGTGATTCTGGTTCACCGACTCCTCAAGAACTCGATTGCGGAGCCGGCCTATCTGTTCATCACCGACGCTTGTTTGGCCAAGACGACGCTCGATCCTGATCAGCTCGGTTTCCGGCGCCACTCCGAAGAGTTCGAGCACATCGGAGAGGTCGGTGGCTGGGTCACTGATTTGGAGGCGGCGTGGAGGTCATATCGCGATCGAAAGCGGGTCTACGTCGACGAGAGCGAGGCTGCGCTCTCGCTTTCCGGCTTCGTTCCCGCCCCGCCCGAGCTGGTGTGGGAATTCATCTCCTCGCCATTGCTCCGACCCAAGTGGTCAGAGGGAATCACCAGTATCGAGCAACAAGACCCGAGCGGTCGGCGACGAGCCGGCACTCTCAACCATTGCATGCACGGGGAAGACGTGATCCTGCAAGAGTTCTTGGATTGGCGCCCTCCCCACTACTACACGTCAAGAGCGACGGTGCCGGGGGGCCTCAGCATCATCTCGACCCACGAAGTGGAACCAACCGAGGGGGGAACTACGGTTCACGATCGCTTCCTGCAACCCAAAGGCAAGGCGGCGGCAGCCGGCTTCAAGATGCTCAAGGAGATGTTCTCGACTCAGTTCCCGATCGAGCTCAACCGGCTGAAAGAAGTGGTCCGAGAGTGGATGTCGGACTCATCTGAACCCGAACCCGAACTGCCGGTGGCCGATGAATCAAAACGCCTAGCTACATCGGTCCGGCGCTAATCGCTCCAGATCACCGAGGCCACCTCGATCGGAGTCTCCACTCCCTTGAGTGATGCCTCTCGACTCTCGCCAATATCTACCCCTGGGGGCAAAGATTGGATTGAAGCCACGATCTCACCGCCGGTGGCCAATGCCGCAACCCGAGCGGCGATGTGCACTCCCTGTCCGCTGTAGTTGTCGTTGTGGCGAGTGGCCTCGGCGGTGTGAAGGCCAATACGAACCGACAACGCGAATCCGGCCATCTGGCGGTGCTCGGCCAGGGCCCGCTGGATGGCAACCGCACTGTCGATGGCATCGCTCGCCGAATCGAAGACGACAAAGAAGCCGTCTCCGGTATGGCTCACCACCTCGCCTCGATGACGGTGGATGAGACGTTGCAGGGTCTCATCGTGCCAGGCGAGTAACTGCTCCCATTCCCGGCCGCGAAGAAGGCCGGCCAGGTTGGTCGAGTTCTCGATGTCGGTGAACATGAAGGTTTTGCTGACTTCTTCCGCTGCTCCCCGCCGCGATGCGGCCGATGAAATCAGACGTTCGGTGACGGCCAGGTCGTGCTGGGCGCCGAGCTCGGCGAAGGCCTTATGCGCTGCCTCCAATTCGAGGTCCGCTCCGTCATGGTCGCCGGTCGATCTGAGGGCGGTCGCCACTAGGACTTGGTCAACGGCCACCTCGTATGGGGCCTTCACCTCCCGCCATCCCTTGATCGCCGCCCGCAGCCTGCGCAGAGCTTCGGTGAGGTTTCCCTCGGCCAGCAGCACTCTTCCCCAGGCCTCATCAACGGCGGCGCCGAGGGCAGGAGACTGCCGGTTGGCCACCAGCTCGGTGAACTCCTCTGCACCTTTCCGGGCGTCGCTCAAATCTCCCGTGGCGACGAGGATCTCCACCTGGGCGGGCAACAGTCGCGATCGCGAAAGCTGATCCCAAGTCTCATCGGCGAGGGCGCCGTTGATCGATTGGGCGGCGGCTTTCGCTTTCCCCTGGGCAAGCCTGATGAGGGCCAGGGCCGGGTAAGGACTGTGCCCGAGGTCATGGGCCTCGGCCAGCGCGGCTTCGGCCCCGGCCAGATCTCCGCGCCGACGCCTGATCTCTCCGAGGGCGTAATAGCCGTCGGCCATCGGCGGTACTGCGTCGTAAGCCTTGAGCTCCTCGGTTGCCTTCTCCAGCTCTGCCTCGGCCTTTTCCCAACCTCCGTGTAGGGCGACGACCTCGGCGCGGTGGATGCGGCAAATGCCCGGAAATCCCGGCACCGACTGGCTCTCGCACCAGCGCTCAGTCTCCGCGGTCCACTCGCTGGCTCGCTGATAATCGGTGAGATCGCGGCAGGCGGAGATGAGCACGCAATAGGTGACGCCGGCGTTGAACGGAGTGAGCTCGCCGCTGACGGCGGACGCGGCCGCCTCTTCCAAATTGGCAAACCCCTCGGCGGTGGCCCCTTGAGCGATGCGGATCCGGCCGAGCAGCGTCAGTGCCTCGGCCCGAAGGTCGGCGTTGCCAAATCTCTCGGCGATGGCCACCGCCCGCTCCGCTTGCTCGATGGTTGCCTCCGGCTCACCGCGGGCCTGCGCCAGGTAACCGAGAACGAGCCGCTGATAACCGTGGGCGTATCCTTCCGGCTCGTCGACAAGTAGTTGGTCGCCCTTCCGAAGCCAGGCGGCTGCGATCGAGTTCTTGCTGCGGAGGCCGAACTGCGTGGCGAGTTGGAAAGCCACATAGGCAGCCCGCACCTTGTCGCCGGCGGCAAAATGGGCGTGGAAGGCCTTTTCGGTGAGAGTGAGTGACTCGACGCCCCGGCCAGAAAACCAGGCCACCCCGGCCAGGGTCTCGAGGTCGGCCGGACTTAGCCCGTCAGTGGCATCGACCTGGGTAAAGAGGTCGTATGCCTGCCCCCAATCGTGGCGACCCAGGGCCGCCCGGGCCTCGGCGAGAAGATCGGGCGTCGCGGTGTCGGTGGTCAAGATTGGCCAGTCACGGCCAACCAGTTTGGCACCCGCCTCCCTTTCTGTGGGCGGGTAAGGCGCTACAGCGGCCCTAGCGACCCAGGGTCGCGTTTAATAGTGGGATGGGTGGTAGCGTCGCTAAATGACTTCGCGCCTGCGACCTGTCGAGAGGCGGATGATGGCGCTTCGCGCCGATGGGGTCGAAGTCGATGAGATTGCCCGTCGATTCCGACGCAGCCCCCAGCATGTCGAGCGGGTCCTGTCCTGGACCGAGATTCCCCGCGAAATAGAACTCGATCGGCCGGATGGGCTCCGACCGATCGAGCGACGAGTACTGGCGATGCGGGGCGAGGGCCTCAGCTACGACGAGATCGGCAGGCGCTTTAACCGCGGCCCCGACCACATTCGCCGGGTGGAGAGGTACGCCGGTTTTCGCACCGATTACGCCTAGTTAGGTCCGTTGTTAGGTCCGGGCTCGCCATCCGCTGGTTGCGAGATCGACACGTCGCGACTGGCGCCAGTCGGCTCCGTCCCGGCTGTCGACTCCGGCGATAGCGGCTGCCAATCCGAGCAGGACGATCAATGAGAGTACGACTAAGAGTTCCATAACAAGCATTCTGAGGTATGAAACGTTTTACGTCTAGCGAATAATCCTTAACCGACTGTGTAGCTATACTTCACGATCATGCTCGATCTGAAACGTCTCCGTTTTCTCCGCGAAGTGGCCGAAAGAGGCACAATTTCTGCGGCTGCCGACGCCCTCGCCTACACCCCTTCGGCGGTCTCCCAACAGATCGCCATCCTCGAAGAGGAGCTTCAAACCCCCCTCCTCGAGCGGCAAGGACGCAATGTGGTGCTGACCCCGGCGGGAAAGGTCCTGGTCTCTCATTCTCATGCGGTCTTCGACGCCGTCGAGCGCGCCACCACCGCGGTTTCGGAGGCCTCAGGAGAGGTCGCGGGCCGGGTCGTGGTTGGTGCCCTCCAGAGCGTGATGGCCACCCTTCTCCCTGAGACCATCAGGACGATGTCGATCGACCATCCACGCGTGGATCTGCACATGACGGAATTGGGACACGTCGACGCCACCCGCGAACTCCGCCTGGGTGCCCTCGACGTGGCAGTCGATCAGGCCTACACGCACGTGACCAATCGAGCTCATCGGGGGCTGACCAAGCACAAGGTGCTGGAGGAACCGCTGTATCTAGTGGTTCCCAAGGACTCGGGAGTGAAGAAGCTGGCCGATGCAGCCGAGTGGCCCTGGGTTGCGGCGTCGCTCGAGTCGTGCGACTGCGGACGAGCGGTACGCCACATCAGCCGGGCCGCAGGGTTCGAACCCGATGTTCGCTTTGAGACCGACGATTACGGGGTCACCCTCGAGCTTCTCAACTCGATCAACGCGGTCTCGATCCTGCCGGCGCTGACCCTGACCAGAATGCCTTCGACCCTCCGGCGGATTCCCATCGCAGGGGTGAGAAGGCGGATCGTCGCCCTCACCCGACCGGCGGGCGATCATCGCCCGGCCGTCGGCGCCTTCATCGAGCACTTGCAGAAAGCAGCGAGCGAACTTCTGCCCATCGTCACCGCTGCCTGAACTGACTCCGTGAACGGGTTGTCCATCAGGCCGATGGAGCCGGGCGACTGGCCCGACGTCGAGCGTATCTACCGGGCCGGAATCGAGGGGGGTAACGCAACCTTTGAGACAGCACCCCCCTCCTGGGAGGTGTGGGACGCAACCAACCTCCCGAACGTGAGGCTCGTCGCCGTAGCAGGTCGGGTCATAGGCTGGAGCGCCGCCAAACGTGTTTCGACTCGTTTTTGCTACCGGGGGGTCATCGAGCACAGCATCTACGTCGATCCCACGGTTGCCAGGCAGGGCGTCGGCCGGCGCCTACTCGAAGCCCTGATCGAGACAAGCGAAGCTCTTGGCTACTGGACCATTCAAACGGCCGTCTTCCCCGAGAACGAAGCCAGCATCGCCCTCCATGAGAAGGTGGGTTTCCGCGTAGTCGGTACCCAGGAGCTGCTCGGAGAATCGAACGGGGTGTGGCGCGACGTCGTCGTGATGGAACGCCGGAGCCCCAGCGTCGGCCGCTGATTCTTGCGTAGATTTCGGCCTGTTTTTGCGGCCAAATCTACGCAAGAACGAGACGCCGGGCCCGACCGGCCCAAAATGGGCCGGATGCGTCATGTCACGGATGGCGAGCGGCGGGCTCGAATCGCCCAACGGCACGCCCTGGCGGCTGACTTCAAGGCGGGAGACGCTGAAGCTGCGGTTCGGGCCATGACCGTCCTCCATGCCACCGAGGCAGCGTCGGTCTATCTCTCGCTGATGGCGAGGGTCGATGGCCTGAAGGTCTCCGATGTGGATGCCGCTCTCTACGACGACCGCTTGTTGATCAAGCAACTCGCCATGCGTCGCACTCTTTTCGTTTTCCCGCGGGATCTGCTGCCTGCCGCGCTCGGGAGCGCCAGCGCTCGCGTGGCCCAGCAAAACGGAGCAAGGCTGAGAAAAGAGGTCGAGTCGGCAGGGTTGGCTACGGATGGGGCGGCATGGCTCGACGCCGCCCGTCTCACGGTCGCCTCAGTATTGGGCGCGGGTGCGGAACTATCGACGCGCGAGTTGGCTGAGCGGATTCCTGCATTAGCGAGTCGGATCGAGCTGGCGCCGGGTAAGAAATGGGGCGGGGAGTTCTCGATCGGACCCCGGGTCCTGGCCCAACTCGGGGCCGAGGGTGTGATCGCCCGGGGACATAATCAAGGCCATTGGCGGATCTCGCGCCCGCGCTGGACATCGATGGAAGCTTGGCTAGGGGAGAGTCCCGGTCGCCTGCCCGAGCGCGAGGGTTACGCCGAGCTGATCAGACGTTGGCTCGGGACCTTTGGCCCCGGAACCATCGAGGACCTTCGCTGGTGGCTGGGATCGACCGTGTCGGCGGTCAAGCAAGCCCTGAATGACGTCTCGGCAGTCGAGGTGTCACTCGATGGTGGAGCCCACGGCTGGCTTCTCCCCGACGATGCCGAAGCGGTCACTTTCGAGGCCGATTGGGGAACGCTCCTTCCGATCCTCGACCCAACCGTTATGGGGTGGAAGGAGCGCAACTTCTACCTGGGCCGGCACGCGCCCGAGCTCTTCGACTCCGCGGGCAACGCCGGCACCACGGTCTGGTGGAATGGACGGGTCGTCGGTTGTTGGGTGCAGGATCAGGCCGGGGTCGTCAAGCTCGCTTTTATCGACGATCCCGGAGCTCAGGCGAGAAAGGTTCTACAACTCCAGGCAGACGGCCTGACAGATTGGCTCGAAGGTGACCGGGTATTCGCGGTCTACTCCTCTCCCGCGATGAAGGCCGCCTCTCAGTAGTAGTTAGCCGGATCGGCGAGCAGCCGCCGTCGACAGCCGAGCGAGGGCCAGGGCCCCAAGCAACAGCCCGAAGTCGCGCAAAGCGACGTCGTAGAAGTCGCCAAGGACGAGAAGGTTGACGATGATCAGAGCCAGCCAGGCGGCGACGACATATCCTCCGATCCCCGGCCGGATCAAGACCAGGACGGCGGCGACGAGTTCGATTCCGCCGACGATTCTCATGATGGTTTCGGGGTCCATTCCCACCGTGTCGGGGACAACGGGGGCGAGATAGGCCTCCCAATCGGCCAGGAGGCCGAGAAACTTGTCGGCCCCGGCAATCAGCGGTAACAAGACATATCCCACATGGAGGATGCGAAACGCCTGCCGCGCCGGCGGGTCGAGCGATCCTCGCCGATTTGAGGTACTAACTGCTGTCATCTCATTCTCCTTTCCGTCGAGTTAGTCATGGCATCGAGTCAAGGCTGGGCACCAACGGATGGAAGCCGTGGTCGGTGGCCCAGAGGTCCAAAGGAACGGTGGCGACATCGTCGACGATGGGAACCACGTCTCTTGACCCGGGCAGGCGGAGATCGAAGGTCTTGATGTACGACCCACAAGTCTCACAGGTGTCGACCCGGGCCCAGGGCCATCGCTGGTTGGTGAAGACCCCGAGCTTCTGGGGATGGTGCTCTCGACAATTCGGGCAGGTCGCCCGGGCGAATCCCCAGGCCGTCACGCAGCGGCCGCAGACCAAATAGCGAGCCGCTCCTGCCATGAACTCTCCCGACTCCTCGGAGATGACCGACAGCCTGGGAAGTCCACCACAAATCGGACAGACGGCATCGTGCCATTGGTCGGTGGTCGGCACGTTCGAGAGAGCGGCCGCCCCTTCCAGGATGGGTGCCTCCGAAACGGTCCGGAAGAAACCATCGGCCACCTGGGTCGTCGCCAACGGCAAGAACGGGGCCAAGGTGGAAAGCGCCTTCTCATGTTCCCGAGCGATCACCTCAGATACCAGGTCGAGATCGAAGGGAGCGGTCAGCAGTCGGGCAGCCTCTGCCACTCCCGGATCGCCCGCCCGTCCCTCCTGATATCCGAACACAACGGCCAGAAAATCAAGGAGATCGGATACCGCCGGTTCGGTCGCCGCGAGATCGAGGGCCCGCTGACGGCGCACCTCGAACTCGGAAGGGCCCCCCTTAATCGGCGCCTTCATGCTCTCTCCCGGCGTCGACCCGGCGAAACCAGCGGGGATGATGAAATGCGGCCCAGGCCCGGCTCACAGTCCCCGATGTCATCGAGCGGAATGTCCCGGGAAAACGCGCAGTGGAGAGATAGACATGGACGACGAGGAATCCAGCGGCCATGAGGAAGAAGACATGGTGAGAGAATCGCGCCGCCAGGTTCCATTCTCTTGGCAATAGGTCCGGCAGCCAGAGGGGAATGCCAGTGATCAACAACACCAATCCGTTGACAACCGAAAACCAGTAGTAGGCCTTCTGGCCGGCATTGAACTTGTCGGTATCGGTGTCGGTGTGACCGGTGCGAACGTACTCGCCGAGGTTGCGGAACCAATGCCGGTCGACGGAATGAAATGTCATCGACGGCAACCACATGGCGACCATGAAGATGAGACCGAGGGTGAAGCCCACCCCTGCCCAAGGGTGGACGAATCGCACCGACTGGCCGCCCCCCATCAAATCGAGCAGCCAGGCCATGCGCGGGTAGCCCAAGGCGAAACCGGACAGAAGTAGATAGAGAAAGGTCAGCGTCGTCCACCAATGGACGACTCGCACCCCGAAGGTGTGGCGAATGATCAGTCGGGGCTCGTGCTTGCGGGCCAGTGCTTCGGCCGTGACGATTTCAGCCATGCGGTGCTTTCTCATAAGCCGCCGCCACCGCCTCTTCCTCGGGCGGCGGATATCGCTTGCCGGTTTTGAGGAAGTAGACCGCCGCGGCCAGCAAACCGGCCCAGCTCGCTGTCGCTCCAACTTTGCGAAGGGCCCCGATGAGGGAGGGAAAGCTCGTAGGGGCGGTGACCGTGGGGTCGACCGGCAATCCGTACTGCTCGAGGATCTCCCCTCGCGGTACCACATACATCATGTGCAGCCCCCCGACGCCGACCGGGTCGTAGAGCGTCGCCTCCGTGAATCCGCGGGCCTTGAGCTTTTCGACCTTCTCGTTCCCGTAGGCGAGCATGTCTTCTTTGGTCCCAAACCGGATCGCACCGGTGGGACAGGCCTTGACACAAGCCGGTTCGAGGCCGGTCGAGACCCGGTCGATGCAAAGCGTGCACTTGTAGACCTTCTTGGTCACGGTGTCGAAGCGGGGAATGTCGAAGGGGCAGCCGCTCACGCAGTACTGACAGCCGATACAGGCATCCTGGTTGAAATCGACGATGCCGTTCTCGTACTGGATTACCGCCCCCGGGGCCGGACAGGCGAGGAGGCATCCCGGCTCCTCACAGTGGAGACAGGAGTCCTTCCGGATAAGCCACGCCAGGGCGCCGCCGGCCAGCTCCACCTCGTTGAAGCGCATGAGATCCCAGGTGTGGGGAGTGAGATCGGGGTGGCTCTGGTAACCGGAGAAGAGGTGGGTCTCCTCTACCTGAAGGTCATTCCATTCCTTGCAGGCAACCTCGCAGGCCTTGCACCCGATGCAGAGGTCGATGTCGACCAGCTTCGAAATTTCGAGGGCAGGGGTCGAATGATCCCGCCGGATGTTGGTGCCGGAGGCAGGAGTGGCCGACTGCCTCCTAATTGTCAGCCCGAGATCGGTAGTGGTCATCGATTACGCCCTCTCGACATTGACCAGGAAAGCCTTGAACTCAGGGGTGACCGTGGTGCCATCGCCCACATAAGGGGTGAGGAGGTTGACCATCTGAGCGGTGTTCCCCTTGCCGTGGCCTCCGGTCGGGTGCCAGTGGACAGGTATCCCCACCTGATAGACCACCTTGTTGCCCAGCCGCAGGGGTCGCATGCGCTTGGTGACCAAGGCAACCCCCTGGACGTGCCCGCGTTTGGAACTGACCCGCACCTGATCTAGGTCGCTGATCCCTTTCTCGCTGGCAAGTTCTCGGGGGAGCTCGATGAAGAAGTCGGGCATCGCTTCCACCAAATAGGGGACGTACTGGGTGACGAAGTGCTCGTGCTCGGTCACCCGATAGGTCGTGGCGACATAGGGGAACTCACTGTCGTCGTCGGCAAAACTGGCGGCGACCCCTTCGTAAAGGATCGTGGTCGGTACGCGCCGGGTAGGGCTGAGCACGTTTTCGACCGGGGATTCGACCGGCTCGTAGTGCTCGGGGATCGGACCGTCCATCATCAGAGACCCGGGAGCGAAGATCCGGGCCACCCCTTCCCCGGTCATGATGAAGGCGCCCTTGCCCTCCGAAGGCGGCGAGTCGGGTGTGAAATCGGGAACATCGCCCTTCCAGGTTTGGCCGTTCCAAACGATGCCGGGACGAGTGGCGTCCCAAGGGCGTCCGTCGGCGTCGGCCGAGGCCCGGTTGTAGAGCACCCGTCGATTGGCCGGCCACGACCAGGCCCAATTGTGAAAGAAGCCGAGGCCGGTGGGATCGTCCGTTCCCCGCCGGTCCATCATGTTGCCTTCCTCGGTCCAGGAGCCGGTATAGAGCCAGTTGCCGATGGCGGTGGATCCGTCGTCCTTGGCGTCGTTGAATGTGGCCAGCTGAGTCCCGGTAGTGAGGTCGCGGCCGTTGATCTCCTGAGAAACCTCCTCGAGAGGAGGGTTGTTCGGATTGGAATAGGGCCAGCTCAGATCAAGGATGGGATCGGGAAAAGCGCCGCCTTCGGCGCGGTAAAGGTCTTGCAACCGAAGCAGTAGTTGGGAAAGGATGTAAGCGTCGTCTTTGGCATCACCTTCGGCGGGCAGGGCGGCGTGTTTCCACTGGGTCCAGCGGCCAGAGTTGACAAAGGCTCCTCCCTTCTCGATCCAGTGGGTGGTGGGGAGGAAGAACACCTCGGTGTCGACCGACGCCGGATCGACTCCATCGCCATGCCAGAACTCAGAGGAGGCGGTGGGGAAGGGATCCATCACCACCAGCCACTTGAGCTGTGAAAGGGCTTGGATAACTCGGTTGGAGTCGGGGCCAATGTTGACACTCGACATGCCACTGTTGAAGAGGCCGTGCAAGCGACCGGCCAGAGCTTCGGCGTAGAACGTCATCCAGGACCAGTTCTTGTCGGGCTTGGGGAGATACGAGTAGTGGAATTCGTTGGCAGCCTGCGCCGAATCTCCGTACCACGCCTTCAACAGGCTGACCATGAACTTGCGGTAGTTCGAACCGAAGAAGTTGATCGAGCCTGCGTCCATCTGGGTGAGCGAGGCAGGCGTCTCATACTGGTCGAGGGTTTCCATGCCCGGCCGCGGGATCACGAGGTAGCCGGGGAGGATCTCCCACGATTGGGCGTTGTCGGTGTTGCCCTGGATGTTGGCGTGACCCCGCTCGGCGTTCATGCCCCCACCGGGACGGCCCATATTCCCCAACAGAAGCTGGATGATGGCGGCGGCGCGAATCATCTGCGAGCCCTGGGTGTGATGCGTCAGGCCCACGGCATAGACGATGTTGCCGACCTTTTCGGGGACTCCGGTGGCCCCGAATTCATCGGCGATCGCCAGGAATTCGTCGGCAGGGATCCCGGTGACCTCCTCGACCACTTCCGGCGTGTAGCGGGCGTAGTGCTGCTTGAGAAGTTGAAACACCGAACGCGGGTGCTGCAGTGAAAGGTCTCGGACCGCGAAGCCCTCCGCGGGCGCCTCCTCCTCGCCTTCCGTGGGTGCTGGCGCCATACGTTCGTAGTCCCACGTGGACGTGTCGTATTCGCGCTTCCCCTCGTCGTATCCGGAGAAGAGGCCGTCCTCGAACGAGAAGCCCTCTGCCACCACGAAAGAGGCATTCGTGTGAAGCTTGACGTATTCGTCGTGATAGAGCTGGTTCTCGAGGATGTGCCTGATCATTCCCCCGAAAAAGGCGACGTCGGTGCCGGCTCGGATCGCCACCCATTTGTCGGCGGTGGCGGACGTGCGCGTGAAGCGGGGATCGACATGGATGATCCTGGCTCCGCGGTGGTCGCGGGCGTGGAAGGCCCACTTCCAACCACAGGGATGGTTCTCGGCCGGGTTGGCTCCAATCACCAAGAACAAATCCGAGTTCTTGAAGTCCACCCAATGATTGGTCATTGCCCCCCGTCCAAACGTGGCGGCCAAACTGACCACCGTGGGGCCGTGTCAGAGCCGGGCCTGTTGCTCTAGGCCCACCACCCCCAGTGCCCGCATCATCTTGGTGACGAGGTAACCCTCTTCATTGGTGATGGTGGCACCACCACCCCAGGCAAAACCCTCATTGCGGTTGACGGTGTTGCCATTGGCATCAGTGGCGACGAAGCGCTCGTCGCGAGCGGTCTTCATCAATCGGGCTAGACGATCGAGAGCCTCGTCCCAGGAGATCCGGGTCCATTCGCTTGCCCCCGGCGCCCGATAGCGGGGATACTGAATTCTCTCCTGGGAGAGGGCAAGCTGCATGGTGGCGGCACCCTTGGGGCAAAGCGACCCACCATTCACCGGGCTGTCAGGATCGCCCTCGATGTGGATCAGATGGGGTGTGGTGTTGAAGCTCTGAGTCTCCCCGACGCCGCCGACGTAAGCGATCATCGAGCATCCGACGGCGCAGTAGGGGCAGACCGAACGCACCTCACTCGCCCGGCTGATCTTCAACTCTTTGATCAGAGATCGGGCTGGTCGCAGGTCAAAGCCCAGACTCGACCACGCCAGCGTTCCCGCAACTCCCCCTTGCAGAAAGGACCGTCGGGTGACCTTCATAATCGGTAATACGTCCGGGCGTGAATAGTCGGGTCGAGAAATACCCTTAAATGTTGGGCTCGAAACCTGCCCGGCCCGTCTGAAACGGAGGCTCTTCCTAGACCCGCAAAACCTCAGAGGCCCCGAAAGTGAGCTCGCCGCCGCGGGCATCGACGGTCACCGTGTCGCCATCTGAGAACTCGCCGGCGAGGATCTTCATTGCCAACGGGTCGGCAATCTGGTGTTGGATTACCCGCTTCAAGGGTCGGGCTCCGTAGACCGGGTCGAAACCTTCTTCCGCCAGGTGCGCCTTGGCGGCGTCGGTCAACTCGAGGTTGATGTGACGATCGGCCAGCCGGCCGCGCAGTTCCTCCAGCTGGATATCGACGATCTCCCGCAGCTGCTCCATGGTCAGGCGCCGGAAGACAATCATGTCGTCGACCCGGTTGAGGAACTCGGGCCGGAAATGGGATCGCACCGCCTTCATCACTCGTTCCTCGACGACCTCGTCAGGCAAGTCCTCCTGAATGAACTCCGAGCCGAGGTTCGAGGTCATGATCAAGACCGAGTTGGTGAAATCGACCGTACGGCCCTGGCCGTCGGTTAGTCGACCGTCGTCGAGCAGCTGTAACAGCACGTTGAAAACGTCCTGATGGGCCTTCTCCACCTCGTCGAGCAAGATCACCGAATAGGGACGACGGCGCACCGCCTCGGTGAGCTGGCCACCCTCGTCATACCCGACATAGCCAGGAGGAGCACCAATGAGGCGGCTGACTGCGTGCCGTTCCATGTACTCGGACATATCGATGCGCACCATCGCCCGCTGGTCGTCGAAGAGATACTCAGCCAACGCCCTGGCCAGCTCGGTCTTCCCGACTCCCGTTGGCCCCAGAAAAAGAAATGACCCAATCGGGCGGTTGGGGTCGGCCAGGCCGGCCCGGTTGCGCCGAACTGCGTCCGCCACCGCCGAAACCGCTCGGTCCTGGCCGATCACCCGCCGGTGCAGCTGCTCCTCGAGATGGATGAGCTTCTCCATCTCGCCTTGAACCAGCTTCGAGACCGGGATCCCGGTCCAACGCGCCACCACGCCGGCCACGTCTTCGTCGGTGACCTCCTCCGAAAGCATCCGTCCCTCGGAGTGAAGCTTCTCCAAGTCCTCTTGCTTGCGAGCGAGGTTGGCCTCGAGCTCGCGCATAGTCCCGTAACGAAGCTCGGCCGCCTTGGCCAGGTCTCCCTCGCGCTCGGCCCGCTCCGTCAGGCTCCGGTTCTCTTCGATTTGCTCCTTGATCGCCCGGATCGAGGCGATCGCCTCTTTCTCGAGGTTCCAGCGAGCAGTGAGACCCTCTATCTGTTCGGAGAGATCAGCCAGTTCCTTTTCCAGGCTGGCGAGACGTTCCCGGGAAGCGGCATCCGACTCCTTCTTCAGTGCCTCTCTTTCGATTTCAAGTTGGATCCGACGACGGGTGAGCTCGTCGATCTCTTCGGGCATCGAATCAATCTCGATTCGAAGACGAGAGGCGGACTCATCGATGAGGTCGATCGCCTTGTCAGGAAGGTGGCGGGCAGTGATGTAGCGATCCGAAAGCACGGCCGCCGCCACTAGAGCGGAATCGGTGATCCGTACGCCGTGGTGAACCTCGTAACGCTCCTTCAAGCCGCGCAAGATCCCGATCGTGTCGGAGACGGTCGGCGCATCAACCAGAACCGGCTGAAAGCGCCGTTCGAGTGCGGCGTCCTTCTCGATGTGCTTGCGGTACTCGTCGAGCGTCGTGGCGCCGATCATCCGTAGCTCGCCGCGGGCGAGCATGGGCTTGAGCATGTTGGAAGCATCCATCGCCCCTTCGGCGGCTCCGGCTCCAACCACGGTGTGAAGCTCGTCGAGGAAAGTAATGACTTGTCCGCTCGAAGACTTGATCTCGTTGAGAACCGCCTTGAGGCGTTCCTCGAACTCCCCCCGATATTTGGCGCCGGCCAACATCGATCCCAGATCGAGGGCGACTATCCGCCGGCCCTTCAGGGACTCTGGAACGTCGCCGTCGGCGATACGGCCAGCCAGGCCTTCGACAATGGCGGTCTTGCCCACTCCCGGCTCACCGATCAGAACCGGATTGTTCTTGGTCCGTCGGGAAAGGACTTGGATGACCCGCCGTATCTCCTCGTCTCGACCGATAACTGGATCGAGCTTGCCCTGCTCGGCGACGGCGGTGAGGTCTCGCCCGTACTGCTCGAGGGCTTGAAAAGTCGCTTCCGGGTCGGCCGTGGTTATGCGCTGGTTGCCTCGAAGCCCCTTGAGAGCATCGAGGATGGCGTTCTTGGTGACGCCGAGCTCGCGCAGGGCTTTCCCCGCCGCGTCGGCGCTCTCGGCCACGCCGAGAAGGAGATGCTCGACTGAGATGTAATCGTCGCGGAAGTCGGACCGCTGCTGATCGGCCACCTCGAGGACGCGAGCCAGGTCCTGGGTCATTTGCGGCTCGGCTCCTCCGTAGACCTGAGGCAGCTTGTTGAGCTCGACTTCGGCCGCTTGTCGAACGTCATTGGGAGCTATCCCGAGCGCTTGTAGAACCGGCAGCACCAGACCCTCCGTTTGGGCCACCAGGGCACGGAGAAGATGGGCGGGATAGATGCCCCCGTGATTGCGTGCGGTGGCTTGATCGCGGGCCGCGACCAACGCCTGCTGGCTACGCGTCGTCAGCTTGGAAAGATCCATGGATCAATCCAACTTTAGGAGCGAACCCAGGGTTCGCAGATAGGCCCTGCCTATCTGTGAGCCCACAGAATCGATTAAATCAACGGAGAACAGGAGCCAGGGACGGTTCCACCCGCACATTGCGATGATCCAGCGGCTGACCGCAGTGATTGCAGCACATGACCCCCTCCATGATTTCGCCGCAATCAAGGTGACGAAGAGGTCGGATGAATCGCTCATCGGGGGCGTTCCACCTGTCCCCCCAGCGACGGAAAGCCACCAAAACGTCGAGAAGGTCCTTGCCTTTCTCGGTCAACACATACTCGTGACGAGGAGGTCGTTCCTCGTATAGGCGGGTGACGAGGATTTCGGCTTTTACCAGTCGGGAAAGCCGGTCGGCGAGAACGTTGCGGGCGATCCCGAGGTCCTCTTGGAAATCGTCAAATCGCTTCACGCCCAAGAAGGCGTCGCGCAGGATCAAAACTGTCCACTGGTCACCGACCAGCTCGGCGGTGTTCGCAACCGAACACTGCAGGTCCTCGAGGCTCTTCCGGGCTGGCATTTTGGGCAGTCTACCAACTCGGTTGCTTTACGCAACTCACTCTGGTAGGGTGGGTTTTATGAAGCAACTCAGTCCGCTGGAGGGGTTCGTTCTATCCCTTGGCCACGGCGCCGTTCGCAGACGCATGCAGAAGGCATTGGTACCGGATGTTGGCCTTCTTCCGATCGACCTCGATTTGCTCGACGTCGTGGGCGACCTCGATCCAGGGATGATCGATTGGAATCGGTACGTCCTATCCGGGGCCACCGGGAATTAAGAGGTTACGAAGCTAACGATCCTCTCTCGAAGTCGATCGGTGTCGGGCTCAACCTTCATCGAGGCGAGTCCGGCATCAGCCACCTCGACCGGGATCAAACTCCCCCGTCGCCGTTCCACCAAAGCAGTCACGAAATCTGTGGTGAACTCGGGATGACCCTGAATGCCGAGAATGTGGTCACCTACCGCCACCATCTCGACAGGGTTGGTATCAGCGCTAGCCAGGACCCGCATGCCCGGGGCCAGGCCGACGATCTGGTCGGCATTGCAATGCAAGATTCGCAAGCGATCCCCGTCGACCATTTCCGCTTCTTTAATACCTACTTGCCAGCCTTGGGGCGCTCGGGTCACCCTGCCTCCTAAGGCCTCTCCGATCATCTGCGCCCCGAAGCAAACGCCGACATATTTGCGGCGCTCGGCGTCGATTCGTCGCACAAGAGCCTTGAATCGATGGATCCACTCGATGTCGTCGTACACCGAGTGTCGGGACCCGGCGCCCACCCAGGCGTCCATCGATTCGAGATCCGACGGGAAGTCTCCGACGGTGAGATCGAAGGGACGGATCTCGACCTTGGGTAGTAACTGGGAGAACATCTCCGGATAGTCACCAAAATCGTGACGAAGGTCGGACGCAATGTGGTCGCTGAGAAGAAGGCCCAGTCGGATGACTATTCCCCAATGAAGACGGTCTTGAGCTCCGTGTACTGCTCGAGGGCGGCCATGCCTTGCTCTCGCCCGAAACCCGACTGCTTGACACCACCAAAGGGTGCCTCGATATGGACGCTCGATGACGAATTGATCGAGATCATCCCGGTTTCGAAGGCCTTGGCCACCCGCAAAGCCCGACCTATGTCTCTGGTCCAGAGCGAACCAGAGAGGCCGTAGATGGAATCGTTGGCCAACCGGACTGCCTCCTCTTCGTTGTCGAAGGGGATGATCCCCACCACGGGCCCAAAGATTTCGTCCTGCATAACCTTCATCTTCGTATCGACGCCGAGCATTACCGCTGGCGTGAGGAAATTTCCGGGAAGATCGGGCTGCTCGCCGCCCACCGCGATAGTGGCACCTTCTCCCAGTCCGATTCGGAGGTATCCCGCCACCCGCTGGCGATGATCAGCGGTGATCAGTGGGCCCATCTCGGTCTCGTCGAGGCTGGGATCACCGAGCTTGATCGCCCTGGTGGCTGCAACGAAGCGCTCCACCACCTCGGAGTAGACACCGCGCTCGACCAGCATCCGGCTTCGTGCGCAGCAGTCCTGACCAGCGTTGTCGTAGACGGACCAAAGCGAGGAGGCGACGCAAGCATCGAGATCGGCGTCTGCAAAGACGATGTTGGCCGACTTCCCTCCCAGCTCCAGCGACACGCGCTTGATGGTGGCCGCCGCGGCCTCCATCACCCGCCGACCTACCTCAGTCGAGCCCGTGAAAGAGATCTTGGAAACCAAAGGATGGTTGATAAGGGCCTCGCCGGCGACGGAGCCCTGCCCAGTTACAACATTCAAGACTCCATGGGGAAGCCCTGCTTCGAGCGCCAGTTCGATCAGAGCGAGAGCAGAGAGCGGTGTCACCTCTGCTGGCTTTAAGACGACGGTGTTGCCCATCGCCAGCGCGGGAGCGACCTTCCAGCTGCCGATCACCATCGGAAAATTCCACGGCACGATGGCCGCGCAGACACCGATGGGATGGCGCCAAGTGAGGAGGGTGCCTCGGGCGTTACCAGGAATCGTCTCGCCCCCGAATTTGTCGGTCACCCCGGCATAGAAGTCAAAGGTGGCGGCAACCGCCGCGATCTCGCCACGGGCCGCGCTGATCGGTTTTCCAGTGTTCACCGATTCGAGCCTTGCCAGCCGTTCGTGATCACGCCTAATCAAGTCCCCGAGCCGCCTGAGGATGTCGCGGCGCTCCCGTACCGAGGAGTGGCTCCAGGGCCGAGAAGCTACCCAGGCGCGCTGTACGGCTACGTCGACTTCAGCCGGACCGAAAGTGGGGACCTCCTCAATTGCCTCGGTCGTAGCCGGATTGATCAGGACAGTCATGACCCGAGATCCCAAAACGGGCCTGTGAGCCCGAGGTCCTCAAGGATTCTCTGGTTTTGCTGTCGGGTGTGAGGCTTCCAATCGGTCGCCAACCGATCCCCCCACCATGCCGTCGCGAGATCGGAAAGCTCGGCGGTAGAGAGGGTCGCCCCCCGTGGTCTCCCTGCGAGCCACCGGTTCACATGTTCCTCCGACCGGAAGAGCAGCATCGTCCTTCAGGTATGCGTGATGTCATTCCACCACTGAGCAGCTGGCACGAGCACATGAAAAACCGAAGCCAGGTCGTCGGGAACGCCCGCGGTGACCGATATCTGAATCGGATCGGAGCAGTCCGGGCACACAGTCTCGATGACCGAATCAACCCCAAGGGCAGCCCCGATTCCGAAGGCATCCCAGGCACAGTTGGCAAACCAAGTGCGCTCCTCTGCGTAGACCCTGAAATCGGTGGCCCGGGCAGCGAAGGGATTGGCCATAACCAATTCGGTGGTCTCGTCGTCGACGACGAGGGCGTGAGCCTCATGGAGCCGTCGCCAGCCATCGCGAACCACCTCCACCGGCTGACTCCGAGCCGCCGCCATCTCCTCGACTGAAGGGGCGCGACCGAGTTCGACGAAGAATTGATAAGTGGCGTTTCTGAGTTCGAGATCGGAAGGATCCAAGCCCTCGATCCTAGGACGAGACATCTGCGCGGATTTAGCCGTTCCTGAAACGGGAAAATCCGCGCAGAAGGTTTAACCGCGAGGAAACGTTCTCGAAACACTTCGGGCTGAACGTGTCGTCTCCCGATTCGAGGAGGCGAGGTGAGCGAAGGATCCATTGCCTGGCTCTTGATCAGCTCCGCGCTGGTGCTGTTCATGACCCCCGGGCTGGCTCTTTTCTACGGGGGAATGGTGCGATCGAAGAATGTTCTCAACATGCTCATGAAGAACTTCTTCACGATCTCGATCGTGACCGTGGTCTGGACCGTGGTCGGTTACACGTTGGCCTTCGGCAGCGACCTTGGCGGGCTCATCGGAGGGTTGGACTTCTTCGCCCTGCGAGGAGTCGAGGGCGACAGCTTGCTCTTCATGGTGTTCCAGATGATGTTCGCCATCATCACCCCGGCCCTTATCTCGGGGGCGGTGGCGGAACGCATGAAGTTCTCCGCCTGGGTCTTGTTCACGACTCTGTGGGCGCTGATCATCTATCCGATCGTGGCCCATTGGGGTTTCGCTGCTGAGGGGTGGCTCTTCGCATGGGGGGTTCGCGATTTCGCCGGAGGACTTGTCGTCCACATCAACGCCGGGATTGCTGCCCTGGCCCTGGTATTCGCTCTCGGACCCCGGCGCGGGTTCGGGGCTGAGGCGATGCGCCCTCACTCCCTGCCGCTCACCCTGCTCGGGACCGGCATCCTCTGGTTTGGATGGTTCGGCTTCAACGCAGGCTCTGCTCTGGCCGCCGATGGAATCGCGATCAGTGCCTTCGTCACCACCCAAATCGCCGCCTCGGTCGCAGCGCTGAGCTGGGTAGTCGCCGAGTGGATGAAGAACGGTAAACCCACGACCTTGGGCGCCGCCTCTGGGGCCGTGGCCGGGTTGGTCGCCATCACCCCCGGAGCAGGTTTCGTGTCACCGATGTCGGCGATCGTCATCGGGGCCGCAGCCGGATATCTGTGCTTTTTGGCGGTGAGCCTCAAGTTTCGCTTTGGCTACGACGACTCCCTCGATGTCGTCGGCGTCCACCTGGTCGGCGGCATTGTCGGCTCGGTGCTCCTCGGGGTGTTCGCCGAGAGCCGGATCAATTCGGTAGTACCCGACGGCCTGCTCTTCGGTGGGGCGAACTTCTTTTTCAAACAAGTTGCTGCCGTGTTGGTGGTAATCGCTTTCACCTTCATCGCCTCGTACCTGCTGGCCCGAATTGTCAAAGCCATTACTGGCCTCAGGGTCGAAGAAAATCAGGAAACCGAAGGTCTCGACATCTCGCTCCACGAAGAGCGGGGTTACGTGTTCTCGGAATAGGAGAGTCTGTTGAAGCTGATCATTGCGTACGTCAAGCCCTTCAAACTCGAGGAAGTCAAGGACGCCTTGCGAGAGGTAGGAGTCACCGGAATGTCGGTCGGTGAGATTCGAGGCTTTGGCCGCCAGTCGGGACAGACAGAGGTGTATCGGGGAGCCGAATACAAGGTCGAATTCGTTCCCAAGACGCGCATCGAGCTGGCGGTTGGAGATGATGACGTCGAGCGGGTAGTGGGGGCGATCGAAGGTGCCGCCCGCACCGGGGACATTGGAGACGGCAAGGTCATCGTCCTGCCGATCGAGGAGATATTGAGGATAAGGACAGGTGAGCGAGGGGCTGAAGCCATTTAGCGACCTGGGCTTCCCTCTGCAGGCCCGATCCGATGAGATCGATCGCCTTCTCGGAGGGCTAGCGCAAGCCCACCCCGAGCTCGGCGTCCTTGCGGTCGGCGGATACGGTCGGGCCGAGCTTTCCCTGCACTCTGACATCGACCTGCTCTTCCTTCACGAGGGACCGCCGCCCGAGGAGGCGATTCGGTCGATCCTCTATCCACTGTGGGATTCCAGGCACAAGGTCGGTCACGCCACCCGCACGGTTCGCGCCAGCCTCACCTTCGCCCGCGACGATTTGGCGGCGCTTTGCTCTCTGCTTTCGGCTCGTCTCATTTCTGGCCCTCCACCGTTGTTCGACGAGCTACAGGCTGGGCTGGCCAAGCTTCTGGCCGGAGCGCGGGCCCACCTGCCCGAGCTGCTGGCAGCCGAAGAGCACAGAGTCTGGGAACGCGAGCCTTTCGCCCGACAGGAGCTCGACATCAAGAGTGGCCGTGGCGGCCTGCGAAGCCATCACCGACTCGAATGGGACCGGAAGCGTTCCCGTCTCATCGGAGAGCAACCGAGGCTCCCGGCGAGGGAGGACGAAGAGGCTGCGGTGGCGACCCTACTCCAGGTCCGAGAGGCACTTCACGCGGTCCAACGCCGAGCTGCCGATCTCTATTACGTCGAGCTGCGGTCTCAGGTAGGCGACTGGTTGGGCCGCGATCCCACCGAGCTCGCCACGGAGGTCTACGGCGCTGCCCGAACCATCGATGGAGCCGCCGCCCTTCGATGGGGCCGGGTGCGGCCGGCGGGGACCGATCCGATCAATCATGCCGGTCTGGCCGTTATTCGATTGGTGCGCTCCCGCTGGGGGAAGCGTGAGCCAGCGGCAACGCCATTTGCCTACGCACGGGCCGCGGCGGCGTCGGGGTCGGGCGGTCGACTTTCAGTGTGGGAGCGCGACTTCGTCGCTCGCCTCGGTCCCCCCGACTGGCATTCGGGAGATCGCTCGAGCCTGCTCGCTCTCCTCGCCGAAGGCAGCGCCGGGTGGGAAGCGCTACTCGGGCTCTGGGAGGCCGGATGGCTGGCGGGCGCCTTGCCCGAGTTGGGACACGTCCGGGGGCTTGCCCAGGTGGCTCCCTTCCACCAGCATCCTGTCGATGCCCACCTCGGGGCCACGGTCGCCAATGTCGTCGAACTCGCCGATGGTGCCATCGACTGGTGCGGGGAGATCGCCGACCAGATGGGTGGTCTCGACGAGGTACTGCTGGCGGCATTCCTCCATGACATTGGAAAGGGTTTGCCGGGCGATCACTCCGTCACCGGGAGCGACCTGGCTCGAAAGCTTCTAATCCGGATCGGATTCCCCCTCACCACGGCGGGAGTAGTCGGCGAGGCTGTACGTCACCACCTGCTCCTGCCCGAGACCGCCTTTCGCAGGGATATCGAAGACCCTGCCGTGATTGGCCTCTTCGCCGCCTCGGTGGGAAGCCTCGACTTTCTGCGGCTGCTCACGCTCCTCAGCGTGGCCGACGCTCGCTCCACCGGAGCCGACATGTGGAGCCCGTGGAAGGAATCGTTGCTCAGGGCGCTGTTCACAAGAGCCGCCGCCGTCTTCGAGGGGCGGGAGACGTCCCTGCCCGAGGCGGTCGTAGATGAGCTGGCGATCCTCGTCCCCGAGCTTGACCCGCGATCCATCACCGACCATCTCGAGGGGATGCCACCTGATTATCTGGGTCGCTTCGGCACCGATGTCGTCGCCACTCACCTCCGCCTTGCACATCCCGACCTGGGCGCTGCCGAAGTGCGCACGGCCGTGGTGCCAGGAGCTCCCGTTTCAAACATCGTGGTGGCCGCCCGCGATCGCCAGGGTCTGCTCGCCACCGTTGCCGGTGTTCTCGCCCTCCACAACCTGAATGTGCTCGAGGCTCGGGTGGTCACTCGCAACGACGGTTTAGCGATCGATACTTTCCGAGTAGCCGACTCCCGCGGGTCGGACATGGTGGGCCAGGGAAGATGGCCCGCGGTTCGGGAAACTCTGGAAAGAACGGTCGCCGGCACGCTCGACCTCGAGGCGCGCCTGGCGGAGAAGCACACCGCACCGCTGGGGGCGAACGCAAGAGCAACGGACGTCCGGGTAAGCGGCACCACCATCGACATCCGCACTCGCGATCGGGTGGGGTTGCTTCACGACCTCGCTCTCGCCATGACCTCACTCGGTCTTTCAATCACCCTCGCCAAGATCGATACCCGCCGCGGCGAAGCGATCGACGTCTTCGGGGTGACCAAGCCCACACACGTAACTGACGAAGCAATCGAGAGGGCGCTAACTGCTGTTGGCGGGGTGGCTCCTTAGAACGGGGTCACGTACGCCGCCGTGATCCCCCCATCTACCACGAAGGTGGAGCCGGTGGTGAAAGAAGACTCATCCGATGCGAGCCAGAGCGCGGCCTGGGCCATCTCCTTAGCTTCGCCGAACCGGCCCATTGGGATGTGAACCAGCCGCCGTGCCTTCTTCTCTTCGGTGTCGAGAAACTTCATCAGAAGCTCGGTATGGAGCGGACCGGGGCAGAGGGCGTTTACGCGAATGTTCTCTCGGGCGTGAAGCACCGCCAGTTCCCTGGTCATCGAGAGCACTGCACCCTTCGAGGCCGTGTAAGCCACTTGGGGCGTGGCTGCTCCCAACAGTGCCACGAAGGAGGCGGTGTTGATGATCGATCCCCCTCCGGCGCGACGCAGCGCCGGGATCCCGAACTTGCATCCCAGGAACACCCCTTTGGCGTTGACATTCAGCGTCAGATCCCACACGTGCTCGTCGGTGGCAACGGCGTCGTCGTCATCGGAGTGCATGATCCCGGCGTTGTTGAAAAGCACATCGAGCCGACCGAACTCCGATTCGGCTGCCGCCACCATCGCCTCGCATTCGGCGGCCTTGGACACGTCGGCGCCAACAGCCGTCGCCCGGCCTCCGCTCTGATTGATCTCGTTGGCTACGGCGACTGCCGCCTCCCGATCGAGGTCCACGACCACCACCGATGCCCCCTCGGCTGCGAACAGGGCTGAGGCCTCGCGGCCAATTCCCCCGGCGGCGCCAGTGATCAGGGCCACTTTGTTCTCCAAACGCATCAGATGCGCTCGAAGTATCGCCACCGCTCCCAGTCGGTAACGGAGTTGTCAAAGGCGTCCTGCTCCTGGCGGAAGAAGTGGGTGTAGTGCTCCTGAACGTCCTCCCCGAAGGCGGCTTTGACGAACTCAGAGGCGGCAAAGTTGTCCGTGGCCTCCCGCAAGGTTCGGGGCACGCGGGGTAGTTCCGACGCCTGGTAGATATCGCCAGCGAAATGGGGCGGCGGCTCGATCTGATTGGCTATCCCATCGAGGCCGGATGCCAGGACGGCGGCATAGGCGAGGTAGGGGTTGCAGTCCGCTCCTGGAATCCGGCACTCAATCCGCAGACCGGAGCCATGACCGACTACCCGGAAGCCAGCCGTGCGATTGTCATAGGACCAGGCAATCCTTGTTGGGGCCCAAGATCCGTCCTGGTAGCGCTTGAACGAGTTGATCGTCGGGGCAAGGAAGGGCATCACCTCGGGGACATGACTCATCCACCCGCCCAAGAAGTGTCGGAAGGTGGGAGATACGTTGATAGGCCCCTCGGCTACCTCGCCGGGGAATGCGTTGTCATCCCCCGACCACAGACTCAAGTGGATGTGACATGACGAGCCAGCTTCCGTCATCTGCGGTTTGGCCATGAATGTCACCGACATGTCCATGGACTCGGCAATCTCTTTCATCGCCAGCTTCATGATCGAATGCCGATCGGCCATCTCGAGGACGTGGGCGTAGCGAATGTTCATCTCGTGCTGCCCCCGGCCCCACTCCCCTTTCGAATTCTCTACTGGAATCCCGGAAGCCGATAGGTGCCGACGGACGGCCCCGTTGTATTTCTCCTCGCGAGTTCCTTGGAGAAGGTGGTAGTCCTCGATATACCAGCCCGCCGGGTTGAGGTCCTGGTATCGGCGGGCAGCCGCCTCGCGATAACTGTCTTGAAATAGAAAGTATTCGATTTCTGAGGCACCTTGGGCTGTGAAACCAGACGCACCCGCCCGTTCCAACTGCCGACGAAGGATCGTCCGCGGCGCTACCGCGACGAGGTCGTGGTGGTGGGGATCATGCAAGTCGGAGAGGACGATGGCACTGCGGTCGAGCCAGCTCGCCACCCGCAGCGTTTCCATATCGGGAACCATGTGGAAGTCCCCATACCCCAGCTCCCAGTTGGCGTATTTGTAGCCGGGGACCGGTTCCATCTCCATGTCGACGGTGAGTAGGTAGTCACAACCGTGGGTGCCGGCGCCCGCAACGTCCTCGAGAAAGTATGACGCCTCGAATCGCTTGCCGTGGAGGCGGCCGTAGTGGTCCGTGAAAGCCACCACGACGGTGTCAACTTTCCCCGTGTCAACCAACCCGGCGAGGTCGTCGGTGGTCAACTGCCCACGAGTCATCGGTCAGCCTCCATTCACTTGAGCGGGCGAAAGCGTAGAGCCGGAAGCGGAGGCGATGCCGAAGCGATCGTGAAAAAGGTGTCGATTCCTCCGGCAACGGATCCCGGCGATTTCTAGTGTCCCCTGCCGGCAGAGGAGGCCTATGACCAACGAGCGCAAAATCGGCTCGGTCACCTATCAGAACGTCGACCAGACTTATTTCAGCGAACGCGGCCTGCGAAGACACGCCGGGGTCTGGTCCTTGTGGGCGCTGGGGGTCGCCGCCGTCATCTCCGGTGATTTCTCGGGATGGAACCTGGGGCTCAATGTCGGGGGCTTCGGGGGCCTTCTCATCGCCACCGTGATCATCACGATCATGTACTTCGGTCTCTGTTATTCGATCGCCGAGATGTCGCCGGCGCTGCCCCATACGGGAGGTGCATACTCGTTTGCGCGATCGGCCATGGGACCATGGGGCGGATTCATCACCGGGCTCGCCGAGAACATTGAGTACGTCGTCACGACAGCGGTGGTGGGGACCTTCGCCGCCGCCTACGCCCGACCGGTCTTCGCCGAGTTGATCGGCCTTGACCTGAACGAGATGGTGTGGCTGGCGATCTTTTACGTCCTCTTTGTTGGATTGAACATCGTCGGAATCGAAGCAACGATGCGCTTCTCAATCGCTATCTGCCTCGTTTCGCTAGCCGTGCTGGCGATTTACACAGTGATTTCGATTCCGAACTTCGAGGCCGGGAGGCTGACTGACATCGCCCCGGCCGCAGGAGGCACACCATTCCTGCCTTTCGGTGCAGGAGGGATCTTCGCTGCCCTGCCATTCGCGATTTGGTTCTACCTGGCAATCGAAGAATTACCTCTGGCAGCGGAAGAGTCGATGGATCCGAAGCGAGACGTTCCCAAGGCCACGATCTGGGGAATGGTGACTCTCGTGATCACCGGCGCGATCGTGCTCTTCCTCAATACGGGCGTCACCGGAGCCGAGGCGATTCGAACCTCTGGGGAACCTCTTCTCGACGGATTTAGGGCGATTCTCGGGAGCGGAACCGGCGCCGCTCTGCTCGGGCTGGCTGCGCTGTCCGGTTTGATCGCGAGCTTCCACACAATCATCTACGCCTACGGGCGCAACATTTTCTCGCTTTCGCGGGCCGGATACTTTCCCAAATTCATGTCGGTCACTCACGGCACGAGGAAGACCCCTTGGGTCGCCTTGCTGCTCGGCGCCGCGGTGGGCTACCTCCTGGCGCTCTTGCTGCGGTGGGCCGGAGGTCAGGATTCGGCCTTTGCCGCGACTGTGTCCGGAGCGTTGCTCAACATGGCGGTCTTTGGAGCCGTGATCTCCTACGCGATGCAGTGTCTGGCGTTCGTGTTGCTGCGCCGCAACATGCCCAACATCGTCCGACCCTACCGGAGCCCGATCGGAGTGCCAGGCGCCGTCGTTGCTGGGCTGATCGCAGTTGTGGCGTTGATCGCGACTTTCCTCGACGAGGGCTATCGGCCAGGCGTCTACGGAACGGCAATCTGGGTGCTGCTCGGCGTTGCCTATTTCGGTGCCGCTGGCCGACACAAGCTGGTGCTCTCACCTGAAGAGGAGTTCGCCATGACCCGGGGCGAGCACGGTCACCCCGAAACGGAGGGCTACGGCACGACGCGGGTTTGAGAGCCGCCCGATGATTTGGATGGCCACCGGGGTATAAACCTTTTGCATCCAAGCATCGGAGGCCTCCATGGAAACGGCAGCAATAGTTCTCAGTGTCGATCAGGCCCAGACTGACGAATTCGAAGCCGGCTTCCGGGAGCACGAGCTACCTATCTGGATCGACTTTCAGGGAAAAGGGGTCCTGGTGGCAGCGTGCCTTCAGAGAATGGATATCTCCTCCCAGCCACGCTCGGGTGCCCAGCAATATTTGGTCGTCGCCATCTTCGCCACCGACGAAGGGCATCACCTCCACGACAGCGATCCCCGCTTCCAAAAATGGGACCAGATGGCCGACACCTTCCAGGTGGCCCCGGCAATGGCGTTCGCGGGCGAGACCATCCTCAAGGTTGGTTTGAGCTAGCCCGTCTGAAATTCGCCCTAATGGCTGAATCGACCTACAACCGCAAACGTGATTTCGCCGAGACCTCGGAGCCGGCAGCCGTTGCCACCGACGCCGATGTCAATCCCATGACAGCTCCCACGGGTGAGTTGTTCGTCATTCACCAGCACTACGCCACCCGGCTCCATCACGATCTCAGATTGGAGATGCTGAACGGCTCTGTGCCGGTTCTGGTGTCGTGGGCGATACCGAAGCTGCTCCCCAAACGCAAGGGCCAACGGCATCTGGCGGTCCGAACCGAGGATCATCCCTATGAGTACGCGTCCTTCTCAGGTTCGATCCCGGAGGGGAATTACGGGGCCGGCGAGGTACGGATCTTCGACACCGGCGAGTACGAAGCTCTCGAAAGGGACGGAAAAAAGCTCAGCTTTCATCTCCGCGGGGAGCGCCTTGATGGAATTTTCCACCTCATCCATACCCGCGATCGGGATGGAAAAGAGGAGTGGCTGGTGCTGCAAGGAGAGGATTTGCGCAAGGGCTTGGAGCCTCCCCCGCCGCCAAAGCCGATGCTGGCCACCGTTGGCGACGGAGCCTTCGACGATCCCGCGTGGTCCTTCGAACCGAAATGGGATGGGATCCGAGCCATTGCCATCTGTGGCGTGGATACCACCCTGGTCTCACGCAACGACAACGACATCACGGTCGCCTATCCCGAACTCTCAGCGATCAACAATCAACTGGTGGCGATCGACGCCGTCATCGATGGCGAGATCGTTGCCCTCGCTGACGGGGTGCCATCGTTCCAAGCATTGCAAGGCCGGATGCATTTGCGCGATCGGGGAGCGATCGAGAACGCGGCCAAATCCCTTCCCGTCACCTACATGGTCTTCGACCTCCTTTTCCTCGATGGACGCAGCCTGATCGACGAGCCACTCACAGAGCGGCGCCGTTTGCTCGAGGAAATTGCTGTTCCTTCGAGCCGCTTTCAGGTATCGCCCGCCATCGCCGGCGAAGGGACCGCCTTGTTCGAGGCCGCCAAGGCTCAGAATCTCGAAGGGATCGTTGCCAAGCAACTCAGCTCCACTTACCAGCCCGGAGCGAGGTCACGGGCCTGGCTCAAGATCAAGACCGTCTTCGATGCAGACGCGGTCGTGGTCGGCTGGACCGAAGGCGGCGGGGCGCGAAGCGGGAGCATCGGGTCACTGGTACTGGCGATGTATGAAGGCGACACGCTGCGCTACGTGGGCAACGTCGGAACCGGGTTCAACCAAAAAACCATGGCGGAGGCGATGCGACGGCTCCGAGAGCTAGCAGCCACCCCCTCGCCGTTTCCAGCCTCGGCTGTGCGGAACCGGCCCGAATTAAAGCGCGCCCATTGGGTTGCTCCCCAACTCGTAGCCACCGTCGAATACCGACAGGTGACGAGCGCCGGCCGCCTGCGAGTGCCGTCGTTCAAGGGGTTTCGCGAGGACAAGGCCCCCCAAGATTGCACGTTCGATCAGTTGAGCAGCGGTTAGCGGTCGAGCAAACGGTTGACGGCGTCGAGCACGGCTTTGGCGGTCGCCACCGCCGGGTCGCCGCCCCGAACAATGGCGCTTCCGACCAGTTCCTGGCCGTTCCGATGGACTTGGGCGAGGGCGATCTTGAGGTTGCCGAGGTCCGAGGTCGCCACCGCAGAAAGGTCGAAGCCGAGATCTGGCGAGAGATTGCGAATCGCCCGCAACGTTGCTTCTCCTACCAGCCGATGCCGATGACTGGGCCCGCCATCGCCTTCGACCCGACCTCGATACTGGTTATGCGAAGCGGTCAGCGTCACCTCGATCACCGCCCGCGCACCAACGAGTTGCTGATCGATCGTCGAGAGGGCGGGACGGGGAGCCACGAATGCAGGGTAAACGGGGCGCCGGTCAGTGGGAGCTTCTATGGTTTTTTCGGTCCGCGACCAGGAGGGTTCTCTGTGATCAAGGAGTTCAAAGAGTTCATCGCCAAGGGCAATCTCATCGATCTGGCCGTGGCATTTGTCATGGGCGTTGCCTTCAGCGGGTTGGTCAACTCCTTCATCAATCGGATCGTCAATCCCATCCTGGGCTTGCTTTTCAACGTGTCGAGCCTCGAGACGATGGGCCTGTTTGGTGATCCGGATCCAGTCACTGGGCTTCCCGCCGGGTCGGTGGGCGCCTTTGTCGGCGCCATCATCAACTTCCTCCTGGTGGGATTCGTGATGTTCTTGGTGGTCAAGGCCTACAACCGCATGCGCCGGCCTCCGGCGGAAGTCGAACCGTCCGAAGAGATCGTGCTCCTCCGTGAGATTCGCGACGGCCTCCGTGCCCGCCCCTAGCAAGCGTCCACTGACCGAACTCTTCCCTCTTCCTGAGGCTCCGCGCCGCCCTTGCCCTAGATGACTTAGCCTACTAGCATGCCAGGCATGGTACCTAGCAAGATAGGCCATGAGCACGGGAGCCAGTTGCTGAAGGGCGTGCTCGACATGTGTCTCTTGGCGGTCATCGCCGAGCAGGCAACCTACGGATATGAGATGGCGCGGAAGCTCGAAAGCCGCGGATTGCGACTCGCCTCGGAAGGGAGCATCTACCCCCTGCTTTCCCGGCTCCAGCGCCAGGGACTGGTCGAGGGCTATCTGGTCGAGTCGGCAGGCGGACCCGCCCGCAAGTACTACCGGCTTGCCCCCAACGGAGCCCGCACGCTCTCAGCCTGGATTGCCGATTGGGAGGCTCTTGCTGCCGGTGTGAACGGTGTCATCAAGGGAGTTGACAATGGTTGATCAAGCCGGGACCGCCCGGATCGTCACGAGTTGCGAGCGCTACTGGCGAGAAGCAGGGCTTTCTCCGGGGGCGATCTCGGAAATGGTCAGCCAGTTGGACCACCACTTGCGCGAGGCCGCCGCTGCTGGCAAGCCACTCGACTCGGTGGTGGGCAAGGATCTGAGAGGTTTCGCCGAGGCCTGGGCGGCGGAGACCCAGGGCCGAAGTTCCCGCCAGATCCAGACGAGCACGGCCGAGCGCAGATCCAGCCGGCGTGAGCTCATGCTCTACGGACTCGGGGTGGTGGCCCTCGTAGGTGCGGTCGGCTTGTCGAGAGGAGGAGCGTCAGTGGACAACGAGATTTGGAGATGGCTTTGGACCGGTTTGGCGGTCGCCATGGCTATCGGTGAGATCTTTACTGCGGGCTTCTTCCTGCTGCCCTTTGCAGTCGGCTCCGCGGCGGCTGCTGTGCTGGCCTGGACCGGGGTGGCAGTACTTCCGCAGTGGCTGGTCTTCTTCGGAGTATCTCTGGTGGCCTTCGTCTATCTGCGGCGTTTCATCGCCCGTCAGGATCAGCAGTCCACGCCCTCGGTGGGGGCCAATCGCTGGACCAATACTCGAGGCGTGGTCCTCGACGCCATCGAACCGCTCGCCGGCACGGGCATCGTGCGAATTGGAGGAGAGGAATGGCGAGCGACTTCGGATCAGCCCATCCCTGCCGGAACCCAAGTTGTCGTACTGGAAGTGAGCGGGTCCCGTTTGGTGGTCACGCCTCTTGAGACCTGAACCGAGCAAGAGAAAGTAGAGACAGTGGAAAACAATGCGCTGGTAGTTCTGTTTGTCGTCGTGGCGGCGGCATTGATCCTGATTGCCGCCACCGGCTTTCGGGTCGTTCGGCCGTTCGAGAAGGGCCTGGTCGAATTCCTCGGCAGGTACGAGAAGACAGTCGACTCCGGACTCCGTTGGGTGATGCCTTTCGTCAAAAGGCTCACCAAGGTCGACATGCGCGAACAGGTGGTAGACGTGCCGCCGCAGGAAGTGATCACCAAGGACAACGTGGTGGTCACAGTCGACGCAGTGATTTACTACGAAGCCACCGATCCGGTGAAGCTGAAGTACAACGTTGCCAACTTTTCGCTGGCGGTGACCAAGCTCGCCCAAACCAACCTGAGGAATGTGGTGGGCGATCTCGATCTCGACACTGCTCTCACCAGCCGCGATCTGATCAACTCCAAGCTGCGACAAATCCTCGACGACGCCACCGACAAATGGGGAACCAGGGTGGTGCGAGTCGAGATCCAGCGCATCGAGCCACCGGCGGATGTCACCGAGGCGATGCACCGCCAGATGAAGGCCGAACGCGACCGACGGGCGGTGGTTACCGAGGCGGAGGGCGAGAAGACGGCTCGAGTCTTGAAGGCCGAGGGGGTCAAGGCATCGGCGATCATCGAGGCCGAGGGACAGGCCGAGGCGATCAAGCGCGTGGCCGACGCCGATCGATACCAGAAAGAGACGGTTGCGGAAGGAGAAGGCCGTGCCATCGAAAGGGTCTACTCAGCCATTCACACCGGCAACCCCACCCCCGATCTGATCTCAATCAAATACCTCGAGGCGCTGGCGGCAGTGGCCAACGGTCAGGCGACGAAGATCTTCCTCCCCCTCGACTCGACCGCCGCCATGGGGAGCATCGCCGCCATAAGCGAGCTCTTCAAAGACAAGTCCTAGCCGCGACCCAGGGTGGATAGGGCTGCTGTACAGCCCTATCAGCCCACAGACGCGGGGACGTTCGGTTCAAGGTCGGGTGATTGCTCGCAGGGTGGACTCGACTTCGAAGGGTTCGACCGGCGGGTAGAAGACCATCATGTAGCGGTCGCAGCGATCGCTGCCGTCATTGTCGAACCAGGCGGCCACCCACTTGCCGTCATCGTGGGGGCCTACCACTCCCCCCGTTCCGGCCACATCCACCTCCCCGCGCTCTCCGGGCCAATCGATCGGGGGAAGAGCCCCTCTGATGAGCGCGATCGCCAGCTCGCCTTCGGCGTTGACCCAGAAGACCGAGCGGGTACCCCCGATGGCGGTGAACTCGTCGAGTTCGATCGAGCCGAGGTCGGCTGCTTCTCCGGTCACGCGGGTGGGCAGCTCGCTGACCATGTACGGGATCGGCGGGCACTCCACCAACGGCTCCAGTGTCGAGGTGGTCGAGCTGCTTGCAGGCGTCGTACTCGAGGGAATCGTCGTGGTGACCTCAGCTCTGGGTGCGCAGGCGGCCATAGCAACTGCGACCAATATCGAGCCGACACGATGCACCGAGCCAAGATAGAAGCTGCCCCCGGGAAGAAACTCGCCGACCGACCGGCGCTCGCCGCCGTGCTCGGCGCCCTGGTCATCGCCACTTCGGCCATCCTCGTCCGCCTCGCCAACGTCGAGCCTTCGACCGCCGCCTTCTTCCGATGCGCTTACGCCCTGCCGCTGCTGGCGATCATCGCCCACTCGGAAAAGGGCCGTTTCGGGCCCCTCGATCGGAAGACGGTCAATCTGGCGGCGGTGGCGGGGATCTTCTTCGCCGCCGACCTGGTGCTTTGGCATCACTCCATCGCTCAAGTCGGAGCCGGCCTGGCGACGGTGCTCGGCAACACCCAGGTGGTGATCGTTCCCTTTCTCGCCTGGCTCCTGCTCCGAGAACCCGTCGGTCGACCGCTTGTGGTTGCCGTCGCCCTGGTCATGTCGGGGGTGGTCTTGATCTCGGGGATTTTCGGCGCCGAGGAGGCTTACGGACGCAACCCCGGGCTGGGAGTCCTCTTCGGAGTGGGGACTGGATTCGCCTACGCCGGATTCATCCTGGTGCAGCGGCAAGCCAACCGCGACCTCCGCCGTCCGGGAGGTCCTCTTCTCTATGCCACCGGAGTTGCTGCCCTCGCCTCGCTCGCAACCGGACTGCCCTTGGGGGAGATCGATGTCAAGCCGAGCTGGCCCGCCCATGGATGGCTCTTGCTGCTCGCCCTCGGGGTGCAGGTGGGGGGTTGGCTCCTGATCAGCATCGGCCTGCCACGACTTCCCGCCGCCGTGACCTCGGTCCTCCTCACGGTGCAGCCGATTGGCTCGGTTCTGATGGGACAACTGCTGCTCGACGAGCGCCCCTCCCTCATTCAACTAAGTGGCGTGGCTTTGATCCTCGGCGGTCTGATCCTGACCGGTCGCCGGAAAGCGGCGCCCGTTATGGTGGGATCGGGATGAAAGACCAGATCAAAGCCACCATCGAAGCCCACGCCAGCGAACTCGCCGACATCAGCCGCTGGATGTACGAGAACCCCGAGGTTGCCTACGAGGAGCGGGAGAGTTCGGCCCGCCTGGCCGACTTTCTCAAGGGAAACGGTTTCGACGTCGAGTACCCCGCCTACGGACTCGAAACCGCCTTCGCAGCGAGGGCTGGAGATACCGGGCCCGAGGTCATCATCTGCGCCGAGTACGACGCTCTGCCCGGAGTGGGCCACGCCTGCGGGCACAACATCATCGCCACGTCGGCGCTCGGAGCCGGGATCGGCCTGCTCGACGCGGCCAAAAAGCTGGGGTTTCGCATCACGGTGCTAGGCACTCCGGCCGAGGAGAAATATGGGGGCAAGGTCGATCTGATCAAAGCTGGCGCCTTCGAGGGGGCCGCCTGCGCGATGATGGTCCACCCCTCCACTCACGATGTGGTTGACCCGCCGGTGATATCGGTGGCTCACATCGACGTCATCTTCCGCGGCAAGACCGCCCACGCCTCGGCCTATCCCTTCCTCGGGATCAACGCCCTCGACGCCTTCGTCCAGGCCTACGTCAACGTCTCTACCTTGCGCCAGCAGCTCGAAGCCACCGACAAGGTCCACGGGATCGTCACCCATGGCGGAGATGCCCCCAACATCATTCCTGACTACACGCGGTCCTCCTGGTACGTCCGCGCCCCTCAACAGGATCGATTAGAGGTCCTCCTCCCCCGCGTCTTGGCGTGTTTCGAAGCGGCGGCCACCGCCACCGGCTGCACGCACGAGATCGAACATGTCGGCCACACGTACGAGGACATGATCAGCAACCCGGTCCTGGTCGAACTATTCGCGGCGAACTCCGAATCACTGGGCCGACCGATGATGCGGGGTAAGGACCTGCCGCCGACGGTCTCGGGCTCCACGGATATGGGCAACGTGTCCAAGCTCGTTCCCACCATTCACCCGATGATCTCGATCGACTGCACTCCGGCGGTGAACCATCAACCGGAGTTCGCCGCCCACACCATCACCCCGGCCGGCGAGAAAGGCCTGATCGATGGAGCGGTGGGGATGGCCTGGACCGTCTTTGACGTCGCCTTCGAAGGCCGCTGGGACGAGATCCAGGTCTGACCGTTTCCCCGACTATCGGATCTCTCGCCGGAAGCGCCTGGGACCGGAGTAACGAAGAATCCGCCGTGACGGCGTACCAGACCGTTCGACCTCGACTGGCTGTCAGATTTAACTTGGAGCGGACAATCCATGGTGGAGATGTCCGACCCAGGCCTCAACCAGAAGCTCGGTGAGCTTTTCAGCAGCTATCACCCCGAGGTTCTCGGCTATTGCGCTCGACGGGTTGGACGAGGAGATGCCGAAGACGCCGCCGCCGAGGTGTTCGCGATCGCTTCGCGGCGGGCGGGTGAAATCGATTGGTCGACGGCAAGGCCGTGGCTCTTCGGGATCGCTCGCGGCGTCATCGCCAATCGCTGGCGTTCGCTTCGGCGCTGGAACAAAGCGGCCGGACTTGTGAATGGGATGGCCACCCTTCCACAGGACGGACCCGATGAAGTGGTAATCCGTTACGCCGAGGATCAGGAAGTCCTGGCGACTCTGCGTGCCATGACAGCCACCGATCAGGAAGTGCTGATGCTGGCCGAGTGGGAGGAGTTGAGCAGCGCTGAGATCGCTCATGCCCTGGGCATCTCGGTGGCCGCCGCCGACCAAAGGCTCCATCGCGCTAGGGACCGCTTTGTGAAGTCATTTCTGAGGAACGTGAGCCGGGTTCCGTACCTGGAGCTCCCAGTCAGGGAGGCACCCGATGGCAAATGAAGCAAGGTCTCGGCAAGCCGTTCTCACCCTGCTTCGTCGCGCCAATCCCGAGCCCGACCTCGAGGCGTTGGTCCGAGCCGTCACGGCACCGGACCACCCGGCTCCCACCATTAGGAGAAACACCTTGGCCACCAAAACCACCGAGCGTCCCAGCTCTACTCGTCCACGCCGGAGCTGGGCTCCCGCCCTTGCTGCCGTAGTGATACTGACCATCCTTGGCGGACTCGTCGTTGCTCTTCGCGCCAATTCGAGGTTCGTTGCCGCCACCTCCTTGGCCTGCGAACCCTCTTCGACGCTCCCGCAACCGACGACCTTTGGCGTAGAAGGCTGGAGTGCTTACGAATCGGACCGCTACTGCTTCAGAATCGGCTACCCGCCCGATTGGCATCAATTGGACGCCAACCGCCACTGGACGATGGAGGCAGACGCCCACGACTGGACGAGCACCGCCCAGGAGTCGTTCGTGTCGCCGAGATCCGATATCAGGGTGAGCGCCTGGGCGGTCGCCCTCGAAACTGCGATTAATGACATGGCAGACATCGAGACGTGGGTAGGGCAGTACTGCGGCCAGACAACGTATCCATTCTGCGAGCAGGCCATCGAAGGCGCCTTGCCACTGTGCTACGGGCCGAGCGATTGCCGTCCCGCCGGGCTGCTGGTGAACTTCGGTGGAGTCGAAGCCTCCTTCGACGCCTTCGAAGGTGTTCAAGCCATCTTTACGAATCCCGAACCGATCGGCGGCAACAGCGACAGGATCGTCGTCGTAGCTGTTTGGCGGCAAGACGATCATCCGAGCGTCGCTCCTTACGGTGGTGCCCGCACACTGCTCGAAGGCTTCCTCTCAACGATGAATGTTTGGCTGCCAGTCGAAGAGCGAAGCTGCCTCGAGGGCGAGTCGTATGCTCCTGGAGTCTGTCCCTAATTGTTGATGACGACTTGGGGCCGATCACCCGATGGCGTAGAACTTACCGTCGCGGACACCGACATAGATGCGACCAGCCCACACCGCCGGGGTCGATTCGATACACGATTCCGAGAGCTTGAGGGTCCACATCGGAGCCGGCCGTCGGGGATCTGCCAGGGAATAGGCTCGCAGCTCTCCAGTGCACGTCGCCACCAGCAACTCGTCTCCGACCACCACCGGGGAGGACCAGGCATGCCAGCCGATCTCCTCGCGCCAGGTGACTTCGCCGGTCTCAGCGTCAACGGCCAGCAAGTCACCTGGCTGGGTGGCCTCGTAAAGCACGCCGGCTCCGAGGGCTGGCGTCGCCCATAATCCCCCCACCTGCTCACCGCCGGAAACGGCGACGCCCCAAACGAAGGGGTCGGCCAATTTCGGATCGAGCTTGATCAGCTGACCAAGCTCGCGGCTGCGAGCGTTCTTCCGCTCTTCCTCCACGGCCACATACACCGACCCGTCTGAGTCGGAAACCAGAGTGGCATCGGTGTCGTCGCCCACCCAATAGTCGAACGCCACCGAGGCATTGCCGTTGGCGATCTCGGACAGATCGAATCCCACCACCCTTCCCCCCGAGTTGGCCAAATAGGCCACCTGCTCGTGAATCATCACCGAACTCTCGAAGGACACATTGCGGCCCACTCTGGAGAGCAACTCCTCGGTCCATCCCGGAGTGGAGAAGACGATATCGGGAGCGACGGTGACAAGACCGTCGGCACCCTTGGTCCGGTTGAGTTTGATGGCGAAGAACCATCCGTTTTCCCCGCCCTCGTAGAGCATGTCATCGACGATGACCGGGTTGCCGTCCCAGTCATCGTTCCAGATGCCGGCGACGGCATCGGCGTCGAGACTCCACAGCTCGGTGGGCTCGGGGCGATCCAGGGCGACGATTCGCAGTTTGTTATCGCGGGAGCCGAAGTAGAGCAGTGGGAACCCGTCGGGATCGAGGGTCACCGATCCCTTGATGATGTCATTGGTCGCGAACGACGGTCGAAGTTCGGCGCCGGAGGAGGCGTCGAGGAAGTGGACCGACTTGTCATAGGCGCCGAAGATGACCTCGGTGGTCCCGTCGCCTCGCTCCCAGACAACGGGCTGGCCGGTCCACCCGCTGCCGCACCACTGTGAGCTGACGCCAGCCACCGAGGAGAACCCACACATGACTCCATCGGACGGATAACTCCAAAGCACCCGAGGGTTGGCGGGCAGCGGACCTGTCCCATAGAAGGTTCGAGTGGGATTTCCCCGGAACATCGTCAGGCCTGGCGTCGACCCCCACGGCCGTCCCGCCGTGAAGCCTGGAACCGTTCCCGGCTGGCGGGTCGGAAGCGTCGTGGTGGGAGCCAGAGTGGTTGTCGGCTCCGGTCGAGTGGTCGTGGTGGGTGCCGGAGCCGTCGAGGTAGTCGTCACCGCGGTCGTGGTTGGCATGAACAATCGGGTGAGGACGTTGTCCGGCGCGGCCAGGAAAGAGGCGGCCCCAAGAAGCCCACCCAGGGCGATGACCGTCGGAATCGCCCAACGCTTCTTGGAGTCGGCCGGATTCACGTCTGCGGACAAGCACGCTCGCCGGTGAGGACGGGGTGGCCAGGGCTTTCAATCTGGGCCGGAAGCAGGCAGGCCCGTACCTCCCCTTGCTGCGAGATCTCGATTCGGGCGACGGCCGTTGTCGAGCCGGCAGTGGAGAAGTTGGGCCAGACGAAATTGCCCAGGCTCCAAGCCACGGGTACCCCCGCGATGGTCTCGAGCGGCTGTAAGCGGTGGGGATGATGGCCGAAGATCGCATCGGCGCCGGCGGCGATCAAGGCTCGGGCCCGCTCGATGTCGTCGGGGCGGGGGGCAAGGTCCAATTCCACACCCCAATGTACGGTGACAACCACCCAGTCGGCCCACGCTTCCGCCCGCTCTACTGCCGCCACCATGGAGTCGATGTCGTCGCCATCAGCCATCCCCGCTGCCGCTTCGGTAGCGAGCCAACCCGCGTGCGGTTGGATTCCCCCGAAGCCGAGCACCGCCACCTTCCATCCCTCGATCAGGTAGGGAAAGAAAGCGTTGGCCTGGCGGAGGTGGCGTCCCGCACCGACGGTATCGATGCCAGCTGCCAGGAGACGTAGACGACCGTCGATGAGCGCTTCCTTGCCGAAGTCCTGGGAGTGGTTGTTGGCGAGATTCGCAAGGTCGACGCCGGCCGCAGCCATTTCCGAGAACCCGTCCGGGCAACGGAAGACGAACTCCTTTGGTTCCGGCGAGCCGAGAGGGGAGGGACTGCACTCGAGATTGACGATCGTGAGATCGTCATCGAGAAACAGGCCATCAAGGCCGCTCCAGGCCGAGTCAAAGCCACGCTCCGCGAGTGCCGGTAGATAAGAGGTGTCGAGGTTGACGTCGCCGACTCCTTGGATGACGAGCGAGCCGCGTTCGGGCACTGTGGTTGAAGTCGACGTGGGAGCCTCCACAGCCGTCGTCGCTGGAGATCCCGTAGGAGCCGGCGAGGTGGTCGTCGTCGAAACCGAAGGCGTGGGAGCGGCCACCGGAGCCGCCCTCGCCAGAGGGGCGCCACAGGCGACAAGCAGCATGAAGAGCAGGAAAGACCGGCCGCGCACCGGGGGAGGCTAGGTCGAGTCGACTTGTTCTCTGTGGAGATATCCGCGTTGAGCGCGGTCACCAACCCTGGGTTCGCTAAAGGATTTGGGAGAGGAAGGTCTTGGTCCGTTCCTCGGTGGGGTTGGTGAAGAAGTGTTCGGGGGTGCCCACTTCGACGATCTGTCCGTCGGCCATGAAGATGATGCGATCGGCCACCGCCCGGGCAAAGCCCATCTCATGGCTGATCACGATCATGGTCATCCCCGAGGCGGCGAGTTCTTCCATCACCTCGAGTACCTCCTTGATCATCTCGGGGTCGAGGGCCGAGGTGGGCTCGTCGAAGAGCATCACCTTGGGCTGCATGGCAAGCGATCGGGCGATAGCCACCCGCTGTTGCTGGCCGCCAGATAGCTGACCCGGAAACTTGCGGGCCTGCTCGGGGATCCTCACCCGGGTCAGCATCTTCATCCCTAGCTCCTCGGCTTCCGCTTTGGCCATGTGCCGAACTTCCCGCGGGGCCAGGGTGACGTTGTCGAGCACCGTGAGATGGGGGAAGAGATTGAACTGCTGAAACACCATGCCGGTCTCCATGCGGACTTCGTGGATGTTGCGGATGTCGTCGGTCAGCTCCACTCCATCCACGATGACCCGGCCGGCATCGTGTTTTTCGAGGCGGTTGATGCATCGGATCAAAGTGCTCTTGCCAGAACCGGAAGGCCCGATGACGACCACAACCTCCTTCTTGGCCACACTCAGCGAGATGTCGTCAAGGGCTTGGAAGGTGCCAAAGAACTTGTCGACATTCTCGAGCACGATCATGGGCTTTCCGCCGTCGGCAGTTTGGGGGTCGGTCATCTCTCTCCAATTCCGAGGCGCCGCTCAAGGCGGCGTGCTTCGCGTGACATTGCGAACGAACCTGCCCAGAACGCCAGGGCTACGAACGGCAGCGTGATCCTCGCCAGGCCCTGAGCATTGAAGGCCGGTTGGGCGTTGGCGAACGAGGAGGCAGCGAGGACGTCGCCAAGTCCGACGATCGCCACCAGGGTGGTGTCCTTGAACAAACTGATGAACTGTCCCACCATCGCTGGAATCGTCGCACGCAGAGCCTGGGGCAGGACGATCAGGCGAGTGATCTTCAACCCCGGGAGGCCCAGGGACTGAGCCGCCTCCGATTGGCCTCGGGGCACGCTTTGCAGACCGCCGCGCACAACCTCGGCTATGTACGCCGCCTCAAAGGCCGTGATCACGATCAACACCCGGGTAACGCTTCCCGGGCGGAGGTCGCGGGGCAGGAAGAAGCCGAGGGCAAAGACCGCCATCAGAAGGAGGGTGATGAGAGGAACGCCGCGGATGAGCTCGATGTAGCCAATCGAAAAGGCGCGGACCACCGGCAGGGTCGAGCGCCGTCCCAGGGCGAGAGCCACGCCGATGGGAAATGCAAAGAGGATCCCGGCGATCGTCAAGAAAATGTTGAGCATGAACCCGCCCCAATCCTCCCAACCGAGCCCGGAAGCACTGAGGATCCAGTAGGCGCCAAGGGGGAGCAAGGCCACCAACATCCAGCCGACCCGTCGAGGGATAGGGCCTAGACGCACCCCCAGCCAACGGCTGGCCACCAGCAGAGCCACCACCGCCATCACCACCAAAGTGGGGATCAACGTTCGGGTTAGTGCCAAAGCGGCTATGACCAGCAGGCTGAGGGGCCAGAAGCGTCGCAGCCAGCCAAGGACCGCCCGTGATCCGCGTACCTCCGCCAGCCGGATCCCGGCCTCCTTGGATCTTTCCCGCGCCGCCGCCTTCAGCATTCCGCCCGCCAGCCCTGCCATCAGCGCCAGCAGCAGCATGGCCACTACCACGCGCCACAGTTGGGCCCGGGGGAAAGATCCCACCATGAACAGGGCCAGGTTGACCCGAAGGATTTCGAAGTTCGACGTCGCCAGGAATCGGATCAACAGATATGCGAGATAGACAATCCCGGCGCCCAGTACGACCGTCAGAAAGGCGTTGAGCGGAGTCGAAAAAAGGTTCTTCCTCACCCATCGAACTGGAACCGGTCGGGAGGCGGGGGTAGTCATCAGCGGGTCACGATCCGGAGGTGACGGTTGTAAAGGTTGACAAGCAATGAGATCACCAGGCTGAAGATCAGGTACGAGCCCATGAGCAAGACCACCACCTGGGGGGCGGGTTGACCGTTGCCGATTGCCTGGAAGGCAACCAGAGTCACTTCGGCGAAGCCAACCGCGATCGCCAAAGAAGTGTTCTTCACGTAGTTGAGGTATTGATTGATGATCGGAGGCAGGGCGATGCGCATGGCCTGTGGCAACACCACGAACCGGAGTCTTTGGAACCCGGAGAGAGCCAACGCCGAAGCCGCCTCCGACTGCCCCTTGGGAACGGCGAGGATCGAGCCGCGCACGATCTCGGCCACGTGGCTCGAGGTATAGAAAGCCAGAGCCCCTACCACCGCGAAGAACGCACCGAGGCCGCGATAGCCCCCATCGACCACCCGTCCTTCGAGGCGAGGCAAGATGATGGTGAGCGGCCGATCCAGAATCAGATAGGCAATGGCGCCCACGAGCCCGATGGTTCCCAGGCTCCACAGCCAACGATGGTGCGGCGTTCCGGTCCGCTCGTGAACCCGGGTGCGCCACCACCAGAGCAAGGCACCGAGCAGCACCGCTACCAACATCACCATCATGAACGGGCGATAGTTGTCTCCGGCCCGGAATCCGGGGACGTGAAATTCGAGATTGCTGATGACGAACCAGCCAAAGGGGGTAATCGGATTCCGCGCCGGAGGGAGGCGAAGAATCACGGCCTGGAAGGCAAAAATCACCACGAGCAGGGGCGGCAGGTTGCGCAGGATCTCCACATAGGCCGAAGAGATCTTCGCTACCAGCCAGTTGGTGGAAAGGCGACCGACGCCGACGATGACCCCGAGAATCGTCAGCAGCGGCAGCCCGACGATGGCGAGGGCGAAGGTATTGCGGATTCCGTTCAGAAGCGCGGAACGAACAGGAGCACTGGGGCTTAGGTCCGAGCCGGCGATGCGCACTCCGAAAGGTTGATCAAGGAAGTTGAAATCTGTCCGAACACCTCGGGCGCGCATGTTGTTGGTGACGTTGAACCACAGGACGTAAAGAAGGAACAACACGGCGGCCGCAACCACTACTTGGGCGACGGCGCGGAGCACCCGTTGGTTACGCCAGAAGGGGACTCGGGCGTTGGGGATCAAAACCTCCCTTGTCATGAGAAAGGGGCGGCCTTCAGGCCGCCCCTTTCTTCGAATCGCCCTACCGGAAGGGCGGCGAGTACAAGAGCCCGCCGTTCAACCAGAGATCGTTCACCCCCCGCACCAGACCCAGCGGTGTATCCGGGCCGACATTGCGGTCAAAGATCTCACCGTAGTTGCCAACGGAGGCGATCACATTGGCGGCCCAACCCGGCTCGAGACCGAGTCCGGCGTCGAAGACTGCCGTGCCGTCGTCGCTTTCAATTTCCAATCCCAGGAGTCGTCGGATCTCGGCATTGTCGGTGTCGGCGAAGGTGTCGACATTGTCAGAAGTGATCCCCAGCTCCTCAGCCAGGATGGTGGCGTTGACCACCCAGTCGACTACCTGCGCCCATTGCGAATCGCCGTCACGGACCGCCGGGCCCAGGGGTTCTTTGGAGAAGGTCTCCTCGAGGATGGTCAACGCTTCGGGTCCACCTTGATCAGCCGGGAAGGCGGAACGGACACCGGCCAGCTGCGATTTGTCGGACGTCCAGCCGTCGCACTGTCCAGAGACGAACGCGGGCTGGAGGACGCCATTGTCCTCGAACGTAAGCGGGGTGTAGGGAATGTCGGCAAACCGGGTAGCGAGGTTCAGCTCCGTTGTGGTCCCAGACAGCACGCAGATCGCGGTGTTGGCCAAGTCCTCCAGGGCGGTAATACCCGAATCACTGAACACCATCATCCCCTGTCCGTCATAGAAGGTGGTGGTCAGAAAGGTTGCGCCCTCGCCGCCATCGCGGGTGGCAGTGAAAGTGGTGTTGCGAATCAACACATCGATCTCGCCCGATGCCAGAGCCGTGAAGCGTTGTTGGGCGTCGAGAGGGACATATTCGACCGCCTCTGGGTCGCCCAAGACGGCCGCTGCCACCGCTCGGCAGTAGTCGATGTCAAAGCCCGAACGGGTGCCGTCTGCGTTCAGGAACCCGAATCCGGGGACCGTTTCGTTCACCCCGCACAGCAGGCTTCCCCGCGATTGAACTTCGCCCAGTAGCCCTCCTCCGCTTGGCTCCGTGCCAGCCGTGGTGGTGGTGGCACCGCCGGTGTCAGCCGTAGTTGCCGTCCCGGTATCGGCCGTGGTGGCCGGGCCCGTATCGGTGGTCGGGGCTGTGGTCGTATCCGCCGCCTGCGTACAGGCAGCCAACAACATCACTGCCGCAAGAAATGCCAGGGTTCTCGCTCGTCTCACTAGTCCTCCCTTGGGGGTCTGATACCGCCTAATGGTGGTCTGACCATAGTCAGAGAAGCCGGAATCGGGCCGGGGAGGCTCGTTTCCTGGGCGACCATCGTCTGTTCGCGGCCAACAAAGCTGGGCTCGCTGAACGTCTGGTGGCTATAGGCGACTAAACATGACAAGCTGTTGGCACTTCGCGCATATGGGTGGTTAACGGGACTCATGTTTGACGCAGCCGATGCACGGTTGTTGGAGGACACCGCCGGTGGAGATTCCGATGCGTTTGCCATCTTCTTTCGCCGTCATGTCTCTTCCATCACGCTTTATGCGGTTCGGCGTTGCCGTGATCCCGAAGATGTCGGCGACCTAGTGGCCGAGACCTTTCTCGTCGCCCTCCAGGCCGCCGGTCGTTACATCCCCGAGACCGAGACGGCGCTCCCCTGGCTCTTTGGAATCGCCCGCCGGGTTTTGGCCAAGCAGCGTCGACGCATGGCCGGAGCGCGACGCCTACTCATCAAGAGCAGCAACAGCCACCTCCACTTCACCGCCTCGGAGGAGGACGCGGTCGCCTCCGCCATCGATGCCGCCCGCCAACGGCCGGCATTGGAGGCGGGATTGGCACGGCTGAGCAACGGTGAGCGAGAGGTCATCGAATTGGTGGCTTACGACGGCCTGACCCCAGCCGAGGTCGCCGAAGTGCTCAAGCTCAGCCCCAACGCGGCCCGGCTTCGGCTATCCCGGGCTCGCCGCCATCTCCGTCAGATCCTCGAGCCGATCCCCGAGTCGGAAGCCCATCATGCGATCTAGGAGACCGACCTTCAAGCGACCTTCGTCTCCTCTGATCGACCAGTTCGTCGATCAACTGGAAAGCAAGCTTCGTCATGCGATGGTTGTGGCGCCACCGGCCCGGCCGAATCGATTGCAGCGAGCCTGGGACCGGTGGACCCGGTGGATGCTCCGTCCGGTGGCGCATGGGGGCTTGGCGCTCGTAATGATCTTCTTCGTGGCGGCCTCAGTTTCCGGCCCCAATACCAGGATCGTGATGGACGTTTCGCAACCGGCCCCAGTTGAGTTGAACAATGACGCCTACTGGGTGGAAGTGGTGCAGATCCCAGACCCGGTCCCCCAGACCTATCCGACTGTCGCCCGGGAACCAGTCAGCCGCTTTGTCGTGATGGTCGAGCCCACTCCCCGACCGCCCTCCATCCCCGACGAGATCGGCCTCAGCCCCGTTTAGGCCGCCGGGCCTTATCACCGGCAGGACCGGCGACCATCGCCAAGATCTGACTGCTCACTCCCTCGGAATCGAGGCCAACGTCGTGGAGCAATTCTTCGACGCTCCCCGCCGGTAGGAAACGATCGGGGATGCCCAACACCCGAATTCGGCCGGCCAAACCGGCCGGGGCGACTTCCTCCAGCACGGCAGCTCCAAATCCTCCGGCAATGACATTGTCCTCGAGGGTGATGACAAGGTCGAAAGCCTTCACCCAGGTCAAGAGGCGAGGATCCAGGGGCTTTACCCAGCGGGCATTGATGACCCGGCATGAAACTCCGTGACTACTTAGCGAGACTGCCGCCTTCTGGGCGATCTCGGCCATACGTCCGGTGGCCAGGAGGAGCACGTCGTCCCCGTCGGAAAGCTCTTCCCACACGCCAATGGGGATCGGCTCGGCCGGAAGCATAGGTAACGACGAGGCGGCCGCTTTCGGGAAGCGAATCGCCACCGGGCCATCGTGGTCGAGGGCAGCGGGAATCATCCCTGCGAGCTCGGTTGCATCGGCCGGAGTCCCTACCACCAGATTGGGGATCATTCGCAGATAGGAGATGTCGAACACGCCGTGATGAGAGGGCCCGTCCGGCCCGGTGATCCCCGCACGATCGACGAGGAAGGTGACCGAAAGATTGTGAAGGGCGACATCGGTGATGATCTGGTCGAAAGCCCGCTGGAGAAAGCTCGAATAGATCGCCACCACCGGGCGTTTCCCCGCCATGGCCATTCCGGCCGCCAGAGTCACCGAATGCTGCTCGGCGATTCCGGTGTCATGTACTCGATCGGGCATTTCGAGGGCCATCTCGGCCAAGCCGGTGGAAGAGATCATCGCCGCCGAGATGGCTACCACCTCCGGCCGACGTCGAGCCTCCTCCAGCAATGCCCGCCCAGCGATGTCGGTGTACTTGAGCTCGTCCTTGAGGGCCCGACCGGTGCGAACGTCGAAGCTCGATACTCCGTGCAATTTGTCGATCTCGTCACTGAGGGCGGGGGCATAGCCCTTCCCCTTCTCGGTGACGATGTGGACGATGACGGGCTCGCCGTAATCCTTGACCTTCAGCAAGGTGGTCTCGAGCTGCTTGAGATCGTGGCCATCGATGCGTCCCGAGTACTTCAGACCAAGGGTGTCGAAAACGGTGGAGGGTTCGAGAATCTGCTTGACCGCCTCCTTGAATCGGTTGGCCATCTCGTCGGCGGTCTCGCCCACCAAAGGCAGTCCCCGCAGCATCCGCCCGAAGGTGCGCTTCATCCATTCATACCGGGGATCCAGCCGAAGATGTGCGAGGTTGGCCAGTGCTGCCAATCCACCGACGGTCGGGGCATAAGAACGGCCGTTGTCGTTGACAACGATGACCAGGTTCGAGGGGCGGCTAACGGCGATGTGGTTCAACGCCTCATAAGCCATCCCGCCGGTGAGGGCACCGTCGCCCACCACGGCCACCGTCCAGTAGTCAGGATTGGTAAGCGCATGACCGAGTGCATAAGAAAGTGCGGTCGAGGCATGGCTGTTCTCGACGAAGTCGTGTGGACTCTCCTCCCGGCTCGGGTAGCCAGAGAGCCCCCCGAAGCGGCGCAGGGTCGGGAAGTCATCGCGCCGTCCCGTGATCAGCTTATGGACGTAGGCCTGGTGCCCGACGTCCCAGATAATCCGATCACGGGGGCTGTCGAAGGCCCGATGCAAGGCGACCGTGAGCTCGACTACGCCGAGATTGGGGCTGAGGTGGCCTCCGGTGCGGGCAATCTGATCGATCAGAAACTGTCGAATTTCCTCGCAGAGTTGGGGTAGTTCCTCCTCGGTCAAGCGGCGGAGGTCAGCCGGGGAATCCACCCCCTCGAGCAGCGTCACGGAGGAAAGCCTAGGAGAGATCCGACATCAGAGATCAGACTTCAGAGATCAGACTTCAGATTTCAGATTCCAGTCTGATGTCTGACGTCTGATATCTGACGTCTCACAGGATCTTTGAGAAGAAGTCCCGGGTTCTGCGGTTCTGTGGATTCGCAAACAGCTCTGCTGCAGGCCCCTCTTCCACCACACGGCCTTCGTCCATCATCACCATGTGCGATCCAACCTGACGCGCGAATCCCATCTCGTGGGAGACCACCACCATCGTCATCCCCGAGGAGGCAAGCTCAAGCATGACATCCAGCACCTCCTTGATCATCTCCGGATCGAGGGCGGAGGTGGGCTCGTCGAACAACATCACCTTGGGGTTCATCGAAAGGGAGCGGGCAATGGCCACCCTTTGCTGCTGACCGCCCGAGAGTTGGGCGGGCTTCACCTTCGCCTTTTCCGGGATTCCCACCCGCCGCAACTGCTGGAAAGCTATCTGCTCCGCTTCTTCCCGGGATCGGCCTCGTACCTTCCGCTGGGCCAGCGTGAGGTTATCGAGTACCGTCAGGTGGGGGAAGAGGTTGAATTGCTGGAAGACCATCCCCACGTCCTTCCTCACCTGGTTGATGTCGGTACTCCGGTCTTCGAGGCGAACCCCATCGATGAAGACTGACCCCTTGGTTGGGATCTCGAGATGGTTCATGCACCGCAGCACAGTCGACTTTCCCGATCCGGAAGGGCCGATGATGACCATTACTTCCCCCACCCGAACCTCGAGATTGACGTCGTGGACGGCCACCAACCTTCCAAAGTGCTTGTGGAGCCCCTCCACACGAATGCGCGGCTGACTATTGACGCTGGAGTCGGCGGGCATACCAGTTCACGGATAGGGATAGCAAGAGAGTGCCGGTCAAATAGAGAAAGGTCGTCACCAAGAAGGCTTCGCGAAACTCGAAGGCGTTGTTGGCATGGCGACGAGCTAGGTAGGTGATCTCGAATACTGAGAGCACCGACAGCAAGGAAGAGTCCTTGAACATGGCGATGAAGTCGTTGCCAAGGGCAGGAAGTATGTTGCGCACCGCTTGTGGAAGGACGATCGTCCTCATGGTTTGGCCCCGAGTCATGCCTAAGGATCGACCAGCTTCGGTCTGCCCGACACCCACCGACTCGATGCCGGCCCGGAAGACCTCGGCGATATAACCGCCATAGATCAGGGCCAGGGCGATGATGGCCCGCCATTCGTTACTGAGCCGGTTCTCGATCCCGAGGGCATCGCTGATGGGGGGGATCAGCACCAAAGCGACGGTGAATATCAAGACCAACATCGGCACACCGCGTATGAACTCGACGTAGAGCGTTGCCAGGTTGCGGATGACGAGATTGCGCGAGATTCGCCCCAGGCCTGCAATGAGCCCGAGCACCAGGGCCACGCCGAACGCGATCAGCGTGGCTCGTATGGTGATGGGAATCCCTCGCAATACCGCTTCCTTTGCCCCCTCATAGGTCGGGCTGAAGAAAGTGAGATAGCCGAGGTAGGCGATGATGGCGATCAAGCCCACCAACCACCAGGGGAACTCCCCCGCTCGGATCACCATCGACTTGCCGGGAAGCCCGGCCTCGGGGTCGACGACCCCCTCCGGCGACAACCCTTCGACTTGAGTCGGGGTGCCAGACATGAGAGACGCCAGGCTAGGCCCGGCGTCTCTCGCGATGCATTAGCAGCGGGGTTAGGAGGTGGGCCACCAATTCCCGTTGATTTCCGCCAGAGTGCCGTCTTCCTCCATAGAGGAGAGGGCGGCATCAAAGGCTGCCACCAACTCCGAGCCGTTCGGGAAGATGAATCCCAACTCGTCGGAGGAGAGTGACCCCTCGATGAGCTTCAACTGGTCCGCATTCTCACCGATGTAGCCCTGACCGGCCGTGTCGTCGATGATCACCGCGTCCGCGTCGCCACTCAGCACGGCTTGGACCGCAAAGCCGAATTGCTCGAAACCCTGCACCCGATCTTCGCCAAAAGCTTCGACCGCAGTATCAAAGTTGGTGGTACCGAGCTGGGTCGCGATCAAATAGTCGCCAGCTCCGAACTCGTCGACGTTGGCGAAGCGATCTTCGTCTGCGCGTACCAGCAACTTCTGTTCCACGCTGACATAGCCCTGGGAGAAGTCGACCTGCTCCTCACGCTCTTCGGTGATGGTGATTCCGTCCGCCGCCATGTCGTACTGGCCCTCGGAAACGGCAATGATCATCCCGTCCCATGCGACCTCCACAAACTCGGGGGTGCAGTTGATCCGACTGCAGATCTCATTCACCGCGTCGTAATCCCATCCGATGGCTTCACCGGTGGCATCGTCGATGTAGTTGAAGGGTGGATAGGCGTTTTCAACCGCCACTGTGATGGTCTGGCCTCCTAGATCGGGGAGCTCACCGGTGGCCGCCGCCGTGGTCCCGGCTCCAGCGCCGGTCGTCTCGACTGACCCAGCGGTAGTTCCACTGGTCCCGCCACCGCAGGCGGCCCCTACCAGAGCCAGAACGAGTACCACAAGCCAGAGCTTTCTGGCAGATTTCATTCAGTTCCTCCGTTTTAGTTGAGTTTGCTCTTGATGGGCATGGGCCCCGAGCAACTGGGAAAAGGGTAATTGACCGGAAGTTAGACGTCATCGGCCGCCAGCAACCGGCGGCGGCCGAAAGTCCACGAACGCCGGGGATCAGAAAGCAGAAGTTGAAATATCGATATATGGCCCCGTTCGAATGCCTGTACCGAGCCCGCCATGTAGAGACGCCAGATTCGGTAGGTTCGCTCGCCCACAAGGTCCACGGCGGTCCTCGACTTGGCCTCGAGGTTGGCCACCCAATGGCGCAACGTCAGGGCATAGGAAGCTCGCAGCGATTCTGCGTCCCGCAACTCGAAGCCAGCCCGTTCGGCGGCGCCCACCACGGCCTCCACCGGCACCAACTGAGAATCGGGAAACACGTAGGTGCTGATGAAGGTCGGGCGGCGAAGCGAGAAACCTCGCCGGCGGGTGACGATCCCGTGGTTCAGCAGCTGACCCCGAGGGGCAAGACGACGCAATAACACGCCGAAGTACTCGGGCAACCGGGCCCGGCCGACATGTTCGAACATTCCCACGGAGGCGATGGCGTCATAGGTTCCCTCGAGGGTGCGGTAGTCGCCTCGAACGATGGTCACCAGGTCCTCCACTCCAGCCTCTTTGGCTCGGAGTTCGGCAACCGACGCCTGAGGCTCGCTCAGCGTGACGCCAGTGGCGTGAACCCCATACCGGGACGCGGCGTGGACCACTAGGCCACCCCACCCACATCCGACATCGAGAAAGCTTTGCCCTTCTCTGAGCTCGAGCTTACGACAGATGAGGTCGAGTTTGCGTTCCTGGGCCGTCGCCAACGATTCGCCGGAGTCCAGGAAATCACCGCACGAGTAGACCATCAGCGGATCGAGGAAGAGTTCGAAGAATTCGTTCCCGGTGTCGTAATGGAAGGTCACCGCTCTCTTATCGCGCCCCAAGCTGTGAATCCCGGCTTCCCCCATGGTGGGACGGAGCGGATGGTTGCGGCGCAGCTCGGCGGGGAGCCGCCGAGCCAGCCCCATCAGTCTCGTCAGCGTTATCCAGCGCCCGGAAGTGCTCTCGAGGCGCCCCAGGAATTCCATCAAGGCCACCATGTCGCCCTCGACGTCGACGTCGTCATAGAGGTAGGCCTCGGCCGCGGTGAGGTTGTCCGGGGGTACCAGCAGCGCCCGCCAGGCGCCGGGATGATTGAGCACCAAAGTCGCTGCCGCGTCCTCGGGTCCGATCTGCTCGCCCGTCCAAAGTCGAAGGGCAGGTGGTGGGCCTGGGGACAGGTCGACCAACCGCCGGTAGATCAGGCGAGAAACCTCCGCCGCCTCCATGGCAGCAATGGTATCGACATCGCCAGGACCCCATCCAGCCGAAGCACGGATAGATTCGGTGTCATGGAGGAACCGTCTTGATTGGCTCGACCGATCGCTACGAGGAAATGCCACAGCGTCGTTGCGGTCGGAGCGGGGTGACGCTTCCGGCCATCACCCTCGGCTTATGGCAGAACTTTGGCAGCGATCGACCCTATGAGAGCTCCCGGGAAATGATCCTCCACGCTTTCGACGCCGGCGTCTTCCACTTTGATTTGGCCAACAACTACGGGCCTCCCTATGGGTACGCGGAAGAGGTCTTCGGGAGGGTTCTCGAGGAAGGTCTAGGGAAACATCGGGACGAGCTTTTGATATCGACCAAAGCCGGTTATGACATGTGGCCGGGCCCATTTGGAATCGGCGGCTCCCGCAAGTATTTGATCGCCAGCCTGGATCAGAGTCTCAGGCGTATGGGCCTCGATTACGTCGACATCTTCTATTCGCATCGCTACGACCCCGAGACCCCGCTCGAGGAGACCATTGGTGCCCTCGCCGACGTGGTGCGACAGGGGAAAGCGCTATATGCAGGCGTCTCCTCCTACTCCGCACGCAAGACCCGGGAAGCGGCGGGCCTACTTCGAGAGATGGGAGTTCCTCTCCTCATCCACCAGCCGTCGTACTCAATTTTCAATCGCTGGATCGAAGAAGACCTCCTCGACACCCTGGAGGATGAAGGGGTCGGCTGCATCGCCTTCTCGGTCTTGGCTCAGGGTCTAGCCACCAGCCGTTACCTGGAAGAGCGGCCGGCCGATTCTCGGGCCCAGCTCGGAGGTAGCTTCGATCCGAGGTGGCTGACCGATGAGACGATCGCCCGGATCAAGAACCTGAACGCTCTCGCCGAGGCGCGGGGACAGTCGCTGGCGCAGATGGCCATCGCCTGGGCCCTTCGCGACAAGCGCGTGACGTCCGCCTTGATAGGAGCGAGCAGCATCACCCAGCTCGACGACAACCTGGGCGCCGTCCGCAACCTGGCCTTCACCAAAGCCGAGTTGAAGGAGATAGACCGTCACGCCGTCGATCTCGGCATTGACCTCTGGGAGGCGTCCCGCCGGGCCGGATAGGGAGTTTCCCGGTGTTTCGGGGGTGGCGCCCTCGGGTAGAAGTTGCGGCGGAATGATCGACTCGCTCTCACTGGTCGAGCGAGCTCGCCTCCGATACTCCTCCGACGAAGAGCCGGGAATTCGTCGCCGGAAGCGAGGCCAGGGCTTCTCTTATCACCACGATTCGGGCCGCCTGGTCGGAAAGACCGCCCGGGCCCGTATCAAGTCGCTGGTCATACCGCCGGCGTGGACCGAAGTCTGGATCTGCGAAACCGATGACGGACACATCCAGGCGACCGGCCGTGATGCCGCCGGTCGCAAGCAGTACGTGTACCACCCGGATTGGGAGCGCACCCGTGACGAGGCCAAGTTCGAACGGCTGAAACCTTTCGGCATGGCGTTGCCCCAACTACGCAAGCAGGTGGAATCCGACCTCGGCCTCAGAGGGCTCCCCCATAAGAAGGTACTGGCGCTGGCCGTGGCAGTACTCGACCAGAGCCTGATCCGGGTGGGGAACAAACGATACGAGGCCGAGAATGGCTCGTTCGGGCTGACCACCCTCGAAGGTCAGCATGCTGAGGTAGCCGGCGACACGATCACCCTGTCATTCGAATCGAAAGGAGGAATCGAGCAAGAAGTGGCGCTCAAGAGCCCCCGCCTCGCCATCCTGGTCGCCAAGTGCCTGGAATTGTCGGGACAAAAGCTCTTCTCCTACTCCGAAAATGGCAGTCCAGTCAACGTCACCTCGGACGAAATCAACGATTACCTGCGAACAACCAGCGGCGATGACTACACCGCCAAGGACTTTCGAACTTGGGGGGCTTCGGCTCTCGCCGCCAACCATCTCGGGGAGGTCGGAGCCCCCGACGGTGATTCAGATGAAAGGGTGATCCTCGAAGCTGTCGATGCCGCGGCAGAGGCCCTCGGCAACACCCGCTCCGTTTGCCGGGCCTCATACATACATCCTGAGATTCCGGAAGCGTTCAGTTCGGGGAGACTTCTCGAGGCCTGGCGAGGCACTCGCGGCAGCCGCATCATGTCGCGGGCCGAGCGGACCCTCCTTCGCGTTCTTCCTTAGGCCGGTCTCGCTTGCGGGGCCGGCGGCCCAGAGTCCAAGGCGGGGGATCGGATGCGGGAAAAGACTCCTTCGAAGCCTCTTCGACCGGATCCAAATCCGGAGCCGGTCTCCGCTTGAGAGGAGTCTTTTTCGCGACGCTCATCGCTTCATCGTTACCCAGTGATAGCAACTTCTACCGGCTCGGTTTGATTCGCCTGGATTATGGGTAGTTCGGGCGCAGGCATTTCCCAAGAGGAGGATCGCAATGAAAGACGCCCAGATCGAAGAATTGCTCTATCAGGCACTGGAGACGGAACTAGGGGGAGTAAAGGTTTATCAAACCGCGATTCGTTGTGCGGTGAACGAGGACTTGAAAGAAGAGTGGCAAAAGTACCTCGACGAAACCGAGAACCACGTTCGCATCGTCACCGGCGTCTTCGATGAGCTCGGAATGAACACCGAGACCGAGACCCCCGGACGGGAGATCGTGCGTGCCAAAGGAGCAGCTCTCGTCGAGTCCATGGAGATGGCTTTGGCTTCGGGAGACATGGCAGCTGCCCAGCTGGTGGCGGCCGAGGCCGTGGTCGATGCGGAAACCAAAGACCATGCCAACTGGGAACTGATCGGTGAGATCGCCAAGGAAGACAAGGGGACGCGGGCGAAGGTGCTGATGGCCGCCTACGAAGAGGTGGAAGAGGAAGAGGACCACCACCTCTATCACACGATGGGCTGGGCCCGAGAGCTCTGGTTCGAATCACTGGGAATGATGGCGGTACTGCCTCCTCCTGAGGAGCAGAAGCAGGTCAAGACCGCGATCGGAGCCGATAGAGCCAAGCAGGCTCGGAGTGACATGAAGAAGGGACGAACGAAGGCTAAAGCCTCGTCCTGAGCGCTTCCAGGCTCCAGGTATTGACCACGGAATCAGGTCCGACTCCCGCTCGCTGAAGGAGAACACAAGCGTTCTCGACGTTGGCGAACTCACCAGGTCGATGAGAATCGCTGTCGGCCACGAACTCGATCCCGTGCCCGGTGGCGCTCTCGATCAGATCGGCGGATAGGTCGAGCCGATCGAGATGACCGTTGACTTCGAGAATGGTTCCCTGATCGCCAGCAGCCGTGAACACTGCCGCAAGGTCGACGTCGATAGGGGGCCTGATCCCGATCCGACGACCGGTGAGATGGGCGATGATGTCGACCTCGGGATTGGCGATCGCCGCCAAGACTCGGGCAGTCTGCTCGTCCCGTCCAAGACCCAAGAACGAGTGAATCCCGGCCACGGTGTAGTCGAGCCACGAGAGGACTTCTTGGTCGAAGTCAACCGACCCATCGCGAGCAATATTGAGCTCGGCTCCGTGGAGGACCGAGATTTCGTGGTACTCCTCCCGAACCCGATCGATCTCGGATCGCTGGGCCTGTAAGCGCTCGGCATCAAGGCCACCGAAGCGAAGACCGACGGCGTGATCGGTTATCCCGATGTACTCGTAACCGCGGGACGCAGCGACGGCAACGATCTGGCGCAGCGATTGTCGACCGTCGGGCGACCAGTCGGAATGGACATGAAGATCGCCGCGCAGCTCCTTGGGCTGGATGAGGCCAGCGGGCACCTGGGGAGATTCATTCGTGATCCTCACCGGGATCGGCAGGCCGGCCACGGCGGCTGATGAGGTCAGAAATTCCCTCGCGCCGTTGGCGCCGCTCACCGCGAGTTCGATCTCTTCGATCCACTCGTCGAGGCGGGCGATGGCACCGGTAACCCTCACCCGCGAGCCGGGAACGTGCTCTTCGATGTGCGATACCAACTGCTGGGCGAAGCCGACGGCAAGGTAGATCGGCAGGCCTTCCCTCTGTTCATCGATCGTCCGCAGCCAGTAGGCGGCGGTCTGCGGGCCTACCCCGGGAAGTACCTGGGCTGCTCCCTCATCGATCGCCCGTCGCAGATCGGCGATGCTCTCGACCTCCAGGTCAGCCTTGAGGGAGTGGAGGCGTTTGGGCGTCATGCGAGGCAATCGGGAAAGTTCCCAGGCCTGATGAGGGAGTCGCTGTTCGCGGGCAGTCACGGCTCCGAGGTCGCCGTTGGCCCGGAACTCTTCGATCAACCCAGCGATGGCAGCCCCGATTCCGGGGACCGCCAACATCTCTTCGGGCGACTCCCGGAGTTCGGGACTGAGGTGATCGAGTGACCAAACCCCCCGCCGATAAGCCCGGGCTCGAAATGACCGGCCGCGGGTATTGGCTTGCTCGAGATCTGCCAGCCGCCAGAGCTGGACGGCCAATCTTTGTCTGGGACTGAGGATCAGCTCTTCTTAGCTGTCGCTCTTCCGCCTTTGCGACCGGCCGCCTTCTTCTGCTCGGTCGTTCCCCCTTGCTTCGAGGAGCTTCT
>DATEDN010000176.1:0-1296 GCA_035281645.1 Acidimicrobiia bacterium | reverse complement strand
ACGGTGGCCAGCCGATCCATCTCGGTCTCGCCCTCGTTGACGATCACCAAGGGCTTTCCGGCCTGGACCATGGAGAACGGAATCTCGGCTGCCGGCCACACCCCGAGGGTGGTGCCAATGGCGAGGACCGATCGAGCTCGGGAGGCGAGGGCCCAGGCCCGGTCGACAATCGCCTCGGGGAGATTCTCACCGAACATCACGGTGGTGGTTTTGATGACGCCATCACAGACCTCGCACCGCGGCTCCTCCTCGCCTTGATCAACCCGCACCAGGATCTCTTCGGTGGGCCACGTGAGCCCACAGTCGTAACAGCGAACGGTGCGGACGTGACCATGCACCTCGGCGACCGCTTCCTCGGGAAGACCAGCCTTGAGATGGAGGCCGTCGACGTTTTGGGTAACACAGCCCACCAGCCGCTGCTGGCGATAGAGGTCCACCAGGGCAAGGTGAGCCGCGTTGGGAACCAGCGTCGCCCGTGCTCCCCACAGCGATCCCTCGGCGTGCATCCTCCAACCTCGCTTGCGACGCTCGGGGTCGGCCAGATACTTCTCGATGGTGAAGTCGGCCGGATCCATCTTGGTCCAGAGGCCGTTGGGGCCGCGGAAATCGGGGATGCCGGATTCGGTCGAGATCCCCGCTCCGGTGAAGGCCAGGATCGGAAGTGCTTCCTTCAGCACCTCGGCCGCGGCGGCGAGGCTGTCAGTCACCTTCTTGGGCGACGATCTAATCGAACCTCGCAATACACATCGGTTCCACCGATCAGGCTGACTCCATGTGGAGATGTAACTGTCGGTTCAACCTGTTTACGCACTACCCGAGAGAATAAGAAGGTTGCTCCGGACTCGACGGTGGGCTAGCTGTCGAGCATGCCCTGGTCTCCCAGGGTGGTGACCGCGATTCGGTCAAGCTCCTCGCGCCACGCACGGCGAGGAATACTGGTTGCCAATTCCGGTCTGACTACCCATGCCAGGTCGCCGTAGTGGCTGGCGTTTCCTTGGCCGAGCAGCTTCCGTTGAAAGCCCCTGAAAAGCTCTTTGAATCGGTCCATCTCCCACCATCGGCCGTTTCGGCTGGGTTCCCGGAGGCCAGAATTCGATCCAACCCCGGGGACTAGTTAGCGGCGGGAACTAAATCCTGCGAGGTTCGTTGCCCGAGGTAGGTGAGAGCAGCGGACAAGAGAGTGATACCACCGGCGATCACGAACACCGTCCGCAGACCGAGCAGCTCCGCCGCTACTCCGGCCAGGGCCATCGAAACGACCTGAGCGGTTGTAACCACGGTTCCCAGGCTCGAGCT
>DATEDN010000175.1:0-37782 GCA_035281645.1 Acidimicrobiia bacterium | reverse complement strand
GCGCAGTCGAGGCAGAGGCCGACCAGTGCGAAATGGACCGATTTCATCGAAAAATCGTGCTCGTGCGCCAGGTTTCCCATCGCTTCGACCACAGCCGCCATCTCGACATCGACGGTGCGGCCGCAACCCTCGCAAACCAGGTGGTGATGGGCGAGGTGGTCGCGGAGAGGGTCATCACTGAGATGAACTACCCCCGGACCGTGCCCGAGGTGAATGTGGTGGAGAAGGCCCTGCTCCTCGAGCGCGTCGATGCTGCGATAAATGGTCGAGGCGACGACGTTGCCGCCGACTCGCTCGTTCACCCGCTGCAATAGACCTGCGGCGGTGAGATGGTCGAGATGGGACTCCGCCAACACCTCGCATACGGCTCGACGAGCTTTGGTGATCCGCAACCCCGATCGGCGCAACGCCCCGATCAGTTCCTCGGCCTCGATGTGCACCAAGCCAGGTTAAGGGTCAGGCTCGAGCAAGCTCCTGACTGCGCTCGACCGTCCTGTCGAGCACGGCCCGAGCTGCTCCGGAATCGATCGATCGCCGGGCGATCTCAACAGCCTCCACGAAGCCCGGGGCGAGCTCGGCGGCGACCAACGCCGGGGCAGCATTCACCAAGACCGCATCGCGACGCGGGCCCTCCTCGCCGTCGAGAACCGAGCGAAGGATCGTGACGTTCTCCTCGATGTCGCCTCCGGCGAGCTGGTCAATCGTTACCCGACCCACTCCGAAGTCTTCCGGTGTGAACTCAGCTTGCGTCAGCTCTCCGTCCTTCAGCCGATGAATGAGTGTCGGCCCGGTGGGAACGATCTCGTCGATTCCGCCCGCTCCGCAGAAGACGAACGAGAAGATCGAGCCCAGTCTCTCCAACACCCCGATCATCCGCTCCGCCATTACGGGATCGGAGACTCCCACCGCCTGGCGTCGGGCGCCGGCAGGATTGGCCAGCGGTCCGAGAAAATTGAAAACCGTCCTGATCCCTAGCTCCCGGCGGACCGGACCCGCATGTCGAAACGAGGGGTGGTACAGAGGGGCGTAGAAGAAGGCGAACTGGTTCTCGTCGAGAAGGGTGAGATTGGCTTCGAGCGGCAAATCGATTGCCACCCCGAGACCCTCGAGGACGTCGGCCGATCCACAGCGCGAGGACACCGCGCGGTTGCCATGCTTGGCGATCCGGGCTCCCCCTCCGGCGGCCACGAGCGCAGCAGCCGTGGAGATGTTGAAGGTTCCGGCCCGGTCACCCCCGGTCCCGACCAGGTCGACCAGTCGGTCGCGGTCATGGCGGTCCTCTATTTGCACCGCCGCCGCTCGGATGGCCTCGGTCATGCCGGTCATCTCGTCGATGGTCTCCCCCTTCATTCGCCACGCCACGATCAACGCCGCGATCTGAGCGGGGGTCGCCTCGCCATTCATTACCGCTTCCATTGCCTCGCGGGCCTCGGCGCGAGTGAGGTCTGTGCGGGAACTCAGACGGGAGAGGGTTTCGGGCCAGTCCAAAGAGTTGGCGATTGTATTAGTGGGCCTTGATTCGTCCCCCGGTACAATCCGAACCGGCGATGTTGTTTTTCACATACGGCGGGATGATGAACCCCGAGCAGCTTCAGAAATACGCCCCCAAGGCCAACTTCCAGTTCATTGCCCATTTGCCCGAGACCAAGCTCATCTTCCCCAACCCCGACGGTCGCCCTTCCATCGAGCCGGCACCGGGCCATACCGTCTGGGGAGCGGTCTTCGAAGTCTCCTCAGCCGAGCTGAAGGCCATTAGCGCCCACGAAGAATCTCGGGGGCGAACCCTGCAAAAGGACGTCAAAGCCGTCGATCGTTCCGGACATAAATACCCGGTGGCCGTCTTCTCCGCACCCGCCAATTCTGAGCATCATCCTCCGTCCAAGGAGTACATGGACAAAGTGGTCAGCGGAGCTCGCCATTGGCAGCTTCCCACCGGCTGGGTAGCCGGACTCGAGGACCTCGCCGAACCAGACCTCTAAGTCGTCGGCTCCTCGTCGCCGCCGAACATTCTCCAGAAAACCCAGGCGATGGCGGCGCCCGCCAGCGGGGCCACCAGGTAGATCCAGATATTGCCCAAGTCGCCGGCCAACAGTGCCGGGCCGAAGGAACGAGCCGGGTTCACCGAGGCTCCGGAGAAGGGGATCCCCGCCAGGTGGACCGCCGCCAGGGCGAGTGGAATCACAAAGCCGGCCGCGGTTAGTGCGGTGCGGGTGGAGGCGAGGATGACCAGCACGAAGATCATCGTGAGGACGAATTCCATCAGGAGTCCGACCCCGGTCCCAACTGGATTGGTCACGGTGGCCGCCACCCCGTCGGTGTCCGTTGCGGCCAGCACCACGGCCGAGGCGACAATGGCTCCCACGAACTGGCCGATCCAGTAACCGATAAGGTCGGTGCTGGTGGTCCTTTTGTCGAGCCACATGGCCAGAGTCACAGCCGGGTTGAAATGCCCACCGGAGACGTGTCCCACTGCGTAGATGGCGGCGAGAAGACCGAGTCCGAACCCAAGCGGGACCGCGACCATGACTGGGCTGCCGGTGGCGTTGGCAGCCAACACGGACATCGAGCCGACGAACACCAGAATGAAGGTGCCCACTAGTTCGGCCAGATACTTGTTGATCGTCACGCGAAGCTCCTTTCTTGCCTCCAAGCCTACGTCTCAGGGCCCTTCGGACCCGGGAACCTTGGGGTCGCATTGCTAGGCGTCCTCTCACCCAGGGCGATTCTTTTGGGAACCGCTGGCGGGCTTCTTGGCTCAGGACTGACGTTTGCCCTGATGGCAATCGTGGCCCGGCTTCTTTCGTCGGAGGCCGTGGCGGGAATCGGTCTCACCGCCTCGGTGTTGATTGGTTTCGGGCTTGGCGGCTTTGTAGCGGGATCGTTGGCGCCCGTCAACGGACGCTTTCACGGTTCGATCACATCACTGGTGGTGGCAGGAATAGTGGTCGGCGTGGCCGGCTTGGGAGGCAGCCCGACTCCACTGGGATCGGTGCTTTTGCTGGCGCTGATCGCCATCGTCACCGGCGGGATCAGTGGGGCAATTGGCGGCCGGCGAGCCAAGGAGCCGATGAGCGAAGACGATTAGAATTACCGCGAGTCCGCCGGACGGTCGCGGGTGAAAACCCGAGGAAAGTCCGGACTCCACAGGGCACGGTGCTGGGTAACGCCCAGGCGGGGTAACCCGACGGAAAGTGCCACAGAGAACAGACCGCCGATGGCTTGCGAGAGCGGGCACAGGCAAGGGTGAAACGGGGGGGTAAGAGCCCACCAGCGAGCCGGGTGACCGGCCGGCTAGGCAAACCCCACCCGGAGCAAGGCCAAACAGGGACGACGGCGGCCCGTCGATCAAGTCCCGGGTAGGCCGCAGGAGGCGACGAGCAATCGTCGCCCGAGATGGATGACCGTCCCCGGCAACGGGACAGAATCCGGCTTACAGGCGGACTCGAACCGTCAAACCCCCTCCAAGGAGGGGGTTTGACCTTCCCTACAACCTGCTCAATTACCCTCGCAACGGATCCCCCCTTACGAGCTCTAATGGTGAATCGTCACGAATGAGGAGGAGAGTTGGCGAAGATCGAAACGTCTGTGGAAATCGCTCGACCGGTGACCGAGGTGTGGGAGTACCTGACCGATCTCCGGAACGAAAAGGAGTGGTCGACCGAGGTAGTGGACACAACCTACAGCGGACCGATTCAGCTGGGTGCCACAGGCACCGACACTCGTCGTTGGGGAAAAAGGGAAGTGAAGTGGGACTGGAAAGTCACGGCCTACGAGGCCCCCCGACGGCTAACTCTCACCTATGGGCCGCCGATGAACGCGGTGGCAGACTTCACCTTCGAACCTACGACGCAAGGCACCCGGCTGACGTGTACAACCACTCTGAAACCGAGCGGTTGGACGAGGTTCATCGCACCCTTGATCGCCGCTGAGGGTCGCAGCGCCGATCAGAAGCAATTCGCCAAGGCAAAGGAAATCCTCGAGTCGCGCAAAACGGGCTAGAAGCGATTGGGGTTGGGGTGGCCAACCTGGGCTTTGCCCGGCTCCGTTCGGATCCGGAATCCTTCATTCTTGCGTAAATCTGGTCACGTAAACGTGACCAGATTTACGCAAGAATGTATTGATGGCGAAGAACGTGCTCGGCACCGATCTCGAGGATTGCTCCCACGATCCGGTCACCGGCTTCTATCGCAACGGCTGTTGTGACACCGGCTCTGACGATGTGGGCGTCCACACGGTTTGTGCCGAGATGACAGACGAATTTCTGGCCTTCTCCCGCCAAGTGGGGAACGATCTCTCCACTCCCCAGCCCTGGTTTCCGGGCCTCAAAGCCGGAGATTTCTGGTGCCTGTGCGCCGCCCGTTGGGTGGAGGCACTCGAGGCGGGGGCGGCACCGCGAGTTCGCCTGGAAGCTACGCACGCCGGCACCCTCGAATTCGCCAGCCTTTCCGACCTCGAGCGTTACGCCGTCTGAGATTTAGATGTGCGGGCGGTTCTCGCTCTCGGGCGACATTGATTTCTATGCCGACTACTTCGGGGCTTCCGCCGTGGTCGAAGGATTGCCTCCATCGTGGAACGTGGCTCCGACCGATCAGGTCTACGTGGTCGCGGAGCGCGAGGGCTTGCGAGTCCTTGAGACCATGAAATGGGGTCTGGTCCCGCACTGGGCGACGGACACCAAATCGATCCAAATCAACGCCCGTTCGGAAACGGTGGCAACGGCCCCCGCGTTTCGTGACTCCTTCGCCCGAAAGCGCTGTCTGATCCCGGCCGATGGCTTCTACGAATGGGAGTCGCCCGAGAAGGGGCGGGCCCCACATTGGATCCATCGCGCCGACGGATTTCCGGTTGGATTTGCAGGGATTTGGTCGACACGCCGCGACGACAACGGCGAGTGGACCAGGACTTGTTCGATCCTCACAAAGGCAGGAGGAGGGGTTGTGGCACCGCTTCATGATCGGATGCCGATCGCACTCCGCACCGAGAGTTGGACCACCTGGCTCGACCGGACCCTAACCGACACCGAGCAGGCGAGTCGATCGCTCCAACCCATCGACGACGATCTGTGGATGGAACGAGAGGTCTCATTTCGCGTCAATAGCGTCCGCAACAACGACGCCCGGCTCTGGGATCCGCCCGAACAGGGCCGCTTAATCTGAGGCCGATCCATGGCCCGACTCCTCTTGATTCGCCACGCCCCCACGTCGGAGACGGGCCGGATGTTGAGCGGCCGCCTACCTGGCAAATCGCTTTCTTCTCGCGGCCAAGAAATGGCAGAAGCACTTGCCCTCGAGCTTCGATCAACCCGCCTCGCCGCCATCTACTCCTCCCCGCTGGAACGAGCGATGGAGACGGCGACGCCTATCGCGGCCGCCCAGCGAAGAAAGGTCACGGTTCACGAGGGTCTTGTCGAAGTCGACTATGGCTCGTGGTCGGGTCGGAGCCTCAAATCCCTATACCGGTTACGGTTGTGGCGCGTGGTGATCAGAACCCCGTCTCGCGCCAGCTTCCCGGGAGGGGAGTCGATCGCCGAGGCACAGCACCGGATGGTGTCGACCTGCGAAGAGCTGGCGGCCCGTCACAAGGAGAAGACAGTCGCCCTCGTCACCCATGGTGACCCCATCAAGGCGGCCGTCTCCCATTTCCTCGGGCAACCGCTCGATCTGTTCAACCGCATCGCCATCGCCCCGGCGTCTGTCACGGTGCTGGATCTGCCCAGTGGAGGGTGGCCGCGTCTGGTCACTCTCAACTCGGGCGGCAACCCGAGCACATGGCAATAGAAGACCTCGGTCCTGCGGAGCGTTTTGCGGCCGGGGCCCTGGGTCCTCCTGGATCGCGACGCTTCTTCGTTGAGGTGACCGCCAGTGGCGTCGTCCATTCCTTTCCATGCGAGAAGACCCAGGTGGCGGAATTGGCCGAACAAGGATTGCGAATGCTGACCGCGGCTGCGATCGAAATTGACGAACAGGCCGTCGAGAACCTGGTCGCCACCGGGCTCGAGATCGGCGAGCCCGACACACCAGCTTTTCGCATCGGTTCGATCGGGGTGGCGATCGAGCGCAGCGAATTCATCACCGTCGTCCTCGGGTCGTCCGAAGGTGAGGACGAGGTTCGATTCGTCATTACCGCCGAGCAATTTCGGGCGATGGCCCTGGTCGCGGCCCGGGTGGTGGCAGCGGGCCGGCCCCTGTGTCCTCGTTGTCAGCTGCCGATGGACCCTGAGGGTCACCGCTGCCCGTCGAGCAACGGTCACCACATCTGAAAACGAAGTTGGTGCTCGAGGAGGTAGTTGGCGAGTTTGTGTCCGCCTCCAACCTCACCTTGCTCGCCACCGATGGCACCGGAAAGCGCTGGGTGTACAAGGCATCGGAGGCGATGTCCCCGCTGTGGGACTTCGATGCCACGACTCTTCCCGCCCGCGAACTCGCAACGTATCTCGTCTCCGAGGCGCTCGGGTTCGGCGTGGTGCCGGAGACGCTTTGGACCGAGGGACCGCTCGGCATTGGCTCGGCGCAGCGGTTCATCGAAGTGGATCCAGACTTTGATCCGCGGCAATTGTTCGTCCCTGTGGTCTCAGAGAAGCTGTGGCCGGTGGCGGTGCTCGACATCGTCTGCAACAACGCCGACCGGAAGCTCGGACACTTGCTCAAACAAAAAGCGAGCGGGCACCTCTTCGCCATCGACAACGGCCTCACTTTCCATTCCGAGCCCAAACTTCGGACGGTTCTTTGGGGCCTGGCGGGAAGGCCGCTCCCCCCGGCCATGGTCGCTGCGCTCAGGACGCTCCGAGCCGCTCTCGGCCAAAGGGTGGGCACAGAGCTCGAGATGCTTATAAGCCAGGCCGAATTCGAGGCATTGCGTCAGCGGGTAGATGACCTTGTCACCACCCGGGTGCATCCCCCGCCGCCCGACGATCGCCCGCCAATGCCTTGGCCCGTCTGGTAGGGGTCAGTCGAAGTCGGTCGGAAGCTCGGGGCGGTGATGATGTTCTATCGCTCGCCTGATTTGTGCTTCGGTAGCGCGACCGATCGAGAGCGGCGGAAGCTCGTCGACCGAAAACCAGCCCACCTCGATTGTTTCGATGCTGGGTTGAGCGCTGCCGCCTTCTAGGGCGGCGTTCACAAACAGGAGATAGGAATGGTGTAGGGCCGGCGGGTGAGCGTGGGCCAGCTTGTCAAAGATGGCGGCGATCTTTGTCGCCCGCACCCGGTATCCCGTCTCCTCGAAAACCTCCCTCTCGGCTGCCAGAGAAAGCGATTCGCCCACGTCAACCCAGCCGCCGGGCAGCGTCCAAAGACCATCTTCGGCTTCCTTGACCATCAAGAGGCGATCGTCATCGGCGACGACCGCAACCCGGACAATCAACTTTGGGGTCGCATAACCACCCTCGAACACGAAACCCGGGGCACCGAGCAACTCTTCTGGGAGCCGGGAAAGCTCGGCTGCGACGTCTGCCACCTCCTGGAAGCGAGCACGGTCATAGGGGCTGACGGCGAATGTCAAACCGGTTTCGGCTGTCGCTGTGAGACGACGAAGCAGATGCCGGATCCGGGAGGCAGGTTCCACACTCAGCCGTCGATGGAATCGATCGCCGCCAGCACCTCTTCGACGGCCGTCCGCGCCGAGGTTGTGATCGATGGATCTGCGCTGGCCACCGCTACCGCGTCCCGTTCGCTCCGCAGCATCTCTCGAAGCACGTCCGCCTCGGCGCTGCGGTTGGCCACGATCACTTCCACTGCTCCCAGGAGGCGCTCGGCGAGTGGGGCGGCGAAGGAGGCAATGACGTCGATCCGCCAGAGGTCGCTTTGGTTGAGGATGATGGATCCTGATCGCAGCTCGAGGCGGGCGAAGTCGGTGGACCCCTCGGTAAACGCTTCGATGTCGGCCACTTCGTCGCCAGCCAAACCGGCAGATTCAAGGAAGCCGGTCCAGAAGTTGTCTGCCACTGCCAGAGAGTTGTCTCCGGCCTCGAGGCTTGCCGCCTCCTCCACGGTGGCTCCTTCCGCGAGCGCTAGCCAGGGCATCGGTCGGAGATCGGTGAGGGCGGCCACCGCACTCGGGTCTCCCTCGTCGAGGGCGGCGGCGATTTCGTCGGCCACTTCCTCCGGGGGAATGTCGGCCATTGGCGTAGCAACGCTGGTTGCAGTGACTGCATTGCTGCAAGCAAGCAACATCAGCCAGATCAACGCTTTCACGGGGCTAGAGCCCGTAGGGTCTGCTCGACCGCGAAGCGCCCAGCAGCCACCACCGAGATGGCTGCGACCGTGATCCCCGCCGCGGCGTACTCATCGAGGCGGGTGCGCACCTGGGAGGCGGTTCCGATCAAGGTGAGGTCGTCGACCAAGGAATCGGATATGGCCGCTTGCACCCCTTCCCGGTCCTTCGCCTTCCAAGCAGACGAGATCGCTTGCGCCTCCTCCTCGTATCCCATCCACTGCAGGAAGTTGTTGTACACGGGCTGAGCCAGGTAAGGACCGAGGAACGTCGAACGCAAACCGTCCCGGGCCGAGTCCGGATCGTCTGTCACCAACACCGGAAGTCGGGCCATGACTCCAAACCCCGTCGGCAACGAACGCCGTTCCTTTGATGCTCCGTGATTGACGGCGGCGAGTTGGTTGGCCACCACCCGAGCTGGCATCAGGTTGAGGCAGACGCCGTCGCCAACCGCCCCAGCCACCGCCAGCATCCTCGGTCGCAGGCCTGCAACCCATATCTCGACCGGACCTTCGGCCTGCACGGCCGGTCGAAAGCGGCGGGTGGAGACCAGGGTTCCCTGGTAATCGTTAACCCCGTTAACGATTGCCCTGATTGCCTCGACGGTCTCTCTTACCCGCTGCACTGGCTTGATAAGAGAGGTGCCGTGCCACTGAGTGACGATCACCTCCGACGAAGAGCCGATACCGAGGCGGAAAGCGCGCCCGCCGAGGAGGTCGCTGACCGAAAGGGCAGCAGTGGCCAGAGCAGCCGGTGTTCTCGTGTAGGCGGGGACTACAGCCACACCGAGTTCCATCACCTCGGTCCGCCCGGCGATGGCGCCGGCGAGGACGAAGGCGTCAGGTCCGGCCACCTCCGCTAGCCAGGCGTGCCGATAGCCGAGATCCTCGCCATAAGAGCAAAGGTCAGCCAGTTCGGCGACGCCGAGACCCGGAGTGGTGGGGCTGAGCGCCAGATCCACTACCCGACCGTAGTCGTTGGCGCTTGGGTTCTGTGGGCTCCCACTTGTCGGTTTCGCGGACTAACTACCCCGGCTACGCAGGAGGAGCCAGAGGTAGGCGAGACCGAATGCTTCCTTGACCCAGCGCCAGGGCTCGGCTGCCCGCTGCCATATCGTCCCAGCCGCCGGCTGGCCCAGGTTCCAACCGAAGAAAGGCCAGAGGAATACGTCTTCCCGAAGCCACACCCCATCGAGCAACAGGTGGAATAGCCACGCGACAACGACTGTCATGAACATCCGCCGCCGACGTCCCCGGCGAGTAAGCAAGAGCAGCACCACGGCCGCCAGAGACGGGAAAACGAGCGAATGGCCGAGTCGTTGTGTGGTCGGATCCCCGATCACCAGCCCGAGCAGGCCGTCGATGACATCGGGCAAAACCGCCCCCAGAGCGAGGAGGCGGAGATCGACCTTGGGATCACGAAAGACCCAGCGAAAGAGGAAGATGGCCCCGCCCACATGCCAGAAGAGCATGAGTCAGTCGAGAGCGCGATTCGCCAGCATGTCCGCGACCGAATTGTCCTCACGCGGTACGTGCTGCAGCTTGTGAGGGATCGCCTCGAGCAATTCCCGGGCCATCCGGTGGAGCTCGATCAAGCCTCGGTTCCGGACCCGCCAGCGTCCTTCCAATTGACGAATCAGAAGCTGGCTGTCGGCCCGGACCCAGAGCAAGTCAGGGTCATGGCGTTTTGCCATTCCGAGGCCGGCCACCACCGCCTGGTATTCGGCGACGTTGTTGGTAGCCACTCCGATCGCCTCGCTGATTGTCTCGACCTCTACCAATGGCTCTCCCTCGGCCCAGCTGTAGAGCACGGCTCCGATGGCGGCCGGTCCCGGATTACCCCGCGAAGCACCGTCTGTGTAGAGCACCCAAATCCCGGCCATCCCTAGAGAACCAAGATCCGCATGCAATGCAGACAGCGCGGGGGCTCCCACTCCGAGGCCTCCTGCTGCTCGGGAATCGACAACGCCAGATGACAGCCACCGCAGGTGCCGTTGATCAGGCGGCCTACCGCCACCCCCTGCTTGGAGCGTCGGAGCTGTTCGTAGAGGATCATCAGGTCTGGCGGGATGGGTTGGGCCAGTTCGGCTTTCGTCGCCTCGCGGCGGGCGATCTGGGCGTCGATCTCCGCCCACGCAACCGAAATCTCGTTTTCGAGGAGGCCGACTCGTTCGTTTCTCGTGGCCAGCTCCCCTTCCATTTTTTCAACCTCACTCCGTAACGGGTCGACGACTTCGATCAACTCCAACACCCGCGATTCCATCGTGGCCTGCTGCCCTCGCAAAGCCTGCACTTCGAGCCGCTTTTGTTCGGTCTCCCGGGCATTCATTCCACCGGCGAAGAGCCGGGTCTCGGACTCTCCGAGCTTGGTTTCGAGGATGTCCAGCTCCCCTTCCGCCTTATCGAGATCGAGCTCCAGGCGCCGCAATTCCCCCAGTTTTTCTGTGATCAGAGCCGCCAGGCGATCACGTTCACCCGAAAGGCTTTGATATTCCGCTAGCACCGGCAAGGTCTGGCGTTGATGCAGAAGGCGATCAATCGCCAAGTCAACCTCCTGGAGGTCGAGGAGATCGGTGAGGCCGCCGTCGAGGGTCATCGAGTTCTCCACGGCGTTGGATCGACGTCGACCTCGATCAATTCGGGCCCGATCTTGGCCGTAGCTTCGGTCAATGCCATGACTCCCGGCCGTTCGCTCGGGGCGTGACCGATGTCGATCACTCCCATTTCAAGGTCCAAAGCCTGCCGCATTTGATGATGACTGACATCGCCGGTTATGAGCACGTCCGCTCCTCGACTTCGGGCCCGCGCGATATAGGACCCCCCTGATCCGGGGAGCACCGCCACACGTCGCAGCCTCCGATCCCGTCCTGCTGTGCGGATCTCAGGTCCGACCTCCCGGCGGAGCATCTCAACGAGATCCGCCAGTGAACCCCCGATCGCTCCCACCCGTCCAATCATGGAAGGAGCCGACGTCTCGTAGATGTCGAAGGCGGGTTCCTCGTAAGGATGAGCCTCGAGCAGAGCCGCCACCGCATTTTCACGCTCGCTCGATCCGACCCGCATCTCGAGGCGGATTTCCGCTGCCTCGGTGAGCTCGCCAACCTCCCCTATAGCCGGCACCGCCCCAGCCTCGGGGAGGAATGTCCCCATCCCCTCACTCCGGAAGGAACAAGCGGAGTAGTTCCCGATCCGGCCCGCCCCGGCGGCGACCAGGGCACTGACTACTCGCTCGAGATGCTGTGGCGGCACGAAAGTGACGAGCCTCCACTGCGGCGATTGCTCCACCGCACCGAACGCTTCCATGTCGCGCAGTCCAATCATCGCTCCCAGAGCATCCGAAGTCCCGCCGGCCGCAGCATCCCAGGCGGTATGAACGACGGCCAAGCTGATGCCGGCTTTGATCAGCTGGTAGGCACGTCCTTCCGGACCAGACCCCGCCAGCAGTCGGTTGACCGGTTTGAACAGCAGCGGGTGGTAGGTGATGAGAAGGTCGACACCTACAGCTTTGGCGAGGACTTCGGGGGTGACTTCGTGGCATACCCCCAATCGAGTTACGGTCGCGCCGACGTCACCCAGTTGCAGCCCGTACGGGTCCCAGGCGGCGGCTCGATCGCCCAAGGAGGCGAGGGCGTCAAGGACGTCTCGGACAAGCACTCAGCTCGATGGTACCGAGTGGCGCCACCCGGGCTGGAGTGGCTCAGGCGGCCGCGGCCATGCGGATCGACACCATGAAAACCGTGTGTCCCACCTGGTGACGGTATTCAATCTCGCCCCCCATAAGGGAAACCAGCGCTCGGGCCACCGAGAGGCCAAGGCCAAGGCCGGGGGCAATGACGATGTCTTCGGGAGCCTGGTCGAAAGCAGCAAAGGGATGCTTGGCCCGCTCGGACCCGAGGCCCGGTCCGGTATCGCAGATCGCCAGCCGGTACCAATCCCCGTCCTCCCTACCAATAACTTCAACTGGTTCGTTGCCGTGAGCGAACGCGTTGGCGACCAGGTTGTGGATCACGTGCTGGAGACGAGGTCGGTCCACGAGCACGGTGGCTTCATGGCAGTCGACCTTGACTTGTTCGCCGACTCTCACGAAGTGGCTGATGGCCCCTTCGACGATGGCAGTGACCGGATGAGCCTCCGGCCGGTATTGGAGGTTCGCCGCATCGAGGCGGGCCGTCACCAGGATGTCATCCACCATTCGCCTCAGTTCACCCGACTGCGAGAGGATGGCCACCGCCCCTTCGTCCACTATCTGGGGACCAGGTTGGTGCGAAATCAGGTCGGCCCATCCATAGATTCCGGTGAGCGGCGTCCGCAGTTGATGGGACAGGCCCGCAATCAGACGGTCTTTGGTGTCAGCGAGCTCGCGCTGGCGGTTGAGCTCGGATTCCAACTGGGAACGCTCGAGCCGCCGCCTGGCGCGGCGGCGGATAAAGGTCACCGACAGAACCGGTACCAGAAGAGCGACTACGAAAGAAGCAGCCTGAGAGAGTCGCCCCGCCTGAGCTTGTTCGGCGTCGATGAGGCCGCTGACCCGGGCCGCCTCCCGGCTGAGAGCGTCGGCCAACGCACCGAGGGCGGGGAGCGTATCGGCCTCGACCTCCAGGCGGGCGGCGTCCGGCGCCGATCGAGCCAGCAGCTCGTGAACACTTTGAGTCGAGGCCGCGACCTCGTTCGCCAAGGCTTGCAGAGGCTGCCCGCCCTCGAGGGTTGCCAATTGCTGATTGATCCGGTGCGAGGCGGCCACTGCTTCATTCAAAGCCTCGATAATCACTGAGGTGCTCTCGCTGTTGATCGAGGCGAATGCGATCACCAGCGCCGCCCGATGGGTAGCGGTCTCCGACAACGCGATTTGGACCGACTTCAGCCGTTGTGAGTCGGCGGCGATCCGCGCCGCTTGATCGGCATTGGAGAAGACGGCCGCCGCCCCGGCCGCGACGACGACCATCGCCGCAGTCACCGCCGATCCCAGGTGTCTAGCCCATCTGGAAGTCACGGAAATGGCATCGGCTGAGGGACCGGGGGTTCTTAAGAGAAGTCGGCCGTTTGGTCGATTACTTCTTCATGAGAAGGTGGGTTGCCTTCGGCGGCACATTCCTGATGGTTTTCGCCCTGGCACTCCCCGCTCGAGCCGGCCTCGGCGACCTCCTGGGTGGGCTGCTCGAGGACCCGATCGCCGAGGTCACCGAGCCTTTGGCCCCACTGGTGACCAGCGTGCCTTTGGTCGAAGATCTCATCGAAACCACTGAGGCTCTAACCGCGCCCGTCGTAACCGTTGTCGATCAGTTAGCCAGCCCCCTGGTCACGGTCGTCGAGGAAGTCGTGAGCCCGATCGTCGAACCGGTGGAAGAAGTCGTCAGCCCGATCGTCGATCCGGAGGAGGAAGTCGTGGACCCGGAGGTGATTGAACCATCCCTCGACCCCGTGACAAACATCCTCGAGCCAGTGCTCGACGTGCCACCCGCTCCAACCGTGGAACCGACAGTCCCGGTCCTGAACTCGACTACCACCTCGACCCGATTCGAAATTGTCGAGCTGACCTTCGATCAGGCTCCGATTCCTACGCCTGCCGATGCCGAAAGCACGCGATCAGCTCCCTCGACAGAAACCATTTCAATACAAAGGGCACTTTTGGCTTCGATCAGCGGCCTCAGCCTGTCCTGGCAGGACCGCGAGGGCAACGACCCTGTCGCCGGGAACATTGACTGGCTAAGCGCGCTGAGGGGCTGGCTGCAATCGGGGGTCGCTGCTTTGCTCGATGTCCTCGCCATCCCGGCCCGCCTCTTCGAGATCCTGCTCAGGGCTCTCCTCTCGGCTGGGTCGGGATTGGTAGCCCCGGCAGCAATCCTGGTGTCGTTGGCAGTGGGTGGCCGGCGAAGGTTGCTCCCGGTCTCATAAATATCGACCCGGGGCCTGTGGCCCCGGGTCGAGCAGGTTGTTCGATTGTCGTCCGCGCTAGGCGGCTAGAGCCTGGATTCGGCTCGAGAAGTCCGCCCAGAAGTCCATGAACTCAGCAGAGAGATCAACGTCGGACTCGGTGACGGCATCGGTCAGCGCCTCGGCGGCATCCTGGACCGGCTGCAGCTCATCAGCAGTGAGCTCGAGGTCGGAAGCGGCCGATACGAGGCCCGTTAGCTCGGTCTGGACGTCCTCAAAAGCCGTTACTACCGGCTCGGGAGCGCTCGCTTCAATCTCAGCGGCGTGCTCGGCCAGATCAGCCTCTAAAGCCGCGATCTCGGAGGCCACGTCAGCAGCACCACCGGTGTCAGTCTGGGTGTCATCGGTCCCCGCGGCCGTCGTCCCGGTGCTGGCCATGGTCGTGGCCGTCCCTCCCAGCGATGTGTCATCGGTGGGTGCGAGGATGGAATCGTCAGCAGTGGTACCGCTTCCGCAGGCCGCCAGAAGTAAGGCTGTAACTGCGAACGCGGCAAGTGATTTTCTTGTCATTTGGGATTCTCCTTTCCAATGCGGAGTCACCCCCGCTTCTGTACTGGTACCCGCTCGAAAAGGCACGAAACCCAAGATCAAGTTTTCTGCCGATCCCTGGGTTTCTGCTCTGTTTCGGGCCCAAATGAACCTTCCTGACCTGGGTGTCGTCCTTTCATTGGACGCCGGGGTTAGGGCCCGCCGACCACAATCGAAATGGCGGTACCAGTGCGAGGAGCAATTGAATGGAGAGTCCAGACGTTGCCGACGTGGTGGCGGCAGCCGCCGGCGACATCTCGGCTTTCGAACGCCTGGTTCACGCCACCGAGGGTCAACTCTGGCGCTATCTGGTCCACCTGCTCGATGACGGCGCCCTGGCCGAGGACGTGAGGCAGGAAGTCTTCATTCGAGTTCATCGAAAGCTGCCTTCTCTGCGCGACCCCAATCGGTTTCTGCCCTGGGTCTTTGCAATGGCCCGCAACGCTGCCTTCGACGCCAGCCGTTCCCGACGTCGGCGCAAAGACCGATTGCAGCTCATGGTTGAAGAGTCGCGCCATGCCGCCAGTCCCGATCCGCACCTTGAAGTGGAGGTGGCCGACGCCCTGATCCGGCTCGACGGGGAGCTGCGGGAGGCCTTGGTGTTGATTGGCGTGATGGGCCTGTCGTATGCCGAGGCGGCAGAGACCCTTAACGTTCCCGAAGGCACCGTGAAGAGCCGGGTTTTTCGCGCCCGTCGCCAGCTCGTATCGAGTCTCGAAATGGAGGCGCCCGATGCCCCCTGATCTTCTGGGCGAGCATGCGCACCTCGAGCTCTCGACAGCTCACGACGAGAATCGAGACCCATCGCTCGAGGCGCGCCTGCACCTCAACACGTGCGAGGAGTGCCGGCACTTTGCCAATGCCCTCCCAATTCTCGATCAACGGCTGTCGCGGGGGGAGAGTCATCTCAGTCCCCCTTTCCCGATTCCGACCCTGCGCCGAAAGTTCGATTGGCAGTCGGTGGCGGCCGCACTCCTGGCCGGCCTCATAGCCGGTGCCCTGATGTCCGGATTCGGCCGGGTTGCCTCCTTGCAGGCCCACGAACTGCGGGGCCTTTACGACCTGGCTAGCCCTGCCCTAGGCGGACTCTCGGCCAACCTGGGGGTGGTCGAGCGCGGTTGGCACCCCGCCGTGGCCGCGCGTCAGTACCACGGCGAGCTGAGGTACTCGGCTCCCGAGTCTCTGGCCATCGATCTGATCGACGAGACTCAGTATCCGGACTCTCGATGGCAAGGCAACGACCTCGAATTGCGCTTTGTCGACGGAGACTTCTTTGTCCGCTCGACCCTCCCGTGTCCAGTCAACGCCTTGCCGGAGTGTCAGCCCGAGCCGATGGTGCGGGCCATAGCCGGCCTAAAGCCATTCGACGAGACCCTTCTCACCCCACTCGAAATCATCGGACCCTCACGCAGCTTGACCTGGTGGTCAGGACTCCGCGTTCTCGGTCGAACCGAAATGGAGGGCCGGTCGGTCGTCCAAGTCGAGACCACCGTCTCCGGATCCGACATCTTGACCGCCATCACCGAGCATGGCGGATGGCGTGAGATGCATCCGACCGATCGGGCCTTGATCTGGCTCGACCGCCAGACCCTCGTCCCCCTCCGGATCGAGGTCTTCGCTGCTCTCTCCCCTGAGCGTCAGCTTTGGGCGAGTCGGCACGGCTATCAGGATGGGAACCGTGTTCCCTATTTCCTGGTCGAGATTGACTCGCTTGATCTGGGCGAACCGGAGATCGATATCGAATCCGGGCCGGACGTCGTCTCGGGCGGTTTCACTGATATGGAGACGCCCATCCCGACGCCCTCCCTGCCGCAGGACTTTGCCGACCATCGCGAGGGAAAATGGCTCTTACCCGATGGAGGCATCGTCTGGGCCCGGTCCTGGAGTGACGGCCGAGCCTGGCTGATGATCGAGTCGACTCGTGAATGGCGTGATCCTCACCTCTTCGGATCGCCGTCGGCGTTCGTGGAGCCGCTTGCCCTGCCCGGGGACGGGATCGGCTATCTGAGCGCAGACCGGAACCGCCTGGCGCTCCACTCCGAGGAAGAGGACGTGGTCGTCTCCGGATCCGTTCCGGTCGAGACGCTGGTCGCGGTGGCGGCATCGCTCGAGAATCGCGGCCAAGAGGTGCCGGCCGATTGGGAAGAGTCGGCTGTGGTGGCGGCCGGCGAGCTTCCTCCTGGGACGCTGGTGCCCGACGTTTCGGGATGGTCCTTGGCGGGCCTGGTCGACGGCGAAAGACGGGTGATGCTTTTGGTGGGATCGGGGAATCAGAATGTGCTTATCGACAGCGAACCCGGCGAACGCCTCGATAGTCCCACGGGGCCAGACTTCTCCGCGGTGCACGTCCGAGGCGCCACCGGTCGCTATGACGCCGGAACCGGCACCTTGGAGTGGATCGAAGGCGGAGCCGTCGTGCGAATGCGCAGTTTGTCGGTTTCGCTCGAGACACTGATCGAAATTGCCGAGTCGATGAAACCGCGGTGAGGAGTCGCTGGTCGCTCGCGGCCATCGTGGCGGGAATTCTCATTGGATACACGTTGCCAGTGGCGTTGACGCCGTCGGGGCCACCGGTCACCACGGCACCCCCGACCTCGTCGAGTCCCACCACAACGGCCAGCATTCCAACCAGCACTCTTGAGCGTATTGAAACGGCGACTGCGCCAATCACTGCCACCACCTCACCTAGGTCTGGCGTGTTCCTCGTGTGGGCCACGGGAGGCCTCCCGGAAGAATTGGTCGACGGCCTGATTGCCAGCTTCGAAGAGATTTCGATCGTCAAAGGTGACGCCGTTGAACTGTCGGGCAGAGGCCGGCTCATCCCTCTTGACGCTCTGGCCTTGGACCCGAAAGCGCACGCTTTCTTCGACCGATCAGCCGAGCTCGGTCGACTCGATCCCGGCACTGTTGCGTTGGGCGAGACGTCGGCTCGATTGCGGGATGCCTCGCTCGGATCAATATTGAATCTGGATGGGATCGACTTCGCCGTCACCGCGCTGGTCAGTGATGAACTCATTGGGGCAGCAGAGGTCGTTTTCGCTATCGACGATCCCCTCTCGCCGGTTTCCACCGATCGATATGCGCTGATCAGCTCGGATATGGCCCGCCAGGACTTCGAAAAACTGGTCCGCGGTCTTTACCAAGGCCCGGCCCCATTACGGATTCGGACCGAGGGAGAGACCCCCTGGCTCCGACACGGGGACGCCGTCCTGCCCCAGGTCTTCATCAAAGAGGCACTCGGTGAGTTCTCTTACACCGAGGTCGGAGGTACGACTTTCGATCAGGATGAAACGTTCGTAACAGAGAACATCGTCACAGAGCGGGTGCCGCTTCTCGGGGAAGTCCGATGTCATCGCCTGCTGATCAAGATGCTGACCGGCGCAATGGCCTCGCTGATCGATCGAGGTTTGGCCCACCTGGTGGAGCCCGCCGGCTTCGCCGGCTGCTGGTTTCCACGTTTCATCAGCCCAACGGTTGGAGTCTCGTCGGGGCTGTCGCGGCATGCATGGGGGGCAGCGGTCGACCTCAATGCTGGTTCCAACCCCGTGGGTTCGTCGGGCAATCAAGATTTGCGGTTGATCGAAACGATGGAGCGCTTTGGATTCACATGGGGTGGGGATTGGCTCGTACCCGACCCGATGCACTTCGAGTTCGCGACCCAGCGATGAAGCTGGGCCGCGAGACATTTTTTTGGTCAGCGACTCCGCCGAGCGAAGCCGAAGCCACCGAATAACAGAAGTATGACAAGGATCAAGATGATCCATCCGGTGGTGCTCATATGTTTCTCCTTCTGATGGGTGTTATCCCGTCGAGAGTCGCGAGTACCCGCCGGCGGGAGAAACGAAACGACGCCTGCTACATCATCTGCCGGGTGCCGGCGCATTCCGGATGACCGCATTGACACGCCATCTCGGCGGTGTGATCTTCGTGCTGACGGCAATGGTCGCTGCAGTAGTCGCCTGACCCCCTCACCTGACAGGTGCAACCCTCATGTGCGCATTGCATTGCTTCTCCTCTCCAGAGTCGATGCTGTGCAGGTACCCGCTGTCAGTTGAGATCTAAACGAGTGCCTACCAGACATCGCCTGGCCGCCAGTCGCAGGTGATCAAGCCGCCGAGATCGAGATGCATCGATGCTTCGGTGAGAAGGACCATGATGAAACCGTCGTCTTCAGACGTGCGCTCGACGCCAGCGGGAGTGCGAACGCCCGACGGACCGCGCCAACGTTGCCAGCCGAGGCGCTCGTAAAAGTGAAACGAACCGGTCCCGAGGGCACCAAGTCGATGATTCTCGGAGATGATCTCAGCGATATTGATCATCACCTGGGTGCCAAACCCCCGCCCCTGGAGCATGGGATCGGTCGCCACCGCCTCGACGTAGCCGGCGTCCCACGGCTCACCGTCGACTTCGAGAATTCTTCTCACCACCGAAGCGTGGGCCAGCAGCTGATCCCCGTCCTCGGCGAGAACGTGCCAGCCGCCGAGGGCGTGCGCCCAGTCGTCCTCGTCGAAGCCATCTAAAGAGTCATCTCCAAACGCCCGCCAGAGAAGGGATCGCAGCTTTTCGATGTCCGCCGGAGTCAAAGCGGCCGAAACAAGTCTTCGTATCGATGGCACTAGCGCACGGGAGCCGAATCAGAGATAGATGTTGTCGTGGGCCAGGAAAAAAGCTGTCTTCTCTTCCTTGGAGAGCGAGCCCAGGTGGTTCAGGGCCTCGAAGTAGGTCTCGCGGGGAGCGCCAGGCGCAAAGTGGATCAGCATCGACGCTGGAGCACCGGACTCGTTGCTGAAACCGTGAATACCTCCAGGCGGCACGTGGACGAAGTCCCCCGCCTCGGCGCCGATCCAATTGGTGCCATCGAAGATCCTGATGGTGCCGTCGAGGACGTAGAAGGACTCAGACAGAGTTCGATGAAAATGGGGCTCGGCCCCTCCGGGAGTGGGGCCCATCGACCATCGATAGAGACCGAATAATCCGTCAGTGTCGGCTCCGGTGGCGAGATAGTGGACCCTAGTCCCGCTGGTCCGAACGAGATCCGGCTCGCTCGCAAAGCGACGAAGGCGAGCGCTCACCTCGCCGTTCTCTTTCGTGTACAAAGCTTGGGGATACGTCATCGCCTCCTCCTCCTTTATCCACCCGTATAGCGGGGCTCCCGAAAGATCTCTTCCACTTCCGCAGTGCCCTCGGCGAGGAACTTGGGAACAACCATCCGCCAGGCATCCACCACCAGTTCTGCCATCTCCGGATAGTCGATCGCCGCCAGTCGCACCACCGCCCAGTGGTATCGCATGTCAGCCCGTTTCGGCATCAGGAACTTGTCCGGATCGGAGGCAACCAGACCCTCCCGTTCCTGTTTGGGAAATCCAAAGCCGAGCAGCGTCTCGTCACGAGCAGCGGCCAGGTAAACCAGGCGGCCCACGCGAAACTTGACCCGGCCCCGCACCAACACCTCAACCGACCGCGGGAGCCGTGCGGCCACCGAGCGCACGTCATCGAGGGTCACCATTCCCAAAGAGCCAGCTTTCGGGTAGACCGCCTCATGGCTCGATGCGAATGGACCGGAGGATCTCATCCTGCTCAGCAAGGTCCTGTTGTGGCGAACCGGGGGAACGTTCCGCCGCGATCATGAGTCGGGCACCTTCGACGTCGAGGATCCAGAACTCCTCGGTGTACCCGGGCCCGGTGTAGCCGTAGAACGCGTCCCCTGGAGTGGTGTCGACAGGTGCCACCCAGCTCTTGAGGCGGCCACCGATGCATCCGGTGAAGCGAAGGTTGTTTCCCTCTCCCTCCACTGGGAGGTCGGGCACCGTCAGTTCCAGATACTTCCCACGGTATCCGTAGATGGACACGTCCTCAGGGGGTGAGGACACCCGGAAGGGAGCCAGGTCGGCCAGCGCGGTCGCGAGATCGTTGACGCCAGGCCCGATCGGTGGGTCGGCCCATGAGGAATCACAGCCATCGCGCACCAGATTCGTCACGGTGGCGATGCTCACCCCGACGTGTCCGTCTTCCTCGTTGAACTTGGCAGCTCCGATCCACTGCGACCATCCCTCGGCAGGGATCTCATATACCACCCGGAGGGGGGTGGAAGGGTCGAGGTCGGGGTCGATGAAGTAGGTCCCGGGGTCGAGTGGAGCCAACTGCTCGATACTCATGATGTCCCGGGCGGTCAGGAGGCTCGCCCCGCTCGATACCGTCGGAGACGTCGTCGTCGCATCTATCCCCTGAGGAGCCTGTCCGCATCCCGCCAGGGCGATAAGAAGACCCAGCCCCACCCGCCGTCGGAACCAAATATTCATCCCAACCTTCCGTGGATCTACCGTCCAACCGACCTTATTGCAATTGGGGCTTACGGGGGTGAGCGTTGACGGATTCGAACCGACCTGCTTGTAAGGCCATTTGGTCTAATGACCCAGGAGCGGAATAACGTCGTGAAACTTGCCGCAAGTAGCCGTCCCAGGCGCTTGCGCCGCATCGTTGCTGGATCGCTGCTGGCGGGCGCGGCACTCGCTGGCATCCTCACAATGGGCGTTTTTGGCGGGGCCCGCGAGCATGTCGTTACCGGCTCGGCACTTCTGGGGTTTGGGCTGGGGTGGGCGATGTTGGCGATGCTGTCCTCTCGGATGACCAGCGAGCCGCAGCGCTGGGCGTTGGTCCCTGCTGTGGCCATGGCCGCGACCGGGCTCGGACTGTTGGTTCTCGCCCCGGATGATCGAGCCCTTACCGCGGCTGGTTGGGTATGGCCGCCGCTGCTGTTCGCGCTTGCGGTGTGGATAGGTGTGCAGACACGTCGCTCAATCAGCCGTGGTGGTGGCCGCTGGGCCCTGTTTTCCGTCGTCGGTCTGATGATCCTGGCAGCCCTCGGCGGCATGACCGAGACCGCCGCATTGGCCTCCAATCAGCGGCTTTACCCGATGCCCGGCCAGTCCTACGACGTCGGCGGTTACCAACTTCACCTGGATTGCACCGGCTCCGGTAGTCCGACCGTGGTCCTCCTGAGCGGGCTGGGCGAATTCTCTCCGAACTGGGCTCGCATCGTCTCGAGCGTGGGTGGCACGACTCGGGTATGCGCCTACGACCGAGCTGGGCAGGGCTGGAGCGAGGATGCCCCACGCCCGCAGGATGGCCTGGAGGCCGCCGACGATCTACACAATTTGCTAATGGACGCAGGCGAACAAGGTCCGTTCGTGCTCGCGGGCCACTCGATCGGCGGGCCCTACGCGATGACCTACGCCACTCGGTATCCCGAGGGGGTGGCGGGGATGGTCCTGTTGGACAGCACCGACCCCTACCAAGCCTCACCGGTGATGGGATCGCCGCAGGCCGGCGCCCTCCTTGGAGTCTTGCCGAGTCTCTCTCGACTAGGCATCCCGCTCCTCTTTCCCACCTCCTTCTGGTCGAATCTCCCCGAGCCGGCCGCCGGACAGATCCAGGCCCTGAGCACGACCCCGCGAGCCCGGGCCAACTACCGGGATGAGTCCGCCATGTTGCCGGTGCTGCTTTATCAAGCTCAGGCGTTGACTTCCTTTGAGAGCAAACCGTTGATCGTCATCACGGCGGACGCTTCTCAGGACCGCCCCGCAGCGCATGACCGGATGAGCGATCTCTCTTCGAACAGCTTGCACCGTTTCACGGACGAGACCCACGCCGGACTGCTCGAGGACGATTCAGGCGCCCGCGTATCGGCTCGCGCTATCAACGATCTGGTCGAAGCCGTTCGCACTGGGTCCGAGCTTCGGCCGGACTGAGATTGCCGCCGCCGGTCGGCTACCGGATTCGAAGTGGTCGCGGGTCGCCGACCGAGGCACTTATGCGGCTCCACACGGCATCGCCGAACGGCAAGATCCTGGTCGTCGGCCAGCTCGGCCGGCCGAGCGTGACCTACATCGAAGAGCTCGTTGCCGCGGTTCCGGCGCAGAAAGCGAATCTGACTTGGAATGACGGATGCTCATTTCGACCCCGATGGGAACCTGCGGGAGTCCGGCGTCCAGATGCTGAGCGAGGTGATCGACAAGTACGAGGCGGAAACGGCCCGCGTTTGCGTCGAGGTCCCGAACTGCGCCACCGACGGCGGCGTCCGAAAGGCCTGGATCGACCAGCTTCGCTACTTCTCGCCCGATTACGCCCACCTCAAGGTGGAGGGCCAAGCGGCCCAGGCAGAGCTGATCTGGCCCGTCGTCGAGGAGCTGCTGGGGCTCTGAGCGCCAGCTGTTGGAAAAAAGGACCTCTTGCGAGGTGGGCGAGGTCCTGGCCTAGTGTCCGATTCAACCTTTAGGACGGAGGGGCCGGTGAGTGCGCCTTTCATCTTTGTGGCGTCGTACAAGGTCAGAAGGGATCAGTTCGAGGACTACAAGCCATGGGTGAAGGAACTTTGTAGGTTCGTCGAGTCCAAAGAGCCTCGAATGATCGCCTTCAACATTTATGCAAACGCCGACGGCACAGAAGTGACCGCGATCCAGGTCCATCCCGAAGCAGGCTCGATGGAAACCCACATGCAAGTCGTCAGCGATTACATCCAGCAGGCATACGGCGACTTCTTGGAGCGCCCCACGTTCATCCTCGCTTGCGGAGAGGGCGAGTCTGCACGAGCGATGATCAAACAGCTGACTCCGAATGACTTCCCCCTAGTCGCGATGCCACAGCATCTGGGAGGGTTCACGCGCTCTTCAGCAGCGGACTGAGAGCCCGTCATTCGTGGTGGGCGTTGACGGATTCGAACCGCCGACTTCTTCCTTGTAAGGGAAGCGCTCTACCAGGCTGAGCTAAACGCCCCGGGAGAACAGGTTACTTACCACCCCAGATCGCAAAGAGGGGGACCCAAATCAGAACCCAGTTACAGCTCTGCAGGGAGCCGAGACCGTATCCATTCTGCCCAACGCCCTGTGAGGTCTTGGGCGGCTTGTCGACCCCTTCCCTCGGGAATAAGCGCCGGACCGACGAAGACATTGATCCGGCCCCGCCGGAGCTTGTTGTCGACTCCCAACACCTTGTCGGTGCCCCCAATCGCAATCGGAACCAAAGGCACCCGAGCTCGCAGCGCCAGCCATGCCGCTCCGAGTGCGACCGGTTTGTCACCAAAGCGCCAGGCCCGAGTTCCCTCGGGGAAGACCGCCACCACTCCACCCTGGGCCAAGTGATCGAGGGCTTGGCGTAGCGCCCGGAGGGGGATCGACCCCCGCCTCACCTCGATCACCTCGAATGTCTTCAGGGCGAGGTCAAGCGCTCGATAGTTCCCGAAGAGGTCGACCAAGCTCAGAAACCGAATCCGCCGCCGATAAGCCGCTCCTACGATCGGCGGGTCGAGAAATGAGGAGTGGTTGGCGGCGATGACGAAGGGTGGCTCGGGAAAGCCGTCGCCGTAGTCGATGCGGAGTCGCCAGGCGACGGTCGACACAAGATGAATCACCCGGGGCGCCACCTGCCAGCTGACCCGACTGAGAAGTGAACCCCGGTTCCGCGCTTCTGTTGCCTCGGCCAGAGCCAGATCGTAAGCAGACGAGACGACAGACATTTACACCGCCGAGAACAGGCCTTTTGGCGGATTCAACTTTGTAACCGTTTCAGCCGATATAGGTCTTGACAATCGCCACGAAGGGGTTACGCGCCGCGTAGCCCCCCTGAACACGAATGGGCCCATGAAATACATCGACGGAGACTCAAGCGAAGAAGCCATCCGCCAATACCTGGACGGGATCGGAAGCTACGACCTTCTCACCGCCGAGGAGGAAGTCGTTCTCGCCAAGACCATCGAGAGGGGTCGCCGGGCCGAACTCGCCCTGGTCAACGAAGCCGACCCGGAACGCCGCCAGAGCCTGGTGGAGGTCCGGAGCGCAGGCGAGCGGGCCCGCCGCCGCTTCATCCAGGCCAACCTCCGCCTGGTGGTCAGCATCGCCAAGCGCTACCCCAACGCCGGTCTTCCCTTCCTCGATCTCATCCAGGAGGGAAACCTGGGGCTGATCCGAGCAGTAGAGAAGTTCGAGTACCGCAAGGGTTTCAAGTTCTCCACCTATGCCACGTGGTGGATACGGCAGGCCATCACTCGGGCCATCGCCGACAAGGGGCGAACGATCCGGGTACCGGTTCACATGATGGACACCATCACCCAGATGCAGACCGCCGAGAACACGCTGATCAAGAAGCTGGGCCGAACCCCAACCGACGCCGAGATCGCCGAGGAGGCGGGCCTCACCGTGGCCAAGGTCGTGGAGGCCAAGCGCGTCGCCCCCGAGCCCATCTCGCTATTTGAGCCAATGGGCGAGGACAACGCCACCATTGGCGACTTCATCGAGGACAAAGAGGCCACCGCACCTTTTGAATGGGTCGTCTCCCGGATGAACCAGGAAGACCTCCGTCATGTCCTCGGACGCCTCAACGAGCGCGAGCGGGCCGTGATCGAGATGCGTTACGGCCTGGGACCGGATGAGCCCAAGACCCTCGACGAGGTCGGACGTCATTTCAACGTCACCAGGGAGCGGATCCGTCAGATTGAAACCAAGGCTCTCGCCAAGATGCGTCATCCCGCCAATCCGGCCAAGCTCCGTCGCCTCGCCGTCAGCCAGTAGGGACGTCGCCCCCTCCGTCGCCTTCGGCGACACCTCCGCCAACACTCACTTCGCTCGCCGGGGGAGGAAACGCAAGTTCTCGCTTCGTTCGCTGGGGGGAGAAACCTCGTAGATCGCTGCGCTCGCTGGGGGGAGAAACACCTTTTAGGCCGATCTGGTGAGCTCAAGGAGCTCGGCGCGGCTGGCTTCTACTGGAAGGTGGCCTTCGCTCCGGGAGGGGCGACCCCTGCCTCGTTTGCGGTGGAATACGCGGCCATCCCAGAAGATGACGCCTCCCCAGACGCCCCAATCGAGACCGTCTTTCAAGGCCAGCTGCAGGCAATCGATCCGGACCTGACAGCTGTGACAGATGGCCTGGGCAGCCGCCAGGTCCTGAGGTCGCTCGGAGAAGAACAGCTCATGCTGTCCCGTCCCGACACATCTTCCGTTTTGTAGAACTTTGTCCATGATTTCCTCTCGAGGTCTCGCAAACGAAAAAGCCGCCTGCTGGGGGTGCTGGCGGCCTCGGAGGTGATCGTGGACTAGGAGGTCAACGGAACTGAGGCCGCCTGGGGGAGAAACCGCTCCCGCCGGGAATAGTGTCCGAAAAGGCGAGAAGACGCGGTGTAATCACTCCCCGGGGGAGGGCAATGTTTGTAGGCAGCGTCATCACCACCATTGCGGGCCTCATTTCGTTACGACCCGGTCACCCTATGAGCTCGTCGAGGCCAGTGTCAAGGTAATTAACCGATCGATTCGAGCACCGTCTGCAAGCCCCGGCGGCGGTTGGGGCCGAGATCGATTCGCAGAACCCGCCGTCCCCGTTCTCGCAGGGCCTGATAGTCGCCAAGTGCCTGGGCGGCGATCAACCTCCCAAAGGACTCCTCGGTCTCGGGGATGGCGAGATCGTTCATCGGGCTGTCGACCAATTGGATGAAGGCCCCGGTATTGGGGCCACCCTTGTGTAGTTGGCCAGTCGAGTGGAGGAAACGAGGGCCGTAGCCGGTGGTGGTGGCGTTGCCGGTGCGGTTCCCGACCCGATGCCGGATGGCGGCCAGGATCGAGTCAGTTTCTGGTTGAGCTGGGAGGAACGCCTGAAGAGCGAAATAGTCGGTCGAGCCGATCGTCATCAAGAGAGCCTCGATTTGATCAGCCAGAGAGGGGGAAAAGATGTCAACTAGGTCTACGCGGGCGGGCTCGGCACCGAGGGCCTGGCGTGCCCGTTCCTTGGCCAATTCGACATCGGGTTGATTGAAGGGGTGTACGCCCAGGCCGATCCCAGCCGTGGCAGTGGCGATCTCGGCAGCCATCATTTCGGTGGCGAGGCCATGCAGACCCGTCACCTCCCGTCGCAAAGCCTGCTGCCCCGGCGGAACCGCCGCCACCGGCTGACCCTCGAGCCGGTACTGGACGAAAAGACGGTCGTCGCCGTATCGATCGAGGGCCGGTTCGGAGGCGATAGGAACGATTCCCTTCCCGGCTTTTCCGAGAGACTCCGCCACCAGTTGCTCGAGCCAGATTGGGAAGGAAGCGATCGCCGGCGATGTCAGGAAGGTCAGCTTGTCTCGGCCGTCGCCGGCATGCTGGGCCCATTGCTGGCCCATCTCGACTGCTCCTTCCCAGGCGACTGCGGCGCCGGCGTCGAGCAACCTCGCCGGATCGACGCCGATGAGGACAGCCGGCAGCAGGCCGAAGGGGGTCAGGGCCGAGAAGCGCCCGCCCACGTCGGGAGGTGCGAGAACCGCGGCAAGAAAGCCGCGTTCTTGGGCGAGGTGCTCGAGGGGTGTTCCGGGATCGGTGATGGCGATGAACTGGCTGCCATCTTCACCCGTCGCTTCCCAGAAGAATCGAAACCCAGAAAGGGTCTCGAGCGTGGTGCCCGACTTCGACGCCACCAGGAAGACCGAACGGCGGACGTCAATCGACTCAGCCAGGTGATGGACCTGGTCGGGATGAGTCGAGTCGAGGACGCGCAAGCGGGGATGCTCGGAGGCCACCCCGAAGGTCTCGGCAAAGACCTCAGGGGCCAGCGAGGAGCCGCCCATGCCGAGGACGATCACGTGGTCGGTTCCCCGGTCGATGACCCGCTCGCGGATCTCCTTCAGCTCACCGAGGCGGGGTTCCATCGTCGCGGGGAGGTCGACCCAGCCGAGCCGGTTCGTTAGCTCCGGGGTATCGGCATCGCCCCAAAGCGTGAAGTCCTTGTGACGAATCCGGTCGGCGAGCTCCAAGAGTCGAGTATGCCACCCGAACAGAAAGGGAGGACAAACGTCCTCCCTTTCCCAGATTCGGTTTGTTGGTGTCAGCCCTCTACGGTGAACTCCGCGGCCATCCCCAGGAAGGCATGGGGCGTCCCCTCGCCCATATCGGGTGGTCCCTCGCCCCCTCCGGCCATGGCCTCTTCCACCACCGCCGGGTCAGCGCCTTGAGGGATAAAGCAGACCACTGCGTACCGTCCGGGCTCAGTGACGCTGATGGTGTTACCGGCTCCTTCGGGATTGCCACCGTCCTCGCCGGGGAGGGCCACCAGCACTCCCTGGAAGGGGAAGTCGGCAGTTTCTTCCTCGGGTAACTCCAGCAGCTCTTCGAGCGTGCGGGTCTCGTCGCCGGGAATGCCGATCACGATCATCTCGTGCACCTCTGCAGCCGAGGCGTTGGTGAGGGTGAACTCGGCCCCCGAAGCGACCAATTCCGGGATCCCTTCGAACTCGTAGTCCCGCGCCGTTACTTCGATGGTTCCGCCGACGGGCTCGCCTCCACCACCCTGACCACAGGCGGCGATCAGCACCAGGCCGAACGCGATCAAGACCTTTGCTTTCATGTTCTCCTCTCGGTTTGTGCGACGTGGCACGTTACGGAAGCATCGGAGGTATGCGATACGGGATCGCAACGGCCAGGGCCGTAACGTGGCCCCGATGTCGAAGCTGCTGATCGCCTTCGTCTCGCTCGTCGCCGGAGCGCTGGGGCTGGCTCGTGTCCTCCTCGTCGACCGGATAAACGAGGAATCTGACGAAATCGACCTGGCGGTGGTGGCGGCCCGGCGCCGCTACCGGATCAGAGCCCGGCCGTTCATCGGGGCGACGATCTTGGTGACCGTCGGTGATGCAGAGCTCGATTTGCGACGCGCGGTTCCCTCGCCGACCGGAATCGAGGTGAATGCGCTCGTCATCTGCGGGCGTCTTTCGGTGATCGCCAACGCCGACTGGAACGTCGACAACCCGCTCGGCGAAGGGACGTTGATCGTGAACCCTGACGCCTTCACCGTCAGGATCAGAGGGCGGCGGATCCTGGGCCGGGTCCAGGTGGAGCACCGTTCGGCCCTGACGGTCCTCGCCTCCTGATCAGACGATTCGGCGGTCGCTCGCCCAGCGAGCCAGTTCATGGCGATTCGAGAGTTGCAGCTTCCGCAGCACCGCCGAGACATGGCTCTCGACGGTCTTGACCGACAAGTTGAGGCGACTCGCCACCTGCTTGTAAGCGAAGCCGCGAGCGATCAGGCGCAACACTTCTTTTTCACGGGCAGTGAGCTGATCGAGGTCATGGTCGAGTTCGATGGCCTGTCCGCCGCTAAAGGCATCGAGGACGAATCCGGCCAGCCGAGGCGAAAAGACCGCATCACCGGCGTGCACTCTCTCAATCGCCTCGGCCAACTCATCAGCAGCGATGGTCTTAGTGACATATCCCCGAGCGCCGGAGCGAATCATGGCGATCACGTCCTCGGCCTCATCAGAAACCGAAAGGGCGAGGAAGCGAACGTCGGGGTTGGTTTCGGCGATCGCTCGGATCACCGCCACTCCCCCACCCCCGGGCATGTGGACATCGATCAACACCACCTGGGGTGACGTCTCTCGAATCCCTTCGATGGCCTCGTCGACATCGGTGGCGGTGCCGACGATTTCCGCCCGATCCTCGAGCTCGCTCCTCACCCCAGCCAGGAAGAGGCGATGGTCGTCCACTAGATACAGCTTGATCACTTGGTCACCGGCTCGACTCCGGGGAGAACCAGATGCACCTCGGTTCCCTCGCCAGGACGGGAGGAGATCGAAGCGGTGCCTCCCTGCCGGGCGATCCGCTTCTCGATCGACTCGGCCAAACCCTTGCGATCGCCGGCGACTTGGGCGCGATCGAACCCGTTTCCCTGATCAGTGATCCAAAGCTCCGCTCGACCCTCACCCACCTCGAGGTAAACCGAGACTCGATCGGAGCCCGAATGAGTGACGGCGTTGACCATTGCCTCCGTGGCCGCCGCCACCAGCGCCGAACCGCGGGAGTCGAGGCGGGCATCGCCGACCGTGACCAGGTCGATCGCCGCTGCTCGTTCGTCCTCGACGCGGGCCGCCGCCGCCGCCAGGGCAGTAGAGAGAAGCTCGCCCTCCTCGAGCGGCGCCTTTCCAAATAGCCAGGTGCGGAGTTCGCGTTCCTGAGTCCGGGCCAGCGATGACATCCGCCGGGGGTCGTCGGTGCGCTGGATCAGGGCCAGGGTCTGAAGGACCGAGTCGTGAAGATGGGCCGCCATCTCCGCTCTCTCCTCTTGCCTCGCCCGCGCCAGCCGCTCCTTGCCGAGGTCGTCCCGCATGCGCACAAACCAAGGCCCGAAGGCCACCATCAAACCGATCGCCGTCAGCGCTACGGCGATGAATGTGGAGCCGAGCGACGAGGTGACGCGGTTAGTTCCGAAGAAAAGTCCCAGGCCCACCATCAAGAGGACGACCCCGGCGATGAAACGAAAGACCGACACCCCCTGGGTTTCGCCCGGCATGATCAAACGAGCGATCCCACCCGACTCGGAACGGTCGAGCACCGATGCCACCCCGAAAGAGATGGCCGCCGTGACAAACGTGGCGAACGGATCGGGGACCAAACCGGAGGCAACCAGGAGCCAGAGGAGGGCGACGAAAATTACGCCAAGGCCCACCCGTTGCCCGGTGTCGAGCTCACGCACCACGGGCGTGGCTTGGTGGTCGAGGGTTAACCACCAGATCAACAGGTAGAGCAAGATGCCGATGCCCCAGACTGTGGTCAACGTGACAAAACCGGCTCGCACATAAACCGCCGGGACGCCGATTCGATCGGCAATCCCTCCGGCGACCCCTGCGAGCAAACGCGGTTCGGACCGTCGCCATAGCGACAGCCGATTGACCAACTCGTTGCGGCCTGCGGGCTCCACCAAGGAGATCTTGCCAGCCCGACGATACGGAGGACAATGGGGTGAACCCCTGAGCGATCCCTTAATCGTCAGGGACCACCGAGGGCCATGCCGGATAGACGGAGCCTTCGCCATTGCTGCAAAGTTGAGCGCATGAACGACACACCTCAGACGGAGCCCGCGGACGGATCCCGTCCCACCGCCGGGCCCCTGTATCGACCCGCGGCGGGGAGGATCATCTCGGGTACCGCCCTTGGCCTGGCCCAAAAGCTCGGCTTGCCGCCGCTCCTGGTTCGGGCCGGATTTGTCCTGCTCGTGTTCTCGGGGATCGGCATCCCTCTCTACATCGTCTCCTGGCTCTTGATCCCTGCCGAAGGCGATACCGAGTCCGTCGGCCAGCGATGGCTCCAGAGGATGTCGGGCTCGCAGGCTTGGCTGGGAGTGGTGCTCGTGGTGGTGGCGGTGGCCATCCTCGCCAGCGCGCTGCCCTTCATGGACGGAGGAATTGTCATCCCTACGGTCCTGCTGGTGTTGGGGATCCTTCTGTATCGCGGGGAATTCCGCCGTCCGGCGGGACCGCCGACGCCGACGGCCAACTTTTCAGGGTCGGCGCCGGCTACCGGGGTGGCTTCCCCTCCCCCGCCTCCTCGCCGTCCATCGACTCCGCCGTCGCCTCTGGGACAAATCACGATCGGCTTGGTCATCATCAGCCTCGGGGCGCTGGCATTGATCGATCGCGTCTCACCTTTGGTCGACGCTGGTCCCCGTCACTACATCGCCCTGGCGATCACAGTGATCGGTCTCGGCGTGCTGGTCGGGACTCGATACGGACGGGCCCGCTGGCTTATTCCCTTGGGCCTGGTTCTCATCCCGGTATCGATCGTGGCTGGAGTCGCCGAGATCGACGAAACCGCCAGCACCCGTTTGATCAGCCCAACGTCTTTTGCAGAGCTTGCTGAGAGCTATGAGATTTCGACTGGCCGCCTGACCATCGATCTCACTGATCTTCCTTGGGAAGGAGAGGTAGTGGAGCTCGACGGGTCGGTAGGCGTGGGAAGTCTCGAGATTCTCGTGCCACCGAATGTCGGTATCGAGGCCGATACCGAAGTCGGGATCGGCGAGTCCCGAGGGCGCGAGAACAGCGAAGGAGGTCTCGGCGTCGACTACACCTACTCCTATCCCGACCGGGGCGGGGGCTTGTTGGTAGCCCACCTCGAAGTCGGTATCGGAGAGATCGAAGTCTCCGGGCCCGGCGCCGAGAATTACGGTGGCTTCGTCGGAGGGTCGGGCGACATCGTCATCGCCGCCACCGACCGCAGCAGCCTTGCCGAGGGATATTCGGTGCTCGGTGACGACAACATCGTCATGGACCTCTCGAGAATCGACACCGGCGACGACTTGTTCCTCGACCTGGCCGCCGAAGACGGGATGGTGACGGTGATACTGCCCGAGGGGGTTTCCTATTCCGTCAACGCCTCCTCGGCTGACGGATTTATCGATGTCCTCGGCACCACGTCGGAACAGGGCGGCACGGTGACATCCGAAGCCGATATCGGACGAAGCCGAATTCACATCAATGCGGTCACCGACGAAGGTGACATCTTGATCACGATGGATGGAGAGAGATCATGAAAGCTCACAAATTCGATGCCTGGTCGTTCGTTGGCGGCCTGGTTCTCATCGTTGTCGGACTGTTCGTCCTGCTTCCCAACACGTCGACCTTGCTCGAGTTCCAACAGCTGAGCTTGTTCTTCGATCTGATCCTGCCGGTTCTGGCGCTGGTGGTAGGCGTGGCCCTGGTGGTGCCGGCCCTGCGGCGGCGTCAGCCCGACGAAGCAGCGGCTTTCGAGAGCGAAGCACTGACGCCGGAGGAGGCTCGGGCGCTCGAAGAGCTCAACGACAGCTCTCCCCCCATGGCCTGACAGCGACCAACCACCTTTTATGACCGAGAAGGACCGACCAACGGTCCTTCTCTGGCATAAAAACGGGAAACAACGGCGAGTCCGGGGCGGTTGGACCTACAAAGGTTCGACCATAAGGAGCGAAGTGGAAACGATCACCGACCAGGAATGGCGACAGCGCCTCACCCCGGAGCAGTACGAAGTGCTGCGGCGCGGCGGCACTGAACGGGCGTTCACAGGCGTCTATTGGGACAACCACGACGCTGGCATCTACCGCTGCGCCGGTTGCAACGCCATCCTGTTCTCATCCGATGACAAGTTCGATTCGGGGACGGGATGGCCTTCGTTCACGTCTCCGGCCCCCAATGCCCAGATCGAGGAAAAATCGGATCGGAGCTATGGGATGATCCGAACCGAGGTGAAATGCGCCAACTGTGGGGGGCACCTGGGCCATGTCTTCGAAGACGGACCGGCCCCGACCGGACTCCGTTATTGCATGAACTCAGCCGCCCTCAAGTTGGATCCGATCACCGGCGCGGCTTAGATTCTCAGCCGTTCTCGAGTCCGTCCAGAAAGGCGACAACCAGCTCGCCGAGATGGTCGAGGTCGTAGCCGCCTTCCTGGATGACGACGGTGGGTTTTCCCAGATCCTTGATCAGCCTGCCGGCCCGGTGATGGCCATCGACGCTGACCGCAAGCGGGCTCTCCGGATCGTCAAGAAACGAGTCGACGCCCAACGAAACGACGATGAAGGAGGCTCGGGCGCTGTAGTCGATCAGCGCTTGGATCCCCGCGAGCCAGTCGGCATCACCCGTCCCCGGCGACAGTGGCACGTTCTTGTTGGCTCCCGTTCCGTTGCCAAGCCCGGTCTCCTCGGGGAAGCCGACCCAGTGCGGGAAGTACCCCGAACCCGGATCGATGTGGACCGATCCATACAGCACCTGGTTTGTTCCGTAGAAGATCTGCTGGGTGCCGTTGCCATGGTGGGCATCGATGTCGATCACTGCCACCGTTTCCCCGGTTGCTCCGGCGAGCCGCTGGGAGGCCAAAGCAGCATTGTTCAGGTAGCACGAGCCTCCATAGAACGACGTCCCAGCGTGGTGGCCTGGCGGGCGCACGGCCGCGTAGGCAAGGGGGGTGCCGGCCAGGATGAGATCGGCGGCGGTCAGTGCACATGCTGCGGCGGCCCGCACCGCCTCCCACGTACCCTCCCCGATGAGCGTCATCGTGTCCATGGCGAAGAGGCCGGTCCGAGCTCCGACGGAGGCGGGATTGCGAGGCCTGGGGCCAACCAGCATGTCGGGATGGGGGAAGGCGTAGGGAACGACTCGGTCCTGGCCGGGATCGCGGGGATAGTCCGACGTCTGCCAGTCGGCGTATGCGTTCTGCAGAAAACCCACCAGAGCAGAGTCATGGACCGAGAGGAGGTCGTCGTCGTCGATCGAGTGAGGGGCGACCACGTAATATCCGGCGGCAGTGACGGCGGCGTGGATCGCCTCACCCCGAGAGGGGAGCTCGGTCCCGGCAATTCTGACTCCGACCCAGATCTCGCCATCGGGCACATGCCGGACATGGTCGGGGCTGTAGACAACAGTGAGGGGCACGAATCTCAACGATACGGGCGAGGCTCAGGCCAACCCTCTTGTCGGCGGGTCTGTCCTTCATTACAACGGCTCTCATGCCGCCACTAACTGCCAACCAACACCAGTACCTGTTGAATCTCGTTATCGAGCAAATGGGCGACGGGGCGGAGGTGACCGAGGACGGCTGGGCTGTAACTCATCCCCGCGGCGGGATCATGGGATTGGTCAACATCTCCCGCACCCTGTCGGAGATTCCCGAGGAGCGGTGGCCCGAGATCGTGGGCGACTGGGTGAGCCGATTGGCGACGCCGCCTGAGTTACCGGCCACCTTCGAACAGGCTCGAGCGCACCTTCGGATTCGACTCGCCGCCGATGGCTCCGAGCCCGGGTGGGCGTCATATCGGCCAGTTTGTGACGGCCTCGATCAACTTTTGATGATGCGAACCGAGCTCGGCGCCGTGACCATCAGCGACGAGCAACTGAGGACTTGGGGCGCCGATCCGGAGGTCGCCTGGAAGGAGGCGCTCGAACACACCATGTGGGACGAGGCCCGGGAACGACGGATCCTGGCCCGGGGTCGTACGCGAATCGTCTGGGTCCGCGACAACTTCTTCGCATCGAGTGTCCTGCTCGATCTCCAGCACCTGCTTTCCCCAGGCAATCGCTTCGGCGCCGTGGTCATGGCACCGGTGCGGGACGCGCTGTTGTATGCCGAGATTCTCGATGAACACATTCCGTATGCCGCCGCCGAGATGATCGAAATCGGCGGTCGCTGGTTCGTCGACGAGCCGGGGCAGATCTCTCCGGACCTCTTTTGGTACCGGACTACCGATGAGGGCGCGGTGATCAGCCGGCTGGTGCGAATGACTGCCTCCCGATACGAGCCTTGTTGGGGCCCCGACTTCTCTGCTGCCTTGGCCGATCTCTCCGCTGACCTGATCGACCTCGACGCCGGTCACCAGAGATCGAGGAAGAGGCGCTCACCTACGATTTGGCGGTGATCCCACATCCGAAATTGTGTGATCCCAGCCAATGCTGGCGCTGATCACCGGTGCTTTTGGCGGCCTCGGGGGCGAGGTGGCGAGATCATTGGAGGCAGCAGGCCATCAGGTGATCCGCCTTGGTCGGGCCGACGCTGACCTGTCGGCTCTGAGGTCGGTGTCCCAACTCATCGCCCGATTGCGTTCTCGTCAGCCGATCGATCTATTGATCAACAATGCCGCTACCGCCGGCCGGCGGGAGATGACCATCGACGGATTCGAACCTGCTTTCGCAGTCAACTATCTATCGCATTTTCTTCTCACCAAGGCGCTGATCTCGCCCAAGGCGCGGGTAGTCAACGTCACCTCGGAGGCACACCGGTCGGCCTCGTCCATCGATCCGCACCAAGGGCTCGGAGGCGCCAGGTCGTGGCTGGGGTGGAAGGAGTACGCCTTCTCCAAGGCGTGCCAGGTGGCCTTCACAATCGGCCTCGCCTCCCGCGGAGTCGACGCCTATTCGGTCCATCCGGGTGTGGTCGCCACTGGCCTTTGGAAACCGGTCCCGCAGCCCCTGCGCTGGATGATGACCAGACGGATGGCTCCTCCCGCGGTGGGGGCTATTTCCATCGTGCGGGCGGCCCTCGACCGCAACCTCGAACCCGGGACATACGTCACACCTTCGGGAATCGTCGAACCCTCGTCTGTTGCGAGCGACGCCAGAGCGATCGCCCAACTCTGGGACCACAGCGAACGCTGGGTGAGTCCTTATCTCGCCTGAAGCCCTCCGCCTTCCGCCGGCCGCCCGCGAAGCCATGGACTCCCATCTCCGCTTCTGTCTGCCAGAGGAATGCTGCGGCCTACTGGCCGGGGTCGGGAACGAGGTGCGGTTCGTCTACCCGCTCACCAACGCGCAGCATTCACCGACGGGGTACACCGTCGACCCGGTGGAGCACTACCGAGCGTGGAAGGCCGCCGAATCCCGGGGTTGGGAAATAATCGGTGCGTTTCACTCCCATCCCTCGGGGCCGACGACCCTTTCTCTGACCGATCTGGCCCTCGCAAACGAACCGAACTGGTTTTACCTCGTGGTGACCGCCAACACGGTCCGGGCCTTCAAGATCGACTCGCGACGGGCCGAGGAGGTAGAGATCGTCTCCTAGCCGACCCGACAGAGCGCGTCATAGTCAACGATCTTGGGGGGACGCGCCGGATCGGAGCATGCCGGACAATCTGGGCGACGGTTGACCTTCACCGACATGAACGACTGGTCGAGGGCGTCGTAGGCGAGGAGTCGACCAATCAGGGTCTCGCCGATACCGAGGAGGTGTTTGATGGTCTCGGTGGCCTGGATCGACCCGATGATGCCGGGCAACACTCCAAGAACTCCGGCATCGGCACAATTGGGAGCCAGCTCGGGAGGCGGAGCCTCGGCGAAGATGCAGCGGTAGCAAGGTCCCTCGTAAGGGATGAAGAACGATGCTTGCCCCTCGAAACGAAAGATCGATCCGTGAGCCACCGGTACCCGGAGATGCAAGGAAACGTCGTTGACGAGATAACGGGTGGGGAAGCTGTCAGATCCATCGACGATCACGTCGTATCCCTTCAAGACCTCGAGAGCGTTGGCTGCGTTCAGCTGCTCGCCATGGGTGACGACCTCCACATCGGGGTTGATTGCCCCCAAAGTCTGTTTGGCCGAGTCGACCTTGGGACGTCCGATGCGATCGGTGGTGTGGAGGATCTGGCGTTGGAGGTTGGAGGCATCGACGACGTCGAAGTCGATCACGCCGATGGTGCCCACCCCGGCTGCTGCTAGGTAAAGAGCAGCCGGGGAGCCGAGCCCTCCGGCGCCGATGACGGCCACTTTCGCCTCGAGCAGCTTTTGCTGACCCTTTTCCCCTACCTCGGGCAGGGTGAGATGGCGGGCATATCGCTGGCGTTGCTCGTTGCTGAGGCCGTCGCCTGACCGCTCGATCGGATAACCCTCACGAAACCAGCGCTCGAGCCCACCCGCAAGCGAGGTGGCCGATTGATAGCCCATCTCCCGCAAGGTCCGCGCGGCGAGGAGTGAGCGCACGCCCGAAGAGCAGTAGACCACGATCGGAACATCGGTGGACAGTCCCGCCCTGGCCACCGCCGCCTCAATCGATGCCCGGGGAACGAGCGAGGCTCCGGCAATAGTGCCCCCGGCAAACTCGTTGGTCTCGCGGCAATCAATCAACACCACTGGCCCGGCGTTTCGCATCTCGTCCAACTCTGCCGGGGTGATCTCCCCCGTGATCGCCAACGCCTCCTTGACCAGTTCGGCATAGGTCTTCGGCACAAGAGAAACATTAAGCGAACCCAGGGTTCACAGGGCGGTCCTGCCTATCTACCAGCCCGCAGAATGCCACCACCTAGTCTTTATGGGTGTCTTTCTCCGATCTCTACGTATTCGTTTTGGCTGCCTTCGTCGGCTACCAGATCATCACCAGGGTTCCAGCCCTTCTCCACACCCCCTTGATGGCAGCAACCAATGCCATCTCGGGGATCTCGCTAGTCGGTTCACTGGTAGCGGCCGGCTCCGACCGAAATACGCTTTCGACCGTTCTTGGCGTGATAGCCGTTGCTGCGGCGATGGCCAACGTGGTAGGCGGCTTCCTCATTACCGACCGGATGTTGTCGATGTTCAGGCGAGCGACTCCGGCCAACAAGCCCAACTAATCCCAACGTGAACCGCGAAGTCGTCAGCCAGCTGGCGTATCTCGCTGCCTCGATCCTCTTCATCTTGGGATTGCGGGGCCTGACCAAGCCCGACAAGGCGCGGCGGGGCATGATGCTGGCGGCGATCGGGATGCTGATCGCAATCATCGGCACTCTGGTTAAGGCCGAGATCATCAGCTACGGCTGGATCCTGGTCGGCCTGGTGCTCGGATCCCTGATCGGATACCCCCTTGGTGTCTGGGTGCCGATGACGGCGATGCCC
>DATEDN010000174.1:0-45653 GCA_035281645.1 Acidimicrobiia bacterium | reverse complement strand
AGAGCGGCACGGAGCCGAGGACGGCCTGTGTGGCTGCATGGGCGTCCAGGGCTGTCACCTCACACCGGACGCGTACCCCCATGAAGTCGTCCACGAGGATCACACCGGCACATCCCTTGCAGGGCTCAACCTTGATCATTTTCACTTCCACTTCCGGGTGAAACCTACCGCCAGCCGAGCCTAAAGGCTCGGGCTGAGCAGGTTTCGGGGGTTTCGGGGTAGGTTTCGTTTTCGGAGGTCCAGGTTTCGCCGCAGGTCAGGCCAGGTTTCGCCTGAGGTTTCGCCTAGGTTTCGGAGGTTTCGCTGTCGAGGTTTCGCTGACCCCCCGAAACCTGCCCCGAAACCTGCCTCCGAGGGCCTGCCAGCTCGACCCATCGGTCCCCCACCGCAAGCTGCCGGGCGATCACTGCGGTGCCCATGGGCGTGATCACCCACGGCCCCTTCGCCACGGGCTGCGCCGCCAGCGGGGGGTTCATCTTCGCCAGTTCGATCATGCGATTGCGGACGTTCTGCCGCCCGTTCTTCATCGGCCCCCGGGCCTCCTCCAGCTTCGCCGCCATGTCCGACGGGGTACCTCCACGCCCCTCGTAGAAAGCGAGGAGCTTCAGGTAGAACATCTGGTCGACGGTGACGTCCGGCAGGTACTCGGGCAGGGCGTCCGGCGCCTCGTGTACGTCGTGGCTGGCGCTGTCGGCGAGCACCGGCACGAGCGAGGTGAGCGGGTCGCCGAAGTAGTCGACGCCGACCGTATGGGGCTTCAGCGTGAACTCCTTGATCTTCTCCTCGGCCGGGGCGTCCTTCTGCTTGCCGTGTTCACCGCCGGTCCCGAGCGTGATCTCCATGGCCTGCTTCTCCCGCTCGATGATGATGACGGTGTCGGCCGCCGCGTAGATCATCGAGCTGCCGCGCATACCGGCGCCCTTCGTCTTGCCGAAGTGATGGACGGTGAGCACGCACGCGCCGGAAACTTCCCGGATCCGGTGGAGGACGTTGATCACGAGGTTGACCTCGGACGTGTTCTCGTCGATGCCGACGGTGCACATCGCCTGCGTGTCGAACACGATCAGCCCGAACGGCTGCCCGGCCTCGTCCTCCTCCTTCAGGTACGACAGCAGGGCGGGCATCTCTTTCAGGGTGTCGCCGAGCTGGAGCGGCGCCGGGTAGATGACGACGTTCTTCACCTCCCGGCCGTGTTCCTTCTCCCACGCAGCCCGCCGGTCGGCGTACCCGCCCGCGCCTTCGGCGATGACGAGCAGCACCCGGCCCTTGGTCATCCGCAGCCCGTGGTAGTCCATGTCCTCGTCGGCCCCGTACCGGAACGCGAGGTCGGCCGTCACGAAGCTCTTGAACGTGCCGGACGCTCCGGCCACCCACGCGATGGTGTCCCGGAAGAGGAGCCCCTGGACGATGGGCGTACGCACTTTCTGCTCGTAGGCGTGGATCTCCGCCAGGCGCGGCTTGAGGCGCCCATCGCGGAATGCTTCAGCTTCGGGGGACAGTTGACCGGACAGCTCCGCCGCTTCCAGCTCGGCGCGGGCCTGCCGCTTCCCCTCTTCCACTTCGGAGAAGTGCTGCTTCAGTCCGGCGATCCTCTCGTCCCGGGCGGCCTGCTCTCGCTTCGAGCCGTCGGGGTCGTCGGGGTCGAACGGGGGATCGTCGGGCTGCGCGCATGCCAACTCTTCGGCTGTCAGCTCGCGCGGCTGGAGGAAGGTGGTCACGAGCGGACCGTCCGCTCCTCGATCCAGGCCTTCACGTCGGCCCAGCGGTACCGGGTGGCCCCTTCGATCTTGATGTGGGGCGGCCCCTTCTTCCTGGTGATCCACACCCGGAGGGTCTGTTCTTTCACCCGCAGGTACGCGGCGACTTCCCGGGGGGTGGCGAGGTCTTCCACGGGGACTCCCATCTTGTAGCGCAAATCAACGGGGACCCCAGGTTAGTACCCAGGGTCCCCGTGGTCAAACGCCCTGATCAGATTTCCATCGCCCGCCGCAGCATGCCCCGGAACTCGACGCCGACGGTGGTGACCATCCCGGTCGCCGTGTCGATGGTGACCGTCGCCTGGTTCTGGACCGGCCGGTCCGGGTCCTCCACGAGCGACCCCCCGCCGGGGCAGTATGGCGCGCGCCCGTCACCGGTGCCGACACGGTGGGGCTGGAACCGGCGGCCGCGACGGTCGACCCCGATGGTGGTGACCACCACATCCTGCTGGCAGGTCGGGCAGGCGGCCGTCACCTCCAGGTCGGAGAACGCCAGCTCGGGCAGTTCCTGCTCGGCGCCCGGAGGCTTCCCCTCCCCGGGGCAGTTCCACGGCCGGGCGGCCGCCATCGGCACCGACTGGGGAAGGCGGTGTCGCTCGACCCTCCCCCAGCGGTCGAGGTCGACGAGCGTCTTACAGTCGGGGCAGGCACCTTCCCCGTGGGGTCCGGCGAGGCTCATGCGGCGTCCTTGTGGGTTTCGTGGATGGAGTAGGCGGACGTGCAGAACCACTCGGCGTGCGGGTCCCTCCAGGTGAGGACGAGGCCGCCGTTGTGGTTGGGCGCCCATTCGATGTCGGTTCCGGCGCGCTTGATCCGGAAGTGCTCTTCGGCGTACCGCTTGGCGGCCGCCAGGTTGTCCAGGGTGATCTTCTCCCGGCCGTGGATTTCCAGCCGGTAGCGGATCCCGTTGTCTCGAACGGGCTTGGTCATCGGAGTTCCTCGTTCAGATTGCGGAGGGACGGGTGGTGGGCGATGCAGCTCCCGCGCCCGGTGTAGGCGAGGTCCTGGCAGGGGCAGCCGGTCTGCTCGGCGAACGTGCTCCACATCGGCGCGTCGGGGAGGTGGAGTGCCTGGAAGATCGGCCGGGTGAGCGTCGACATGCTTTCGCTGCCACGCGCCCGGGTGAAGGTGAGCCCGTCGTGGTCGTGGGGGTTCTCGACGACGATCTCGCAGTCGAGGTCCAGGTCGGCTTCGAGGTACTGGAGGGCCTTGGGGTCGGGTCGGGTGATCACAGCGTGTCGTCTCCTTCGAGGATGTAGCTGGCGCGCGTCAGGGTGAACGCGAGGTCCCGGCACAGTTCGGGGGTGAGACCGACTTCCACTTCGATGGGCCCGTTCTCCCCTTCGGCCGCGAAGAGGAGGGAGACCTTCTGCTCCTCTTCGTCGATCGAGACGCGGATGGTGCCTTCGTCGTCGGCCGTCACTTCGAATTCGTCCATCGGTACTCCTTGGGGATTGCCTCGGGTGTTAGGTGGGTAGTCAGCCCCGGTATCCCCGGCGCTCCAGGTACTCGGCGAGGGCGGTGCGGATGACGACGGCGAGCGTGACGCCCTGGCTGTCTGCCGCCTTCTGGAGCAGGGCCTTTGCGCTGGAGGGCAGCTTGGCGAGGATCTGCGCGTCGTGCACCTTGGTCCGCTGGCCGCCGTTGGTGAGGTCGCTGATCGGGTTGCTCATCGGTGTTCCTTAGGTAGTTCTTGCGGTGACACCTCAAGCATACCGCACAGGGACTACCCGTAAACCAGCTATTCTGAAGAAAATCCAGAAGGAGCCTCATGCACCCCTCCACCACCGCCATCCTGCGGTACTTCGAGTACGCTCACCTGCCCCCGCGCCTTCGCGACGTCAGCGCCCCCTTCAGCGCCCTCGCCCAGAAGCTGGCCGTCACCCTCGAAGGCCCCGAGCTCACCGTCGCGCTGCGGAAGCTCCTGGAGTCCAAGGACGCCGCCGTCCGCGCCGCTCTCGACCTGGAGTCCTGATGGCCCTCAGCCGCTACATCTACGTCAACCTCCTCCGCAGCCAGAATGGCTACCGGGAGGGTCGCAACAACTGGACGAAGTACCCTCCGGCCGTCCGAGGTCTGGAGTGGGCGCAGAACCAGCCCTGGTGCCACACCTTCGTCTCGTGGGGCGCCGACGAGCTGGGTGAGCGCAACGTCATCCCCATCACCGCCTCGTGCGCGTCCGGCGTCTCCTGGTTCAAGGCCCGAGACCGGTGGACCGAGTACCCCGTCCTGGGCGGCCCCTTCTACATGGGGTCGGCTGGCCAGGATCACGTCGGCGTGGTCTACGCCTACGACGCCGACTGGATCTACACCATCGAGGGCAACACGAACGCCGGGGGCTCCGCGAACGGGGACGGGGTGTACGAGCGGAAGCGTCCCCGCCGGGGTGCCGGTTCCCCGTACGGCTACGGCGTCCCCGCGTTCGCGGAGGGTACGATTTCCGCTGACCCGAAGTACGGCGGCACCAAGTCGGCAGCCGTCGCGAAGCAAGCCCCGCAGGAGGATGACATGCCCAGCGCCCAGGAGATCGCCAGCGCCGTCTGGTCGGCCCGGATTCCCGGCAAGGACGAGCCGGTTCCGGCCGGTGACTCCCTCGGATGGTCCGACGCCCGGCACAACGTCATCTACGCCGAGCTCCAGCAGCTGAAGGCGGAGCATGCGGTGATGAAGGCCCAGCTGGCGAAGATCCTCGCCGCTGTCACACAGAGTAACTAGGAGATCCCATGCAGTACCTGAAGCGTCTGGTGGAGCTGGCCCTGGTGGCCTTCCTCGCGGCGGCCGTGCCGGTCTTCACCGAGCAGGGCGCGTCGAAGGCGGGTGTCTCGGCGGCCGTCGCGGCCGGTCTGGCAGCGGTCTACGGCCTTCTCGTGAAGGGCCTGGGCGACAAGGACCGTCCGTCGGCTCTGTAAAGCCCCAGGTCAAAGCCCCTCAGTCAACTCGGCTGAGGGGCTTTGCCATTGCTTTACCTTGTTTCTGTTTCGCCGTCGGTTCCCCTGGGGCATATTGGAGTTGTGAGCGGCGCAGGACCGGCCGAATCACCGGGCAAGACCTTGAGAACTGAACAGTGGATAAAGAAGTGGGGACACCCCTCCCCGGCGAAGCGCACCACGCACCTTGCACTCGAAAAGGGGGACGGTCCGGCGGGACCTGAAAAACCCGTGCAGAGAGGCGCCCAGGATGCGGCCCGGCGGTTGAGCCCCGAAGCTCCCGTCCGGCCCCCTGCGGTGTCGGCAGTGAAGTCCCCCTCCCCTCCGGTGACCTGAACCCGGAGGGGAGGGGGGAGCCACCACCCTCGGTAGTCCAAGAGCCTTCCGATCAGAGCTGGACGCACCCCGACCGGGGACAGTCCGGAAGGCCACGGCAGAGACGGCCCGAAAGGGACGCAAGGTGTCGGTTCGAATCCGGCCCGAGGGACGCAGCACCCAGTCAACCCTGTCCCCTTTCTAGGGAGTTCAAATGGAACTGTTCACCGTGATCGCGATCACGACCTGGTCGACCTTCGTGATCCTGTACGGCGCGTCCCAGATCGGCAAGACGCCGAAGCCGATCACCTCCGGCGGCGCCGTCGCCACCCTGGTCATCTACTCGGCGATCATATTCGGCGTGATTTACCTGGCTGGCAACTGAGATGGCCGGGAAGCGCGCGGACTGCCCCGAATGCGGTGGCAGCGTCGCCGTGAACAAAGACGGCAGCCTCCGCAAGCACCCCTGCAACCCGGAGCTGGAGGTCGAAGAGTCGGCCCCCGCCGTCCCCGCTGCCGGGGCGACGATCCCGAAGTTCCGCATCCAGCCGTGAGCGCCTGCACCGGCCACGCCCTCACCCGCATGTACATCGGTGGGGGCTGGTACCTCGTCTGCGTCAACCCCGGCTGCACCTACGCCCTCAAGGAGTCCTGAACATCATGAGCAAGAAGATCGTCAACCTGGAGAACGCCGACCGCGTCGGCAAGGGCTACCTGATCGACTCGGTGGCCTCCCTCGCCGACGTCTCCCGCAACGACGCCGAGCTGGCCGTCAACGCGGTCATCGACTCGATCGTCGCCGCGCTGGTGTCCGGCGCGAACGTCTCCATCAGCAACGTCGGCACCCTGCGCGTCACCGAGACCCCGGCGACCACCCGGCGCAACCCGGCCACCGGCGAGCGCTTCCCGGTCGACGCGAAGACCCGCGTCCGCTGGACCTCCGCCCCCGCCCTGCTGGAGGCCGTCAACGGCCAGTCCGAGCGCACCACCCTGGCCACCAAGGCCCCGAAGTCCTACTGATCCCGAACGAGAGGCACCTCGTCGTGAGTATCATCGACAAGATCAACGCCCTGCCGACCGACGACCAGGCTGGCACGATGATCAGCAAGGACGCCGTCCTGGAGATCGTCAAGTTCGCCGTCCTCCCCGAGGCCGACCCCTCCCACTACCCGGACGGCTACCTCGCCAGCCTCCCCCTGTCCGACCGGATCGGCTACGGCCACATGGAGGCGGCGTACAAGCTGCTCCGGTACGGCGCCGTCCACACCGCCCTGATGGCCTCCATGGAGGACCTGTTGGAGGCCAACCCGGACGGCACCGTGCGCACCCCGGACGAGGTCTGGGAGGAGCACCAGAAGATGATGGTGCCCTCCATCCTGAACGCGGTAGCGCCGGACCTCCACGACGCGCGTTGGCACCTTCAGGAGGCGTTCTCGATCCTGATGGAGGTGCAGACCGGCGCCCAGGCGGAAGCCATGGCGGGCGCCATCGCGAAGCACAACCAGAAGGCGACCCGCCTGCGGAACGGGAAGGACTGGGACCTCCGATGACGATCAACACCGAGCGGTTCCGGAAGATCCAGGAGCAGATCGAGCGGGAGCCCGAGTCCCTGGACATGGTGTCCTGGGAGGATCACCGCCCCCCCTTCCGGACGTGCGGGACGACGCGCTGCGTCGCAGGCTGGGCGGTGTTCAACGAGACCGGCCAGCCTCTTTTCACCGAGCAGCACGACCTGTCGGGCCCGACCCTTCTGCTGGCCGCCCAGCTGGGCATTCCCGAGGGTTTCCACCGGGTGGGGTCTGTCGTTTCGGCCATCGCCGAGAAGCTCCTCGGTCTGGACGAAGAGGATGCTGAGACCCTCTTCCACAGCGTCCCCAACGGGGTGGCCGTCAAGATTGTCGCCGCCTTCGCCCGGGGCGACGAGCGGGGGGGCCGGAACCTCCTGAGCGAGTACCAGTGATCGCCTTCCGGTATCACGGCCGCCACCGGGTCCTGGCGGACGCGAAAGTCCGGTTCACGAAGAGGCTGGACCTGGTCATCACCGGCGTCGACGCCGACCTGGGGCAGGTGAGAACCTTCCGGGTCGACCGCATCACGGGAGGAATCAAGCATCTTGAGCCGCACGCAGGCTGAGAAGCGATACCTCCGCACCGTCGGGGCTCTGGGATTCATCCCCCAGGGCCCCGTTCGGCGGAGACTTCGCCATCTGCATGACACCCTCGGCATCCCCCTGATCTTGATCGCCCAACGCGCGGGGCTGGACGGGGAGACCGTCAAGCGTCACCGGCGCGGCTACTACGTGGAGGACGGGGTTCGGCACGAGCAGAAGTTTTGCTGCGCCGACACGTACCGGGCCATCATGGGCGCCAAGTTCACGTCCGCAGACGTGTCCCGCTTCCCGTCCGTCGGCATCCGCCGACGACTGCAAGCCCTCCAGGTTGCCGGATTCAACCTGGCGTTGATCGCGGGCATGACCGGTATCGATTACCGGGAAGTGCATCGAGTGATGGCGGGAAAGGGCAGCCGGGGATACGTCCACCCCGATCGCGCGCGGGCCTACATCGCCGTGTACGAGAAGCTGGAGAACGCCCGCCCTGAGGACTTCGGCGTGTCGGTGTCCACCCAGGGCCAATGCCGCACCCGGGGTAGGAAGAACGGCTACGCCCCGCCTCACTGCTGGGACCCGGACACCATCGACGACCCGGAAGCCGTCCCCGAGTGGACGGGCGCCTGCGGCACGCCGGAAGGTCTCCGGATCCACTACCGCGACAAGATCCCCACCTGTGCGCCGTGTCTCGCCACCCGGGAGCAGGCTCGCAGGGAGGCCGGGTCGTGCAAATCGGGGTTCTCCGGGTCGAAGCTGAGGAGGGCCCGTGAGGCGCGCGGCATGAGCATCGCCCAGCTGGGTGAGCACCTGGGCGTCCACGAGGGCACCGTCTACTACTGGGAGACCGGCCGGTCGGCGCCCCGCGCCCAGGAACGCGTGTCACAGCTGTGCGCGATCCTGGGCGTCCCTGAATCCGAACTGACAGAGGAGGATGCATGACCACGGTTTTCAGCTCCGCCACCTGGAGCCCCGACGAGCTCAGCGTCATCGGGCAGCTTCGGGTGTACCCGGAGGTCGCCGACGACGGCAACCCGACCACCCGCCTGGTTTTCGGCGTCGTCGAAGGTGACGCCAGGGCCGCGCGGGCCATCGACCGCCAGGAGGTTCGGGACCTGCGCGCGGCCCTGGACCGCTTCCTTGGGGAGGGGTGATGGCCGAACCCGCATGCCGGGACTGCAAGGAGCAGGTGAACCAGTACCGGATCTGGGTGGCTGGCGGCCGTGACGGGAACTCCCCGCCGGTCCCCAGCCGCACTCCCCGCCCGCTGGTGAAGGACTCCGGCGGACGCTGCGCCTCCCACTGGAGGGACGAGAAGCGGCGCCGGAAGGACGCCGCGCACGAGAAGCGGGTCGTGAAGGTCTACGGCCTCCAGCCCGGCCAGTACAAGATCCTGTACGAGTTCCAGGGCGGGGTGTGCGCGATCTGCCGCCGGGCGACCGGGGCCAGTCGGAGGTTGTCGGTCGATCACGACCACGTCACCGGGCTGGTTCGGGGCCTGCTGTGCCGCCCCTGCAACGATCTGCTCGGCCACATCCGGGACAATCCGGCGACGGCTGAGAGGATCGTCCACTACCTGGCGGTTCCGCCCGCGAAGCGGCTGGGACTCCAGGCGATCCACGAGGAGAACCGATGAACGACTACGACGGCCCGACCTGGACACCCAAAACGTGGTGGCAGCGGCTGCTCTTCCGCAAGGGAGACGGCGGCTGGTACTGGACGCGCCGCGCCGAAGCTTTCTACCGGCTGGGGGCGTGGCTGCACCGTGGCTGAGAAGTTCCTGTGCCGGGCCTGCTCGAAGGAGGTCACGGCCACGAAGAACCGGCGCTACCGCTCGCACACCACCGGCGACGGCTCTCCCTGCGAGATGTCGTCGGTGGAGATCCCCGAGGATCTGGAGCCGACCACCGGCGAGGACCCCGGGGTACCGAAGGAGGGTGAGGACTTCGCGCAGTGCCCCACCTGTGGGCGCAACGTGAAGCTCACCCGCCTCGGCTACTTCCCGAAGCACACCATCACTCTGAGAGGGGAGGAGATTTGCGACACCGTCGGAGTCCGGATGAAGAACCTGGTCGACCTGACCCTGCCGGGCGATCAGCCGCTGGAGAAGAGCTTGGAGCGCACGACCCGGCCGAAGGTCTCGAACCAGCTGGAGGTCGAGCGGGCCAAGCCGAAGGGGGTGCCGCTGATGCTGGAGCCTCCGCCGGTGACGGACGCGGTGGACTGGAGCGACGTGTCTGCACCCGATGCTCCTTCTGGTGCGTCCACGGAGACGAACTCCCCGGAATCTACGACTACCTCCGAGTCGTCGGCGAGGTCGTCGGGCGGGAGCGGGCGGAGCGTCACGCCGAGCTCATCGGCCGAACCGTCGCCAGCTCCCGCGCCCGCGTTCAAGCTGGGCCCGAAGCTGTCCAGCTCGATCTCACAGCCGTGGAGCCCGTACCTCCAACCCCCGGAGTGGATCGAGCCTCCACTGATCTTCCTCCAGCCGGAGGAGTACACGGGGCCGGAGAAGGCTGACCCCCTGGACGGGTACGCGCTGGAACTGGCGACCCGGATCAAGGAGACGTTCTACTCGTACGACAACAGGAAGAGTTCAGAGAATCGCTCGGCACAGACTACTCTCGGCCCGTCTGAGATCGGCACTCCATGCGATCGTCGTCTGGCGATGGCGCTCCTGAACGTCTCCCCGGTGAACCCCGGCGGCGACGGCTGGGCGGCTTTCGTGGGGACGTGTGGGCATGTCGGCATGGGCGAGATGTTCCAGTTCGCCGACGCCGGGACCGGCCGGTACGCGGTCGAGCTCAACGTCGAGACCGGATCCCCGTCGGTGCCGCGCGGTACCACCGACCTGCTCGACCGGCGGGACGCGACGATCGTCGACTGGAAGTTCATGGGCGCCTACTCGCTCAAGAAGTTCCGCCTGGATGGCCCGTCGCCCACGTATCGCGTCCAGGCGCACGTCTACGGCCTCGCCGCGACTCGGTCGGGGGAGAAGGTCAAGCGGGTCGCGATCGTCGGCCTCCCGCGCGCTGGCGGCTCCCTGGACGAGATGCACGTCTGGTCGGAACCCTTCGACCGGAAGCTCGCCGAGGACGCCCTCGCGCGGGTCGAGAGGATCGCGAAGGAGGTCGGCATCGAGGGCTCCGGGGACATGGAGGACAAGATGTCGTCCGCCCGGACCTTCCCTACGGTGAACGACTGCCGGTACTGCCCGTTCCACCTGAAGACCGACAAGGAGATGAGGCGAGGATGTCCCGGATCGTAGCGTTACTCGTTCAGCTGGCGTATGGCCAGTGCGACCACCCGGCGATTCAGCAGCGGAGCGACGGGCGCTGGTACTGCACCGAGTGCGGCCAGCTTCGCGCCTGACGGTTTAACCCCGAGACCCCTCGGGCAAGTTCTACCTGCAACGGCCGGTGTCACATCGGCCTCGTAGGATCGAAGCCCTACCGATCTCACAAGGAGCTCACGTTGAGCAACTTCCAGCAGCCCGGCATCTCATCCCCCGAGGACAAGTTTGCGCCCAACGAGAACAACGGCGCCCTCCTCCTCTTCTTCCCCACCCGACTCGACACCGGCATCAAGACGGCCCACGGTGAGTCCGACGCGGTCGCCGCGCGGGTCGTCCGCCTCAACGACGGCCGAGTCTGGGACAACGCCCTGATCTTCTCCACCGCCCTCGTCACCCAGCTGAAGGGGGCCATCCCCGACGGGATGGTCCTCGGCACCCTCGGCCAGGGCGAGAACACCAAGGGCAACCCGCCGTGGCTCCTGCGCCCGCACAACGACCAGGACGTCGCGATGGCGGAGGCGTGGATGGCCGCAAACCCTCGGATCCAGCAGGCGCCGCAGCCCGCCGCTCCGGCTGGCGCTCCCGCCTGGAACGCTCCGGCTACACCGGCCGCGCCGCAGTGGGGTGGTGCTCCCGCTCCCGCCCCCTCCCCGGCGGCGACGGGCTGGGGTAACCCGGCACCGGCCGCCCCGGCTCCGGCAGCGACGGGTTGGGGTGGGGCCCCCGCCGACCAGGTGAACCCGGCAGCCGCCGGTTGGGGTGCCCCGGCCCCCGCCGCTCTCCCGGCTCCCGCCCCGGCGGCCTTCGACCCGAACGCGGCGGCTGCCGCCCTCCAGGCGAAGGGTGTCGCCCTCCCGCCGGGTACGACGGTGGAGCAGCTCCAGCAGCTGGCCACCATGTACGGTGTTTAGCAGGACCACGACCCGCTCATGGGGGTGAGCGGGTCTTCCCCGGAGGGGCTTCACCGAGTGACGGCGGTGGAGCCCCTCCCCCCTTGCCCTCGTAGCTCAAAGGCAGAGCGCCGGGACAGTAGTCCGGCAGATGCGGGTTCGAATCCCGTCGAGGGCACTCAGAAGCATCCCTACAATCCTTGGAGTTGAAATGAGCAAGGCCCCCATCGAGTTCGCCGCCCAGCTGGCCGCGTGGCTGGTCATCGGCGGCGCCGCGTACCTGTTCTTCCTCGGGCTGTACGTCCTGTCGGCGTGGGTTTTCTAGTCGTGCGGTTACCGTATGCGACAAGAGCACCCCCGCCGCACGAGGGAGTACCGCGTGAGCAAGCTCATCATCGTCATCCCCGACCTTCAGGTCCCCTACCACGACGAAAAGTTCATCCGCTCGACCCGCAAGTTCGTGAGAGCGATGAGAGTGTCCCCCCTGTACCGGACGGTGGAGGTCGGCCAGATCGGGGACCTGATCGACCAGCCGGAGACCGGGCGCTGGAACAAGGGCGCGGCCGGAGAGTACGCCGGTACATTCTGGGCGTCGATCCGTGAAACCCGCCAGGTCATCAAGGAGTACGAGCTCGACTGGGTGAAGGTCGGCAACCACGACCGGCGGGTCCTGGAGTACGTCGAGCGGTACGCTCCGGCGCTGCACGGCCCCGAGTCGGAGATCACCTTGGAGTGGATGCTCCGGCTCGACCCGAAGCGCACGAAGCTCCAGCACAAGCCGTTCCCGATGGCGCCGGGCTGGATCGCCGCCCACGGGGACGAAGGGGCGCTGTCGCCCGTCAGTGGGCGCACGGCATTCGGTCTCGCCTCCCGCTGGGACCGGTCGGTGGTCTGTGGCCACACTCACCGCGCGGGGACCGTGTCGACGACGATCGGCACCCCGGGCGCCCGCCGCCGCCTCACCGGCATGGAGGTCGGCCACGGGATGATCGAGGAAGCTGCCACCTATATCAAGCACGGATCGCCCAACTGGCAGCAGGGGCTTGGCCTCTTCGTCGTCCAGGGCGGTCGGACGTTCGAGCACCTGGTCACCATGGACAGCGACTCGACGTTCGAATGGAACGGAAAGGTGTATCGCCCATGAGTCTCTACGCCGCTCTCCTCGATGAGAGCTACCGCCCCGCGCGCTCCTCCCGGCTGAAGCTGAACGCCAAGCAGGTCGCCGAGATGCGCCAGCTGTACCTGCACTGCGGCTGGACCCAGAACCAGCTCGCCGACCACTTCGGCGTCTCCCAGGGCCACATCAGCAAGGTCGTCCGCGAACTCCAATGGAAGGACATCCCCTAGATGACCAACTGGCTCCTCACCATCGACCTGTCCGACCAGTGGGACGCCGAGATCCCCTTCGAGGCGAAGCGGGACGCGATCGTCGCCCGCCTCCGGTCCCCCCGATGGCGGAAGCTCACCGCCTACCCCGACACCCTCACCGAGGCGATCGACGCGGTCGAAGCGAGCTGGGACATCCCGTCCTTCGACGCCGCGTTCGCCGAGATCCACGACCTCGCCGACTCCGACAGGGTGTGGATCGAGACGTGACGAGCCTCGCCCACCTCCTGGAGGAGAAATGACCCGCTTACCCGGTCCCGGTCGGGACTTCGACGACCAGTGGAACGAGTCCCGCCGGAAGGGGCAGGAGCGCGCCGCCCGAGGGGAAGGACCCTGGGCGGCCGACGCCAAGCTGGAAGCCCTCAGGCAGTCGTACGACGCCTCCGGGGGCGACTCCGGCCCGAAGCACGCCAAGCCCTCCAGCGACAGCTGTGTGACCGCCCTGGGCGTCCTGGGGGGCCTCGCGTGGGCCATCACCGAAACCATCCGCCACCTCACCTGAGGAGAACCTCATGCCCATGTCCATCCCCTTCGAGCGCGGGCAGCAGTTCCGCTCCGCCCACCCGCTGGAGGACGCCCTCATCCAGGTCATCAGTCTTGGTGACCACCACCGGCCCGGCGAGGTGTTCGTCGGCACCGTCTCCAACGTCGGCGGCAGGCTCATCCGCCAGCGCTGGGTGAGGAAGTCCTCCTTCCACGACAGCGCCGTCAACAAGTACGGTGAGCCCCGCAAGTCTGGCTGGGTCCTGGTGACGGAATGAGCAAGCCCATCCAGGTCCGCGAAGACCTCAAGGCCGTCTGCTTCGCCGCCGGTCTCGACCCGAACTCGGTGGCCGGGATGGTCGTCACCCCGGAAGCCGTCACCTTCGAGGTCTACATGGAGCCGAAGCAGCAGGGCGCCGACGGGCCGCTGACCGTGTTCGTCACTCACCCGATCGAGTAGCCGTGGCCGCGAAGAGGAAGCGGTGCGAGGCCGGGCACGACCCTTCGTCGAACTGCTCGACCTGCGGCATGCACTGCTGCACCATCACCCCCGAGCGCGGCCAGGAGATCGCCGACCTGGCCCGCTCGGGCACCAACTGGGCGGAAGTCGCCCAGCGGGGAGCCGCCTGTCAGTGCGGACTCCGGAACGCCCCTGTATGCCACCGACACCCGAAGGAGAGCGGATCGTGAGCGGTCAGCCCTGCGGCAAGTGCAACGGCGCCGGGACCGTGATCGTCCCGAAGATGGTCCCGAAGGATGACGGGACGTACGACACGTGGTGGGTCGCCGAGACCTGCCCCGCCTGCGGAGGAAAGGGAACGACATGACCGTCAAGGTGGGGGACGAGCTGATCCTCGTCCCGACCGGCCGATACCGCGCGCAGCGTCGAGTGAAGGTGTCCCGCGTCGGCCGGAAGTTCTTCTACGTGATCCCCGACGACAGTCCGGGCAACAACGAGCTCCGTGAACGCTTCCTGATCGCCACCAAGCGCGAGGACAGCCAGCACGGGACCTCCGTCACGCTCTACACCCGGGAGGAGCTCGACATCCGGAACCGGCGCCAGGAGCTGTTCCGCCAGCTCATGCTGCTGGGCGTCGAGTTCTCGTACAGCAAGTCTCTCCGCGAGAAGGTGACCATCGACCAGCTGGAGAAGATCCTGGAGGTCGTCTCGTGAGGCTCTGCGACAACTGCAACCACAGCACCCTCGTCCACGGCGGAAACGGCTGCATGGCCCCGATGTCGCCCACCACCGGGTCCGTGAGGTGCGGATGCCCGCTCGACTACACCCGGAAGGAACCGAGGCGCGTGGAAAACTGCGAGAACAGCACCTCGGGGCACGACCAGGTGGCGAACCCGGACCGCACGAAGGTCGCCGACACCCAGGTCGGCGGGGATCACTACCGGAAGTTCAAGATCCAAGTGTGGGACATCTGGCGGGAGTACGGACTCGACCCCTTCCGGGCGGGCGCCGTCAAGTACCTGCTGCGGGCCGGACACAAGGGTTCCGCCCTGGAAGACTTGAAGAAGGCCAGGCACTACATCGAGAAGTGCATCGAGATCGAGCAGGAGAAGGAGGAGAGCTGATGGCGTACTTCGGTAGAAAGCCGGAGAAGCCGGGGTCGGTCCCGGGCTCGCAGTCCGGTGGGAAGCAGGAACGCGCGGCCGCGCGAGTCCGGGGGGCGGCCGGTCGTCTGGCACGCCGGGCCGCCGATGGGCGCCGGGAGCGGCAGGGAGTCACCGCGCGTGCCGCAAGGAGCAGCCGATGATCCGGGGCGTGGACGTCAGCAGCTACCAGTCGGAGACGTTCCCGCTGGAGATCGACGGACTGCCGGTCGAGTTCGCGATCATCAAGGTGACGCAGGGCACCGGCTACGTAAACCCGCGCTGGCGAGGTCAGCTGGCCTGGGCGCGGAAGAACGGCCTGGCCGTCGGCTTCTACCACTTCGGGGAGGCCGGGTACGCCGCCGGTCAGGTCGCGCACTTCGCGGCGAACGTCGAGCCGCAGCTCCAGGCCGGGGACACCCTCTGGTACGACTGGGAGTCGGCCAACGGATCGGCGCCCACGAACGCGGAGAAGGATTCGTGGATTCGGTCGGCGCAGGAGCGGTTCGTCGGCCACCGGGTGGGGCTGTACTGCAACGTCCACTTCTGGAAGAACGTCGACACCACGTCGTTCGCCGGTGACGCCCTCTGGATCGCCCAGTACGGGGTTCCCGTCGGACAGCCGGGCATCGAGCACCCGTGGACGATCCACCAGTACAGCGACGTCGGCATCGACCACAACGTGGCGCGGTTCGCCTCGAAGGCGGAGCTGCTGCTGTGGGCGGGTGTGCCGGGGAAGCCGGAGCAGCAGGCCTCCACGGTCATGGAGGCCGTCATGCGGATGGACGCCAAGCTGGACGCGATCCTCCGGAAGCTCGGAGCGGCTTGACCGTTCCTTTACCCGTAAGAATGCGTGAAGTTGAGGCCTCCCGGGGAGATATTACCTGGGAGGCCTCTCCCGTAGATAACCTGGAGGAACACGTGATGCTGCTCCACGCCCTGGCCGCCACGAACCGGGGCTTCCACATCTTCCCCGTCGTGCGCGGCGGGAAGGTCCCGCACCCGGCCGCCGGATACCGCGACCAGGCCGGTGAGCTTCACGGCTGGGGCGAGACCGCCACCAACGACTACGAGCAGGTCAAGCACTTCTGGACGAACGTCGACCCGAACGCCAACTTCGGGATCGCCTGCAAGCCCTCCCAGCTCCTGGTCGTCGACCTGGACATCGCGAAGGAGCCGTTCAAGCTGCGGGGCACCGAGTGGGAGTACCTGCACACCGTCTACGGAGAGTACGTCGACGGTGAGTCCCTGTTCGACGAGATGGAGTACAAGCTCAACACCGGCCCCCGGGAGGCGTTCAGCACCTACTCGGTCCGCACCGGCTCCGGGGGCCTGCACCTGTACTACCGGTGGCCCTCCAACTGGCCCAGGATCTCTCAGGCGTCGCCGGTGAAGGGAATCGTCGACGTGCGCGGGAACGGCGGTCAGTGGGGCGGCTACGTCCTCGGAGAGGGCTGCCAGACGGAAGCCGGGCAGTATCGAAGGGTCCCCCTCCAGCCCCCCGTCGCCCTCCCGCCGGTGTGGCTGCGGCAGCTCGTAGCCGAGAAGCCTCCGGCGCCCAAGATCCAGCGCCCGAAGGGGCTCCGCCAGCCCGGCCCACTCAGCTGGTCGGGGCTCGCCGACAAGGTCCGCAACGCCGGGGAGGGGAACCGGAACAACGCCCTCGTCTGGGCGGCGCGCACCGTCTGCGAGGAGGGTGGCAGCGAGAGCGACGCGATGGCCACCCTCGGTCCGGCCGCCGAAGACGCAGGCCTGGGCGCCATGGAGATCGAGCGCACCATCCAGTCCGCATTCCGCACCCAGAGGCATAAGGAGAACCGATGACGATCCAGAATCACGAGATCCGCGTCACCTTCACCGCGACCGTCACCATCCCGTTCACGGGAGGGTTCGGGTTCAATCAGGCGGTCGAGAAGGTCGACGACGTGCTCCGGGAGTTGGTCGGGACGAATGACGTCGTGGACGCCCGGGTCGTCCGCGTGAAGAAGCTCGAACTGAAGGAGGGGTCGTGATCTGCAACCCCTGCGCGGCGGCAGCCGACAACCGGGTCCGGGACACCACCCGCTGTGCGGCCTGCAAGCGGGAAGTTCTCGTCTACGGCAACACGAAGCGCTCGTACAGGATCATGGTCCACAAGGTCGCCAACCCCGACGGCGGCCCCCGGGTGAAGTGCCCCGGCTCCACGAAGGCCCCCCTGGTCACCGGTCACGATGCCTGCACCGGCTGCGACTGTCAGCATCACCCCGTTGGAACTCGACAGAAGGGCAAGTGAAATGAGCTACATCCAGGCATTCACCAAGTCGGAGGGGGAGGTCACCCTCCCCGAGGATGCGGACATCACCGCCGAGCTGGACTCCGAGCCCATCGCGTTCTGTGCCCGGCTGCTCACCCTGGTCGACGATCTCGACGAGGACGACGTCATCATCATCCGGAAGGTGGTCTACTGATGATCCGCTCCGACTTCCGCGCCCTGCTGCTCAGGTCCGACGACAAGGACTGTCGACTGCCGGTGAAGGTCCGCGCCGAGTATGACGAGGCCGACCCGATGGCGGTCGAGCTGATCTTCGCGCATGACCTGCCCGTCAGCTCCTCATGGAAGGTGTCGTACGAGCTCCTGGAGCGCGCCCTGAAGCAGGAAACCTCCGTCGGCCAGGGGGACGTGAAGTTTCGGCAGGACAGCGCCCAGGGACGCTTGTACGTCTGCGTGCGGAGCAAGACCGGCCACGCCGACGTCGCCCTCCCGCTCGGCTTCGTCAAGGAGTTCATGGCGCAGACGGAGGACGACTACATCCGCGCCCAGGACATCCTCCCGAAGCAGATCGACGAAGCGCTGGAGGCGATCCTCGGTGCCAGCTGAATACCTGAAGAAGCCGGAGGAGATCGCCCAGGATGCCATCTGGGATCTCCTCCGGGAGGAGTTCGGTCGGATCCTTCACGAAGAGTGCACGGGTGATATCTCGTTCATCCTGGCGAAGTTCGACCGAGCCGTCCACAACCTGAAGGAGGGGCGATGATCCATCTCGCCGCAGAGACCAGCACGAGCATGGGCGCCGGAAGCGCGGGCGTCGTCGTCCTCATCGCCCTGATCCTGATCTTCTCCGGCTCCGGCGGAGGGAGGGGACGATGAGTGAAAACCCGTTCGACCTCTTCGGGCCGTTCCCGAGGCATGAGATCCTGATGTCGGCCACGGTCGAGGTCAACGGCACGAAGCTCCGGGTTCAGATGTCGATCGCCCGGGAACTGTGGGAGTCCGGCAGCCACTACCGGGAGGCCCTGAAGCAGGACATCCTCGAACGGCTCGGCCGGGAGGTCTTCAAGGAGCTGGACCCCGAGATCAAGGTGCGCGAGATCTAGAGCACACAGAGAAGCCCCCGCCCCAGCTGGCCCTAACAGCTGAGACGGGGGCTTCTTGCTACCCGAACCCGAGGCACCAGGTCCATCCCTGATCAGAGGATACCCCTACGGCACCGGGATCACGCACAGCTTGCGGTGTCCGATGTCGTTGGTCGTGCCCCCGCTGACCAGCTGCATCGTCCGGATGAAGTAAGTCGCCCGAGGGGTCAGGCCGTCCACCATGGACATGTTGCCGTGGGTCATGAACTGGGAGGCGGTGGTGTCGCCGGTGGTGGAGACTCCCCGGTGGACGACGGCGGCCGTGTGCACCGCGCCCGCGCTGGAGCCGAGCCTGATCTCGAACGTCACGAAGATCCGGTTCCCGGCGGTGTCGTCGTTGCGGAGCTCGGCCGCCACCTGCACCATCACCCGGCCGCTGTCGGGCGCCACGAACGTCGTCGAGCACTCCGGCGTCCCCGCGATGGCGGTGGTGGAGGTCTGGTTCAGCTGGTCGGTGTTCTCGACCACCCGCACCGAGTCCGGCCACCACCGCGCGTCGATGACGTCACCGGCCCTGATCTCTGCCACAACTCCTCCTTACGGTACGGGAATGACGAGGATGTTCCGGGAGGCGATGTCGGCCGTCCCGGCGCCCAGCGCCGTCTTGTGCGTCATCTGGAAGTAGTACGACCTGCCCGGCTCCAGCCCTTCGATCAGGTCCCCGTTGCCGTGGTACTGGAACTCCTGCGACTGGGCGATCCCGCAGGAGCGGACCCCCCGGTCGTCGTCCGAAGCCGAGTACAGCGCCCCGTTCGGAGAGTCCTCGAAGATCTGATACGAGACGTAAGCGGACTCGGCTGTCGCCGCGTTGTTCCGGATTCCGCAGCCCATCGCCACGAATACCCGCCCGGAAGTGGGCGCCGTCACCGACACCGCGACCTCCGGGTCCCCGACCTCGTACGAGGTCGCGGTGATGTTGCTGATCGGCGTCCAGTCCTGGTCGAACTGCGAGGGCGGGAAATCCATCCCGTAGACGTCTCCTCCGGTGTCCATCTACAGCCCCTTCACGGGATCGGCCACACGGCGATGTGGCGGTGGGAGATGTCGGCGGTCGCCGAGCCCAGGGTGACCCGGTGCACGACGCGCGCGTAGTAGCGCTGCCCCGGCGTCAGACCGTCGACCATCGTGGTGTGGCCGTGATACTGGGCGGTGTCGGCGCCGGTCGCCGGGTTCGACAGCCCTCGCTTCGCCTCCGCCGCCTGGTGCCGGATCCCGTCCTCCGGGTCCCCTTCGAAGATCTCGTACGTCACCAGCAGGCGGTCGGCGTTCGCCCCGTTGTTGCCGGTTCCGGCGCCCAGGGAGACCGCTACACGGCCGGAAGTCGGCGCGGTGAACCAGACGGCCGTCTCCGGCGAGCCGACGGCGTAGGACGTCGATGAGACGTTGGTGACATTCGCTGTCAGGAACGTCTGCTCAGCGCGCGGAAAGTCTCGCGCCCGCACCCTCGTTCCGGCCGACAGGTTGTTCGTCATGGTCAATCCTCCTCACAGTCCACGGTACGGCGGGCGCCACAGTTCGACTTCGGCGCCCTGGTTGTGGTGCGCCGTCACTCCGTTGATGCCACGCTCCACCGTCAGTGTTTGCGGCCCCGTGCCGGGGTCGAAGGAGAAGTTGTTGAACCGGGGAACGGTCGTCGTCACCAGCATGCCGACCCGCGTCTCCGCCATGTTGTCGGTCTCCGACACCGTCAGCACCAGGATGTCGTTGATGAACGCCTGCACCACCGACCCCTGCGCCCTGATGCCGAGCTTGTCACCGGCGGCCAGAGTGTACCCGGAAGCCGGTTCCGTCCGGGTGTCGACACCACCGACACGGAACACCAGGTCGGGAGTCGTGCCGACCGTGCCACCGAACCGGCATCGGGTGTTCTGGTCGATGGCCCGGAAGACGATCGACGCCGACCCGGAAGCGAACGACGACATCGTCACCTCGCACCGTTCGAAATCGGCCGTCCCCGCGATCGTCGCCACCGAGGTGGCCGCAGCCGAGATGTAGGCCGCGTTCCCGTTGATGCCCCAGGTGCCGGAGTGCTGCGTCCACGCCTGGATGACGCCGTCGTCGGTGGACCCCAGGTTGGTCGTCGAGTCCGCGCGGTTGAAGGAGTCGAAGGTGTACGCCGGATCCTCGGACTTCTCGACCAGCCGGGCGCTGTACCAGTAGGTGATGTTCCCGGCCGCCGGGGTGCCGCCGACACGGACACGAGCCTGGGCGCGGGAAGCTGTCGCCGGGGCCTGGAAGGTCTCCGAGATGTGCGTCCACACCCCCGCCGGGATCGTCCGGTCGGTGCCGGTGCCGGTGGAGATGAAGACGTTGCCGGACGTCCGCCAGAAGACGCTCACGGACACGTTCGTCGAACCGGTGGGCGTGTACACCCAGGCGGACATCTCGTACTGCTCCAGCGGCACGACCGTACCGACCGCCGAAGCCGTGTTGACGCCGTCGGCGAACGAGCTCACCCCGTCGGGAGTCAGCTTCATCGACGCCTCGGCCTGCTCGTAGAAGTGCACATAGTCCTGCGACCAGGCGACCACGTCCGAGCCGGTGTCGTTCGTCCAGCCGGTGATGTCGGTGTCGAAGAAGGGGTTCGAGGAGATCAGACGGCCGACGGCCGACACCCGCATCTGCTCGCCGTCGACGTCCAGATCGATGGGGATCGCTTCCGGGTCCACCGTCCATTCCGGGCCGTTCGTTGTCGACACCTTGATCGACGTGGCGGTGTCGGTGATGTCCTGGTACAGCTCCGAGCCGGAGGTGTCGAACCGGTAGCCCGACGAGTACGAAGCCACCTCGAACGCGCGTTCGGGGATGGTGTTCATCCGGTTTTCGTGCTGGAACTGGTCGAAGATCTCCTCGTAGCCGATGACGAGCTGACGGATGTCCCGCGCGGGCAGGAACGACGGCGTGTCGTAGACGTCCACCCGGTAGCCGATGTCCAGGTTCAGGATGGCCTCGATCAGCGCGGGGCTGGCCGCGATCCGGGCGTTCTCCAGGGCGACGATGATCCGGGGGAACCTCTCCTCGTCCAGCGTCCCCTGATGCACCTGCCAGGAGGCGATGTCGACGCACTGCCCTTCGTGGGCGAGGGAGTAGGACTGCTCCGCCGAGTACGGGCCGACACCGTGCGGCGGGGCCTGCACCGACAGCTTCCCCTCGGTGAGCACGAACCGGGACGATCCGGCGTCACCCCGGCGCGCCTCGAAGTCGTTCACCAGGTGCGCGTCGTCCTGCGTCGGTCGGAGCTCGTTCGACAGCTCGTTGCCGGTGTACGACAGCGACAGCCGGGCAGCCCGGGACATCACCGAGCGGTCCGTGCGGAACTCGATCCCGAAAGCGTCCAGCGGGTCGGTGAGGTACCCGGAGTCGGACACGGCCGCCGACGACATGATCTCCTGGACGCTGCCGGGCGTCTGGTACCCCATGAACTGGGACCCGGCGGCCCCGCCGACGAGCCGGTACTCGATACCCTCCTCGTTGCAGATCCGCTCGATCCGGCTGGCGGCCAGCTCGTAGTGGTGGGCGTTGATCGGATCCGTCCAGGTCGGAAACTCGGTGCCGTAGATGGCGAGGTGACCCATGCCGATGCCGGTGTTGCGGACGGCTTCGGCGTCGTTGACCTGGACGCGGTAGATCCGGCCGAAAGTCTGCCCGGCCACCGACTGCACGCTGGAGCCGAGGGATTCGCCGTACACCGACATCAGCTCGACGGCGATGAAGATGTCGGCGCCCACCTGCTGGAGCTGGACCCGGACGTGGAAGCGTTCGCCCACGACGGTGACCGGAATGGCGGCCGACACGTGGCTGGGTGTCCCCGTCTCCAAGGCCGCCTCTGTGTAGAAGTGCCAGTCCCATTCGGTGGAGTTGCCAACGTGCAGCTGGAACTTCGCCTGGGTGCCGTTACCCCACAGGGTGATCAGGTTGGCGCCGGTGGTGATGGTCGCGTCGGCCGGGATGTCCATGATGAACCGGCAGTCGACGTACCCGTCGGCGGCGCCCACCACCCGCGCACCGAACTTCGCCCCGTTCAGGTCCGGCAGGGCGTCCGACTCGCGGAAGTCGGTGAACTCCTCGAACTTCGGGTTCCCGTAGATCTCCAGGTGGGGCTTCCCGGTCAGGGCGGACGCGCACTGGTAGGAGTCCTTCTTGTCCTCCATCGGCCAGTAGCCGACGGCTTGTCCGCGCTGGAAGTCGAAGCCGGGATTCTCGACGATGCCCCGGGTGTGGTGCCGGTACATCACCGACCCGGCCGCACCGCCGCGCTCCAGCCGCTTCTGGACTCCGGCGGCCGTGATGTCAGCCTGCACCCAGTTGCCGGTGGTGTCCCAGGCGATCGGCCAAGTGGCGACCTCCCCGTGGAAGCGGTACCGGCGGTTCGAGACGACGGCGTAGTTCAGGGCGATCCACAGGTTTCCCGCTGAATCGGTGTACGTCCTGGAGCCGTTGTCCATGGCCGTAAAGTCCAGGTCGGCGACCGTCGTCCCGAGGGCGGTGTCGCGCAGCTCGAAGTTGTAGACCCGGCCGTGGATGCCGCGCGGCGACCTGGTGCCGGTGTGGCCGATCGCGAGGCTCCCGCCCGCGTACGCGATGTCCGTACCGCCGGTGGACACAGAGACCGGCTCGCCCAGCTGGACCCAGGTGCCGTTGAAGGTGGTCGCCGTGTAGAAGGTCACGACCGAGTTGCCGGATCCGTCGTTGGCGTCGAAGGAGGCGCGCACCGACTGCCGGACGGCGTCCGGGACCGCGACGGTGGACTTCAGGTCGAAGACGTCGCCAGTGGACTTGACCCAGGTGAAGTGGAGTTTGCCGTCGGAGCCCATGTAGAGCGCCCAGCCGACCTCCGGCGCGGAGCTGTCGATTCCGAGCCCGACGAGAGACTGCTCCGCCTTCCAGGACTCCATGTCCAGGTCGAGCCGGACGTCCAGGTCGGAAGCGATCTGGAGGGAGTACGCCAGCGGAGTCCGGAAGCAGTCGCCGATCATGTCGGTGCCTTCGACGCGGACAGCGCCCTGGAGCTGGAGAGACTTCGTGCCGTACGCGCGCGAGATCCGCAGCTCGTTGTTCCGCTGGAGGGCCCCGTGGTAGGCGCCGCCCAGGTTGTCGACGGTGAACCGGCCGTCGGTGTTCTTCAGCGTCATGTACGCGCGGGTGTAGTCGGACCGGCCGGACGTCCCCTGAAGGCCGCGCACGATCCGCACCTTGCCGTCGTAGTTCACGAACGGCGTGATGTCCTCCCAGACGTCCACCGAGGAGAGGCGCCACTCGGCCAGCTGGACACCCACCGTGGACGCCGAGCCGAAGTTCGAGGAGACGTTCAGCTTGTAGTACCGGTAGTCGCCCGGGTCGGCGATCCGGAACTCGCGGGTGTCTCCCCGGTTGCCGAAGGCCTCGTTCTCCCGGGTGTCGATGACCGTCCACGAGGAGCCGTCGTTGGAGCCCTCCACTGTCCAGTTCATCGGGTCGAGCGTCGCCCCGTACGTCGAACCGGTGGCCGCCGACGTGATCCGGTAGCGCTTCGCGCGCGGGGTCGCCGAGGCCCCGAAATCGTATGTGAGGGCCTGCGGGGCGACGGTGGTGTCATCCAGCCAGTTCGTCAGCGGGAGGCCGTCAGCGGCCTGCGCAGCGGGCTCAGACTCGGCCGTGGCCGTGATGGCCGACACGGTGCCGGTGAAATCGCATGCGAACCGGGTGTCGATCGAGCCGACAGCGTCCAGCTCCACCCGGTCCAGCTTCAGCTCCACGGCCGTCGACAGGTCCGTGTCGTCCCAGGCCTCGTTGTCCGGCGCCTTGTCGCCGATCAGGAAGTTCCAGAAGATGCCGAACAGCGGCGCGGTGGCCGGGTTCGCTTCGGCGGCCGGGAGCTCGTCGCCCGCGTTGACGATGTCTTCCAGGTCCGGCGGGCCGTAGTACATGGTCGACTGACCCGACCGGATGGCGGTGGTCGCCTTCGAGGAGATATCGGTGACCTCCGAGCCGAACGACCAGGTCACCGTCGTGTTCGCGGTGTCGTTCCTCCAGACGTACGCCTGGTAGCCGACGGAGTCCCGCGCGCAGTCCAGGTCGTAGCCGGAAGCCGGGTCGTCGGTGCCGGTGACGATGTTCGCCCAGGTGGTGACGTCGTAGCCCCCGGCGAAGGCGGCCAGGGTGGCACCGACCGACCCGCCCGCGCCCGCGAAGTTCAGGGTGTAGCTGGCGGGTTCGGAGCTCGTCGCGACCTTCTTCCACGCGCGCGAGCGGAGGTCGGTGCCTTCGTCGATGATGTCGAGCAGAACGAAGCCCTGCGAAGTCACCCCCGCCATACCGGTGTCGCCGGTGTACTGGTTCGTGATCAGGATCAGGATGTCGCCTTCGACCGTGCCGGTCGGCTTGTTGATCGTGATCGATGACGCGCTCGTGCCGTCCACGTTGGTGGCCGTCGTCACCGCGCGGAGCTTCACTGCCATTTCGTCAGCCTCCGAGTACCTTCACGGGGTCGCCCCCTGCGTCGTGGATCGCGTCGCGCAGCAGCTCCAGCAGGACGTCCGACATCCGGCTCCCGTCCGACTTCAGGATCAGCGTGGTCGCCCCCTGCTGGCCGGTGGACTGGGCGAGCATGCGGCGCGAGTCCGGGTTCGACCTTACGTGAGACCCCGGGGCAAGATCGACCAGCTCGGGGCCGTGCTCGCCGACGAGGGTCATGTTCGACCGGGCGCCGCCGGTGGCCGCCCGGCCCCAGTTGCCGGTGACGCCGCCATGCGCCTGCGGACCGCCGAGGCCGAGAGCCCAGTCGCCCGTCTTGTACGCGTGGATCCGGACGTAGTAGTTCGGCTGGATCGACGCCAACTGCTGCTTGGCTGCGCTGACCTTGCCCATGAGGTCGTCGATCTTCGCCTTCAGCTCCGCCTGCCTGCTGGGCGGGACCGACTTCATCTCCTCCTTGGCGCGCTCGATGTCGTTCATCCAGCCCGAGATTTCGATCTCCAGAACGCGCTTGCGGTTCGCCTGGTCCATCTCGACGCCCCACTGGCTGGCGCGGTCCGCGAGGCGCTGGAACTCGCCCGTCACCTGACCTCGGAACTCCGAGAACTTGCCCTGCGCCTCCTCCAGCTTGCCGCCCAGGCCGGGGATCCAGGAGAAGGCGCTGACCGCCCCGTCCAGCATGATCTGGAAGTAGCCGAGAACGGAGTCCACGAAGAACGACATGAACCCGAGGAATCCGGCGATCATCTCTTGATTCAGCCGGAAGGCGAGCGCCCAGGCGTTGGCGAAGAAGTTGATCGTGTCGATCAGGATGTTGATGATCCCGAGGATGCCGCGCAGGGCTGCCGCGATCTCCGTCGAGTGCTCACTGACCGTGCGCGCGAGGGCGCCCAGACTGGAGCCGAACTCGGCGAGGAAGTCCTCCCACTGGGGCCCGAAAGCGTCCAGGAAGATGCGGAAGGACTTCTGGAGGTCGTCCCAGGCGTTCTGGCCCATCCGCCTGAAACCCTCGCGGGTGCGGTCGATGAAGTCGTCGATGAACGGGGCGGCCTTCTCCAGGGAGTCCCGGAACTTCGGCGCGAACTCCTCGCCCATCTTGCCCAGGATCCCGATGGCCCTGACAAGGACCGGGATCATGGGCTCGGCGGCCTCCTTGAAGAGCGGCTTCAGCCGTTCCAGCTCCCGCTCCCAGGCGCCGGACACCTCCTTCGACTTCGCCGCGATGAAGCCACCCAGACCGGCGAACGCGCCGCCGATCGCGAGGACGAGGACACCGGCGAGCGCCGCGCCGACGAACGACATGGCGGCTACCAGCGCTGCGACGACGAGTGCACCGAACGTCGGGGAGCGGAAGGCGCCCACCAGTCCCTGGCCGATGCCGTCCGACAAGGTGCCGCCGATCAGGCCGCCGAGGCCGCGCAGGGGACCCATCGCCCAGCGCCGGATCCGGGACTCCGCGCGGTTGGTGTCGACGTCCACCCGCTGCCGGACCACCGCCCGCGCCTGCTCGGTGCGCCACCGGGCCAGCTGGGCGTCCGCCCGGTCCAGGGCGCTGGTATCCACCCGGATCTGAATGCTCCCGTCCCGGTCCAGGTCCCGGAAGCCGTCCACGACCTCCTGGACCTGCCGGGCGACCCGGTTGAAGGCGTTCGCCCCGACGTTCGAGAAACCGCGCTGAAGGGTTCGCTGAGACCTTCGGATGGCGTCGTCCAGCCGGAGGAACTCCGCTTCCGGGATGGCGCCGCGCAGGCGGGTGAGGTCCCGCCTGGCGACGTTCACGGACTGCGACAGCCGCTCGAAGTTCTGCCGGTTGCGCGCACCGACTGCGTTGGACAGGTCTTCGCCCAGGGTGCGGAAGTTGTGCCGCATCCGCTGGAGTTCAGCCCGGGTCAGATCCCGGACGTTGACGACTACGCTGACGCGAGCCACGGCCTCCTCCTACTCCGAGGCCCCGTCGGCCTCCTTCGTCCCTCGCGCCACGATGTTCATCAGGCGGATGATGCTGGCGTCTTCCTGGTCGAGCTGGCTGGGCGGGCAGTGGAACATCCCGCACAACCGGATCACGAGCTCGGCGTCGGCCAGCTCCCAGGGCTTCGTTACAGTGCTTCCATCGTCAGTGGCCGCCCCGGGAACTTCCCGCCACCGGTCGAGCCTTTTCCCAGGTCGTCGGGGCCGTCGGTGCCGGTCATCTCGTCCATCCACGCACCGACGATCCGCATGATGAGCTCGACCTCCTGGTCCTCCACACCCTCGCGAGTCGTCGGAACGGGGGTGCCATCCTCAAACTCCTCCAGGTTCCAGCTGACCAGGGACTGCTGGAACAGGTCGAGGATCTCGCCCATCGCCGCGTCGTCGGCCTTGTCGTCGGCGGTGAGCGTCATCAGGCGGCGCATCTTGCCCAGCCGGATGGAGGTCATCCGGACGATGAGGCCTTCCTCCTCGGGAATCGAGTCGAGGGTGTAGACGGTCGGAACTCGGCGGTAACCCATGGGGTTTCTCCTTACAGGTACGGGATGACGTTCTGGTACAGGAGCCGGTCGCCCATGCTTTCGATGCGGACTTCCAGCGCCTGGGCCGCCTTGCGGAAGGCATGGTAGCCCCTGAACCGGGTGGTGTTGTTGCGGGATCCCACGCCCTCCAGCCAGGGGCCGTAGACGGGACCGGCCTGGCCGCCGTCCCAGACCTCCAGGCCGGAGGACGTGTTGTGGATCTCGACGTTCGACTCGTAGTAGCCGCTGGGCTGTTTGAAACTGGAGTGGAACGTCGAACGGATGTGGGACAGCGCCCACTCCGCGCCCTCCTCCTCCAGATCGTCCTCGAACTCCTCGAAGAGGCGGTGCGACTGCGTGGTGAACAGCGCGCCGCGTGTCCGAGTCCGGATCGTGAGGAGGATCATGATCAGCTCCAGGTGGGAACGGTGCCGTCGGCGAGGACGGCCGGGGCCTGCCAGGTGAGCGCACCGTCGTCGCCGCGCGTCAGCGCGTAGTCGGTGATGATGCACTCGTTGTTCAGGGACTGTCCCGACACGGTGATCGAGATGGTGCGCAGGACCGAGGTCGAGCCCACCGTCTTCAGGACCGCGTGCGAGAAGTCCGCCGCGTCGTTGAACACGCCGTTCAGCGTGATCGAGAAGTCGGCCAGCAGGAGCAGCCGCTCGAACGCGCTCTTGTCGATGCCCGTGGTCTCCTGGACCGCGCGCGGGGTCGCGAACTCGAAGTTGGTGACGTCGTTCCGGATGTCCTTCGCGGAGCCTGCCGCGTCATCGACCGACAGGGTCGACCACGCGAGACCGGTTTCCTTCGCCATGTCTCATCCCTCCTTGACCGCGTCGGCGATCTTCTGCTGGTTCTCGGCGAACTCTTCGACCCAGAACTCAGGCTTCTTGTGGACCCTCGTCGCCGTCCGAAGAGGGTTGCCCCGCTTGTCGCCGCCCTTGACGCGGAACAGCGGATCCCGCTCGATGTCCTTGCGGTGCTTCTGGAAGCACGGCTGGCCCGAGCGGAAAGTCAGGGTGACCAGACCATCACGCTGGTCGGTCACGGTGTACGAGCGGCCGGAGTGGTGCTTGATGTAGTACGCCTGCTTCTGGCCGAGATCGGTCGTCAGGTCGATCTTCATCATCCATCCGCGCGCATACTGCTGGCACTCGACTTCCTCGCACGATGCCGGGACCGTGTGGGTCTCCTTCGGCGCGAGGATCTGGAACGTCTGATAGGCCTGGGCGCCCAGCTTCTGCTTCATCAGATCACCCTCAGGGCTTCGTTGCGGCAGACGCCTACGGCGAACACCGCGCTGGAGAACGTCCCGGTCGTCACCACCCGCAGGTAGCGCTCCACCGCGAGGGTGTCGGACACCGACTGGATCCGCTGGGCGGTGCGCCCGGTGGCCGCCGTGAAGCCGCCGCCGGAGACGTCCGTCCAGGCGTCACCCGCGCCGTTGTCCGAGGACTCCTGGAGCTTCACGGTCACGGAGGTGCCGGTGAAGGAGAACACCTGGAGGTAGGCCTGGAAGCCGAACGCGGAGGCTGCCCCGAAATCGACGCCGGTGCCGTTGGTGGCCGCTGTGTCGGTCCGCTTTCCGGCGGTCAGCTGGGTCAGCCAGTCGATCCCGAAGGCGTTGGCCTGGGCGTTCACCCCGAAGGTGAGCGCACCGTCATCGCCTCGTGACGGGTCGTAGTTCAGCTGCTTGCCGATCATACCCACCGAGGAGCCGCCCAGCGAGGTGCCGCGCAGGTACATCAGGTGGACGTCCGTCCGGGGCAGACCCTTCAGGGCGTCGTGCTCCTGGTCGGTGGCGTCGTTGAAGTAGCTGGTAAACTCGGCGTTCCCGTCACGCTTTCCGAAGAGCCGCTCCATGGCGAACTTCGTGATCCCGGTCGCCGGGAGGGTCTCCCGGGGCGTCGACAGGGTGCTGATCGCGGAGATGTCCCCGCCGATGTCGTAGCCGTTGATGAACAGCTGGTCACCGAGGCCGGTCTGCTTGGCCATGTTCTTCCCTCCCTTACGGGTTCTGCGTCCAGGCGTTCTCTTGGATCACCGGGACCGTGATGGTCATGACCCGGTAGGTCATGTTGTCGATGTTGATGTAGCCGGACTGGGCGAACAGCGGATGCCCCTGCGTCATCCCCAGGACGTCGATGAACCGGTCCTCCGCGCCCAGCTGGAAGTCGCCGGTGTACGCCTCGAACAAGAAGTCTGTGGCCTCCATCACCGACGGGTCGATCCGGTCCTGGGGGGACTGGAGCATGTTCGTGTAGACGCGGACGTTGACGACGACGCGGGCGTCGGTCTTGTTCAGCCCCGAGCGCCCGCGCGCCGGTTCGATCCGGTCGACCCACAGCGCGCAAGTGAGGCCCCGGCCAGGCTTGTTCTTCGGCTCGTGCTGGTTGACCCGGTCGAAGTAGCCGGACGCGAGCGCGTGATCGGCCAGCTTGTCAAAGATGTTCTGGGAGTTGATCGTCACTGTTCAGCCCCCCAGTGCACCCAGTTGCAGGGGCCGTCGGGGCAGTCGCAGGGGACCTGGACGAGTTCCATCACACGGCCGCCTTCCGGAACTTCCGCTTGTACCGCCGGGCGCACGCCTTGCGGATGTCGGTGAGGCCTCGCCCGGCCACCACTTCGGTGCCGGAGGAGTCGCGTTCGGCCTCGTCGGAGTAGACGCGGACGCCGTACGCGGAGAACTCCTGCTCCAGCCTCGTGATGGCTTCGGCCCGGCACAGGTCCCGAACAAGGTCAGGAACGTCCCAGACGCTCGCTGAAGCCCCGATCAGGTGCGTGGCAGCCGTAGACCCCTGCGCGCCGCGCTCGACCGTCAGACGGCGAGGAGCGACCACGGAAGCGCCCAGCAGGTGGGCCGCCAGGGTGGAGCCGTCGTAGGCGCGGACCACGGTCGCGTTGTTGCCGACGATGTCGACGACCTTCATCCGCTCCGAGTCGATGAGCAGCGTCTCGCCGACATGGAGCTGGGTGCCGTCCGCGACGTCCACGGTCACGTCCGCCTTCGATGCGTCCATGGCGGAGGCGAGGGTCTGGCCGGTTGCCAGCGAGGACTTTGCCGTCACCAGCATGCGCTCCGTGCCGACCTTCAGCAGCGAACCGACACCGACCGCGTTGGAGTCGGTGACGTCTACGGTCGTGGCTGTCGTGGAGACGACGGCCGCCGCGAGGGACCCGGCGGGCGTCTGCTCATCGTGGTACCCCCACAGCCCGACGGCGACGATCGCGCGCTGGGCGGTTCCGTTGTTGGAGAACGCGGCACTGGAGCTCAGGTCGATCTCGATGAACGAGAACGGGGGACCGGAGTTGACCGGCTCCAGGAAGTAGTCCGTGGACGCGATGGTCGTACCGCCGGAGGTGAGAGAGGTGAGCTCGATCAGCTCGTTCTCGTCCAGCCACAGCCGCCACGGCTGGGAGTAGTTGCGCGACGGCCACGAGAAGTAGCGGGTCGCGTGCCTGGGCGCCAGACCGTGCCGATGCCGGTTCAGCCAGCCGTCGATGTCGTCGGACGCGCTGGCAATAGCGCTGTCGATCTGCGCGGAGCGGTGCGCGGCCTCCCGTACATCGAAGGCATCCGCCACCTCTTCGCGCGTGCAGTAGAACACGCGACCCATCTACCTCGTCCTTGCTTTCGGGGAACGCGAGGGGATCTAACCCTCGGTTTCAGGGGGATATGGAGTTGTAGGCCTTCAGAGTAACCGGTCAGGCACCCCCGGGGTACTTCCAGCCGTCCCACGGGCAGTACAGGATGCCGTCCGGGCCCTCCCGGAGCGCCGTGTAGTCGTTGGGGCACTCCTCCGGCACCTTGGTGGCCGCCTCACGCTCCAGCTCACGCGCTTCGGCGAGGATGTCGAGCAGTCTCTGCCAGGCCATCTCAGGCCCCTCCTCTCATGGACGCGTACGAGGTGAAGCCGGTCGCGAGGAGGCCGGAGAAGCCGACCAGACCCCATCTCCACTGCTCCAGGGCGCGAATGCGGGTGTCGTGGTCGGGGAGCTGCTTGTTCTGCTCCTGAAGCTTCCCGATCTCGACCAGCACCTGAGTCGTCTGGTTCTGGAGCTCGTCGAGCTTGATGAAGATCCGCTCTTCGTTCACGGGTTCCTCCGCTGTCAGCTGATCGCGTACCACTGCGACCCCCACCCGGTGTTGATGGTCGAAGTCGCCTGGTTGCTCAGAGTAAGCGATGTCGGCAGGGAGGTCTGACTCGTCAGGATCGTCGAGTAGCGGAGCAGCGGGGCGGCCAGCCCGGCGTTCACCGAGATCCCGGCGCCCGTCGCCTTGAAGTGCAGCGAGTTCGTCGTCCAGGTGCCGTTCAGCAGCATCGCGATGAAGTAGTAGCCGGGCGCCGCCAGGTAGGGCGTCACCATCGCGATCGGCTTCGCCGTGGCCCCCGTCATCAGGCTCGCCGACATGTCGGCGGACACTGCCACCCGGGTGCCAGACGCGTTGTACAGCCCCATGAAGCAGTTGGCCAGCGACGCCCCCGCGTCGATACCCGACAGCCCGAACCAGATGTTCGAGACGAGCGTCGGCCGCCGCAGCTTGATCCGCACAAGCGTCACCCGACCGGCAACGCCTCCTGAAGACTGGGCGGTTACGTGCCCGGCGTCGTTCGGGTCGCCCGTCCAGGCGAGAAGGTTCTGATCCTGGGGGACGGGCTTGTCCCAGGCGAGGCGGTCCCGGGCCTCGCTGATCGGGTCGAGGATACTCATCAGTCCGCCTCCATGAACGTCACCCGGACGGTTCCGCCGCCCACGGTTCTGGCGATGTTCGCCCGCCAGTAGCGGAATGCCACACCAGCGCTACAGACGGAGTGGTTCGAGCGTCCGGACATGTCGATGACGTGCTCGATCACCCAGTTCACGCTGTCCTGAGATGCTTCGATCAACACGATCCCAGCCGACAGCGTCGCCGACGGAACCACCACGGCGGTGACGCAACGCTTCGCCGTGGTGAAGTCGACAGTTGTCCCCGCGCCCACCGCCGAGACGCCGTTCATGGACACCTGCGCCTCTGTGCTCGCCATCAGGTCCTCACCCCTCGCCAGACGATGGAGATGTTCCAGTAGTGCCCCGGGTTGCCGACGTCCTGCCGGAGGGCGATCCCCTCGCCCGGGTACACGATGAACGGGTTGAATCCGGCCGGGACGTCAATCTGTTGGATGTCGCTGGAGTGCTGGGTGCCCAGAGTGATACCCGGGGAGGCGTTGAAGAAGGCCGCGCCCAGGGTGCCCGTGGTCGGGTTCCCGGATCGGATGACGGCCACCGGCGCGAAGCGCTGGGTGTCGAACCGGCAGATCTCCGACTCGGCATGCAGGGTGCCGCCGGTGGGCGCCGAGGAGATCCGGTAGCCACGCAGCGGGTACGCCGGGGACGGGTTGGTCGCCATGTAGGAGACGAAGATCCCGCCCATCGACATGATCACCCCGGAGCCGACCGGGTTGAACAGCGTCAAGAAGTTCTTCGCCGCGACCGTCGAGTCCTGCCGCTGGAGACTGAAGTCGAACAGCGCGGTGGCATGCGCTTCAGCCATCAGAGCACCCCCATCGAGATGTAGACATTGATCGTTCCGGACTTGGTGTCCCCGGCGGCCGCGACCGTCGGCTGGACGGGTCCGCCGTGATGCCACCGCCGGTAGATGGTGACGCCCGTGGTGCCGACCAGCGGGACCTTGTGGCTGGCCGCCGTCGCCGACAGGTTCGTACCGATCGAGGTACCGGCGCCGTCGTCGAACATGGTCACGTTCTCGGCGTCCAGCATGTCGACGTCGTAGAGCGTGGTGGGCGTCGTACCGCCAGAGCTGGGGATGAACTCCACCGCGATGATCGTGCCGACCGCCATGTCGAACGTGTTCCCACTCACCGCACCTGCGGCGTCGGACGTCCAAAGAACGCTGTACTTCAGGATGTTGTGCGTAATCTCGCTGGTGGTCACCGCGATCGACCCCGGCATGGTCTCCTCCTCTCAAGCGAACGGGCCGCCACCCGCCGGGATGGCAGATGACGGCCCGCAGGCTGCCGGGTCAGGCCGCGACGAGGGTCGCCCCGTCGGTCAGCGGAATCCAGGTCACGACGGCCTCCACGGTCCCGTCGATGCCGGAGGCACCCACGAGTTCGAGCTGGCCGGTCGTCACGACCAGGTTGGTGAGCGCGACACCGGACTCGGAGAAGATGAACGGGACGGCCGACGCGTCGGCGACCGCCTGCTCCCGGACACCGATGATGGTCCCGGCCGTGGCGTCACTGGTGCCGAGGTCGGTCGCCGTGACGATCGAGCTGGCGGTGTCGCCGGTGGTCGGGTTGGACTGGAGAGCCAGCGTGCCACCGGCCGCCGCGATCGTGACCGTGGCGCGCAGGTAGAAGCTGGTGACGAGCACCTCGCCGCCCGCGATGGTGAAGATCGGCAGGGTCGCTGCGGACAGCGCCTGCGTCTTCGCCGCCCGACGGCCGAGAGCGATGGATCGCAGCTCGGTCCCCTGGATGATGACAGACATGTCACACCACCAGGCTGGACTGGAGGTTGGTCGGCTTCCGCTGGACCAGCAGGTCGTGGATGATCGCGAAGCACAGGCCGGTGTCGACCGTGACCTGAACCTGGTCGTAACCGTCCGACAGCTGCTCCGCACGCACCGTGAACACGCCAGTGTCGTTGGTGGTCTCGTCCGACAGGTCGAACGTGTTGTCGGTGAAGACGGCCGCGCCGTCCTCCAGCCAGGTACCGCCCACGTCCGGACCCACGTACGCGCGGGACTCGCCGTTGGAGCCGACCACACCGGCCACGGTGAAGATGTTCAGGTCAGCCTCGGAGTTGACCCCGGTGGAGTCAGTCTGGGTGACCGTAGCGATGGCCGCACCAGTGCCAGCGTCCCCGAATACGAACGTCACCGCAGTGGCCTTCGTGAGGGGGATGTTGAGACCGGACGCGGTCTTGATGACGTTGAAGACGCGGCCGAGGCCGTCGCCGGTGGATGCCACTTCGTACTCTCCTTCTCCGTCAGGGTGTTAATGCTGACGGGGGTTGACCCCGGCCGGGGGTTTCAATGCCCGACCGGGGGTGGGTCATCAGGCCCGAGCGTCGAGAGTGACGAACGGGGACAGGGTCGCGCCGCCGTTGCGCGGAGTGATCGCGCTCTGGAGCCACGGGCGGCCGTCCAGACGCTCGACGAACTTGAAGCTCGTCTCGCCGTTCTGGAAGCGGAAGTGCTCCGAGGAGCTGACCGTCATCGCCTGGCGGTCGCCGATCAGGTAGTACGAGAAGTCGATGAAGTTGATGTCGCCCTGGTCGCCCAGGTTCTCCACCTTCTCCGAGATGATCACCGGACGGCCGAGGATCGTCGCCGGAGGACCGCCCACGCCGTTGTTCAGCCAGATCGGGCCACCGCCGGTACCGACCGACAGCGCCATCGTTGCCAGCTCCGGGAAGACGTCCGGGGAGACGACCCAGACCGCCGACCCCAGGGACTGCGGCAGCATGCGGGCGTACATCTTGACGATGTTCTCCCACACGATGGTGTCCGCAGCCTGGCCGGACTCCTTCGCCACCGACACCCGCGCGGCGTTGGCGGCGGTGAGGATGCCGAGGGGCTGACCGGCGCCCGAACCGGACAGGAAGGAGACGTCGGCGCCGTAGGCGAGGGCCTGCGGGAACGTCGACCGGATGAAGGCCTCGAACGAGATCGCCGAGTCCTGGATGAGCTCGTTGGGGACGTTCGCGAACGCCGTCAGCTTCCAGGCCTCCAGCGCCATCCGGCCGAACGTCGCCGCGACGTCGGTCATGGTGCCGGACTCCGGGGTCCAGTACCACTGCACGCCGCCGAACACGTTCGCGGTGTGGCTGGTGTCGTCGATGTACGGGTAGATGACCTTCGCGGTGTCCATCGGGACGACGCGGGCGCGAGGCCGGACGACCGAGTTCTCCAGCGACAGGCTGAGCAGCTCGGCGCGGAACGTCTCCGGAACGAGGAAGCCACCGGAAGCGGGCTCACCCGAGGAGGCTGCGGCGTTGCGGAGAGCGGCGAGGCGGCCCTGAAGCTCGGGCGTCTGGAACGCCTTCGGACTGACATCGACCAGGAACTGCGCGAGACTGCCGCCGTACTCCTCGGCGGAGAACTTCGCGCCGAGAGCCTTCGGCTGGTAGTGGGCGTTGGCCGGGCGGGTGACCGCGTCGACACCGCCGCGCTTCAGGAGCTCCAGCCCCTTCGAGTCCTCGTTCTCGCGCAGGTACTCGGCGAGGACCCGCTGGGTCTCCTCCTTGACCTGCACCTGGAGCGCCTGGTCGGCCTCCATCTCGTGTCGGGCGTAGGCCTTGACGACGTCAGCGAACTGACCCTCGGCCATGAGGTTCTGAACCTTGCCACCGTCGCCGAGCAGCTCTTCGAGCCCGGCCCGGTCGGTGGGGATTGCGATCTTAGCCACGGATTCCCTCCTTCAGGGAGCGCTGGAAGGCTGCGAAGTCCCAGTTGAATGGAGACTCTACCTTCGATTCGACGGCCGGGGCTACCGGCTCTTCCTCGGGGGCCGGATCGGCCACCTTGTCCTGCACCGGCGCCGGTGCTTCCTGGCGGCCGGGGTACTTGTAGACGCTCATGTCGAACGCGTCCTGAACGACGGCCTTCTTGCGGCCCTCGATCTCGTCGGCGAGACCGGCTTCAACAGCCTCCTCGGCGGAGAACCAGGTCTCCTCCCGCATACGGTCTCGCCACATGGAGGGGTCCCCGGATGCGCGGTCGGCGTACACGTTGGCGATGCTGTCGGAGATCCGGTCGAGCATGTCGGCCGTCTTCCGCATGGTCGCCGCGTCGCCCGACGCGAAGGTGAACCCCTCGTGGATCATGATCTGGCTGCGGGCGCCCATCACGACCCGGTCCCCGGCCATGGCGATCACCGAAGCGATGGACGCCGCCAGACCACTGATCTTCATGGTCACGCGGCCAGGGTAGTCGAGCAGCGCCTGGTAGATCGCGATGCCGTCGAAGACGTCGCCGCCGGGCGAGTTCAGGTTGACGACCAGCTCGGGCTCGTCCTGGATCAGGGCCAGCTGCCGGACGAACTCGTTGGCGGCGGTCCCCCAGTAGCCGATCTCGTCGTAGATGAAAATCTCCGGGGCGGCGCCCGCGTTGTTCTCCACCCGGAACCAGTCGGTGCGACCCTTCTCCAGGCGGTCCAGCGGACGCTTCACCTGAAGCGCCGTCCAGGTCTTGTCGATCGGCCCCAGCGGGATGCCGTTGCGCGTGGTCATTCGTTTGCCTCCCTCGCCGGACTCGGCTTCTTGGGCTCTTGGTTGGGCTTCGGATCGCCCCCGGCCTGACTCGGACGGGGTTCCGGCGGGTTCATCGCGAACTCGTGGGCCTCGCGCGCCATCTCCAGCTTCATCTGGTCCTGCCTCGCCGGGGGCAGACCGACCATCTCCAGCGCGTCGTCCCAGTCCATCCCAGCTTCGACCAGCATCTTCAGGGACTGGGCCTTCGTGATCCGGTCCTGGGAGTCGGCCTCGCGGTCCTCGGGTACCGGATCCTCGTAGTCGAACTCCAGGGTGCGCGCGGCGGCCTCGCCGAACATCGGGAGCAGGCCGTCGTTCAGGGCGGCCTTCAGCTTCTCCAGCCGAGGCCGGGTGATGTACCGCCCGAACATGCGTTCGTTGGCGTCAGCGACAGCTTTGTTGACGTCCTCGGTGGCGCCGGTCATCCCCTTCGGGTATCCGAACGCTTCTCGGATGTCCTCGCGGGAGAGCTCCGCCAGCTCGGGGAAGGCGATGTCCTTCATGGAGAACTTGCGTTCAACCCACTTGCCCTGCTCCAGGATTGCCACCCGGTGGGCGTTGGCCACACCCTGATGCTGTTCCCGCCAGCGCTGGACGAGTTCGCGGAACTCATCATCGTCCAGACGGTCCTCGATCTCGATGATGCCGCCCGGCTCCGCCGAGTTCAGGAAGAAGTTCCGGTTGTACTCGGCCGCCAGTCGGTTCGAGTCCAGCTTCAGCACGAGCGCCTGCATCGGGCCGAGGCCCCGGAAGATGTCCATCGGGTTCGGACGCCGCCCCTGGACGACGATGTCCTTCGTGAGCGGAACCTGCTCGCCGTCGGCACCGACGTAGATGTAGCCCGTCAGCGCCTCCTCCTGCGAGGTGACGATCTTCACCCGGTCGGGGCGCATCGGCCACAGAGCCAGCGGTCCCGCCGCGCGGATCGACCCGAACTCCGCCGCGAACCAGAACTCGCCGGTCGTGTCGAAGTGCTGGATCAGGGTCTCGAAGAACTCCATCGTGTCCATGACGGGGTTCGGCTTGTTCAGGAGGTCGAGCGCGGCGTGGCGGGTGACCTCCTTGCGCTGCTCGACCTCGCGGTACACCCGGCGGCCGTCGGTGTTCTTCCGGTACAGGTGCCACTTCACCATGCCGGTCGTCTCAGCGTTCCGAGAGATGATGCCGTACGCCGTCCCCACCTCGCCGTACTGCTCCATCCCCCGGCGCATCTGGTCGGCGGTGGACTTCCGGCCGCCTCCGGCGACGTTGAAGACTTCACGCTCGGTGCGCGGGGCGAGGGGGATCGGAGCCTTGTTGAGGAACGTCGCGAGATTCTTGCCCAGGCTCACCCGCTACCCTCCCGATCCTTCTCGTGGCTCCACTGGAGCGCGAACACCAGAACGCCCGCCGTAAGGTATCCGGCCGGAGCGTAGACCGACCACACTCCGTAGGCGATCAGTGTAGCCCCCAGCACAGAGACGGCAAGGGACGCAAGGGTCCCCACCATTGCTTTGAAGGCTAGCAGGGCGTTTCGCCTTCTGACAGCAGAGGCGTTCCAGCGCTGCTTCCACACCGGGAGGGGCGTGAAGTCGTCAGTACGTGATCGTGCGGACACGGGGCCTCGCCTTCAGGTCGCGCTGGGCCACCATGTACCTCATGGCGTCCATGCCGTGGTCGTCTTCCTTCACCGGGACCTCTTTCGGGGGCTTGCCCTTCTCCTGGGCGATGACCGTCCCCCGGTCCCAGATGTACCCGACCACCTCGTCGAGGGTGGACGTCGGCTTCTTCTTGTCGAGGAGCTCCTGGTCGCGCTTCACGACCGCGTCCAGGCACAGGAAGATGCGCGGCTTCCCGTTGTGCTCCTGGACCCGCAGGCGCTTCTTCACGGCCTGGATGCCATCCTCCACGGTCTTCTTCGCGGCGACGGTGGACATGCCCAGTTCGCGCTCCAGGACGGCCCTGCCCTCCGCGTCGTGGTCGCAGATGATCAGCCGGGGGCGCGGTTCCCGCCTCAGGTTCATCTGCTCCTTGATCAGGGGGGCCATCTGGTCCACGGTGATCTTCGTCTGATACAGCTCCTTGTAGAGGTAGAGGTTCCCCTCGTCGTCCTCCGCCCAGAACTGCACCACCATCGGGTTCGTGTACCCGAAGTCGACCGTGATGTACCGCGTCCACGAGATCGGCGGGATCGTGATCTTCTTGTGGATGTGGACGTCCGGGTCGAACTCCTCGTACACCAGGCCCTCAGCCGCGCACCAGATACCCTTGCGCAGCCGCTTGTGCCGGACGCCCGTCAGAGCGTCCAGCTTCTCCATGTAGGCCGCCCCCTTCTCCGTCAGCGCGCCCGGACCGTCCGGCGTCTGATGGAACAGGACCGGGTTGTCCTCGTGGCGGGAGCGGATGTAGGTCGTCTTCCCCAGGTCGCAGCGGACCTTCAGCCAGTGCGTGGGGACGTCCGGGTTGGCGTCGGCGATGATCTGCTGGTACGGCATCTTCCCGTTACGCAGACGGGTCGTGATGGCCTCCCAGTCGGCCTCCAGGAGCTCCGTGGCCTCCTGGACGTACACGATGTCGTACTCCGACGACATGATCTTCATGGCCTTGTCCATGCCGCCCACCACGATCCGGGACCCGTTCCCGTACCGGTAGCAGGCAGCCTCCTTCGCCGAGCCGCCGAACCACTTCACCTCGCCGTTCGCCAGGTGCTCCTTCGCCACATGCTCCTCGTAGGTCACCAGCGCGGTGGAACCCAGGGACGCCAGAGTCTTCCGGACGATCAAACCGCGCATCCCGGGGTACTTCAGGGCGACCGCGTGCATCTTCTCGATCAGGCACTTCGACTTCCCGGTGCCCGCCGGGCCCGCGTACAGCAGCTCCTGGTCCTTGCACTTGAAAGCCTCCACCGCCGTACCGAACGGCTGGTACCGGTGGGCCTTCCCCGACGCCCGGAGCTTCGCCACACGGCGCGCCTCAGCCCTCTGGGCGTCCCCCCGGGCCACAGCCTCCCTGACGAGCTCGTCCGGATCCGGGAGAGAGGGCTCCTTCGTCCAAGCGGCATCGGTCTTCGCCCCGTATGCGCCGGTAGCGTACTCCTCAGATGTCATCGACGCTCACCCCGACCACCTGGTAGACCGTCTGCTCGTTCGTCACGTTCACCTGGGTGCGGGTCGGCAGCTGGCCCAGCTCCTCCGCGACCGCCTTCAGGATCGTCACCAGCACCTCCTGGTTCCGGGGAGAGCTGCCGTTCGCCATCTTCTCCGCCGCCTGCTGGTACTCGGCGATCCGCTGCATCTTCTGCGCCACCCACAAACCGGCATACTCGTCGGCCATGTTGTTGCGGACCTCCTCGATCTCCATCGAGTGCCGCTTCTTGAACGAAGAGATGCTCGTCTGGGACACCCCGTACTGGGCGGCCAGCGCACGCTGGGACTTCTCCCCGATCGCCATGTCCCGGACCAGCCGGTGCTTCACCCACCCGCGCTCCAGGTGGTTCTTCCGGGCGACCAGACCGTCGCTCCGCTTCGGGTCGAGCTCCTTCCCGGCCTCACCGGCGGAGAACTCGTCACCGCCCGGCTGAAGGAACTTCTTCACGTCCGCCATGCTGCACCTCCTGGTCGCAGTCGTTGAACTCGCTGGGCGTCCACTCGTGACGCCATCCACCGTGATCGTGTCGGCAGCAGCCGCAAACCGCGCACCGACAGTCGGGAGCGTCGCTCACAGGGACTCCCTTCAGGTTTTACATTTCGAAAAAGTGTCGACGGTAGAAATCGGACCGTCCCACAGCCCGGGATGATCTTGAGCAAACTTCGCAGAAGCAAATACGGACATTACACCCATATCCCCCTATATCACCCCATAACCCCCCATATCCCACTATCACATGACATATACCACATACCACTACCTATGCACCCATACCATGACATATCACTACATACCATGACATATCCACTCATTCTTTCTTTGCCCTCCCTTTACTCTCCCTTGGTGTATCCATTACCCCCAGGTGATACCCTGGGGGTACACCAGGAAGGAGGAAGGAAGAGGGAGGGAGCACTACCCACCCGCGCAAGGCACCCGCACCCAGGGCAACGGCACCACCATCCCTAAAGGAGAACGACCATGAGCATCACCCTGCGCAAGATCACCGGCCCCACCACTGTCGAGTCGGTCGACCCCACCACCCTCAAGGCCGTCGCCCTCACCGGACGAGTCGTCACCTACCGTGACACCCAGTACCGCGTCCACTGCGTCGAAGGCTCCGACTACTACGCGTTCGTATCCGACTACGACACCGGCGCCATCACCATCGACTTCTACGCGAAGCCCCTCGGTATCCGCGAACCCGTCGCCACCATCGTCCCCGCATGGTCCCGCTTCGGTGACGGATTCGCCGAGACCGTCCCCGTCGCCCGACTCACCCCCGGGGTCTGCCTGATCAAGTTCGGCGACTCCGTATGGCACTGAGAGTGACGGTCGATACGGGCAAGTAAGCACGGTCGCCCCTTCCCTGGTGGGACATGGCTGATACCACTTCAGCCGCACCGGTTCGATTCCGGTAGGTGGCACTCAGAGTACAACGCCATGCTTAGTCACTGGAAGGATCACGGCATGATCGAAAAGAGCGACGCGGGAACGGTGATCACCGGCCCGGACGTCCTGGTCTACCGGGTGATGGCCGTCCGTCGCGGCCTTATTCTCAAGATCGACACCGGACTGTCCCTCACCCGGGCGTCCTCCCTCTCCGTGGCCCAGCGGGACGGGATCACGGACAAGCGGACCAACCGGGGTGCGTTGAAGGACGTCAACCGGTGGCTGTCCGGCCACGGTGTCGACCCCGCGTGGTCCAAGACCTACCCGAAGGGATGATCATGAGTGGCTTCAAGATCGGTGACTACGTCATCGCGGACCGTGCGCTGTACGACACGTTCACCGAGACGTTCGTCATCACCGGGTTCGGGGTGAACGCGTTCGGACGCGGGCTGATCGAGGTCCGGGCAGTCGGTGAGCCCAGGTCGGTCGGGACGTCGTTCTACCCGGACGAGCTCTCGTACGAGGATGGGTCTCGCCCGTAGGGAGAGTGTTTGAAGGGAGTGCCCCTGGGTATACTCTATCTAGGGACACTTCCTCCAACCCCTCAGCCTTAGGAGGAGAGATGGACTACAGCAAGATCGTTGCCGACCCGGACAGGGGGCGGGAAATCGCACTCGACTATCAGTCGGCCCCGTCCTACGACCCCCGAGCGGAAGCGGCCTACGTCGCCTTCCGGAACGAGACCGTCCGACAGTGGGAAGAGCTCCGGCAGAGCGTCGAGCTCACGGTGTCGGCCACGGACCCCTACACCGACTACGCGGACATGATCGCGGACGTCGCCACGGGTCACCTGGCCGTCCTCTCCACCGCCGCCACCGGTGGCCACCCGTTCATGACGGACGCCGAGAACGACATGTTCCGGGCCGTCCACGACTACCACGGCCACTTCTCTACCGGCCGCGACTTCTCCCGGCACGGGGAAGAGGCAGCATGGTTCCGTCACTCTCGGATGTACTCCGACCTGGCCCGTTCGGCCATGACGACGGAAACCAGGGGGCAGAACTCCGTCTTCATCTGGCTGAACGGCGGACGGGAGTTCCCCGAACAGAAGTTGATGACCCTGGACCGCTGGTCGCGCTGAGTGCCTGAGGGGAGCTCCCCGGATCCGTCCGGGTGGTTCCCTCCAGCCCCCCAGCTGGAACCGTCACACGATCAAGGAGAAGTCATGGCCGAACGCTGGTCGACCGCGCGTCGCTTCCGGGCACGCATGGTGTGCAACTCGGTGGTGTCCCTGCCGGGCAAGGGTCCGTCGGTGTCGTTCTCGTCGGACGAGATGGACCTCTCGCTCAACGATGTTCTGAAGCTCGTCGCGGACTCTTCCCGGTACCTGGGGGGTCCGGTGGTCCAGGGGGTCGGGATGGGGCCGCGAGACGCTGAGGGACGCCACCTGGCCTTCCGGTGGGCATGGGAGCACAAGCTGTGCGACGGTATCACCCGCACGCAGATGCTGGTGATCAAGTCGACAGACTGGTCCAAGTCTCCCCGGGGTTGAGTGTTTGAGCGGAGCGTCTCACGGGCATATTCCTGGTGGGACGTTCCACCCAGACCCTTCAACCAGGGAAGCGGTGGAGATCATGGAATGGTTCAACGCACCCAATCCGTACATCGGGTTGAGTGCCCAGCACAGCGAGTTCCCGTCCATCCTGCCGATCAGCGAGGCCACGGACTGGATAGCTGACCTGAAGGAGTCTGAGGTACTGCTCGGAGTCGATGGCAAAGGGAGGCCCCTCACTGCCGACTTCGACTCCGAGTCGCCTCACATCCTGGTCAGTGCTCCTACCGGCGCCGGTAAGTCGTCGGTGGCAAGGTCGGTCGCGGTGCAGCGTCTAATGAAGGGTGACATGGTCGTCGTCCTGGACATCAAGCGCCATTCGCACCGCTGGGCAAGGAATCTCGCGCCGAACGTCGTGTACGCCAAGGATCCTCAGGACATCGGTGGAGCGCTCGTTCGACTGGGGATGGAGGTTCGTCGCCGGAATCAGGTTGTGGACGACTGGGAGGGCCCTGTCGAAACCGCACCGGTCGGCCAACGGATCATCGTCTTGTACGAGGAGCAGAACGCCACACAGGAAGAGCTCAAGGAGCTCGACAAGCGACTCCCGAAGGGGTCGTACAACGCGCGACAGGGTCACCAGGACATCGTCTTCATGGGCCGAGCCGTCAAGGTTCACATGGTGTCCTTCGCCCAGCTGGCGAGTCGGCGCGCATCGGGTGGTGCCGAGGTGATCGAGAACTACGGCACGAAGATCCTGATCAACCACTCGGTGACGGCGTGGAAGTGGCTCGCTGCGGACTGCGGTCCGATGCTGCCGTCGCCGGAGGAGCCTGGCCGGTGTGTCGTCACACAGGGCGGGAAGGCTCGAACCGTCCAGGCTCTGTGGATTCCCGAGCAGGATGCCGAGCGCCACGTCCTGGACGCCCCTCTGGCGCAGCGTCGGGCGCGTCAACTGTCGGGCACGCGCACCAATCTCCCCCCGGTGTGGCGCGAAGCGATCGGTCGGTAGCGGTGACTGAGGGGAGTCCCCGGGGTGAAAGTCCCGGAGATTCCCTCCAGTTCCCGGTTTGAAGAACTACCCCCAGGGAATACTTTAAGTAGGAGGTGAGGACGATGATCCCTACGAAGGCAGACGACGAAGCTCAGGCCTACTACGTCCGCAACATCCGGTCCGTGTGGTTCATGGCCAGCGACATTCAGCTGGCCACCGGCCGCAATTGGTACCCGGAAGCTCACGCCACGGCCAGGCTTCTGGCTGACGGGGACGTGCGGACCGGTGCCGGTCTCCTGGCCGCCCTGTCCCCCCAGACGGCGTGGTGGCTCAACGTCGAGCTCGCCTGCGAGGCGTACGAAGCCGGTACGGCCGGTCGTCACACCGGCGACTCCTGCTCCAAGGCCAACCGGATCCTGGCCGGTGAGGACCCGGTCGACGTCCTTCCGATGGGACGGAAGACCGGTCACTTCTACCGGGCGATCCTGGACCCGTCGGATGCGGGAGCGGTGTGCGTCGACCGTCACGCGCACGACGTGGCGGTGGGGATCCCGTACGGAGACTGGCCGCGCGGTCTGTCCACCCCGTCCCGCTACGACCTGATCGCTGACTGCTACCGAGAGGTGGCACTCCAGCTGGGGGAGCTTCCGTCCACCGTCCAGGCGGTTACCTGGGTGGCGTGGCGGAACAGCCTGGCCGGTGTCGGCACCCGTGGTTCCCGAGTCTGACAAGGAGACGAACATGTCCAGCAGCACCGTTGCCACCATCCTCGCCAACCGCGAGGGAGGCACCCTCAAGCTCGACGGGCTCCCCCTGCCGGAGGTCGGGTACTTCGTCGGCGGGCTGATTCCCGCCCTGGTGGTCCCGCACGACGAGTCGGCGGAGAGCGAGATCGAGGACTTCCTCCTCGACGCCGGTACGGCCCCGGGGGTCGACTTCCTCGGGTGGTGGACGGACTCCGAGGACGGGCGCCTGTGGGTCGACGGATCCGACTGGCACCTCCTGCGGACGGACGCCCTGCGCGTCGCGGCCGAACGGGGCGAGATCGCGATCTACGACATCGCGGGTCAGGCTGAGATCCGGGTCTGACGGCGCCTGAGGGGAGCCTCCCGGCCTTCGCCGGTCGGGTGGTTCCCTCCAGCTTCCGTCAGCAGGATCATCAGCCCATGGAGGGGTTGAGTGAGATGTCCGACCAAGAGTTCGCGGACTGGCTTCGGTCGGTCCCCCGGGAGAAGACTCCGGCGGCTGCACAGGCTGCTGAGGCGAAGCGCGATGAGGAGCGCGGCCTGTACGTCCCGCACCACCACCACGTCTACTACGGAGAATCGAGGCACTAATGCCTGAAACCTGGGCTCACCTTCATCTTCCCCGGCTTCTGTCGGGTGTCGCCGACGTAATCAGCGTGAAGGTGCCCGGCCAGAGGATCGCCTACACGTCCACGGTGACGCTGTCGGGCTGCACCTTCCGGGTGTCGGAGCAGGGTCGACAGCGCTGCATCCGTGACGGGATCCGGAACGTCCACGCGTGGGTGGTGGGCACGGAGGGGGTCAGGGTGTCGGGCCTCGCCCCTCAAGGGCGTCCGGAGGGATTCCGGCAGGCGCTGTACGACCCGTGGAAGGGGTCGACGTTCGTGGATGCCGACACCCTGAAGCCGGTGCTGTCGGCGCGGTACGTGGTCATGTCTGGCAAGAACGTCTACTACAAGGAGAGCTGATCATGTCCATCAACGCCACCATCGTTCGGGCCCCGGGGTACGCCGACCACTTCAAGGCGAAGGTGATCCCGGGCCTGGGGAACGTTCCCGCGAGGGACGGCCGGGAGGAGCTGGCCGTAGTCACGTTCGGAGAGGGGGAGCTGGCGGTCGTTCCGGCGCGATGCGTCGTGACGGGGCTGGACCTGGTGAAGCGGTTCGAGCTGGACTACGACTGGAGCGTCCGCAAGTGGGGTGTCCGGCACGCGTTCGGCGGGCCGTTCGTCTACTACGGGAGCGACGAGAACGACTGCCGGGCCTGGCACCTGAGGAAGTTGTGATGGAAGCGTTCTGGATGTTCGCCGGGGTGACGATGGTCATGGTCGCCCCGGCGTTCCCCCTGGCCCTGTTCCTGTTCTGGCTGAAGGTCTGGAGGTACCGGCGATGATCCGTATCGGCGACATCCACTGCTCGTACTGCGGTGACGAGTTCGAACCGGACGGAGTTCCGTCGTCCGATCCGGACGTGAAGGAGTTCTGCTCGGAGG
>DATEDN010000173.1:0-5615 GCA_035281645.1 Acidimicrobiia bacterium | reverse complement strand
CTAGGAGGGAAAGACCCGAATGAGCACTGTCCTGGCCGCGGAAGGTGGCTATCAGGAGTTTGTCCTCGGTGGCACCGAGTGGACCTGGTTGGTCGTCTCAGCTGTCACTGCCGTTATCGCCATCGTTGTTGGCTTCCTGCTCTCCCAGGGCGTCATCAAAGCCGACCAGGGCACCGCCAAGATGAAGGAGATCGCGGCGGCCATCCAAGAAGGGGCGATGGCTTATCTTCGCCGCCAGTTCCGGACGATTCTCATCATTCTCATCCCGCTGGCGCTGGTGGTGTTCTTCACCTCCACAGAGGTCCTGCGTCCGGATGGGAGCGAGGCGCTCTCCTTCACCGAATCGGGGGCCTTCCGAACCGCCGCCTTCTTGATCGGATGCTTGATGTCGGGCCTGACCGGCTTCATCGGAATGGGGCTGGCGGTGCGAGGCAATGTCCGTACCGCCGCCGCGGCTCGCAACGGCACGCTGGCCGAAGCTCTCAAAATCGCTTTCCGCACCGGAGGAGTGGCGGGGATGTTTACCGTCGGCCTGGGCTTGCTGGGAGCGACGCTGATCATCATGCTCTTTCAGAACACCTCTTCGGCGATCCTGGTCGGCTTTGGATTCGGCGGTTCCCTACTGGCGCTGTTCTTGCGGGTGGGTGGCGGTATCTTCACCAAAGCGGCCGACGTGGGCGCCGACCTCGTCGGGAAGGTCGAGCAAGGGATTCCCGAAGATGACCCCCGCAACCCGGCCACCATCGCTGACAACGTCGGTGACAACGTCGGCGACTGTGCCGGTATGGCCTCAGATCTCTTCGAGAGTTATGAAGTCACTCTGGTCGCCTCGATCATTCTTGGCGTGGCGGCGTTCAACTCGATCGGAGCGAATCCCGCCCTGGGATTGGTATTTCCGGTGATCGCTCGCGCCATCGGTGTCCTGGCCTCGATTGCTGGGGTCTTCGCCGTGCGTGCCACCCCCCGCGACAAGACCGCCATGGCTCCGATCAACCGCGGGTTTCTGACCGCGGGAGTGCTCACGGTCATCGGCACCTTCTTCGTTTCCATGTTCTACGTGGGTAACTCGAATGGGAACGAAGGTTGGAAGGTTTTCGCGGCGGTGGTTGCCGGCCTCATCCTGGCCCAGATCGCTTCCCGCCTCACCGAGTACTTCACCTCGACAGAAGAAAAGCCTGTCCAGGAAATCGCCGATGCCACTCGCACCGGCCCCGCCACCACTGTCCTCTCGGGCGTGTCGACCGGTCTCGAGTCATCGGTTTGGGCGATCGTCGCCATCGCTGGGGCCATCGGCGTCGCCGTGCTACTCGGTGGTGAAAACCTCCAGTTCGCCCTCTATCTGGTGGCTCTCTGCGGGATGGGAATGCTGGCCACCACCGGCGTCGTCGTATCGGAGGACACCTTCGGACCGGTTGCTGACAACGCCGCTGGAATCGCAGAGATGTCGGGCGAATTCCATGGTGAAGCCCAAAAGACCATGGTGAGCCTCGATGCCGTGGGAAACACAACCAAGGCAGTCACCAAGGGTTTTGCGATCGGATCGGCAGTCATCGCCGCTGTCGCGCTGTTCGCCTCGTTCATCGAGACAATCGCATCGGAGCTCGGCCTTGATCTCGAGGGTTCGGAGATGTTCTCGGACCCGGCTACTGCGATCAACGTCGCCAATCCCACAATCTTCATCGGCCTTTTGATCGGAGGGTCAGTGGCCTTCATGTTCTCGTCCCTGGCGATCAGAGCGGTAGGCCGTACCGCAGGGGTGGTCGTCCAGGAGGTGCGCCGACAGTTCGCCGACGGAAAGATCATGCGAGGGGAGAAGCGTCCAGACTACGGCCCCGTCATCGACATCTGCACGGCGGCGTCACTGCGTGAACTTGCCACCCCCGCGCTGTTGGCCGTTCTCACCCCGGTGATTGTCGGATTTGGGTTGGGGCACTTGGCCTTGGGTGGGTTCCTGGCGGCGGTGATCCTTACGGGCCAGTTGATGGCGAACTTCCTCTCCAACTCGGGAGGAGCTTGGGACAACGCCAAGAAGTTCATCGAAGAGGGGCACTACGGCGGCAAGGGCTCCGATTCGCACAAGGCGGCGGTGATCGGCGATACCGTCGGTGATCCCTTCAAGGACACGGCCGGACCGGCACTGAATCCATTGATCAAGGTGATGAACCTGGTGTCGCTCCTCGTCCTTCCGGCCGTCATCGGCTTCCGCGAGAACGGCGCCGTGCGAATCGCCGTTACGCTCGTTTGCTTGGTGGTCCTTGGCGCCGCCATCGTTTTTGCCAAGCGGGGTGGAGGCATCTCGAGCGAGACCCCGGTGGAGCCGGCGGCCTCCCAGGTCGCCTAGGGAGATGTGTTCACAGTAAGTTGGCGAAGTGACTCTGGTCATCAGAGCCGATCTATTGATCCCCGGGAGGGGAGAGCCGGTTGAAAACGGGGTGATGGTCGCCGAGGGGGCGACCATCACCTACGCCGGCCCGGCCGCAGGCGCACCATCCACGCCCGAGGCTGACACCGAAGAGGTGGCGGTATTGATGCCCGGCCTCTGGGACTGTCACGCCCACCTCTTTGGGTCCACGCAATGGAATCTGGAAACCGCGGTTTGGATCCCGCCCGCCCAGAGCGGGGCCCGCGCCGCCACCGATCTCCAGAGCTACATCGAGGGTGGCGTCACGTCGGTCCGCGAGGTTGGCGGATACGGTGTCGAACTGGCGCCGGTCGTATCGGAAGGAAGCTTGGTGGGCCCCAGCATTTACGGGGCCGGCGCCGTGCTATCCACCACGGGAGGCCACGGAGACGTCCATGCCGTGCCGCAAGACATCTACGAGGGACTGGCCGATCACGGTCGAATTCTCGGGCGGCTCGCCGATGGCCCCTCGGAGTGCATGAAGGCAGTACGGGAACAACTGCGGCGGGGAGCCCAGGTCATCAAGATCTGTGCTTCGGGAGGGGTGATGTCCGAGGTCGATCACCCGATCCACCAGCAATTTTCTGACGAGGAGCTCGCCGCCATCGTTTCCGAGGCCGCTCGAGCGGAGCGAGTGGTGGCGGCCCACTGCCATGGTAAGCCGGGCATCATGGCGGCGCTGCGGGCGGGGGTGAAAACCATCGAGCACGGCACCTATCTCGATGAAGAGGCCGCCGAGCTCATGAAAGAACGGGACGCGGTGCTCGTTGCCACTCGGTTCATCGTCGAAGAACTCATGGGCCTGGAATCGAAGATTCCCCCTTACGCCTGGAAGAAGATCTCTCGCATGGCCGATCAGCACGCCCAGGCGTTGAAGATCGCGGTGGCAACTGGAGTCAAGGTGGCAATGGGTACCGACATTTTCACCAGCGGACCGGTGGAGGGGTTTCGCTACCGACACGCGAGCCGTGAGATCAGGCATTTGTGCGAAGCCGGCATGTCGTCTCTGGAAGCCATCGAAGCGGCCACTTCTCGGGGACCCGAGACGCTGGGGCCGCAAGGGCCCAAATCGGGAATTTTGGAGGATGGTTTCGCTTCCGATGTCATCGCTCTGGATCGAAACCCGATCGACGATGTCTCGGTTTGGGGGGATCCTGAGCGAGTGGCGGGGGTTTGGAAGGGCGGGCGCCGGGTCAAGTGACGGACCTGGAGCGGATCACCTCCTATCTCCGCGCCCAATCCCGCAAGCTTTCGGTTCCCGAGCTGGTCGAGAAGGTTCGCAATGATGCCCGTCAATTACGAGACGCTCTGGCTGCCGTTCCGGCTGACCGCTTTCCCCTCAAACCAGCTCCGGACGAATGGAGCCCCAACGAAGTCGCGGCTCACATCGTCACCACCAGCGATCTCTTCGGCCAGGCCATCAGCGAAATCGTGGCTGGCAGGGAGCCCACCTCGACTCCACTCGACGTCGTCAGTGACCGAGTCCCAGTTCGCACCGGAGAGGAGTGGTGGGAGCTTCATGAGGCCAACCGCGAGCGTCTGTTTGCGTCGGTTCTAGGGGCGGATCCGGAAGCGCATCTCGATCGGAACATCTACCACCCGATATTCGGAAACCTCAATTGGCGGGAAGCGCTGCTCTTCTTGCGAATCCACGATCTCGATCACGCCCGTCAGATTGAGGCGGCCATCGACTGATGCGAGTCGCGGTCGGTTTCGGTATTCCCTACGACCGGCCCGAGCGCTGGAAGGACACCGTCGATTTCGTGGTCCAAGCCGAGCGGCTCGGCGTCGATTCGGTGTGGAGTGCCGAGGCGTGGGGGTCAGATGCGGTAACACCCCTTTCGTATCTCGCCTCCCGCACCGAGCGCATCAAGCTCGGGAGCGGGATCATCCAAACCGGAACCCGCTCTCCGGCCCTGGTTGCCATGACTTCGGCCACCCTGCAGTTGTTGAGCGACGGCCGCTACCTCCTCGGATTGGGCACCAGCGGCCCGCAGGTGATGGAGGGTTGGCACGGCATCGGCTTCGATAAGCCGGTCACTCGAATGCGAGAGATAGTCGAGATCGTTCGACTCGCCTTGAGCGGCGGGCGCCTCACCTATCGCGGAGATGTCTACCAGCTGCCACTGGACGGGGGAGAAGGCAAGGCGCTTCGGCTTGGGCTGAGCGCGGTGATGCCGGTGCCGATCTATCTCGCCACGCTGGGACCCAAAAGCCTCGCCCTCACCGGAGAGATCGCCGATGGTTGGTTGGGAACGTCGTTCATGCCCGAGCACGCCGACGTGTTCATGACCCACCTCCGCCGCGGTGCCGAGCAAGCTGGCCGCTCGCTCGCCGATCTCGACCTTCACGCCGGTGGAGTCGTCGCCTTTGCCGAGGACCCGGAGCACCTGGTGGCAGCTCGCCGTCCCGGGATCGCATTCACGCTGGGAGCGATGGGCTCTGCCAAGACCAACTTCTATAACGAGGCCTTCTCGCGAGCTGGCTATGAAGAGCTGGCCAAGCGAGTGCAAAGCCTATGGATCGAGGGTCGGCGGGACGAAGCGACGGCGCTCATCCCCGATGAGATCGTCTTCAGAACCAATCTGTTGGGAACCGACGAAATGGTCGCCGAAAGGATTGCCGCTTATCAGGCGGCTGGAATCACGACGATCCGGGTCGCACCCGGAGGAGCGAATTCATCCGAGCGGATCGCCACCCTGGAGCGGTTCATGGGACTTGTTGACGGTTTGTAGAAGGCGGGCGACCTCGTCGTCGGTCACCTGCGCGAAGTCCACGTAGAACTGGCTGATCGACATGAACTCGTCCGGAGTGGAGACCACGATCACTTCGTCGGCGACCTCTTCGAGCCGGGCCACGGCTCCCCGGGTTGCCACCGGGGCGGCCACCACCAGATGCCCGACCTGCCGTTCACGAGCGACTTGGCACGCGGCGATAACCGTGGAGCCGGTGGCGATTCCGTCGTCAGTCACAATTGCCGCCAGACCTTGCCAGGACAGCCCGGCCGGGCGATACGGCCGGAAGCGTTCGCTCGCTTCTTCGATTCGCTGCCTTTCCCGCACCTCGACGGCGTTGATCCTTCGTTGGCTAATTCGTAACCGCGCCACCATGGCGTCGTCGAGGACTCTGATGCCGTCTTCGCCGATGGCCCCCATCGCCAGCTCGGGTTGAAAAGGAGCTCCCAGCTTCCGAACCAACAAGATGTCGAGCCGCG
>DATEDN010000172.1:0-92222 GCA_035281645.1 Acidimicrobiia bacterium | reverse complement strand
CGGCATAATCGGCAGCTATTTCACTTTCATGGCATGATGAATAGAGCGAGTTATCTGACAGGAGGCAGGATTAGATGGCGATGTCGGCCGAGCACAAGGCGGCACTCGTCCAAGGACGTAAGGAAGCCAAGGCGATCAAGGCATATCTCGAGGCATTGGCTGCCCGGAAACCAGGGCGACCCGTCACAAAAGACAGTGTTGAAAAGAAGTTGGCGTCGATAGATGCTCGCCTCAAAGAAGAGCGGGATCCGTTAAGAAGGGTTGATCTGCATCAGAGCCGGATCGAGGCCGAAGGCTCTCTTATCTCCCTGTCTGACACAAGCGATATCGACTCGTTGGAAAAAGAGTTCACCAAAGTGGCCAAGGCCTACGCCGACCGCAAGGGGATTTCCTATGCGGCGTGGCGGGGGGCGGGAGTTCCGGCGGCGACGCTCAAAAAGGCTGGGATAGCGCGGACTCGTCGGGGTTAGTCAATCCCACCCAAGTTCGTGTAGCCGGGCGTCGTCGATGCCCAAGTAATGCCCGATCTCATGCAAGACGGTTCGCCTTATCTCCTCGGATAATTCTCGTTCGTCCAGGCCTAGGTCGAGATGGGGTTGCCGAAAAATTGTGATTTGATCCGGGCCCACGCCCCAGTAATCGGCCGACCGGTCCCGTAATGAAATCCCCTCGTAAATTCCAAGCAATTCGCCCTGTGGATCCTGTTCATGGGTCGGGCGCTCTTTGACGACGATTACAAGGTTGTCGACTCGGTCTAAGACCCAATCTGGGAGGCTCTCGATCACTTGATCTACCTCGAGTTCGAAGCGTTTGCGGTTCACAGACTCATACAAACACGTGAGCGTGCGTCATTAACATTGCTCGATTCCGGGCGCTTGGCTCAGCGGTAGAGCGCTGCCTTCACACGGCAGAGGTCACTGGTTCGATCCCAGTAGCGCCCACTGGAAACCCTTGCGGAGTCTTGCCTCCCAAAGAAGCCGCCATTTGGTCAGGCGCGACTCCGTCGGCTTACTCCTCTAGTCGAGGACGGACCTTCTCGTGCTCGACATGCAGATGTTCTTGGGCCAAGCCCACGGTGTCGAAGTCGGGAAGCAGTTTGCTCACGCCCATAATCTTGATCAGTTGACTCGTGCCATTTTGGGGAGCTATGACCGCGATGCCGCCAGGGAAGGCTTGGTGGGCATTGATCAGAGAGCGAAAGCCAGTGGTGTCGACGAATTCGAGCGCAGCACAATCAAAGAGCAGGTGACTCATGCCTTGTTCGTGCAGATAGTTGACCTGTGCATTCACCGCAGCCGCACTAGCGATGTCCAAGTTGCCGTTGAGGATGACAAGCCCACAACAATGCAATTGATGTGAAGTCGTTTCCAAGTCGTGGAGGCTGACTTTCATGAAGCGCTCCTCTGGTGGCCAATCCCGCGCTCGGGCACCGCTAAGTCATCGGTCTTCTCGCGGCAGGGTTGAAGGGCGCGGTCTCGAGCCATTCCGCCGATCGCCCTCACGCGGAAGCGGTCACTGGTTCGCGCTCGATGGTGCCCACCTTCGAAAACCCGGCGATCCATCCGAGAACGAGGCCGTATATGGCGAAGGCCACGCCATACCAAAACGGGGGGAACCCCTTCTCGGCCACGAGAGGAAAAAGCGGCGGCAAAAGCGCGTACTGCAAGAGGCCCCACACGGTCAGGCCGTAGAAAAGCCCTCCGAGGACGATCCGCCAAGACACGTTAGTGCGAAGAAGCCACATGAAGGGGGCTCCCAGCACCGCCCCAAGGACGACCACCACCACCAACCCGACCAGGAATGGCAGCCATGCGAACTCGAGGATGTTGGCCACCGCTGCCCGCCCCATCACCATCGTGGCGAAGACCCGAGGGGGCGCATACCAGGGCAGGTTGAGAGCCAGCGCCGACGCCAGCATTGCCGCAACACCCATCACTAAAGAGGCGACTACGCCCGCCAGCAATCCAAAGGGGGCTTTAAGCCCTCGAGCTCCTCCCCGGACCATCCAGAGGGTGATCGCCCCCAGGGCGAGGGTGGCGACCAGGGTGTAGACCAGGCTGATCCCGCCCGGGATTTCACCTCCAGTGGTTCCCGGCGTCACTCGCCAGACCACGCCCGTGTTCGATTCCAACTTCAGCCCATCGACGGTGATGTTGGCGATTCCCCAGTCGGTCACATACATCGCTTCGTCCGGTCCGAAGGTGACATCGGAGGGGTGCTCGAGACCGCCGGCGCTGTGAGTCGAAGCGGCGCCGGAGTTCTTGTTGGCCAGGAATGTCGTCACCTCACCATTCGTGGCATCGACTCTCACCACCTCGACTCCCACCGGCCTCGGCACCGTTCCGGTGGCAGGAGTGAAATCGCCGAAAAGGGCGATGAAGGCATCGGTTGCTGCGCCCCAAGCCTCGGAGGGGGCGAAGGCGAAGCCATTGGTGGCGGCATGGGGGTCGAAACGTGCGATTGGCGCCGGCGGGGTGCCCGGATGCTCGGCCAGCAGGAATTGGGGCTGGGGTTTGTCGACGGGCTTGAACCGGGGATCAGTGACCGGGGTATCGCAGGCAAAGTCAGGAAATCCGTACCACGCTCCCTGCTCCACCCGATAAAAGCAGTCCCAGGCGTCCTCGATGGGCCGCTCCCCACGGGCGTCGAAACCATGCATGGTGACGTAGAGGCCACCGTCAGGCCCTACCTCGAGGCCGTATGGATTGCGAAAGCCCCAGGCATAGACCTCGAGCTCGGAGCCGTCCGGTCGCGCTCGCAGAATGGCTCCATTGCAACGCACGTCCCCGGCCACGGTGGAACCGGCAGTGGTGGTATCGCCAAAAGCGGCGTAGGGGGAGGTGCTGACCTGACCAGGCTCATCTTTAAGGGGGTTATCTGCCGAGAAGACCCGGTCGGCGACAGCGATGTCCTGACATGGAACGTCGTGCAGCTGGCGTTTCTCGGGTTGTTCCAGCCAGCCGAAAACGGCGTTGTCGGTCCCGACGACGGCGGAGTTGGTCATCGTCCCCACGGCTACGTACATCCAACCGTCGTGGAAGGCAATTTGATTGGCTTGGTGATCACCTAGCCCGGGAAGGTCGGCTACGACCGGTGTCAGTGTTGCGTCTTCGCCCACCGCTGAGACAGTGCCGGCATGGGCAACTAAGACTTGCCCCTCGTTCACTGCAATCGCCGTGATCGGAACCTGGTCGCCGAAGGCGTCTCCCTCAGCCAGGGTGGTGCGAGAACCGTCCGACTCAATTCGCGTGACCTTGGGGTTGCCACCTCCGCCGTAACCGCTTTCGGCGACCAACATTCGGCCTTGGTCGTCGAAGGCGACCATCGTCGGAGCCGCCAGCCCCTCGACAAAAACATCGGCCACAAAACCATCGGGCAAGGCCAGGTCACCCGATCGGGCGGGTCGATCGCCAAGGCATCCACCAAGCGCCACCGGCACAACCATCAGCAAACCCAACCGTCTACCGACCACCATTTGCACGCGGCACCTCTACAGGTCCTACCAGAACGGTTTCCCTGTACCCCCTCAGGGCGGGGTCAAACCGAGAGCCGGCTCAGCGACGCCTCGCCGGCTGGGCGCAATCGATCAGGCAGGCGCCATGGTGCGGGATCCTTCGGTCACCTCGTCCTTATGGGCTGCGAAGGCAGCAAGGACTTCTTCCTTCTCCTGGCTGGGAACTCCAACAAAGTCGAGGGTCCGGCCTAGCTCGGCCGCGACCTCATCGAATTCCTCGGGAGTGATGCGGAGAAGGCGATGTGCTTCCTCTAGGCCTATGGGTGTTAGCCCGGGCCTGGTTCCCTGGTATTGGAACGGTCCTCCGGCGACGTTGCAAACCCAGAGGGTCCGCATGAATTTCAATCCCGGCAACCGGTCGAGTTGCTGGGTATGCCACTCTCGTAAAGCCGGATTCTTGGACGCTTGACCGACCATCGGATTCTTGACGATTGCGTCGCTGAAATGGTCGACCACGGCCGCGATCGCAAACACGCCACCGAGCCTTTCGTAGAGGCTTTGTTCTGACATGGGAAGTTCCTCCTCCTTGTTCATCACCGCGTGCCCAGTTGTACGCAGACGTAGGTGGACACGGTTCGCTGGCGCTGCGAACCGATTAGCCCGCCGGAGCCGTACTGTTTCAACGAGGCGAGTGGAAGGAGACTCATGCGACGTCTTGTCGTGATGTCGTTGTTCGTGGTCCTGTTGCTGGGCATAGCCTTGCCCGCAATGGCTGCCACGCAGCCAACCGGGGTTGCCAATGCCCTGGACCGAAACGGTGGCAACAGTGCCCCGGGCCCGCATTGCCATATCAACCTGGTGGCCAGCGCACATTCCCAGGGGTTCGACACGATCATGGTTGGCGCCATCCACCAGGCGCACACCCAGACCGGTCTACCCACCGGGGTGTTTCAGGCCGATCCCGACTGCGTGGCCTGACCCCGGTTCCAACCAGTAACTAACCCAACTCGGCGATGACCGCGTCGGCCAGAGTCGGCCAAGCGGTCATCGCCCAGTTGTCGAACTGACGCCCGGACAACCCGCACATGGCGAGGCCTAGCCGGGGGTCCACCCAGAGGAACGATCCCGTTCCCCCGAAATGGCCAAACGTTTCGGGTGAGTTCTTGCGTCCGGTCCAATGGGGCTCTTTACCGTCGCGAATTTCGAACCCCAAACCCCAATCGAGGGGGTCATAGCGACCGATTCCGGGCAGTGTTCCGCTCAACCCCGGAAAGGCCACGGTCGTGGCTACTCCGTAGAGCTCGGGATTAACCAGCGTCGGCGACAAGAGCTCTTTGGCAAAGGCGATCAGTCCGCCCAGATCTCCCGCGAGCCCCTCGGAGGGCCGACCGACTGGATCGGCGCTGATCCCGAGCGGCTCCAATACCTGGAGCTGGAGATAGTCGGCGAACTGGTGGCCACACCTTTCCGTGACCACTTTCCCCAAAAGATCGAACCCGGAGTTCGAGTAGATGCGGCGGGTTCCCGGCCGGGCGATGGCCACCTCTCCTTCAAAAGGCAACCCGGAGGCATGGGCGAGGACATGGCGGATCGTGGCGCCCTCGAGGCCCGCTGGATCGTCCAAGCTGAATTCCTCATCCTGGGTAGCCATCAGAACTGCATAGGCGGTGAAAAGTTTGGTCACCGATGCCCAGGGACCGCGGTACGAGAGGTCCCCGCGCTGTCCCACCAAACCGTCGGGTGCCAGCACCGCCACCGCCGCGTTCGGCACCGGCCAGGCATCGATTTGTCGTAAGGCTTCGATCAAAGATCAGGTTGATTGATGGACCCGCGCCGCAGCTCCGAGATGGCGTTCGAGGATCGACCAGGTTGCGGTTTCGCCAAGACATTTCTTCATGCCGATGAGCGTGCGGACGAAGGCTGGCACCGCTAGATCGGGGTCCATGGGGTTAGGACGCATCGATGCCAGGACCTGAGGGGTTGGCCGGATCACCAGCACCTCGGCTTCGGGCCACTCCCTTTTTATGAGGGCCGTTTCCTCGTCGAGTGAGCGCCTACCCACTCGATCGAAGAGACGCTCATGGGGCAAGGCGCCGCGGCGCTCTTCTTCCGCAGCCATCGGGGCAATCACCAGCACAAGGTCAAGCGGACGGACGTTGCCTAGTACCAGGTCGGCATGGGTTCCGGAAGCGACGCCCCCATCGACGTAGGGCCGACCGTCGTGGATGTGGGGTCGAAAGACCAAAGGAATGGCGGTCGAAGCGCAGACCGCATCGGCCAAACCGATATCAGGGGCATTGGTGGTGCCAAAGGCCGTTCGGCGGCGGGTCGAGGCATCGAAGGCAACGATGACTGTTGGCCGGTCAGGCCAGCCCTCGGCTTCGGTTCCCAGTTCCTCGCGAACCCAATCTCCGAGACCAGTGGTGTCGTACGGCGCCGGCGAGCCCAGCAGAAGTGTAAGGCCGGGTCTTCGCATTCCCGGCAGCAATCCGTGCCGCATCCACTTACCGAGATGAACACCCGGACGGGACCGATAGGTTCGTTCCTTGATGCGGAGCGCCACCTCGGTGCGACCGTCATCGGGGAGCACCAGGGAGTCGAGGTCAAGACGATTGTGGCGAACCAGTGCTGCCACAAAGGCTCCCGACGAAGTGCCGACAACGACGTCGGAGTCGTTGCAATTCCAACCCGTGGCCAACTCGATTGCCATGAGGGTTGCCATCTCAAAAGCTGCACCGGTGATGCCCCCGCCTCCCAGCACCAGGCCCACCGCGCTCATGAGTTGCCAAACATCGAGTCAAATCAGCATAGGAGCCGCTCAGAATTTGCCTAGGTAGCGTCCGCACGACATGGACCCTGCGATGGAGATCCAACCGGCGCCACTCGAAAAGGATTTGGGGGAGATCGAAGCCTTGATCGAGAGCGTCGAGAGGGTCGACGGACATCGCCCAATAGGCGAGCGCAAAGCGATCGGGCTAACCCGCGATCCCAAACTGATCGGGCTCGTCGGTCGTTCCCAGGGAAGGATCGTGGCGTTTGTAGCACTGACTCCTGCCAGCGGCGATCGGTGGGCGATGGAGATGGCGATTGCTCCTGAGTTCCGCCTGCACAGGCACTACCGCCGGCTGTTCGAAGCAGCCGTGGGCGAAGTCAGGCGGCGGGGGGGAAGGGCCCTGCGGGCCTGGCTATTTCATCCCGGTTTGGCGACGGCGGCGGTGAGGGAGGGTTTCAAGGAGGAGCGCCAGCTCTTCAAGATGGAGCACCACGGACCTCGATCAGATCGGGTTGAATATCCACCCGGAATCGAAGTCACCTCATTCCGACCGGGACGAGACGAGGCAGACCTGCTTCGCCTCAACAATGAGGCTTTTGGCAATCACCCCGAGAACGGTGCCTGGACCGCAGCCGAACTTGCTCTGAGAACCGAACGCGATTGGTTCGATCCGGAGATGGTGTTGATGGCCAGGCGAGGGACACAGCTGGTGGGGTTCAATTGGCTCAAAGGCGGAGAAAGCGAAGGCGAGATCTACGTGATTGCCGTCGCCCCCGAGGCTCAGGGTCAGGGCCTGGGCCGGGCGTTGGTTTTGGATGGTTTGATCCGGTTAGCGAAGGCCGGGGCGGAAAAGTCCTTCTTGTACGTCGATGGCGACAACCACCCGGCAGTTCACCTTTACCGGGACCTCGGCTTCTACGTCGACCACGTCGATCGCTCGTTTGTCCGGGTTGTCTGAGTCAACCGAAGCGCCGGCCGCAGCTTCCGCAGCGATCGTCTTGCGCGTCGGTCTGGCTATAACACCAAGGGCAGGGGAGATCTTCTTCGTCAGAATCCTGAATCCAGATCTCGCCCGACCCCGCCGGCCGACGGTGCCCTCGAGCAAGCACCAGCAACCCTGAAGTGGCGGTAGCCGCCAAGAGTGCTTCGAGCAATGCGTCCTCCTCTGGCGAGGAGGCTAAGTAAGTGCGCTAGAGGATTGGTGGATTTCGCGTTCTAGCCGACGGCGGCGGCCAGATCGGCGACGAGAGGTGCCATGTCCTGCAGCCTCCCATCGCGCTTCTCAGCGGCTTCCAACATGAGCATGGCTGAGTGGTAAGCAATCCAGCTCTTCAACCGCGTCGCCGATACGACAGCGCCATATCCCTCGAGGAAGGCGCCTGCAGCTTCTTCTCCGAGCAGCTTCGAGAATTGCCAGCTGGCCAACGAGACATCCCATTCGGGTGGAGCGACTGTGGCCCATTCCCAGTCGACCAAAGTGACTTGTCCGGCTTCGGTGACCAGGAACTGGTTGGGGAACGGTCTCGTGTGGGCCGGCTTGGCGGGGCTCGCTACCGGTGGGCCAGCCGATGCAGCCTGATCGAGGACATCGGCCGGCAGGCTGAGGCGACGTCGGTACTTCCCCAACCGCTCGATGGTGTTTCGGAAGTGGGCACCAATCTGTTCGTTGTCTATCGCGTTCGAGAGGTTGGTCATAGAGGCATCCGACTCGTGCACTCCCCGAAGCACGCGGCCCGCCGAACGAAGGATGTTGAGGTTGCGGGGAAGACTCGCCAAGTCCCAATTGCCGCCATCGGTCATCTGGATCCACGCGGTTCCGTCATCGATGCCTCGGCTAAGAATCTTGGGCACGCCCTGGACCTTGTCCAACGCCACCAGGGCATGGCGTTCCCGACGCTCGCGAGTCGGTGTGGCATAGATCTTGACGATGCTGGTGCCGCCCTTTTCCTCTCGCAGCCGGAAGACCCGGTTCGCGCCGGCCGAAACTTCGACCTGAGTCGCGCTCGGCGAAACTGATCTGAGGATGGTCTCTGGGTCCATGGATACCTTTGACTTTTCGGGGCTGCTCTGGGTCGGGGGAAATCGGAACTGAGCTCGAGTACCCGGGGGGTACCCTTCGGCGGCAAGGCTAGCTGAGACGATTCATGGACATTGAGCTTGTTTACCCAGATGGAACGACGGCTTCTCACCCGGTCGGCAGGACCGGAGAGCAGGTCGCGCGCTCGATTGGTCCGCGTCTGGCAGCTGCTGCAGTAGCGGTTGCTCTCGACGATCAGCTGCTCGATCTCAGCCGTCCGATTGAGGCGAGTGGAAAGTTCCGAGTCATCACGGCCGACACCGATGAAGGTCGGCACATCCTCCGCCATTCCGCGGCTCACATCCTCGCCCAGGCCGTCCTCGACCTTTACCCGGGAGCACACTTCGGCATCGGTCCGGCGATAGAAGACGGGTTCTACTACGACTTTGCCATCGGTCGGTCGTTTACTCCAGAAGATCTCGAGCAAATCGAATCTCGCATGCGCGAGATCGTGGCCGAGAATCAATCATTCGATCGCAGCGTGCTCTCCGCCGTAGAGGCTTTGGAGGTTTTTGCTGACCAGCCCCTCAAGAAGGAAATCATCGCCTCGGTCGATCCCGGCGAGGTCGAGGATGCATCCGAGGTGACGGTTTACCGGAACCGGGATTTCGTCGATCTCTGTAGAGGCCCGCATCTTCCGTCGACTGGCCGACTACCGGCCTTCAAGCTGATGCGAACTGCTGGGGCCTATTGGCGAGGTGACGAGAAGCGCCAGCAACTGCAACGTATCTACGGAACGGCCTGGGAGAGCGAGAAAGCCCTGGGGGACTACCTCCACCGAATCGAGGAAGCAGAGCTTCGAGATCACCGCCGCCTGGGTCAGGAACTCGACCTCTATTCGTTCCCCCGCGAACTGGGCCCGGGCCTGGCGGTATGGCATCAGAAGGGAGGAATGTTTCGCAAGGTCGTCGAGGACCACTCGCGTCGGCTGCACGAGCGATTCGGTTTCGAGTTCGTAGTCAGCCCGCACCTTGCCCGCGAGGCGCTCTGGGACATATCGGGTCATCTCGGCTTCTACGCCGAGAACATGTATCCCGGTATGGAGGTGGACGAAGCGGAGTTCTACCGGGTCAAGCCCATGAACTGCCCGTTTCACATCCTTGTTTACCGAAGCAGGGGTCGTTCATATCGCGAGCTACCTCTTCGGCTGTCCGAGCTGGGAGCCGTTTATCGACGCGAACGGTCGGGGGTGTTGCACGGCCTGCTCCGAGTACGGGGTTTCACGCAGGATGACTCCCACACCTTTTGTCGAGGTGACCAGCTTGACTCGGAGTTGGCTCTTCATCTCGAGTTCGTCACAACTTGGATGCGAGATTTCGGGTTCTCGGAGTTCGAAGCCGACCTCTCCACCAAGCCCGAGAAGTCGGTGGGGGACCCTTCACAATGGGAAGCGGCCGAGCGCGCTCTCGAGAAGTCTCTGCAGGATGCCGGAATCAGCTACCGCCTCGCCGCGGGAGAGGGGGCGTTCTACGGGCCCAAGATCGACATCCACATTCGCGACGCCATTGGCCGCCGTTGGCAGATGTCGACTATTCAATTCGACTTCAACATGCCGGCCCGCTTCGGGCTCACCTATACCACTTCGGACAATCAGGGAGAGGTTCCCTTCATGATCCACTGCGCCAAGGCAGGCTCGATAGATCGATTCCTGGCGGTGGTTGTCGAGCATTACGCCGGCGCCTTGCCCGCTTGGCTGGCACCCGTGCAGGCTTCGGTGGTGCCGGTCGCCGACCGGCACATCGATTACGCCCGAGAAGTAGCGGCGGCTGCTCGCCGACGGGGGCTCCGGGTTGAGGTCGATCATTCGAGCGAGACCGTGGGCGAGAAGATCAGGCGCGCCCTGACTCAAAAGCATCCCTTCCTGCTCGTAGTAGGGGATAAAGATGTCGAGGCCCAGTCGGTGGGTTTTCGCCGCTATGGCGAAGACCGCGACAAGCGCGGAGTCCCCGTCGCCGAGGCGCTGACGATCATGGCTGAGGCAAGCACTCCCCCCGGGACCTGATGGAACGTATCAACATCCCGGCCGAGGTTGCCGAGAGCGCCGGAGTTCCCGAAGACCTCGATTCCTCAGTCGGTGGGCCCTACCGATTTCCGTCTCCCCGACGGCGACGGGCGGGAACCTGGATCTTTCTCGCTTCTGCTTCTCTGGTCTTATTGGTGACACCGAACCGGGCTATCGGAGCCGCCATGGCGGGAGTGATGCTGGGTCTCGCCGCCTGGCATTGGCTGGCAGCCTGGCCGCTCAACCTGCAACCGGAGGAGGCGCTCGTAATCGCCTCCCGTAACGCACCCTTTCCCATAGGCCATGCTTCGGCGGCGGTCATCTTTTTCGGGCTGCGGTCGCGTCCGCGCTGGCACGTCGTCATGTACGACGCGGCAGAGCCGCCGGCGGCGCGGGCCTTGGTCGTGGTCGATGGCGTCAGCGGAGAAGTCATTGGTGATCCATACACCGAGACCTTCTCCACCGAACTCCCGTCGCCGTCGACACTTCCACCTCCGGTCTGAGCACCAGAACCTATTGAATAGAAGGACCCCGTTCGTAGCATGAATGCATGCTTTCGGGGCGGTTGGGGCAAGTGGTGGCGCTTGTCAGCGCCGCATTGGTCGGAGGCGCGGCCACGTTCCTCCTGACGCGACCGGAGCCCGAACCCGTATTAGTACCGATCGATCCACAAACGAGCACGTGCGACCGTGCCTTTGGGGCCGCGCGGGAGATTGCCTCCTATCTCGACCAAAGGAACGAGTCCGATCCGACGGTGGATGGACATCCAATGGCGGGTTTGGATGAAAGTGAACGCGAGGCGGCTTGGAACGAGTACATCGCCGAGACCGGCAAGTACATGGAAGAGACGGTGAGCGGATTCGTGACCAACTTCGGCGGCGAGGTGCAGTTTCTGGTCGATCAGTTCGTCCGGGCCGGCGCGTGGCGAGATGACCTCCCCGCCGAAGTCGTCGTGGTCAACGAGTTGGGGATACGCGACCTCGCCATCCACCTAGACACCGCCGCCCGAGCAGCTGGCTGCCAACCCTAAGCCGGCGGTTGGTACTCCCTTTCGGTCTCACCGTTGTAAACCTGTTGCGGCCGATAGATACGGGTTTTGGGATCTTCTTTGAGCTCTTTCCATTGCGCCATCCAGCCGGGCAGGCGCCCCAGGGCGAAGAGCACCGTGAACATGTCGGTCGGGAATCCGAGGGCGCGATAGATGATGCCTGAGTAGAAGTCGACGTTGGGATAGAGCTTGCGCTCTATGAAGTAATCATCGGCGAGTGCTGTCGCCTCCAGTTCCTGGGCGATCTCGAGTAGCGGATCGTCGATGCGGAGCTTGGCCAGCACATCGGATGCCGCCTGTTTGATGATTCGTGCTCGGGGATCGAAGTTCTTGTAGATGCGGTGCCCAAAGCCCATCAAACGGAACGGATCGTCGCGATCCTTGGCTCGGGCGACATATCGCGCTACGCCCCCACCGTCCGCGGCCATCTCTCCGAGCATCTCCAGAACTTCCTGATTGGCTCCTCCGTGGAGAGGCCCGGAGAGAGCGTGAACTCCTGCGGCCACCGAACTGAAGAGGTTGGCGTCGCCCGAGCCCACCAGGCGCACGGCCGTCGCCGAACAGTTTTGTCCGTGATCGGCGTGGAGGATCAAGAGGACATTCAGTGCCGCCGCCACCACCGGGTCTGGTGTGTACGGCTCAGCTGGAATGGAGAACACCATGTGCAGGAAGTTGGCCGAATAATCGAGGTCGTTGCGGGGATACACATACGGCTGATGAACCCGGTACTTGTAGAGCCAGGCGATCATGGTGGGGACCTTGGCCAGCAGCCGATGCATCGAAAGATCGACCGCCTCCGGGTTATGCGGATCGAGGGCGTCGGGGTAGTAGGTGGCGAGGGCCGATGTGGCCGATGCCAGGATCTGCATCGGATGCGCCTCATGGGGGAAAGCCTCGAAGAGGTTTTTCATGTCCTCCCGCAGCAAGGTGTGCCTGGTGACGGAATCCTCGAAGGAGGCCAGTTCTGATTTGGTGGGGAGGGACCCGTAGAGGAGCAGAAATGCGACCTCGAGAAACGAGGCCCGCTCGGCGAGTTGCTCGATCGGATAGCCGCGGTAGCGGAGAATCCCGGCCGCCCCGTCAATGAAGCTCACCTTGCTCTGGCTCTCAGCCGTGTTCCCGAATCCCCGGTCGAGAGTGAAGAGACCGGTCTCGGCGGCGAGGCGCGAGATGTCGAGTCCAACCTCGTTCTCGCTCCCTTCGATCACGGGGAGGTTGACTTCCCGGTCCTCGTATCGAAGAACCGCGTCGGCCATGTCAGTGTTCGTCTTTGGCGTTGGCCGCGATGACCTTCTGGGCTTCCTGGTGCGGAACTTCGGCGTAGTGGTCAAAGCGAACCTCGAATGTCCCCCGACCGCTCGTCATAGAGCGCAAGTCGGCGGCGTATCTCTGAATCTCTGTCATCGGCACTTCGGATTCGATGACCCGACTGTTGCCATCGGAGTCGATGCCGAGCACCCGTCCGCGCTTGGAGTTGATGTCACCCATTACGTCGCCGGTGTAGTCGTCGGGCACGCGGATGGATAGCCGCATGATGGGCTCGAGCAAAACCGCCTTGAGATTGGGCGCCGCTGCTCGAAAAGCCTGGATCCCCGCCATCCGGAACGACAACTCGTCGGAATCGACGTTGTGGTACTTCCCGTCGAAAACCTCGGCGGCAAGGTCGACCACGGGGTAACCGGCGAGGATGCCCCTCTCTAGGGCCTCCTGAATCCCTTTGTTGACCGCGGGGATGAACTGGCGGGGGATGGAACCTCCCTTGATGGCATCGATGAACTCGTATCCCGAACCGCGGGGAAGCGGGCTGAATTTGACGAAGGCAACCCCAAACTGGCCGCGGCCACCCGTCTGTTTCTTGTGCTTGCCTTCGGCCTCCGCCACCGACGTGATGGTCTCCCGATACGGAACCCGGGGTAGAGCAGTGGCCACCTCAACTCCGAACTTGCGATGGATGCGGGCCAACGTCACGTCGAGATGAACGTCGCCGAGGCCTGCCAGCACCGTCTCGCCTGTCTCCGGCTTGCGATCGACTCGCAGGGTGGGATCTTCCTCGACGATTCGATGCAGGGCGGTCGAGAGCTTTTCTTCGTCGTGCTGGCTCTTGGGGGAGATCGACAGCTCGGTTACCGGATTCGGGAAAGTCACTGGCGCCAGCTCGATCTCGAGGGAGGGACTGTGGATGGTCGAGCCGGCGTGGAGGGTCTCCACCTTGGCAACCGCCCCGATCTCCCCGCAGGAAATCTCCTTTGTGTCGATGTGATCTTTCCCCATGAGATAGAACAAGTTGTGCATGCGGGCGTGACCGCCGCCCGAGATGTGAAGGTCATCGTCAGCCCGGACGGTCCCGGAGTAGACCCGAAAGAGAGAGATGCGACCTACGAACGGATCGCTGATGGTTTTGAAGACATAGCCGAGGACCGGCCCGTCGGGGCTAAGAGGAATCGGCTCGCCCTTGGCGAGAGGAGGAAGGCTTCGTTCGAGCGGGTTAGGAGCAAAGTCGAAGAGAAACTCGCACAGGGTGTCGACTCCGATACGGCGGGCCGCCGAAGCCACAAGCACGGGAAAGATCTCGCCCTTCAACATTCCCTGGTGGACTGTCCTGACGATCGTGTCAGCGTCGGGTACCTCGCCTTCGAAGAATTTCTCCATCAGCTCGTCGTCGGTCTCAACAACTGATTCGATCAGAGACTCCCGGGTCGAGGCTGCCAGTTCTTCCGCCTCCGGAGGTGTTGTCTGGCTGAGGGTCCCGGTGCGATCCTCGGGTCCATATGTGAAGGAGCGGCCCGATACCACCCGCACGACTCCCTTGAGATCGGCTTCGATGCCAATTGGTACCTGCACCGGAGCTACGCGCTTGCCGAAAGCGTCGCGCAGCTGGGCCAGTGTCCTGGTGAACGAGGCCCGCTCACGGTCGAGCTTGGTGATCACTATCGCCCGCGGAATCCCCTCATCCTCAGCCGCCCGCCACAAGATCTCGGTCTGCACCTCCACCCCGTCGACGCCCGAGACGACGAAGAGCGCCAGGTCGGTCGCTCGCAAGGCAGCGCGGGCGTCACCCGAGAAGTCGATGTACCCGGGGGTGTCGATGATGTTGAACTTGTGGTCCTGCCAGGTGACGCTTGCCACCGAAAGCCCGAGGGAGATCTTTCGTTCCTGCTCTTCGGGTTCGTAGTCGAGCATCGAGGTGCCGGCTTCGATCGAACCCTGTCGAGTGGTAGCCCCGGTGACAAACAGGAGAGCCTCGGCGAGACTGGTTTTCCCGCTCCCGCCATGTCCGACCAGGGCCACGTTGCGGATCTTCTCGGGAACCAACTGACCTCCTCGGGCTGGGGGTGGCCGATCTTAGTGAAGGCCTCCCCACTGAGATTTGGGCGAACGCGGCCCTCGGGATGAGTACATTTCGCAGCGGTGATCGATCTTCGGGTTCGGCCCCACTTGCAGTGGGTCCTTCAACCGATCGGCCGGGCTCTCAATCGGCTCGGCATAACTCCGCAAATCATGACGATCTTCGGTTTGGCCGTGAGCGTCACCGGTGCGGTGATGATTGGTGCCGGGATGATTGTCGGCGGCGCCCTGGTGGCACTTGCGGGCTCGATCCTGGATGGACTCGATGGTTCCGTCGCACGAGCCGCCGGGACCGAGTCGCCGCGAGGGGCGTTGCTCGATGCGGCATCAGATCGGATCGCCGAGGTTTCCGTGCTCGCCGGGCTCTCCTTCGCCCTCGCCTCGGAGCGCCGCCTGGTGCTTCTCATTGTCCTCGCCTTGGGAGGTTCGCTCCTCGTCCCATACCTGCGGGCCAAAGCCGAGGCCGAAGGTCTCGACGGGCGGGGCGGGATGATGGGACGGGCGGAGCGCGTGATTCTTTTCACGCTCGGCCTGGTCTTTTCGTTCATCGAGCCGATGCTGTGGCTCCTCGTGGCAGCAACATGGTCGACCGTCTTCTGGAGGTTCTGGCTCACCTACCGACAGCTCAGGTGACAGAAGCCCTTCGTTTCGGGCTATTCCGGTTGGGGATCGGGCTGGTGGGGCTGCTTCCCAGCGGGGTCGTGAGGCGGCTCGGCACTCTCGGGGGCCGCATCTGGGGGCGCTTTGCGACCGGCCGCCGCCGGATCGCTCGCCGCCACATGCAGCGGGTACTTGGTCCAAGCGCAGATATCGATCGAGCGGTCGGTGCCATGTTCGGTTCCTATGGGCGGTATTGGGCTGAGACCTTCTGGGTAAGGCCGCGCCGAGTCGCCGAGATCGACCGTGGTCTGTCGATTTCGGGCCTGAAGTATCTGGAGAAGGCCGGGAGAGCAGGAACCGGAGCGATCCTGGTGCTACCTCACCTGGGGAATTGGGAGCCGGCTGCGCTCTCGGGGCGGCGCGCCGGGATCGAGATCGCGGCCGTCGCAGAGCGTCTCCCCAACCAGAGGCTCACCGAGTGGTTCGTCAGCATGCGAGCTCAATACGGGATCACAATCATCCCGCACGGACGCACTTCGATGCGAAACGTCGAAGCCGCCATCCGACGAGGGGCGGCAGTGGCGCTGCTCTGTGATCGCGATCTGTCGGGTCGGGGAGTGCAAGTGACTTTCTTTGGCGAGGAGACGACCCTTCCAGCGGGACCAGCAGCCCTGGCCTTGAAAACGGGTGCGCCCATAGTCACTGCCGCCACATTTTTCGACGGCGATGGACATCGGGTCGACATCGATGAGCTTCCACTCGACGGAGTCGATGACGTGCGGGACCTGACCCAGCGCATCGCCATCGCGCTCGAAGGGATCATCCGTCAGGCCCCAGAGCAATGGCATCTCTTTCAACCCAATTGGCCTTCGGATCGACAGTCGTGAAGATCGGTCTTATCTGTCCTTACGACCTTGGTTTGCACGGCGGTGTTCAACAGCAGGTGCTCGAGTTATCTCGTTGGCTGGGGGCCACGGGTGACGAGCCGGTTCTGATTGGGCCGGGAGGGGGTCGCCGCGGGGGGATCGACCTGGGCGATTCGATAACGATCAGGGGAAACCGATCGAAGGTGCCGATCTCGATCAACCCCCGGGTGAAAGGCAAGCTTGAGCACGCACTCGCCGGAGTCGATCTGATCCACATCCACGAGCCCTTGATGCCGGTGGTGGGTTGGGCCGCGCTTACGATCGAGCTTCCGGCTGTCGTCACCTTTCACGCCGCCAAGCCGCAGTGGGCGTCGCTGCTCTACCGTTTGGTTCCGGCCGGCGTCTTTGAGGGCCGGATTCTCACGGCGGTGAGCCAGGTCGCTGCCGAGCTCCCCGCCCGCTTCGGCCCGGTCGAAATCGTTCCCAACGGAGTCGACACCGCTCGCTTTCGGACCGGGGTCCAAAGACACCTTCAGCAGGTCGCATTTCTCGGGCGGCCCGATCCTCGCAAAGGGTTCGAAGTGCTCTCCGAAGCCTGGCAGATCGTCTCCGGAAAGGTTCAAGGGGCCGAGCTGGTCGTCATGGGCATCGAAGGGACCGAGAAGAATCGAGTTCGATACCTCGGTCGGGTGGATGAAGATGAAAAGTCACGGCGCCTGCAGTCGAGTGAGATATTCGTTGCCCCCAACCTCTCCGGAGAAAGCTTCGGGGTGGTGGTAGCTGAAGGGATGGCGGCGGGATGCGCGGTAGTGGCCTCTGATATAGATGCCTTCCGAGCGGTGACCGGGGGTACCGCCCGGCTCGTCCCTCCCGGCGACGCCCGCCACCTGGCGGCGACTCTGATCGAGCTTCTCCGATCGCCGGCCGCGACCCGAGACATGGGCAAGCGGGCGCGGCAGCGAGTGGCTGAATTCGATTGGTCGGAGGTCCTGGCTAAATACCGCGATGCCTATCGGAGGGCGATCGGGATGAACGAGGCTGCCCGGTAGCATTGGCTCCGATAAGAATTCAAGTGCAGGAGTAGTCGTGGAAAAGGGCACCAGCCGGGTCAAAAGAGGTCTGGCCGAGATGTTGAAGGGCGGCGTCATCATGGACGTGGTTACCGCCGAACAGGCCAAGATTGCAGAGGAAGCCGGAGCGGTGGCGGTGATGGCGCTCGAGCGGGTACCTTCCGATATCCGCAAGATGGGCGGGGTGGCTCGTATGGCCGACCCCACCAAAATCGAAGAGATCCAGGCTGCGGTTTCGATTCCGGTGATGGCCAAATGCCGGATTGGTCATTTCCTCGAAGCGCGAGTGCTCGAGGCCCTCAACGTCGACTACATCGATGAATCCGAGGTGCTCACCCCCGCCGACAACGAGCACCACATCGACAAGTGGGGGTTCACGACGCCCTTCGTCTGCGGTGCCCGCAACCTGGGCGAAGCATTGCGTCGGATCGGCGAGGGGGCGGCGATGATCCGAACCAAGGGCGAGGCGGGCACCGGGAACGTGGTCGAGGCGGTCACGCATATGCGAACCGTCACCAACGAAATTCGCAAGCTCTCCCAACTCGGATCCGAACAACTGATGTCGTCCGCCCGAGACCTGGGGGCTCCTTTCGACCTCGTCAGCGAGGTCCACCAGACGGGCCGCTTACCCGTGGTCAATTTCGCCGCCGGCGGCATCGCCACCCCAGCGGACGCGGCTTTGATGATGGCGCTGGGAGTCGACGGCGTCTTCGTCGGCTCCGGGATCTTCAAGAGCTCCGATCCCCCCGCATACGCGCGAGCCATCGTCGAAGCCACCACCTTCTGGGCCGACCCCGAAGTCGTCGCCAAGGTTTCGCGCGGCCTGGGTGAGGCGATGCCGGGATTGGAGATTGACAAGATCCCGGCCAACGAAAAGCTGGCGGAGCGAGGCTGGTGAGAAGTGGCGGCTCGCGTCGGGGTGCTCGCCCTTCAGGGTGACTTCCGCGAGCATTTAGCGACGCTCGATGCCCTCGGGGCCGAGGGCATCGAAGTACGGACGCCCGACCAGCTCGAAGCCGTCGATGCTCTCGTCATTCCGGGAGGCGAATCCACCACGATCGGCAAGCTGGCGGTGCGCTTCGGACTAATGGAGCCGCTCCGACGCCGTATCGAAGAAGGCATGCCGGTGTACGGGACCTGTGCGGGCATGATTCTGCTCGCCCGGGAGGTGACTGACGGCGAGCAGCCACTGGTGGGAGCACTCGATGTCGTCGTTGAGCGCAATGCCTTTGGTCGACAGAACGAGTCCTTCGAGGAGGAGCTGGCCATCGATGGGCTCGAAGAGCCTTTGTGGGCGGTATTCATCCGCGCCCCCTGGGTGGCGAAGGTCGGCGAGGGGGTCGAGGTGCTCGCCTCGGTCGACGATCATCCAGTGGTCGTTCGCCAGGGTCACATTCTCGCAAGTTCCTTTCATCCCGAGCTGACCGGGGATCATCGCCTTCATCAAATGCTCTTGGACTGGCTGGTTGACCGATCGGCCTAGTTGAATAGAGCCCATGTCCGGTCACTCGAAATGGGCAACGATCAAGCGCAAAAAAGCGGCCAACGACTCCAAACGCGGGAAGTTGTTTGCCAAGCTGATTCGCCAGATCGAAATCTCGGCTCGAGAGGGCGGTGGAGACCTCGGCGGCAATGCGACCCTGGCGGCTGCCGTGGCCAAGGCGAGAGCATCGGCGGTTCCCATGGACAACATCGAACGGGCAATCGCCCGGGCAACCGGAGCTGCTGACACCACCAAATACGAGGAGATCTGGTACGAGGGTTATGCGCCGGGTGGAGTGGCTTTGATGGTGCAGGTGCTAACCGACAATCGCAACCGGGCTGCCTCCGAGGTTCGGTCTGCTTTTGCCCGCAACAACGGCAATCTGGGAGAGCCGGGGTCGGTCGGTTATCTGTTTGCCCGTAAGGGATACATCGAAGTCCTGGGAAGCGAAGACGACGTGCTGCTCGCGGCTCTCGACGCGGGTGCCGAGGATGTCCGCACCGGTGAGGGCGTTGTAGAAGTCGTGACCGCACCCACGGACCTCGTCGCCGTGCAGCGAGCGTTGGAGCACGAGGGATTCAAAGTCGAAGTAGCCGAGCTCACCCAGGAGCCGAAGACCGCGGTGGCGGTCGACTCGGCAACCGCTGGCAAAGTGCTGCGGCTGGTCGAAGCCCTCGAGGACCTAGACGACGTGCAGATGGTGTACGCCAACTACGAGATTCCGGACGAGGTGCTGGCGTCGCTCGCCGGCTGACGAAGATCCCGGGCTGCACGGGGTTGCGGACTACCCTCCGTACACATGTTCGTATTGGGCATCGATCCCGGGCTGACCACCACCGGTTACGGGTTGGTTCGCCGGGGCCGTTCGCCAGAAGCCATCTCGGCTGGGGTAATCCGGACTGACCCCACCCGACCGCTAGGTGAGCGCTTGCTCGAGCTGCACAGCGGTATCTCGAGCTTGATCGATGAGCACCGACCCGACGCAATGGCGATCGAAACGATGTTCACCAATCGCAACCTACAAACGGCTGCCGCGGTAGGGCGCGCCGCCGGCGTGGTCATCCTCGCCGCAGCCCAGCGAAGACTGCCCGTGTTCGAATACGTTCCAACGATGGTCAAGTCCGCCATTACCGGTGATGGATCGGCCGACAAGCGCATGGTGGCAACGATGGTCGGAAAGCGCCTCGGGATCGCCCCTCCGAGTCCCGCCGATGCCGCCGACGGTCTGGCGGTAGCCATCTGTCACCTGCAGTCGTTGCGTGTTAGTACAGAGCTGGTGGAAACCCGACGATGATCGGTCGGTTGCGAGGGACCTTGGTAGGACGCAACCGGATCGGCATTACCCTCGACGTCGCCGGCGTGGGTTACGAAATCATCACCTCGCCGCGCACCCAGAGCGACTTGCCGGGAATTGGCGAGGAGGTCGTCATCCATACCCATCTCCACGGGAGGGAGGATGGGATCACCCTATACGGCTTTGCTTCCGAAGCCGAGCGCGATCTGTTTCGGGTCTTGATCACTGCCTCCGGCGTCGGACCCAAACTGGGGCAGGCGATCCTGGGGGTGCTATCGGTGACCGAGGTGAGGAAGGCGATTGCCACCGAGGACGTCGATGCCCTGGTGGTGGTGCCCGGCGTTGGCAGGCGCTCGGCACAGAAGATCGTGCTCGAGCTCAAGCCCAAGCTCGACGAGGAGGAGGCTTCGGTGGTGTCCCGCTCCGGTGGTGAACTGCGCCAGGCGCTCGAAGGGCTCGGGTATACCCCGAGCGAGATTCGAGGCGCCATCGCCGAGGTGGACCGGGACCTACCGGTGGCGGAGCAGATTCGCGCGGCCCTTCAGCTGCTGAGTCGTCGGTGAATCGATGAGAGAGGACTCGATCCTGAACCCGGCCCTGGTCGAGGACGACCTTCATCTCCGGCCTCGATCCCTCGGCGACTTCGTCGGCCAGGAGGCGGTCAAGGAGCGGCTCCGCATCGCCATCGAGGCGGCCCGCGCTCAGGCGCGCCCGCTGGACCATGTTCTGCTCTCGGGACCTCCCGGCCTGGGCAAGACCACGCTGGCCGGAATCATTGCCGGCGAAACCGGCGCCGAGTTCCGCATCACGTCAGGCCCAGCCCTCGAGCGCCCCGGCGATCTAGCGGCGATCATTTCCAACCTCGATCACGGCGCGGTTTTCTTTATTGATGAGATTCACCGCCTGCCGCGAGCAGTGGAAGAGGTCCTCTACCCGGCGATGGAGGATTTCCAGCTCGACATTGTTCTCGGCAAGGGCCCAGCAGCGCAGTCGATCCGCCTCGATTTGCCCAGGTTCACCCTCGTGGGGGCCACCACTCGCAAAGGCAAGGTGACCGCGCCGCTGCGAGACCGTTTCGGGATCGAAGATCGCCTCGATTACTACACCGAGGAGGAGTTGACGTTGATCATCAATCGCTCCGCCCGCATACTCGAAGTCGAAGTCGACGACGATGCCGCTCATTTGATAGCGAGCCGAAGCCGGGCGACACCTCGCATCGCCAATCGTCTCCTAGCCCGGATTCGCGACTTCGCAGTGGCCCGAGCCGATGGCAGGGCAGACGTGGATACGACACTCCGGGCCTTGCAAACCTACGAAGTTGATGATCTCGGGCTCGACAAGGTCGACCGCTCGATATTGGAGTCGATCATCGGGAAATTCGGCGGGGGCCCGGTTGGTCTGACCACCCTTGCGATCGCGGTCGGCGAAGAGCCGGAGACGGTGGAAGACGCCTATGAGCCCTTCCTCCTCCAATCCGGATTGTTGCAAAGGACGCCGCGGGGGCGGATGGCTACCGACCTCGCTTACCGGCACCTGGGCGTGGCCCGGTCCGCGCAGCCGCGCCTGCTCTGAGGGGTCGTTCTGCGGGCTGGTAGGTAGGCCCAGCCGCCCTGGGAACCCTGGGTTCGCAGATAGTCAAGAATGGGTGGGGCGTGTGGACCCAGGATTTCGATTACGAACTTGAGCCCGAGCGGATCGCGCAGTTGCCGGTCGAGCCCCGGGACAGCTCCCGCTTGCTCGATGCCCGCGACCTCTCCGATCACAGCTTCAGCGACCTCCCCGAACTCCTCGAGCCCGGCGACCTGGTGGTAGTCAACCGGAGCCGGGTGCGGGCGGCAAGGCTGCGCGGAGTCAAGTCTCTCACCGGGGGCAAGGTCGAGGCGCTCCTCCTGGGTCCGCTCACCGACGATCGGTGGAGGGCGATGGTCCGTCCGGCGAGGCGGCTTCCGGTGGGGAGCATGCTCGCCTTTGGACCGATAACCGCCATCGTCGACGAGGCTCCAAGTGGCGGAGTCGCCATTCTCCACCTCAAGGCGGAGGGTGATCTCGAGGACGCCATCGCGGCGGTGGGGACCGTCCCCCTTCCTCCCTATATCACCGCTGAGCTGGAAAATCCAGAGCGTTATCAGACCATCTTCGCCCGCGAGGTCGGCTCGGCCGCGGCACCCACCGCCGGCCTCCATTTCACCGAAAGGGTGGTGGCCGGCCTCGCCCGGCGGGGGATCGAAATGGCTTCGCTCGAGTTGCGCGTGGGCCTCGACACGTTTCGTCCCATCGCCACCGATCGGGTGGAGGACCACCAGATCCATTCCGAAGAGTTCTCGATTCCCGAGGCCACCCGGCGGGCGATCGAGACATGCCGCGGGAGGGTGGTGGCGGTCGGCACGACCGTGGTTCGAGCCCTGGAGAGCGACTTCGAGCGAACCAGCACCGACCTTTTCATCACTCCGGGATTCCAATTCAGAACCGTCGATCTGCTGGTGACCAACTTCCATCTCCCCCGCACAAGCCTCCTGGTGCTGCTGGCAGCCTTTATGGGCCCGCGCTGGCGGGAGACATACGAGGTGGCAACAAACCGGAACTACCGCTTCGCCTCATTCGGCGACGCGATGCTGGCCGAACGACTGTGATCGCCGGCTTTTGGAAGATGGGCACCACCGACGGAGAGGCCCGAACCGGCACCCTGACTACGGCCCATGGCGACGTCCCTACGCCAAGTTTCATGCCGGTCGGCACCCGGGCTGCCGTGCGAGCCGTCGACACCGACGATCTGACGACCATCGGGGCGGACATGATCCTCGCCAACACCTATCACCTCATGCTCCGACCTGGGGCTGCGACCTTGGCCCGGCTCGGGGGACTACATCGATTTTGGGGATGGCACCGGCCGATCCTTACGGACTCGGGGGGCTACCAGGTTTTCTCACTGTCTCCGCGGATCACTGAGGATGGGGCTCGGTTTCGATCGACGTACGACGGTTCCCTGGTCGATCTCGGTCCCGAAGAGGCGACTCATATCCAAGAGCAACTCGGGGCCGACATCGCCATGGCTCTTGACGTCTGCGTAGGGCTCCCAGCCGACCGGACCGAGATCGAGAAGGCCATGACCCTCAGCCTCCGCTGGGGAGAGCGGTCGCTCGAGGCCCATCGACGGGAGGACCAGGCCCTCTTTGGGATTGTCCAAGGAGGCTCCGACCCGGATCTGAGGGCGGAGAGCGCGGCCCGGACAGCGGCCCAGGGGTTTGTCGGATTCGGGATCGGCGGGCTCTCGGTCGGGGAAAGCCCGCTCGAGCGGGAGAGGGCCCTGCGGGCGGTAATGCCCCAACTGCCGACTGAAAAGGCGAGGTACGTGATGGGCCTCGGCGATCCGATCGGAGTGCTCGAGGCAGTGAGACAGGGGGCAGATCTCTTCGACTGTGTCTGGCCCACCCGCCTCGCCCGACACGGACGAGTTCTGACCAGCAAGGGCGACTTCAACCTCCGGCGGGCCGAGAACGCCGAGGACGACCAGCCCCTTGATCCCGATTGCGGGTGCCATACCTGCCAGCACCATCATCGTGCATATCTCCGACATCTCCTGATGACCAACGAACTGACCGCGTTTCGACTCACGTCGATCCACAACCTCACGTACACGATGAAACTGATGATTGGTGTCCGGGAGGCGATCGCGGAGGGGCGTTTCGCCGATTTTCTGCTGGAAGCCAAAAAGTATCGCGGGATCGACGATCAGGAAGGGCCCACGGCGTGACACAAGGTTCTGACGGCCCATCGCTCGACTGGAACTCTGCGTATGTCGACAACTGGGCGCCTTGGGACATCGGCCGACCGCAGGCGGTATGGATCGAGATCGCCGACGAGATGATGTCGCCCGTCCTCGACAGTGGCTGTGGGACCGGCGAGCACGCTCTCATGCTCGCCGCCCAAGGTCTCGAAGTGCTCGGGATCGACATCTCCCCGCGAGCCATCGAACTCGCAATCGAAAAAGCCGCCCAGCGGGGACTTGAGGCCGAGTTCGCGGTCGGGGATGTGCTCGAGCTCGATCGTCTCGGGCGGAGATTCGCCACGGTTATGGATTCGGCGGTCTTCCATGTGTTCGGCGACGCAGACCGAGCGCGATATATCGAGAGCCTCGCCTCGGTGCTGGCCCCGGGAGGAACGCTCTACCTCCTGGTCTTTTCCGAGCACACGCCCGGTGACGAAGGACCCCGGCGAGTGACGCAGGCCGAGCTGCGGCAGGCTTTCTCAAACGGCTGGGACGTGCGCCAGATCGAGCCCGCCTTGATCGAGGTAAGGGAGGACTACGGGCTCGACCCTGCTCGCGCATGGCTCGCCCGCGTCGTGAAAACCGCCCCTACTCAGGTTCTGTGACTTAGGTTTCTCGGGCCTCCGGGCTAAGCTCGCCCGGCTCCGTTGGTTGTCCCATTTCCGAGGTTTTCCTGTTGACCGACACGCTTTTTCTTTCCACCGCGCCTGGCACCGGCAGCCCTATCGGCAGCTTCGTGTTCCTGGCGGTGATGCTGGCCGTCTTCTACTTCCTCATCCTCCGCCCCCAGAGAGCGCGCATGAGGGCCCAGCAGAGCCTGAGCGCATCGCTGGCCGTGGGTGACCGGGTGCAGACGATCGGCGGCATCCAGGGAATCGTTCGCTCCCTCGAGGACGACTCCGTCGTGATCGAAGTTGAGCAGGGCAGGATCCGGGTGGCTCGCCGGGCGATCAGCAGCAAGCTCGAACCCAAGGAGTAATCGGGTGCGCCGGCGGTTGATCGGGCTCGCGCTCGTCCTTTTGATCGCCTGGGGTGGGTTAGCCGCACTGATCAACCAGGGAATCCTCCCCAAGTTGGGGCTTGACCTCCAGGGGGGCACCTCCGTAGTTCTCACTGCTCCACCCGACACCGATCAAGACGTACTGGCGCAGGCGGTCGAGATCATGAGGCGCCGCATCGAGGACGTCGGAGGGGTGGCGGAGCCCGATATCGCCATTTCCGGCGGCAACACTGTCCTTGTCCAGCTTCCCGGGGTGGAGGACGAGGAGCGAGCCCTCGACGCCATCGGCCAAACCGGCCAACTCTCGTTTCGACCCGTGTTGGCGGCAACCCCGGGGAACGAAGGCCCACTGGTGACGACTACCACGACTTCCACCACCGCCGCCGGAGAGGCCACTACGACAGGTGAGTCGACGACCACGACTGCGGCGACCACCACCACCGCGCCCACCACAACCACCACTCTGCCTCCGAACGTCGACCCGGAGACGGGTCTCACACTGGTAGATGACCCCGCCGCCACGTCTGCCTATCTCCCGGGGACGATCACCTCGGTCATCGGAGAGATCCCTGCTGTTCTCACGGTGGGACCCGCGCAATTGGTGGGAAGCGACGTGGCGGATGCAGTTCCCGGCTTCAATCCCTCGAATGCCCAATGGGTGATCAATCTCGACCTCACGTCCGAGGGAGCGGAGAAATTCGCCGAGATGACCGCCGCCGCTGCCACCCAATCTCAGGGAAGCCCGCAGCGACAAATAGCCATCGTTCTCGACGGTGAGGTCATCGCCTCACCGGCAGTGGCCGCCGACGTAGGTGCTGAAGGCATCACCGGGGGAAGAGCACTGATCACGTTTGGCGCCGCCACGACCGACGAGCAGGCAGCCAAAGACACCGCCGCCATTCTTCGATACGGATCTCTACCGGTCGCGTTCGAACGATCGCAGGTGCAAAAGGTCTCTGCCACGCTCGGTTCCGATTCGCTACGGGCGGGACTGATCGCGGGCTACATCGGCCTGGCATTGGTTGCGATCCTCTTGCTTGCCTACTACCGGATGATGGGGGTGGTGGCGATCGTTGGAATTACGGTCTTCGGGGCTCTCCTGATTTCGACTTTTGCCCTTCTTTCCCGCTTGCAGGGTCTGACGCTCACCCTGGCCGGTGTGACAGGCGTGATCATCGCCCTCGGCATCGCGGCGGATTCCTACATCGTCTACTTCGAGCGCATCAAGGAGGAGATTCGGGCCGGTCGCAATGTTCGGTCGGCGGTGGATGAAGCATTTCGCCACGCCTTTCGAACCATCCTCACGGCTGACGCTGTATCGATCCTCGGCGCCGGCCTCCTCTGGTTCTTGTCGGTGGGGCCGGTCAAGGGCTTCGCCCTGTCTTTGGGTCTCGCCACGCTGATTGACATCGTGGTGGTTAGGTCATTCACCCGTCGGGCGATTTATCTCCTCGCCCGAACTCCTCTCGGAGAAAAGGGCTGGATCTCGATCCGCCGGACCGCTCAATGAGCTTCTTGAAAAGGCTCTCTCGGGGAGAGACCAATTTCGACTTCGTTGGCAAAAGGCGACTGTGGTTTCAAATCTCGACTTTCTTGATCTTGATCTCCCTTGGGTTCGTCGGCTTCCGCGGACTCAATCTCGGGATTGAATTTCGGGGTGGGACCACCATCAATTCCCCGAATGGCGCCGGAGCCACTATCGAGGAGTTGCGACTCTTGACTGATGAAGCGGAAGTCGAGGGTGCTGTGATCCAGTTGGTGAACGACGGTCAGGCGGTTCGTCTGCAGACGCCCGCGCTCGAGCCGGACGTAGAAAGGGAACTGATCGATGACGTCGCTGCCCTTACCGGTACGGAGCGAGCAGAAATCTCGATTGATTCCATCGGACCCAGCTTCGGAGCCTTGATCCTTCGTCAGTCACTCGTCGCTCTGGTCGTATTTCTGGTGGCAGTCGCGCTTTTCATGAGCTGGCGTCTGGAGTGGAAAATGGCCGGGTCCGGATTGGTGGCCCTGGTCCATGACCTCATCATCACGGTCGGCGTCTACTCGATCACCTGGTTCGAGGTTACGCCGGCGACGGTCATCGCTCTCCTCACGATTCTCGGCTATTCCCTATACGACACCGTCGTGGTCTTCGACAAGGTCTCGGAGCTGGCCGACGAAGCCGGTCCCAAGGAGGACTACGGCGACATCGTCAACCGAGCGATGAATCTCGTGCTGGGCCGTTCGCTCAACACGTCTCTCAGCTCCCTGCTCCCGGTTGGGTCGATTCTGTTTGTCGGCTCTCTTGCCTTTGGTGCTTCCTCTCTGCGCGACTTTGCCCTCGCTCTCTTCGTGGGCCTGGCGGTAAGCACGTATTCCTCGATCTTTGTCGCCGCGCCGCTCCTCGCAGCATGGAAAAAGGATGAGCCTCGAGTGGGCAGCCGGAGACCCAGAGTTCGAAGTGAGCGGAGTTCGAGCAGTTTGGCGGCCTCGCGCCCGCGTCCGGCACCGAAGCCGCCCAAGGGTCGGCGCTAGCACTCGGTAGAATTCTCGGGTGAATCTCGCCTCTCTCGTCCGAGACATTCCCGACTTCCCTGAGCCAGGCATCGTCTTCAAGGACATCACGCCGGTTCTGGCCGATCATGGGGCGTTCGGCGAGTTGGTGGCGGCTCTGGCCGAGGAGTACCGCGAGCTCCCCATCGACAAGGTGGCGGGGATCGAAGCCCGTGGATTCACTTTGGCCGCACCGGTCGCTGTCGAGCTCGGGGCCGGTTTCGTGCCGCTCCGCAAACCCGGCAAACTTCCCTGGACCACCATCAATCAGTCGTACAACCTCGAATACGGCACCGATGCCCTGGAGATGCATGTCGATGCCATCGGGGCGGGGGAGCAAGTACTCATCGTCGACGATGTGATCGCTACCGGCGGAACGGCCGCGGCAGCGGTCAACCTCATCGAAAGGGTGGGGGGCAAGGTCGTGGGCCTGGCCGTGTTCATCGAGCTCGGTTTCCTCAACGGGCGCGCTGCCATCGACGGAGTTCCCTTTCATGCCCTCATCCGCTACGACTGAGACAGCTCTCGGCCAGATCGAGGCGCACCACCGGCGCCACTTTCCGGAGGCCGACTTCAAGCTGATCGAGTCGGCCTATCGAGTGGCGGAGAAGGCCCATCGGGGGCAGGTACGCAAGTCGGGGGACCCCTACATCACCCATCCCGTCGCTGTCACCGAGATCCTGGCTGAGTACGGACTCGATTCGACGACATTGGCTGCCTCGCTGCTTCACGACACCGTTGAGGACACCAGCCTCACCCTGGGCCAGATCGAGAAGCAGTTCGGCGCCGAAGTGGCCCAGCTGATCGACGGCGTCACCAAGCTCGATCGCATCCAGTACTCATCGCCCCAGGAGGCGCAGGCCGCGACCATCCGCAAGATGGTGGTGGCCATGGCCCAGGACGTCCGGGTCCTGCTGATGAAGTTGGCCGATCGACTTCACAACATCCGGACGGTCTCTGCCTTGCGACTCGAAAAGCAGCAGAGAGTGGCCCTGGAGACACTCGACGTATACGTCCCCCTGGCCCATCGACTCGGGGTTCAGGAGATCAAACATGAGCTCGAAGACCGCTGTTTTGCAATTTTGGAGCCGGGAATCTACGCCGAGGTCCAGGCCAAGCTGGACGAAAGATCACCGGAGCGAGAGGTATTCATCGAGAAGGTGATTTCGGAGTTGGAGGCCGCCTTGAGCGACTCCGGAATCCCGGCCCGGGTCACCGGTCGACCAAAACACCCGTATTCGATCTATCGCAAGATGGTCGAGAGCCAGCGCGAATTCGAGGAGATCTTCGATCTGATCGGGATCAGGATCATCACCCATGACCTCCGGGATTGCTACGCGGCACTGGGTCTGGTCCATTCGAAGTGGGTTCCGGTCTCGGGCCGGTTCAAGGATTTCATCGCCATGCCCAAGGTCAACCTCTATCAGAGCCTCCACACCACCGTCATCGGGCCGGATGGCAAACCACTCGAGATTCAGATCAGAACGGAGGAGATGCACGGTCTGGCGGAGTCAGGGATCGCCGCCCACTGGCGGTACAAGGAGGGCTCGTCGGCAAGCGACGCCCCTTGGATCGGCGACATCCGGACGCTGCTTGAAACCGAAGACCCCGAAGAGTTCCTGACGAACCTCAAGCTTGACTTCTACCGGGACGAGGTCTTCGTCCTCACTCCGGCGGGGGATGTCAAAGCCCTGCCTCGTTCCGCCACGGCGATCGACTTCGCTTACGCGGTCCACACCGAGGTGGGCAACCGATGCGTCGGAGTTCGGATCAACGGCCGCCTGCTTCCGCTTTCGACCAAACTCGAGTCGGGTGACATCGTCGAGGTGATTCTCTCCAAGGCGGTTGACGCCGGACCCAGCCTCGACTGGCTCAACTCGGTACGGACGCCAAGGGCGAAATCGAAGATCAAGGCGTTCTTCTCCCGCGAGCGGCGAGAGCATGCGCTCAACGAGGGCAAGGAGTTGTTGGGAGCGGCCATTCGCAAGGAAGGCCTCGGTCTTACCGCCAACGCCCGCGACGAGTTCCTCACCAATATCGCCACCGACCTGGGAAAAACCGACCTTGAAGGTCTGCTGATTGCCATCGGGGATGGTTCGATCCTGGCGTCCACGGTGGTTAATCGCCTGGTCCGCCTGGTACGACCGGATGAGGAGCCGGAGGACCTTCTCGCCCCGCCCCGTCCCCGGAAGCGAACCTCAGCCCCCGGGCCCGGAATCATCGTCGAAGGGATGGAGGACATGCTCGTCCACATTGCTCGCTGCTGTGCTCCGGTCCCGGGCGACCCGATCGTTGGGTTCATCACCGTAGGGCGCGGGGTATCGGTCCATCAAGCCGCCTGTACCAATATCGCTGACCTCAATGACAGCCGGTTGGTGGAGGTGTCTTGGCCACCCGACCGGGTAGGAAGTTTCGCAGTGTGGATCCAGGTCGAAGCGCTCGACCGCACACGCCTCTTGCGGGATGTCACCGCGGCCATCTCCGACCTCGGCGGCAACATCGTCGCCTCGTCGTCTGTGACGGGAAGGGACCGGGTGGCCATCCTTCGTTACGAGGTCGAACTCTCCGATCCCGGTGCCTTGCCGCGGCTGTTGGCCGACCTGAAAGGGGTTGATGGGGTGTTTGCCTCTTATCGGATCGTTACCGAGCCCGAGACCTGAGTGCTGCTCCTTTCTCGCCCACTCTGGGTGGCCCAGACCAATACGTATGTAGTGGCTCAGGAAAAAGGCGGGGCGGCGGTGGTGATCGACGCTCCTCCCGACGACGAGGCCATTGGCCGCCTGCTGAACGATCAAGATCTGGCCCCGGTGGCCCTATTGCTGACGCACGGCCACATAGATCACATGGGAGGCGCCGGCCCCTTTCAGCGTCGGACCGGAGCGGCCGTCTACATCCACCCCGAAGACGATTATCTAACGCTCGAGCCGGCTCTCCAGCTGCAGGGGCTTTTTGGCACCAGCCCGCCGGGTGATTGGGCCCCGGCGGAGATCAGAACCGATCTGATCGATGCCGAGATCCTTTCCTTGGCGGGCTTCGCCTTCGAGGTGCGACACACCCCCGGACATACTCCGGGCCACTGTTGCTTTTACCTCGGAGATCAGGAAACGCTGTTTTCGGGCGATCAACTCTTCGCCCGTTCGGTGGGAAGGACGGATCTGCCCGGTGGTGACTGGGAGACGCTCCTTTCCTCGATGAAGAGCCGAGTCCTTGACCTCCCTGACGAAACTCAGGTCCTCCCCGGGCATGGGCCGCAGACGACGATTGGGTCGGAACGGAGGCACAACCCGTTCCTGCAAGGCATCTAATTAGCCTGACCCCCCCGATCGTGTGCCCTTCTCCACCCACGCCCGTTCGACCCCGGACCATGCCGGGGGTGATGGAGCTCTTGCCGATGGATCAGGCTGCCTTCCAGGACATGCTCGACGCCATCAAGAGGGGGTTCGAAAGCTATGGCTTCCTCCCCATCGCCACTCCCACCATGGAGCTGGCCGAGCTGCTTTTGCGCAAGACCGGAGGCGAAACCGAACGACAGGTCTACCTGGCGCAATCGAGTGGAGCAGCCGATCAGGGCGAGGAACCCGAGCTGGCGCTGCGATTCGACCTGACGGTGCCCCTGGCCCGCTATGTGGCCGAGCACCGGAACGAGCTGACATTCCCTTTCCGCCGCTACCAGATGCAACCAGTCTTCCGTGGCGAGCGTCCCCAGCAAGGAAGGTTTCGGGAGTTCTATCAGTGCGACATCGACGTCGTGGGCCAGGACACCCTCAGCCTCCGCTACGACGCCGAAATTCCAGCGGTGATCAATACCGTTTTCGGCAATCTGGAGATCGGGGAATTCACCATCGGGATCAGCAACCGAAAGCTTCTGGCTGGCTTGATGACCAGCCTCGATATGGAATCGGGCGACCAAATGATGCGCGAGCTCGACAAGCTTTCGCGGCGGGGACCGGATGAGGTGGTTGCCTCGCTTCGCCAGTTAGGGGTGTCGGAGGAGAGCGCCCGACGCCTGACCGACTTGGCGGGGAGGGGGGTGGTCACCGGAGACGGTGGCCTTGCCCTGCTCGACGAGTTGAGAGCGAACGGGGCCGCTCTCGAGCAGGGAGTCAGTGAGGTCCGAGAAGTGCTGTCGCTGCTAGGGCAAATGGGAGTTCCCTCCCATCGGTTTGGCCTCGATCTCGGAATTGCCCGCGGCCTGGACTACTACACCGGAACCGTCTACGAGACCACTCTCACGGCCCACCCGGAGCTGGGCAGCATTTGCTCGGGCGGCCGTTATGACGACCTCGCCGGCCACTACACCGATCGCAAGCTCCCGGGGGTGGGGATCTCCATTGGTCTTTCCCGACTCTTTTGGCAGCTACGGTCAGCCGAGATCCTTCCGGTCCCCAAAAGCCCGGTCAAGGTGCTGGTTGCCCTCCTCGACGACGAGGGCCTCGAGGCGGCGCTGCAGATTGCTGCTGACCTCCGGAGGACTGGGATCAACACCGAATCCTCCCTTGAACCCCGCAAGCTCGGCTCGCAGCTGAAATACGCCGATCGCAGCGGCATCGAGGTAGTTGTGCTGGCGGGCCCCGAGGAGCGGGCCAAGGGCGAGGTCCTAGTCCGCAGCCTCTCCCGGCAGAGCCAGGAATTCGTCGCCCGACGCAACGTCGCCGAGGCCGTAACACGGATGGTAGGGGAGTGACCTTTCGCACCCATCACGCCCTCGACTGTGCTGATCCGGCCGCCCAAGAGGTAGTCCTGGCAGGCTGGATCGCCCGCCGCCGCGATCATGGGGGAGTTACCTTCATCGACCTGAGGGACGCCTCGGGTTTGGTGCAGGTTGTGGCGGATCCCGAGGCGCTCGCCATTGTCGAAGAGCTACGGATGGAGTTCTGTATCCGGGTGGAAGGAGAGGTGCGTCCTCGACCCCAGGGCACCGTCAACCCGGACCTGGCCACTGGAGCCGTGGAGGTGGCCGCGCATGCCATCGAGGTGCTCAGCCCCGCCGACACCCTTCCCTTCATGCTCGACGATCGCACCGAGCTCGACGAACGAACCCGGCTCGAATTTCGTTATCTCGACCTGCGCCGCCCCCGCATGGCCGCCAACCTCCGAGCCCGCTCGGACGCCATTGCTGCCATTCGCCGTACGCTCGAGGGATTGGGGTTCCTCGAGATCGAAACGCCCACCTTGGTGCGCTCGACGCCGGAGGGAGCCCGCGACATGCTGGTGCCATCACGGCTCCGCCAGGGCAGCTTCTATGCCCTCCCCCAATCGCCCCAGCTCTTCAAGCAGCTGCTGATGGTGGCGGGTGTCGAGCGTTACTTCCAGATCGCTCGCTGCTATCGCGACGAGGACACCAGGGCCGATCGCCAGCTCGAGTTCACTCAATTGGACTTGGAAGGAGCCTTCTGGTCGGAAGCCGATGTGCAGGATGCGGTGGAGCTCACGATCGCCGCCGCGGTCGAGACCCTCCGTGGCCAGAAGCCGCCTCTTCCCTTCCGACGTCTGACCTGGCACCAGTCGATGAACCGGTACGGAGTTGACAAACCGGATTTGCGCTTCGGTATGGAAATCGTCGACCTGGGGCCGGTTTTCTCCTCGACCGACTTCCGGGGATTCGCCTCGGCGATCGAAGAGGGAGGGGTGGTGCGTGGGATCAACGCCGGCCCCCGTGAGTTTCCCCGCTCGAGCGCCGACCGGCTCACCGATTTGGCCAAATCTCTGGGGGCGAAAGGCCTGGTGTGGATGGTGGTCGAAGAAGGCGGAACCGTTCGATCCCCGGTTGCCAAGTTCTTGAGCGAAGCCGAGGTCAGCCAGGTGATCCGGGAACTCGACGCCGCCCCCGGTGACGTGCTGTTGCTGGTCGCGGGGGAGTGGCTGACCACCGTCGCGGCGTTGGGACAGCTACGGCTCCAGCTAGGCCGCCCAGAGACCCACGAGGACCTCGAATTCCTATGGGTGACCGACTTTCCAATGTTCGAGCCGGGGGAGGGGGGCTTGACCTTCCTCCACCATCCTTTTACCTCACCCCAGGACGTGAAGGCCATGGAGGAGCGCCCCCTTGAGGCTCTCGCTCGGGCCTATGACGTGGTGGTCAATGGCACGGAACTCGGTTCGGGTTCGATTCGGATCCACGACCCCGAGGTACAGCGACGTGTATTCGACATCCTCGGGATTTCGCCTTCCGAGCAAGAGAGTCGCTTCGGATGGTTCTTGCGGGCGCTCCGCTACGGGACGCCCCCTCACGGGGGATTCGCCTTTGGGATCGATCGTTTGCTCATGGTGCTTCGAAACGAAGCCAACATTCGGGAAGTGATCCCGTTTCCCAAGACGCAATCGGGGCAGGATCCCATGGCGGGCAGCCCGACAGAGGTCGAAGCGTTCCAACTCGCGGAGCTCGGTCTCGAGATCGTCGACGATGGGTGATCTCTTCGAAGCCCGGGCCGAGGAGACGTTGCGGACGGTGGCTCAACTGGCCACCAGAATGCGCCCCGGGAACCTCGATGAGGTAGTAGGTCAGCCGGGCTTGCTCAAACCCGGCGCCGCCTTTCGGAGAATGATGGAGAGCGGGCGCCCGGTTTCGATGATCCTCTGGGGTCCTCCGGGGACGGGAAAAACCACACTCGCCCGCCTGGTCGCCGCCCACACCGACGCCGCATTTGAGACTTTGTCCGCTACCTCGGCGGGCGTCAAGGACGTGCGCGAGGTGCTAGGGCGGGCTCGCCAGCGCTTGGAGACCGAAGAACGCCGGACCGTTCTCTTCCTCGATGAGATCCACCGCTTCAACAAGAGCCAGCAGGACTCCCTTCTCCCCGGTGTCGAGGACGGGATCGTGATCCTGGTTGGCGCAACCACCGAGAACCCCTTCTTCGAGGTCAATTCGCCGTTGATTTCGAGGTCGACGATCTTCCGCCTCGAGCCCCTTCGCCCTGCCGACATCGAAGCGCTCATCGAGCGGGCGCTGTCGGACTCGGACCGCGGGTTGGGCGACCGGGGATTGTCCATCGATCCGGAGGTTCGAGCCGATCTCGCCCAACGGACCGGAGGTGATGCCCGCCTCGCCCTCAACAGCCTCGAGGTGGCGGCCACCCTCGCTCAGCAGAGAGGGTCAGCGACGATCTCCAAGGAGGACGTGGAAGAGGCGCTGCAGAGACGAATCATTCGCTATGACAAGACCGGCGACCAGCACTATGACGTCATCTCCGCCTTCATCAAGAGCATGCGGGGCTCGGATCCCGATGCCGCCCTCTTCTGGCTTCATCTGATGATCGCCGCGGGCGAGGACCCCGAGTTCATCGCCCGCCGGATGATCGTCTTCGCCTCCGAAGATGTTGGCCTGGCCGACCCCGTCGCCCTTCAAATCGCCGTGGCAGCGGCAGACGCCCTCGCCCACGTCGGGCTGCCCGAGGCAACGTACAACTTGACAGAAGCCTGTCTCTATCTGTCGACGGCAACCAAGTCGAACTCGGTAGCGCGGGCGATCAGTGCCGCCACCGAGGCGGTCGCCAATACCAATTCGCCGCGAGTGCCCTTGCATCTCCGCTCCAGTGGCGGCAAGGGCTACCGCTATCCACACGACCACCCCGGCGGGGTGGTCGAACAGAGCTATTGGCCCGAAGGCTCCGATCCTCAGATTCTGTACAAGCCGGGTCGCGAAGGAGCCGAGGAAGAGGTGGCGGCCCGGTTGGAGGAAGCCGACCGGGTGATGAAAAAGGAAAGGCGCTGAGCTTGCTTCGCCCTTGGGGGCTCGTCTTTCTCGGGGCCTGCGCCTTGGCAGCCAGTCCCACCTCGGCACCGCCTACCTCGATGGCGACAGGCGCTGTCACCTCAGTCACTTCCGCCGCCACCACTGTTCTAACCACCGCCCCGACGACAACCGTGGCCCCGACCACGACGCTGGCGCCACTGCTGGGACTCGACCTCGAACCAGTGATTTCGGACCTGGTGCAACCGATCTTGCTCCTCAGTCCCCCCGCTGACCCGCGTCGCTTCGTGCTCGAGCGCACGGGGGTCATATCCATCCTCGATGAACAAGGCACCTTGGGCGCCGAGCCCTTCTTGGACCTCAGCGATCGCGTGAACAGCGGGGGCATCGAGCAGGGGTTGTTAGGGATGGCGTTCCACCCCGACTTCGCCAACAACGGCCGCTTCTTCGTCTACTACTACCGGCTTTCGGCTGAACAAACCCAGCTCTCGGAGTTCTCGCTGTCGCAGGACCCCGGTCTCGCCGACGCTGCGTCCGAGCGGCCACTGATCGCGTTCGATAAACCCACCACACGACACAACGGTGGGATGCTCCTCTTCGGGCCCGACGGCTACCTTTGGATGTCATTGGGTGAAGGAGGAGCGGCCTCGGTCAATTCCCAGGACCCATCGCGTCTTCTCTCGGCGATCCTCCGTCTCGACGTGGACCGGGGCGAGCCGTACGCCATCCCTCCGGACAATCCCTACCAGGACGGGGAGGGGGCTCCCGAGGTCTGGGCGAAAGGGCTCCGTAATCCCTGGCGTTTCACCATTGACGAGGATCTCCTTTACGTCGCCGACGTCGGCCACTCCGATTACGAAGAGATTGACGTCGTTCCTCTGTCGGGGGCGCCGTACAACTTTGGCTGGCTACGGATGGAGGGGACCCATTGCTTTCAATCCGGATGCGATCCCGCGGCCGAAAACCTCACGCTCCCGGTGCTCGAGTACACGCATGACGAGGGCTGCTCGATCACCGGTGGCTTCGTCTATCGAGGGGAAGCCATTCCCGAGCTCCGGGGACACTATTTCTACGCCGATTGGTGTGGGGAGTGGGTCCGGTCCTTTCGATACGCGGACGGTGAAGTCCTCGATCACCAGCTCCGGTTCGAAGAAGCCGGTCAGATAAACAGCTTTGGCGTCGATTCGCAGGGCGAGCTCTACATCCTCACCTACGAGGGAGACGTCAAGAAGATCGTTCCTCTCCGGTAGCACCGCTCGCCGCCTGCTGCGGCCACTCCTCCCAACGGTTGCTTCCCTGAGGAAGAGACGGCACCGGTACCCTTGGCAACCAATGGATTCGCATCAGATCAGGAAGGCCTTCACCGACTTCTTCGTGGCGCGCGGCCACGTCCTGCGCCCTTCTGCGTCCTTGATTCCCACCGATCCAACGCTGTTGCTGAACAACGCCGGCATGGTCCCGTTCAAGCCCTATTTCCTTGGTGAGGAGACTCCTCCGTTCAAGCGAGCGGTTTCGGTGCAGAAGTGCGTCCGCACCATCGATATCGACATCATCGGCACCACCCAGCGCCATCTCTCCTTCTTCGAGATGCTCGGCAACTTCAGCTTTGGCGACTACTTCAAGGAAGGTGCGATTGCCTGGGCTTATGAGTTCGTGACCGAAAAGCTTTCGCTCGACCCCGAACTCCTCTGGTTCACCGTTCATCACACCGACGACGAAGCGCGTCAGATCTGGATCGATCAAGCGGGTGTCCCCGCTGACCGGGTGCAGCTCGGCGGCGAGGACAACTTCTGGCAGATGGGAGTGCCGGGACCATGCGGACCCTGTTCGGAAATCTTCTTTGATAAAGGCCCCGAATATGGGGCCTCCGGGGGTCCGATCGGGGGCGACGAAGACCGCTATGTCGAGATCTGGAATCTCGTCTTCATGCAGAACATCCAGGACGAGCCTTACCACGTCGTCGGTGACCTTCCGCAAAAGAACATCGACACCGGAATGGGGCTTGAGCGCACGGCCGCGGTCCTCCAGAAAGTCGACTCGGTCTTCGACATCGACGCCCTCGCCTTCATCATCGCTGATGCGGCCGAGAACCTTCGTGTCGCTTACGGGCGATCCGAGGCCACCGATGTCTCACTCCGGATCTTGGCCGATCACGCTCGCACCATCACCACCCTCATCGCCGATGGGGTGGTCCCCTCCAACGACGGCCGCGGATACGTGTTGAGGCGCGTCCTCCGACGCGCAGTCCGCCGGGCTTGGCAGTTGGGGAGCAAGGAATTGATAACCCCTCATCTCGTCGAAGCCACCACCGAGGTCCTGGGTCCCTCTTGGCCTGAGCTTCGGGAGAAAAAGGATCTTGTCATATCCGTGGTGGGAAGGGAGGAGGAGCGATTCCGCCGGACATTGCAATCGGGCGTCGCCCTCCTCGAATCCGAGATTTCGGACTTGGATGAGGGCGAGGCGTTGAGCGGGTCCACGGTTTTCCGGTTGCACGACACCTACGGCTTCCCGATCGAGTTGACCACCGAGATCGCGTCGGAACGGGGCGTGGCGATCGATCGGGGGGGATACGACGCCGAGATGGCTCTGCAACGCCAGCGAGCCCGTCGGGCGTGGAAGGGTGGCGACGAGGCGGCCAGCGCCGAGTCCTACCGGGCGATTCTGGACGAGATCGGGCTTACCACTTTCATCGGCTACGAATCAGAGATTGGGAGCGGTCGCATCCTGGCCTTGACTCGTGAGGGCGAGCTCACGGAGCAGGTGGGGGAAGGGCAAGAGGTCGAAGTCTTCCTCGACGTGACTCCGTTCTATGCGGAGTCCGGCGGACAGATCGGCGACTCGGGTGTCATCACCACTGCCAGCGGGACGGTTGAAGTCCGCGACACCCGCCATGCCCTCCAAGGCCTTCATGGCCACCGCGGCCGGGTACGAAGCGGTTATCTGAGTGTCGGTCAGGACGCCGATCTGGCGATCGATGGCTCCCGACGGGAAAAGATTCGCAAGTCCCACACCGGGACCCATGTTTTGCACTGGGCCCTCCGAAGCGTTCTCGGCGATCACGCCCATCAAGCCGGCTCCCTGGTCGAGGCGGGACGGCTTCGGTTCGACTTCTCTCATTTCTCCGCAGTCGCTCCGGAGGAGCTAGTTGAGATCGAGCGACAGGCCAACCACAGGTTGATCGAGAACGGGGTGGTCTCCACCACCATCACCAGCAAGGAGGAGGCGACCCAAGCGGGCGCTCTCGCCTTTTTCGGTGATAAGTACGGCGACGTTGTTCGGCTGGTGAGGATCGGTCAGTTTTCAGTCGAGCTTTGCGGGGGCACTCATACCCATACCGCCGGCCAGGTTGGGCCGCTGGTGGTCACCTCGGAATCGTCCATCGGCTCCAACATTCGACGGGTGGAAGCGCTGACAGGCGAGTCGGCCTACCGCCAGTTCGTCGAATGGCGGGACGGTCTCAACAACATTGGCCAACTGTTGCGGACTTCTCCGGCCGAAGCCCCGGAGCGGGTTCGAGCCCTTGTCGCCCGGATCGAGAACCTGGAAGATCATCTTGCCTCCTATCGCCAGCGCGATAGAGACCACTTGGCGTCCGAGCTGGCCGCCGGGGCGACGAAGATCGGAGAGCATTACCTGGTTGTCGAAAAGCCTGCGGGCCTCTCACCCGAACAGCTCCGCCTCCTCGCCATCTCGGTCCGAGATCGGCTGTCGTCGGCAGTTGTGATCCTCGGCTCGAGCACCGACGGCAAGGGGTCTCTGGTCGGTGCGGTATCTGCCGGTCTGGTAAGCGGAGGAGTCTCTGCCGCCGATCTGGTTGGAGTGGGAGCTCGCCTCCTGGGAGGTGGCGGGAGTCGTGACCCGGCGCTCGCCCAGGCCGGGGGTCCTCACGGGGAACGGCTGGGCGAGGCGCTCGATCAAGTCCACGAGGCCGCCGCCACCGCCCTCGCCCAGCAGTGAAAGGTCGGGCGCTCGGACTCGACTTCGGACACAAGCGGGTAGGGGTAGCGATCTCCGATGAGCTCTGGGTCGCGGCCCATGCGTTGATGGTCGTTCCCCGACGAGAGGCCCCGGCTCGGGTGGCCGACCTGGTGGAGGAGTACGGGGTTATCGAGATCGTGATCGGACTTCCCACTTCGCTTTCCGGCCAGGAGGGCGAATCAGCCCGCGCGGCGCGCGATTTCGGGCGCGAGATCGAAGAGGCAACCGGGCTACCGGTCACCTGGGTTGACGAGCGCTTTACCTCGAAGGATGCCGAACGGGTGATGCTCGAGGCAGGAACGCGGCGCCGGGCCAGGCGGGCGAACCTCGATAAGGTCGCCGCCACCGTTATCCTCCAGTCGTTCCTGGACCGTCCCCGATGACGCGTTTTTCACCGTGAATTCTTGGTCTTCTCTTCTGCAATCACGCTGGCTCCGGGTCATCTTGGGCCTCGGGATCACGGCTCTCGTGGTTGTCATCGCCGCCACGGGCCTGGCCCGCCTGGTGGGAGGGTCGCTCGAGGGGGCGGCCGAGGAGTCCTCTGTCGTGTCCATCGAACCCGGACAAGAGGTCGAAGTCACCATCCCTCCTGGTTCCAGTGCCCGGGCCATAGCCACCCTGCTCGCAGCCGAAGGCGTGATCGACAGCGCTAACGAATTCGAGCTCACCGTTCGGGATCAAGGCATCGCCAACCAGCTCCGGGCCGGGACCTACCGCTTCTTGACCGGCAGCTCCATCGAGGACGTGCTCCCGCTGCTCTTGCGGGGGCCGATCGCCGACGCCTACCGGGTTACGATCCCGGAAGGCCTGCGGGTAACCGAGATCATCGACATCCTGGTGGAAGCATCGGGCCTTCCCCGGGGCGACTTCGAAACGGCGCTGTCACAGGGTGGTGTGCTGACCGACCTCCGGACGATGCCGGCGGCCCCCACCCTGAGTGACTGGGAAGGACTGCTCTTTCCCGACACCTACGAATTCCTGCGGGAATCGCCTGCCTCGCGGATCCTGCAGGTCCTGACTGACACCATGGAAGAGCGCGTGGGCTCAGTCGATTGGACCAGGCTCGCCGACGCCGGTTTCGACGTCTATCAGGGCATGACCATTGCCTCGCTGATCGAAGCCGAGGTGCGAGTGGCCGACGAGCGCGAGCTCGTTTCGAGCGTCATCTTCAACCGCCTGGCCGAAGGGATGCCGTTACAAATCGACGCCTCGGTGCTTTATGGCATCGGCACCCGTGACCCGGCCCTCTTCAACAACGAGTCCGAAAGTCCCTACAACCTGTACAAGTATCCGGGGCTGCCACCGACCCCGATCGGAGCTCCCGGGCGAGCCTCCCTGGAAGCGGCGGCCAATCCCGCCGAGAGCGGCTTCTACTTTTACGTGTTGTCCACCGCCGAAGGCGGTCACGCTTTCGCCGAGACCTACGACGAGCATTTGGCGAACATCGAACGTTCCCGCCAAGCCGGCATCATTCCCTGAGCACCCTCAGACTCGCCCTGGTGGGCGACCCGGTCTCACACTCGCGGTCGCCAGCAATCTTTCGGGCAGCTTTTGCCGCTGCAGGTGTCGATGGCGAGTACACCGCTCGTCAGGTTGACTCCGCTGGATTGCGTCAGGCGTTCGAAGACCTGCGCCAGGGCCGCCTCGACGGTTTCAACGTCACCATGCCACATAAGGCAGAGGCCTACTCGCTTTGTGATCGAGTCGAATCAGAGGCTGCGCGAGCGGGATCGGTGAACACCGTAGTTCGCGAGGGCAACGAAGTCGTGGGCCATTCCACCGATATCGCCGCCATCAGAGAAAGCTGGCAGTCAATGCCGGATCTCGGGCCGATCCTGATCCTCGGTGCCGGCGGAGCGGCTGCGGCGACAGCAGTGGCTCTTGAGAACCAGGCGACGCTCTATATCGCCTCCCGCACGTTCGGGAGCGGTTCGGCCCTTTCTCGTAGGTTGGGCATCGAGCTTGGCGAGGTGCATTGGGGAGTTCCGGTGGTGATGGCCCGGGTGGTGAATTCGACCCCGCTGGGAATGAAAGGCGAACCATTGCCCGAAGAGGTTCTCGCCCTGGCCTCGGGCCTGCTCGATATGCCCTACGCCGCCACCGAAACGCCGGCGGCGGCCAGGGCCCGGGAGCTGGGAATCCCGGTGGTTGATGGTCTTGACCTTCTGTTAGCTCAAGCCGGGCATGGATTTAGGCTTTGGACCGGTATGACCGCGCCGTTCGACGCCATGCGGCTAGCAGTCGGAAATCCCTAAAGCAATCGGTTCTGGGGGCCGAATTCAGTGGCGAATACTGGAAAAACGCCGCGAAGGAAGGTTTGGCGAAATGTCGTTGACTGGGCACATTGATGTTTTCCCCTTGGAGGAAGTTCTCCGCTTGCTAGCGCGTTCCTACAAGAGCGGCTGCTTGCGAGTAGACGCTCCCGACCTCCACGGTCGCGTTTTCTTAAACGGCGGATCGGTGACCTTTGCCACCATTGGCAGCGATGAAGATCTTCGCCGTCAGCTCATCAACTCCAAGGTGGTCAGTGAGGACGCCGTCCGGGCGGCCGAGGTGGGTGGCCGTTCTCTGTCGGATTCAACCGCTCCCTCCGGACTCTCCGATTTCTTCCGGGAAGAAGTGATCGAGAGCCTCTACCGCATCCGCAAGCCCGGCCGGGGCCAGTTTGTATTCAACGTGGACGTCGCTCCTCGCTACCGAAGCGAGCAAGCCTTCGACGTCGAGATGTGCATTTCCGAAGCCGACCGGCGAGCAGTGGAGTGGGCCGACATCGAGTCGGTGATCCCCACGATCGACGAAAGCGTCCGGATAATCAGTGAAGCACCCAACAACGAACCCGTCACCCTCGCCCCCAACACGTGGAAGCTGGTTGCCAATTTCGATGGCACCTCATCCATTCGTGCACTCGCCGACCGCTTGGGTGCGAGTCGCTTCCGGACCGCCAAGGACCTGGCCGCCCTCGTTCGGGCGGGACTGGTCGAGGCGGTGCGCGCTCCCGAGCCTGCCGCCGCCCCCCCGGGTCGCAGCTATTCCTACGCCGGCTATGAGACCTCGATGCCCTCCGAGCCCTCCGAACCGCCATCAGAGCCGGTCGAACCGCAACCCTCTTACGAGCCGTCCTATAGCGAGGCCGAGCCCGAACCAGCCCGGCCGGAGCCAAAGGAAGCCGACTTCAATCGCAGCTGGTGGGCCGAGGCCGTCCCGGCCGAGTCGACCGCCGAATCGGCCGCCGACGAAACCCCCGCCGACTCAGAGGAAGGCGAGGAGGAAACGCCAGCCGGCTCCGACTCCTTTTTGGATCGGGTCTTCTCCCAGCTGAACGAGAACCCCGAGGGTCAGGGCGGGGCCAGCCAGGTTCCCTCTCATGGGTTCCTCAAGCGGCGTCGGATGTCTTCCGTCGGTCTCGACGACTAACCGCTACCGCCAGCCCTTCCGACCGTAAGGTCTCGCTCCGTGAATCTCCTGATCGCGGCGCTCGGACTCCTCCAAGGCCCAGTGCTCCATCGCTTCGCGGTGGCGGTCGGCGCCGACCGCCCCTTCAGAACGGCAGCGGGGAATGCCCCTATACAAGGCATGGTTCGAGGCTGGCGATGGCGGGAGCTCGGGGCGTCGCTCCTGGTCGGCCTCGCATACTGGGGGATGGCAAACACATTCGGGCTTACCCCGGTTCTAGTCGCCCATCTGGTGATGGTCTCGCTGACCGCAATGCTGGTGGTCACCGACCTCGACCACTTCCGGATTCCCAACCGCCTCCTCTACCCCGGAGGAACCATCGCCATGGTGCTGCTGACGGGAGCAGCGATCATCGAAGGCCGAGCCCTGTCGTTGCGACCGGCTTTCATCGGGGCGGCGGGCTATTTCACCCTCCTCCTTCTCGTATATCTGGCAGCCCGGGGCGAGGGTTTTGGATTTGGTGACGTCAAGCTCGCGCTCCTGCTCGGTTTCTTCGCCGGCTTCCATTCCTATCGCACCCTGGCCTACTCCCTTTTCATCACCTCGCTCCTCGGAGGAATCCCGGCCCTGATCTTGCTGGCGATGGGCAAGAGCCGGAAGACCGCCATTCCTTACGGGCCCCCGCTCATCTTTGGAACATGGGCAGCGATCATTTCGACTCCGTTCATCTTGAGCTGATCCTCTTCCCAAACCCGGTATCTCTACCATCGCCGGGTGCTCCGGTTTCTGACCGCTGGCGAATCACACGGCCCGGGCCTGGTGGCCACCATCGAGGGATTGCCGGCTGGCCTCGAGGTGGACTTCGAAGGTCTCCAGCATGAACTGGCGCGGCGGCGATTGGGCTTCGGCCGCGGTCCCCGCATGAAGCTTGAAAAGGACGAGCTCGAGATTCTGGCCGGAGTCCGCCATGGCGCCACTCTGGGCTCGCCGGTGGCCGTGATCATCCGCAACACCGAATGGCCTCGATGGCAGCGGGCCATGAGCCCCGAACCGCAGGAGGAGCCCGAAGAGGACACCCAGACCGGCCGGAAGCTGACTGCACCGCGACCGGGACACGCCGATCTGGCGGGAATGATGAAGTACGACCGTCGGGACGCTCGCGACATCCTCGAACGAGCCTCAGCTCGCGAGACCGCCGCCCGCACCGTGGTGGGCTACCTGGCCAAACAGCTTCTCCGAACCATCGAGGTTGAAGTCCTCTCTCACGTTGTGGCAATCGGCAAGGTCACCGCCCCTGAGTCGCCGCTGCCTACCCCGGTTGACCTGGAGCAAATCGACGCCTCGGAGGTTCGCTGTTTCAACCCCGACGCCGGCGCCGCCATGATTGGTGAGATCGAGACTGCCAGAGCAGAACGCGATACGGTCGGAGGCGTAGTCGAGGTTCTGGCGTACAACACCCCTGCCGGTCTCGGTAGCCATGTCCATTGGGACCGACGAATCGATGGCTTATTGGCGGGGGCACTGATGTCCATACATGCCATCAAGGCGGTCGAGATCGGGGATGGGTTGGAAACCGCTCGCCGACGCGGCACCGAGGCTCACGACGAGATCTATTACGACGGGGGATTCAAGCGCAGGACCAACCGCGCCGGTGGCACCGAGGGAGGAATGACGGTCGGGGGACTGCTCAGGGTGCGGGCGGCGATGAAGCCCATTTCGACGGTGCTCAAGGGGCTGGAGACCGTGGATGTCGTCAGTCGCCAATCCGAGCGCGCCTTCTATGAGCGATCTGACACTTGTGCCGTACCGGCGGCGGGAGTAGTCGCCGAGCAGATGGTTGCGATCGTCCTCGCGCAGGAATGCCAACGAGTTTTCGGGGGGGACACCGTGGATGACTTTCGCGCCGCGGCGCTTAGCCACAGATCCCGCCTCGCCGCCTTCTAGCCGATGCCTCTCTGGCTGATTGGGATGATGGGGGCGGGCAAGTCGACCCTGGGAAAGATCATTGCCGAGCGCAAGGGCTGGAAGTTCATCGATACCGACGATGTGGTGATGGAAGCCACCGGCCGTGATATCACCGAGCTTTTCGCCACCGAGGGTGAGGCAGGATTCAGAATCCGGGAATCTGAAGCGGTGGCGTTGGTTTCATCCCACCCCGGTGCGGTGGTGGCCACTGGGGGAGGGGCAGTGCTGCGATCTCAGAACGTAGACACGATGCGGCGCACCGGGCTGATCTTCTGGGTCCAGGCCGAGCCGGCGACGCTGGCTGCTCGCATCGCCGCCGAGAGCAAGGGGACCAATCGACCCCTGATCTTCGACGACGACGTCGAAGCGTCGCTTCGGGGAATTCTCGACGACCGCCAGGAGGCGTATCGAGCCGCTGCTGACTTTGCCATCAGCACCGACTTGCTGTCTCCGGTAGAAGCGGCCGACCTGGTGGAGGCGCTGTGGCACGACTGACGATCACGCCCACCCTTGCCGAGCAGGCCTCAGAGATCATCATCGGCCATGGACTTCCCGAGCCCCTCTTGCCACCGAGAGCGACGCGGGAACGTACGGTGGTATTGCTCTCGCCCGGAGCGTTAGGGCCGGCTGCGGATGCCGCGGCCCGAAGCGGAGCCACCGATCAGTTTGTGCTTCCCGACCGGGAGGAGGCGAAATCACTCATCGTCGTGAACCGCGTCTACGAATGGCTGGCCGAACTCGGCCTTGGCCGCCACGACACGATTCTCGCCGTCGGCGGAGGGGCTGCCACCGACTTGGCCGGATTTGTTGCCGCCACCTGGCTTCGCGGCATCGAAGCGGTCTTTTACCCAACGACTCTGTTGGGGGCGGTCGATGCCGCCATCGGGGGCAAAACCGGAATCAACTTCGCCGGCAAAAATCTGATCGGTTCCTTCCACCTCCCCAGCCGGGTCCTCATCAACCTCGACCTTCTGGAAACGCTGCCACCCTCCCTGCGGCTGGAAGGCTTGGCGGAGGCCTTGAAGGCCGGATATGTCGCCGACCCATACTTGGTCGACATCTTGGCCTCGCGTGGTCAGGACTTGTCGCTCGGCGAGGTGGTGGAGCGGGCGGTCAAGGTGAAGGCAGCCACGGTCGAGGCTGACTATCGAGAAAGCGATCGTCGGGCGATTCTCAATTTTGGTCACACGGTGGGGCATGCCGTGGAGATCCTCGCTCCCATGCCCCACGGCTTGGCAGTGGCGGTGGGGATGGTGGCAGCAGCCACCGTTTCCAACGCCCGCTTTGGTTTCGACCATCGCCAGCTCATCGAGACAATCTTCGGGCTCGGACTGCCAGTAGCTGCCGCGGGAGTTTCCCTGGACTCGGCCTTGGAGATGATCGCTCGCGACAAGAAGCGATCCAACGCCGGAGTCAGAATGGTCCTCCTCAAAGCTCCCGGATCCCCGGTGGTGGAACCGGTCAGCTCCGATTTACTGGAAGTCGGCCTCCGGGCGGTGGGCATCGCCTAGTCCGGTCGGCTCCAGGACGACCAGCGGAGACGTCTTCACCCAGAAGTCCATGTCCCTTCGGGCATCATCGGGGCTGGCGTTCCAGCTCTCCGTTCGGGCGCGATAGATAACGCGCTCGCGCTCAGCCGGGTCGGTGATCTCCGCCGCCACGGCAGGAACGTCCGCCTGCAATCCGCGTTTTAAGTGCACCGTGAAATGCGGGTTGGCGATGAGATTGGCGAGCCAGTCTCGTCGGCGCCCGGGCCGTCCGGTGATGTAGTAGCGGCCATCGAATTGATGCAGATAGATCTCGATCCGCCTGTTCCTCCCCGTTTGGGCCCCGACCGTGCTGATGTCGACGATTCCGCCCCGATCTAGGGCCGCCTTGATGGCCGCGTCCATCAACCTACGTTAGGACCGGGCGGTAGCTCCCTTATTCTGAGTTTCGTGCGCTGGCCATGGGAATCGCCGGCCGGGCCGGCCGGAGAACCGATCCGTGCGGAGCTATTCAGCGTCGAGAGGCTGGAAGAGCATGCCCGTAGCCTCGCCAAGACCCAGGAGCTGAGCGCGGCGCCAGGAAGGTTCCGCCTGATCTCGAGGCGACTGACGGAAAACGGCCACGTTCTCCTCGCTGCCTATCGGGAGCTCGCCCAGGCAATTCGCGAGGAGAGCATGCTCACCCCCGCGGCGGAATGGCTGGTGGATAACTTCCACCTGGTCGAAGCGCAGCTGGCAGCGGTGCGCAAGACCCTGCCCGCTTCTTACTACCGCGAACTTCCAAAGGTTGAGAACGGCCATCTGGCCGGCTATCCACGCATCTACGAGATCGCATGGGCGTATGTAGCCCATCACGACAGCCGCTTCGAGGCGGAAACCCTCGAGCGCTTCATTGCCGCATTTCAGGAGGAAGAGCCTCTCACCATCGGCGAGCTTTGGGCGATGCCAATCGCCATCCGCCTGGTGATGATCGAGAACCTGCGACGGCTCGCAGAGATCATTATCCGGGCAAGGGGGCAGCGCCGGGTAGCCGATCAGATTGCCGATTCTCTCCTCGAGGTCGGTGGGCGCTTTCCCGAGGATGGCCTCCGGCAGCTGGGCAGGATGGAACGAATTCCACGAGCGATGGCCGTCCAGCTGCTGCAGCGGCTGCGCGACCGTGATCCGGAGACCACGGCTGGATTGAGCTGGCTGCTCGACTATCTCGCCGGGCTGGGCCAAAGCCCCGACGAGCTTGTCACCGAAGCCCAGCAGCGGCAGGCGGCGACAAATGTGACCGTGCGCAACGTCGTCACCAGCCTTCGCCAGATCTCATCCTTCGAGTGGTCCGAATTCGTCGAAAGGGTCAGCCTGGTCGACGCTACCTTCTCGGAGGGCACCGCCTTCAAAAGCATGAGCTTTGCCACTCGCGATCTCTATCGCCACGTGGTCGAGGAGCTTTCAAAAGGCTCGCATCACACCCAGCTTGAGATCGCCCGCACGGCGTCGGATCTCGCTCGTCAACGCCCGCGCCGGAGCCGGGAGGCGGATCCCGGATTCTTCTTGTTAGACCGGGGCCGCCCGGAACTGGAATCCGCCATCGACTTTCGGCCATCGTGGACGCAACATCTTCGCCGCGGCCTCAAGCGATCAGCAGCGGCGGTCTACTGGGGGTCGATCCTTTCGCTGGCCCTGGTTTTCCTGGCAGTTCCATTAGTCAGAACGCTCGAGGCGGGAGGAGCTTGGCTGGCCTTGTTGGTCGGCCTCATCGGCTTCTTCCCGGCCACCGACCTAGCAGTCAGTGTCGTCAATCGACTTGTTACCGGCTTCGTTCGACCGGGGATGCTCCCAGCGCTCGATCTGGCCGTAGGCCCCGATGCCGAATCGAAGACCATGGTGGCCATCCCGGTAATGCTGACTCGGGCTGGCCAGGTCGACGAGCTCGTTGACCGGCTTGAGGTTCATTACCTGGCCAATCCCGAGGGCGAGTTCCGTTTTGCGCTCGTCTCCGACTACCGCGACTCCGAGAACGCCGACGACGCTTCCGACAATGAGCTTTTCACTTTGGCCGAGGCGGGGATTGCCCGCCTCAACGAGCGGCACCCGCTGCCAGATGAACCTCGCTTTCATCTCTTCCAGCGTCACCGGCTTTTCAACCCCAGTGAGGGTCAACACATGGGCTGGGAGAGAAAACGAGGAAAACTCCACGAGCTCAATCGCTTGTTGCGCGGGGCGACCGACACCTCGTTCTTGCCCGAGACGGTGCCCCCGGAAGGAGTTCGTTACGTCATCACCCTCGACGCTGACTCTCGTTTGCCCCCCGCAGCTGCGACCCGGCTCGTGGCCACCATCGCCCATCCCCTCAATCAGCCGGTTTTCTCACCCGGCCTGGGACGGGTAACAGATGGTTACGGGGTCCTGCAGCCCAGGGTGACGCCCTTTCTCAGTACGGAGAGCACCTCCTTCTATCAACAAGCATTTTCACCACCAGCCGGGGTCGATCCCTATGCAGCAGCGGTGAGTGACGTTTACCAGGACCTCTTCTCCGAGGGCTCCTACGCCGGGAAGGGCATCTATGACATCGATGCCTTCGAGGCGTCCCTGGCCGGGAGGGTGCCGGATAACGCATTGCTCTCACACGACCTCTTCGAGGGCAGCTTCGCCCGCGCCGGTCTGGTCACCAACGTCGAGGTCTTCGAGGAGTTTCCCAGTCACTACGAAGTGGCGATCCAGCGCCAGCATCGGTGGGTCAGGGGCGACTGGCAACTTCTGCCCTGGATCCTCGGAAGAAGAGGGGCCCTCGATGCCGTCGCTCGCCTGAAGATGATCGACAATCTGCGCCGCAGTCTGAACGGGCCGGCGTCGTTTGCCCTCCTGTTGGCCGCCTGCGTCATACCCGCCGTTCCGCTCTGGTCACCGCTCATTCTCGTTATCGCCGCATTGGCCTTCCCGGCCATGCTTCCCCTGCTCGAACGATTGGTCCCACGCCGAACCACCACGCCGGGAGCGATCAGATTCCAGCGCTGGTTGGAAGATACCGGTCGGGTTCTCGGTCGGATCGGACTCCAGATTTCGTTCCTGGCCTATCAGGCGCTCGTGATGGCGGATGCGATTCTCACCACCCTTTGGCGGATGCTGGTCTCGAAACGACATCTGCTCCGCTGGATGACCTCGGAAGAGGCTGAGCGTCGTTTTGGTCTTGAACTCGCCGAATTCCAAAAGCGGATGGCCCCGCCGGCGCTTCTGGGACTGGCGGCCATTGCGGCCGCGGCCTTGGTCAAGCCCGTGGCGCTTTGGGTGGCGGCACCGCTGGCCGCGGCCTGGGTGGCTGCTCCATATTTGGCCTATGAGGCGAGCAAGACCAGGCGGCCCGCCCCGACGGCACCACTCGAGGTATCCGAGGTGGAGGCATTCCGGTTGCTCGCCCGGAAAACTTGGAGCTACTTCGAGCGCTTCGTGACAGCTGACGACAACTATCTGCCGCCAGACAATTTCCAGGAGGAGCCGGCGGCGATCGCTCATCGGACCTCGCCCACCAACCTGGGCCTTTATCTCCTGTCGGTGTTGGCGGCGAGGGAATTCGGCTGGATCGGCACCGTCGAGGCCATCACCCGGTGGGAGCAGACGATGGCCGGCATGTTCCGCCTCGAGCGCTACGGAGGCCATCTCCTCAACTGGTACGACACCCGCACCCTCGAGCCACTAAATCCTCGTTACATCTCCTCGGTTGATTCCGGCAATTTGGCCGGACATCTATTAGCTCTCTCCCAGGGGTGCTTGCGCCTCGTCGGGCGCCCCTCGGAGCTGGCCCTTGGAGTCCGTGACCTCGCCCTTCTGATCCGCCAGACCGCCGATCAAATGGTCGATCGCCTCGACACCGAGTTCGTCTCCCCCCGTGATCTCGACCAGGCCCTGATCGACCTCCTGGCGGCAAGCCAGTCAGAGAGCGATCGGCTAGTCACCCTGGCCGCAGCCGCCGACAACCTCGTTGACATCGTCCAGACCCTGGCGGCAGGAACCGAGACGGGAGAGCTTTTGGAATGGGCGATGGCGCTCCAGAGGCTCGTCGACAGCCACGAGCTCGATCAAGACGTCAGCGATGAAGAGATTGGGACGCGACTGCATTCGATTTCGGCTTGGGCCGTAGAGATGGCCACCGGAATGGACTTCGGGTTCCTGATGGACCGGCAGAACAAGTTGCTTTCGGTTGGTTATCGGCTGAGCGACGGAGCACTCGATCAAAGCCATTACGACCTCCTCGCCTCGGAGGCTCGATTAGCCAGCTTTATCGGAATCGCCAAAGGTGACCTTCCTCCGTCGCACTGGTTTCTCCTCAATCGTTCGATGACTCCGGTTGGCGCGGATGCTGCCCTGATTTCTTGGTCGGGCTCCATGTTCGAGTACCTGATGCCGCTCTTGGTAATGGACTCACCAACCGACAGCGTGCTCGACATGACCTACCGGGCCGTGGTGCGGCGTCAAATCGAATACGGTCGGGAGCGAGGTGTCCCCTGGGGGATCTCCGAATCGGCATTTGCCGCTCGCGACCTCCAGCTCACCTATCAATATTCGGCCTTTGGAGTGCCCGGCCTGGGCTTCGAGCGCGGACTCTCGGAGGACCTGGTGGTAGCTCCCTACGCGTCGATGCTGGCGGCGATGATCGATCCTCGTCGAGCGCTGCAGAATCTCGAGCGGCTGGCGACCATGGGGGCGCTCGGTCGCTATGGGTTCTACGAGTCCGTGGACTTCACCCCGTCGCGAGTCCCCGAAGACGAGGAATGGGTGACCGTGAAGGCCTACATGGGACATCACCAAGCGATGTCGATCATCGCCTTGGCCAACGTCGTTTTCGGTGGCGTCATTCGCCAACTCTTTCACACGGATCCGGCGGTTCGGGCTGCCGAGTTGTTGCTGCACGAGCGAGTGCCTCGCGACGTCGAAGTCGCTCGACCGCGGGCCGAGGAGGTGGCACTGGCCGCTCACCCGCGGACGGAGGCCGAGGGCGCGGTTCGACACCTCGGGCTGCCAACGGGAGCGATACCGGAGACGCATCTGCTCTCGAACGGTCGCTACTCGGTGATGATCACCGACAGTGGCTCGGGATACAGCAAGCTCGGCGGTGTGGCGGTGACGCGCTGGCGAGAGGACCTGACTCTTGACAACTACGGCACGTTCCTTTTCATCCGTGATGACCTCAGCGACACGATCTGGTCGGCGGGTTATCAGCCCACCCGGGTCAATCCCCAGTCGTATCAGGTCCAATTCTCCGAGGGAAAGGCTGAGATCAGCCGGCGTGACGGAACGCTGCGATCGACTGTCGAGGTGGTGGTCTCGGCCGAAGATGAGGTAGAGGTTCGCCGCCTCACCCTTACCAACCTCGACAACGCATCCCGGGAGATCGAAGTCACCTCTTATGCCGAATTGGTGCTGGCACCGCAGTCCTCGGATGACTCCCATCCCGCCTTTTCCAACCTATTCGTGCAAACCGAGGCGGTGGGTGGCCACGACGCCCTCCTGGCCCATCGCCGACCACGAGCGGCTGGTGACGAAACCTATTGGGCGGGCCAGGTAGTGGCGATCAAAGGTGAAGTTGTAGGCGGTCTTCAATTCGAGACCGACCGGGCTCGCTTTCTGGGCCGGGGACGGCGGATCCACGAGGCCGCCGCCCTCGATCGTCCGCTGTCGAACTCGGTGGGACGCGTGCTTGACCCGGTCTTGAGTTTGCGACGTCGGGTCAGGGTGCCACCGGGGGAAACCGTTCACCTCAGCTTCAGCACCGTGGTGGCGACCTCCCGGGCGAAGGCGCTCGATCTGGTCGACAAGTTCTCGGATCCGGGGGCGTTCGAACAGAGTTTGACGGGGTCCTGGACCCAGGCCCAGGTCCGATTGCACCATCTCGGCGTCACGCCGGAACAGGCTCACCTTTTCCAACAACTCGCCCAGCGGCTGATCTACGTCGACCCGTCGATGCGCGCACCTTCTGCAACGCTGGCGGCGGCCACCGGTGGCCAGCCGGCGCTCTGGCGCCACAGCATCTCGGGAGATCTTCCCGTGGTCCTGCTCCGAATCGATCAACCCGAGGACAGGGGGATCGTCCGCGACTTACTCCGAGCCCAGGAATACTGGCGGGCCAAAGGACTGGCTGCAGACCTCGTGATCATCAACGAGAAGCCCGGGTCCTATGTGGCCGATCTCCATGCCACGATCGAAGAAGTGGTGCGAACCACCGGGCGGGGCATCGGCCCCGAGCCCGACGGGGGGGTCTTCCTCTTCCGCGGCGACCTTCTCGATGCCGCGGACCGCAACCTGTTACAGGCGACCGCTCGCGCGATCGTGTTGAGCCACCACGGGACGTTGGCCGACCAACTCGCCCGCCGCCCCCGGCCTCCGGCTCCCGCGCCCTCGAGACGCAAAACCCCGCCAACGCCATCACCGGGAGGACCACAACCCCGGATTGACCTCGAGTTTCGCAACGGCCTCGGCGGGTTTTCCGAGGGAGCTTCCGAATACGTCGTGATTCTCGGCGAGGGTCAGTGGACTCCGGCTCCCTGGATCAACGTGATCGCGAACGACAATGCCGGCTTTGTCATCTCCGAATCGGGCGCGGGATTCACCTGGGCCGGCAACAGCCGGGAGAATCAGCTGACGCCCTGGTCGAACGATCCGGTATCCGACCCGCCAGGCGAGACCATCTACATCCGTGATGACGACACCGGTGAGCTGTGGGGGTCAACTGCCCTCCCGATCCGCCACCATGGCTCCACCTACGTCGTCCGCCACGGACCTGGGTTCTCCGAGTTCGACCACATCTCTTTCGGCATCCGCAGCCGCTTGCGAATGACCGTGCCTCTCGATGACCCGGTGAAGATCTCGACGCTTCGTCTCCAAAATCAAAGCGGGCGCCGCCGACGGTTGACCTTGACCGCTTATGTCGAATGGGTGCTGGGGCCCACCCGAGTCGGCCAACGGTTCCACATCTTTAGCGAGCGCGATACCAGCACCGGCGCTCTTATAGCTCGCAACCCCTGGAACGCAGACTTCGGGTCGCGGGTGGCGTTCGCCGACTTTGGGGCGGAGGTCGGCGCCTGGACCACCGACCGCACCGAGTTTCTCGGGCGACACGGTAGCCTCGAGCGCCCTGCTGCCCTCGAGCGTCGACGTGGTCTTTCAGGTCGATCCGGCACCGGGTTCGATCCGTGCGCGGTTCTACAACGACAGGTCGTCATCCCTCCCGGCGACGAAATCGAGGTCGTCTTCCTGATCGGACAAGGCGAGAACGCGGCCCATGCATCGGCCTTGGTCGAGCAATATCGATCCGTCCCCCAAGACGAGGTTGGCGAGGCGGTAAGGACCCGGTGGAGCGACGTTCTCGGTGCCCTCCAGGTGAGAACCCCGGATCGCTCCTTCGACATCATGATCAACCAGTGGCTCCTGTATCAGGCCATGGCGTGTCGAGTTCTGGGACGATCGGCCTTCTACCAAGCCGGCGGGGCGTACGGTTTCCGGGATCAACTGCAAGACGTGATGGCCCTCGCAGTGCCGATGAGGGAGACCACACGGGCTCACCTCCTCCGCGCCGCGAGCCGCCAGTTTGAAGAAGGCGACGTCCAGCATTGGTGGCACGAGCCGTCAGGGAAGGGTGTGCGGACCCGCATTTCCGATGACTATCTCTGGCTGCCCTATGCGGTCGGGCACTACATCGAGGTGACAGGAGACGTCGACCTGCTGGCGGAGGAGGTTCCCTATCTCATTGGGCCGGAGCTAAAACCCGACGAGGACGAGGCTTACTTCACGCCCGAGGTCTCTTTTCGCACAGGGACGATGTTCGATCATTGCCGGCGCGCCCTCGACCGCGCTCGCCAGCGCCTCGGACCCAATGGCCTGCCTCTGATCGGCTCGGGAGATTGGAACGATGGCTTCAATCGGGTAGGAATCGAAGGGCGGGGAGAAAGCGTCTGGTTGGGGTGGTTTCTCGATGCCAACCTGCGCCGCTTTGCCGAGCTGGCTGACTTGGTCGGAAAGAGCCGAGTGGCTTTGAGTTGGAGGCGCTCGGCGGAGCAGATGAGGAGCCAATTGGAGGCGGTGGCCTGGGACGGTGACTGGTATCTGCGGGCTTTCTTCGACGACGGAACTCCGCTCGGGTCTTCGGCGAATCCCGAGTGCCGGATCGACTCCATCGCCCAGTCCTGGTCGGTCATGCACGGGGGTGGCCAGCCGGAGCGAGCCGAACGGGCGATGTCGGCAGTGGAGGAGTACTTGGTCAGGCGAGGTGACGGCTTGGTGCTTCTTTTCACGCCTCCCTTCGATCGCTGGAATGTCGACCCTGGGTACATCAAGGGATACCTGTCTGGGATTCGGGAGAATGGCGGCCAGTACACGCATGCCGCCATCTGGGCCATCATCGCTTTCGCCACTCTCGGCCAGGGCGATCGGGCCGGTGAGCTGTTCGGAATCTTGAACCCGATAAACCACTCCAGCACTCGAGCCGGCGTCCATCGCTATCGAGTTGAGCCTTACGTAGCGGCCGCCGACATCTACTCAGAAGCACCGCACGTGGGGAGGGGTGGATGGACCTGGTACACGGGGGCGGCAGGCTGGATGTATCGGGCGGGTGTCGAGTCGATTCTGGGCTTTCGCCTTCGGGGCCAAAGCCTCCGGATCGATCCCTGCATTCCCCGAGCGTGGCGGGGCTTCGAGATCAACTTTCGTTACCACTCCTCGCAATATGAGATCCGGGTCGAGAACCCGGAGGGGGCGACGCGGGGAATAAAGAGCTTGTGGCTCGACGAGGTCGAACAGCCGCCGGACTCCGAGATTGGCCTCACCGACGATGGTCAGCGGCATGTGGCGAGGGTGATCCTGGGCGAGTGAAGGGCTGGACCAGAACCGAGCTCCCCTTCGCCTGGGGCAAGATGAACGTGTGGACGACCGGATCGGGACCGGCACTGATCGTCTTGCACGGCCTCGGAGGATCGGGGCGCTACTGGCACGGCCTTTCTGAGTTTCTCGACCACCGGTGGACTCTGGTGGCGCCGGACCTAGCCGGCTTCGGCTCCTCGGATAAGCCAGCCCTCCGCTACGACCGCGCTTTCCACCTCGAAACCATCGATGAAGTGGCGAGATGGGCGGGGGGAAAGCCGGTGCTGGCAGGTCATTCGGTGGGAGCGGTCTTGGCTGCGCTGTGGGCGGCCAGGCGGCCGGGGGACATAGCTGGCCTGGCGTTGATCTCAGCGCTCTTTCCTCGCCCCGGTCTGATGCCGGGTGTCGCCCTCCGAATCGCCCAGGCGGCGCCCGGTGGCCGGGGCCGAGTGGCCAGCGGCCTCTTCCGAACGGTTTGGCCGGCGATGAGCGTGGCCGCCCGGGCCAGCAGGCGGTTTCCGGCCGGGCTTATCACCGACTACGGCCGGCAATCGATCGCGGCGAGAGCCGACACGATGTGGACCACGTTGGAGGATCTGAGCGTGGTTGCCGACTTGACACCCCTGGGTTCTCTGTCAGTCAGGTGGCCCAACCTGATCCTTGACGCGGTTGACGACCGTTACGTCATCCCCGCCGACACCGTTCGCTGGCAAGAGCTACTTCCAAACGCCGAACGTGTTTCCATCCCCACCGGTGGCCATCAGTTCCTGATCCAATCCGGCTTCGGACCGTTGGCTGCTTGGATCAACGCGATCTGATTCTTCTAGGCTCGCGACCGGTAGGTTCATTGACATGGCATCAACCAACGACGTCCGCCCCGGTCAGGCTCTCGATCTCGATGACGGGATCTTCACCATCATCGAATACCAACACGTGAAGCCGGGCAAGGGGAGGGCGTTCGTTCGGATGCGTCTGCGCAACCTCGAAACCGGCCAGGTTCTCGACCGGACCTTCCGCGCCGGAGAGGACGTCGCTCAGGCCATCATCGACCGCCGGGAGCACACGTTCCTGTATCGCGATGACATGGGATTTCATTTCATGAACCTGGAGGACTACGGACAGTTCGCCATGGCGCCGGAGGAGGTGGGAGAGGCGGCCGATTTCTTGATCGACGGAATGAACGTCACGCTTGCCCTCTACAAGGGCAATCCCATCTCTGTCGACCTACCGGCCGCGGTGGAGATGGAAGTCACCTACACGGAGCCCGGGGTTCGTGGTGACAGGGTCTCGGCTGCGACCAAACCAGCAACGACCCAGACCGGGTTGGTCGTGTCGGTTCCCCTCTTCGTCAACATCGGAGACAAGATTCGAGTCGATACCCGCAGCGGAACCTATCTCACGCGGGTGTGAGCATCGAAGCCCGTCAGCTCGCCCTCGAAGCGCTTTACGAAGCCGACCAGCGCGACCTCGACGATTATCCGCTCGAACTTCCCAGCCGGGCTGCCCGATTAGTCGAAGGCGTGCTCGACAACCTCCCCCTCCTCGACGCCGAGATCGAAGCAGTCGCTGAGCACTGGCAGGTGCACCGAATGCCAGTGGTGGATCGGGCGATACTGCGCCTCGGCCTCTACGAGCTTCGATTCGAGCCGGGTACTCCCAAAGCGGTGGTGGTGTCCGAGGCGGTTCGTCTCGCCAAGCTCTACGGGAGCGAGCGGAGTGGTTCGTTTGTCAACGGCGTGCTGGCCAAGCTTGCCGAACGGCTGAGGCAGTAAGCGGTAACTCGAACGACAACACTCGATCGAGCCGTTTCTCCCCCGCAGGGGGAGACCCACCGAAGGCGGGGAGGGGGAAACAAATGGCATCACCACGGATTCCCCACCCCCCTCGGCCCTGCGGGCCACTCCCCCCCAATGCTCGCTCTGCTCGCTGGGGGGAGAAACGGTCCCGGAGGAGAGGGTGACCCCGCCTTTCCCGAGCTCTCCGGCTAGGACGGAATCGACCCTCGGAAAAAATGGTGGGCGGGGCCTCTGCTACCGTCGCATTCAGCAGCCTTTAAGACCGGTCCTGCGAGGCCGGAAAGGAGAAACCACCTGGGCACCACCCAGCTTCTTAACGACGACGAGATCCGCCGAGCCCTGAAGAGGATCGCGCACGAGATCTGCGAACGCCACCACGGCACCGACGGCTTGATCCTGGTCGGGATTCATACTCGAGGCGGGCCTTTGGCCGAGGCTCTGGCCGAGGCCATTGCAGGCATCGAAGACGAGAAGGTTCCGGTGGGTTATCTCGACATTGGGCTCTACCGCGACGACCTCAGCAAGCGACCCGGAACCCGGCTCAGCCGCACGCTGCTCCCGGTTGACCCCACTGATCGGACGGTCATCCTGGTCGACGACGTTCTCTATACCGGGCGGACCATCCGGGCTGCCCTCGATGCCCTCTCCGACCTAGGCCGGCCGGCGGCAGTGGAACTGGCGGTTCTGGTTGACCGCGGCCATCGGCAGCTCCCCATCAAGGCGGATTACGTCGGAAAGAACGTCCCTACCTCCCTCGAGGAAAGGGTGCACGTCAAGCTGGCGGAGATCGACGGCGAACAGGGCGTCTGGATCAGCCGGCCATGAAGGACTTGTTGAGCATCGCCGATCTCGATCGGGGCGAAATGGAAGACCTCCTTCATCTTGCCGGAGAGTTCGCCGAGGTGCTCGACCGTCCCATTCCCAAGGTCCCAACCTTGCGGGGCAAAACAGTCGCCACGGTGTTCTTCGAGGCCTCGACGCGGACCAGGCTCTCCTTCGAACGGGCGGCCAAGGCTCTTTCGGCTGACGTGATGACGTTCGCACCCGGTACGTCGTCGGTGACCAAAGGTGAGAGCCTCAAAGACACCGCCCTGACGATCAGGGCCACCGGCGCCGACCTGCTCGTGGTGCGACACGAAGCGGTGGGAGCGGCGGCCCGGGTCGCCGCCTGGCTCGATTGTCCGGTGATCAATGCCGGAGATGGAGCCCACCAGCATCCCACTCAGGCATTGCTCGACTCACTCACCATCCGCCAGCGGTTTGGGAAGCTCGATGGCCTGCGGATCGCCATCGTCGGTGACGTCCGCAACTCCCGGGTCGCTCGCTCTGACATCGATGCCTTCACATTGCTTGGTGCCAACGTCACGCTGATCGCCCCGCCGACTCTCCTGCCCAGTGCTCTGGAGGGATTTCCGGTCTCGGTCTCGCACTCTCTCGATGAGATCATCGCCGACCTCGACGTCGTCTATCTCCTCCGTATCCAGATGGAGCGGGGGAGTGGGCCCGGCTTGCCCTCGTTGCCCGAATACGTCAGCCGATACGGAATCGATCGCGCTCGGCTCGACCGGATGTCGCCCGATGCGGTGGTGATGCATCCCGGCCCCATCAACCGGGGAGTAGAGATCGCCGCCAACGTGGCCGACGACCCCCGGGCCCTGATCCTCGACCAGGTCCGCAACGGTGTAGCGGTGAGGATGGCGGTGCTATTCCGCCTGCTGGGGACCTCGTGAAGTACCAGCTCGTCATCCGCAACGGAATGGTGCTTACCCCCGACGGAGGGCAGGCAGCCGACTTGGCGATCGACGGGGGTGCGATCGTGGCGATTGGTGGCTCCTTCGACGGCGGCGAGGAAGTTGACGCTGAAGGCGCCTGGGTGGGACCGGGCCTGGTTGACCTCCATGCCCATCTTCGGGAACCGGGCCAGGAATGGAAAGAAGACATCAGGAGCGGATCGGAAGCCGCAGTGGCAGGGGGATACACCGCCCTCGTGGCAATGCCCAACACCCAGCCGGCTGTCGATTCGGGCCACATCGCACGTTTGATCCGTGATCGATCTCATCAGGTGGGGTTGTGCGAGGTCCTCCCAGCCGGATCCATCACCATGGCTCGGGAGGGTGCGCTGCTCTCTCATCTCGACGAGCTGTGGGAGGCCGGGGTGCGCGTGTTCACCGATGACGGTGACTCCGTGAACGATTCCGGCCTCTTACGGGTGGCGATGGAATACCTGGCTGATCGTGGGGCAGTGGTGGCTCAGCACGCCGAAGATCGGACTCTTGCCGACGGAGGCCACATGCACGAGGGTTCACTCTCGTCGCGACTGGGGATGAAAGGCATCCCGGCGGAAGCGGAAGAGGTGGTAGTGGCGCGGGACCTGGCGCTGACCAGGCTGACCGGCTGCCGTTATCACGTACAGCATGTGTCGAGTACCCGCACCATCCAATTGGTGGGCAAGGCGAAAGAGGCTGGCCTGCCCGTGACCGCCGAAGTCACCCCGCACCATCTCGCGTTCGACGACACCGCAGTTGGCTCCCTCGATCCGGCGTTCAAGATGTATCCACCACTGCGCGGCAACACAGACCGAGACGAGTTGCGAGCGGCTTTGAGCTCAGGATTGATCGATGCCGTGGCCACCGACCACGCACCCCATTCCGCTTTCGAAACCGAAGTCCCTTTTGAGGAGGCTCCCCGGGGAGTAATTGGCCTCGAGACCTCCGCGGGTGCCGTGCTGACTTACTGCCACCTCGATCAGGCGGCCTTTTTTGACCGCCTGTCGATTGCTCCGGCGCGGATCGGCCAAATCTCCCGCCAGGGACGGCTGCTGGCCCCGGGCGAACCCGCCAACCTGGCGGTGATCGCGCCCACCGAGGAGTGGACCGTCGATAGCTTTCGCTCCAAGGCAGAGAACTCTCCGTTTCGTTCGCTCACCCTGACCGGACGGGTGCGGGCCACGGTTTTTGAGGGGCGTCTCGTTCACGCCCTGGTGTCCTGATGCCGTCCCCGCCCGGCTTGCTGGCCACAGCCGATGGCGCCGTGTTTCGTGGCGTAAGCGTCGGAGCCGAGGGGGTGAGCACCGGTGAGGTCGTGTTCAACACGGCCATGACCGGCTACCAAGAGGTTCTCACCGATCCGTCGTATGCGGGTCAGGTGGTGGTGATGACCTCGGTCCATATCGGCAACTACGGGGTCGCCGCCACTGATGACCAGGCATCGGTGCCAGCGGCAGCCGGCATGGTGATGCGAAGCCTGGCCGCCCGACCCTCGAGCTGGAGGGCAGAAGGCTCACTAGGCGAAACTTTCGCCGAACGGGGACTGGTGGCGCTCTCGGAGGTCGACACCCGCCGGTTGACCAGGCACATCCGGCAACGGGGGGCGATGCCGGTGGCCTTAGGCAGCGGAACCACCGAATCTGACTTGGTGGCGCGCGCCGCATCCGCTCCGAAAATGGAGGGACAGGCGCTGGCCGTCTCGGTTTCGACCCGCCACCCCTACCAGATACCGGCGATGGGCGATCGCCGGGGGAAGGTGGTGGCGATCGATCTGGGAATCAAGCGCGACATACTCCGGCAGCTTGCGGGACGGGGATTCGACGTTGAAGTGGTCCCCGCGACGGCCACGGCTGGCGAGATCATTGACCGACGGCCGGATGGAGTCTTTCTCTCCAACGGCCCAGGTGATCCCGAGCCGCTCACCGAGACGGTGGCGACTCTGCGGGCTCTGATTGGGAAGGTCCCGATCTTCGGAATATGCCTCGGTCATCAGGTTTTCGGTCTGGCGCTGGGAGCGCGAACGTTCAAGTTGCCGTTCGGCCATCACGGCGGCAATCACCCGGTGCGGCGACTGGTGGACGGCCGCGTGGTCATCACCAGTCAGAACCACGGCTTCGCGGTCGACCTTCACAGCGTTGCCAAGGTGTCCGGCATTCCGGGCGAACTTCCAGCGAGGGTTGAAACCGACTTCGGAACTGCCATCCCGACCCATCAAAACCTCAACGACGGCACCCTCGAAGGCATGAGAAGCCTTGACGTGCCCGCCTTCTCGGTGCAATTTCACCCCGAGGCGGCCCCGGGCCCCCGGGATGCCGTGGCGCTCTTCGACGACTTCGTGGAGTTGATGGATCGTGCCTAAGCGCACCGACCTCCGCTCCATCCTGCTTGTTGGCTCCGGCCCAATCATCATCGGCCAGGCTTGCGAGTTCGACTACTCCGGTACCCAAGCAGCCAAGGTCCTGCGCCGCGAGGGATACCGGGTCATCCTCTGCAATTCCAATCCGGCGACGATCATGACCGATCCCGAATTCGCCGACGCCACGTACATCGAGCCAATCACTGCCGAAGTGGTTGAAGAGATCATCGCCCGGGAGCGTCCCGACGCGCTTCTACCGACGCTGGGTGGACAGACGGCGTTGAACGTGACGATGGCCCTTCATCGGCGGGGAACCTTGGAGCGCTTCCACACCCAGCTCATCGGGGCGGGCGTGGAAGCCATCGAGCGGGCCGAGGATCGGGGTCGCTTCAAGATGGTGATGGAGCAGGCCGGCCTGGCCGTACCCCGGGCCGCATATGCGAAGTCCCTCGATGGGGCCGTCGCGGCGGCCGAGGAAATCGGCTACCCGGTAATGGTTCGACCCTCCTTCATTCTCGGAGGGGGGGGAACCGGTCTCGCTTCTGATCGGGAGCAACTAGTGGAGGTGGCTCGGCGGGGAATCGACACTTCACCCGTGGGGGAGATCCTGGTTGAAGAGTCGGTGTACGGCTGGAAGGAGTTCGAGCTCGAGGTGATGCGCGACCGCAACGACAACGCGGTGGTCGTCTGTTCGATCGAAAACCTCGATCCGATGGGGGTTCATACCGGAGACTCCATCACGGTTGCTCCGATCCAGACTCTTTCCGATCGCGAGTACCAGGAGATGCGGGACGACGCGATTCGCGTGCTCCAGGCAATCGGAGTGGAAACAGGCGGATCGAATGTGCAGTTCGCGGTCGATCCGGCTACCGGTCGCCGCCTCGTGATCGAGATGAATCCCCGCGTCTCCCGCTCCTCGGCACTGGCGTCGAAGGCGACGGGCTTTCCCATCGCGAAGATCGCGGCGCTGCTGGCTGTCGGATACACGCTCGATGAGATTCCCAACGACATCACCCGCGCCACTCCGGCGTCATTCGAACCGGCACTCGATTATGTCGTGGTCAAGGTTCCTCGCTTCGACTTTGCCAAGTTCCCCAGAGCCTCCACCCGCCTGACGAGCTCGATGAGAAGCGTCGGCGAGGCAATGGCCATCGGTCGCACCTTCCCGGAGGCTCTGCAGAAGGCGCTTCGCAGCCTTGAAAACAACCGTTTTGGGCTGAATGCCGATCCCACCGAAAAGGTGATGGATCGCTACGACGACGCGTCCTTGCTCGAGGAGCTTTCGGTGCCGACACCGAACCGAATTTTTCAGGTGGCGGAAGCGCTGCGGCGCGGCATATCGGCTGAGCACGTATCAACCTCTTCCCGGATCGATCCCTGGTTCGTGGATCAGATCGCCGATACCGTCGCGGTTCGTCGCCATCTCGAGACCGCGACCCCAGACCGGGAATCGTTTGAATTGGCCAAGCGCTCGGGTTTCTCCGATCGCCAACTCGCCTACCTATGGGACAAGACCGAGAAGGCGATTCGTAAGGCGCGGCTCGCATTAGGGGTCAAAACGACCTTCAAGACCGTCGACACCTGCGCCGCCGAATTTGTCGCTCATACCCCCTACATGTACGGGACGTTTGAAGAGGAAGACGAGGTTCCCCCAGCCACAAAGCCGCGGGTGCTCGTCCTCGGATCGGGGCCAAACCGAATCGGTCAGGGCATCGAGTTCGACTATTGCTGCGTGCATGCCTCTTTTGCCCTACGCGAGGCGGGATACGAAACCGTCATGGTCAATTGCAATCCCGAGACGGTTTCCACTGACTACGACACCTCCGACCGCCTCTACTTCGAGCCCCTCACCACCGAGGACGTCTTGGCTGTGGTCGAGGCCGAGACCCCGGTGGCGGTGATCGTCCAGCTTGGTGGTCAGACGCCGCTCAACCTGGCTCGCGAGCTGGCCGATCGCGGCGTACCGATCGCTGGTACCAGCCCGGGCTCGATCGAGGCCGCAGAGGACAGAGAGCAGTTTGCAGCCCTATGTCGGCGGCTGGGAGTGCGCCTACCTCCGCAGGGAGTCGCCCGGTCCCTCATCGATGCCAGCGAGGTGGTGGACCGCATCGGGCTGCCCGTCCTCATCCGCCCCTCGTTCGTGCTGGGTGGGGCGCGTATGAGAGTCATCTACAGCTACGACGAGCTCTCTTCGTATCTGAGCGATCTCTACGAGAATTTTCCCGAACTGACCGATGCTCCATTGCTCATCGACCGTTTCCTCGAAGCAGCCACGGAGGTCGACGTCGACGCCATCTTCGACGGCCACGAGACTTTGATCGGGGGGATCATGGAGCACGTCGAGGAAGCTGGGGTGCACTCAGGCGATTCGGCGTGTGTTATCCCACCGCCGACTCTGACCGAGGAGGCTCAAAAGCAGATCATCTCCGCCACCGAAGAGCTGGCCCGGGCACTTGAGGTGAGAGGATTAATCAACATCCAGTTCGCGGTCAAGGGCGACGACGCGTTCGTATTGGAGGCCAATCCCCGCGGGTCACGGACGGTTCCATTCGTTTCCAAAGCGATCGGGATTCCCATGGCCAAAGTGGCGGCCCGGGTGATGATGGGCGCCACTCTCGAGCAACTACGCCACGAGGGACTGGTGCCGGAGCGAAGTCCGGGCGGCTTCGTGGCCGTCAAAGAAGCAGTGATGCCCTGGGATCGGTTCCCTGAAGAGGACATCGTTCTCGGGCCAGAGATGCGCTCGACTGGAGAAGTGATGGGAGTGGGAGCCGACGTTGGGGTGGCGTATGCCAAGGCGCTCCTCGCGGCGGGCCATATTCTCCCCGATCGCGGCACCGTATTTCTGTCGTTTGCGGATCGGGACAAGCCAACCGGCCTGGCCGTGGCACAAGCCTTCACCATGCTCGGCTTTCAGCTCGTCGCCACCCCAGGAACCGCCAAGTATCTGCGGCATCACGCCGTCGTCGCCGGGGTGGTCGACAAGGTCGGTGAGGGACCAGATGACGCTCGCCGCCGCATAGAGGCGGGGGAAGTGAATCTCGTCATCAACACGCCCCGGGGTGGAAGGGCCCGATCTGACGGACGGCTGATTCGCCACACCGCCCGCCGCTATGACGTCCCCTGTGTAACGACTATCGCCGGTGCGCTGGCGGTGGCCCGGAGCCTGCGCTCGGGACCCGGGGCCATTCGACGACCCCGCAGCCTCCAGGAATGGCACGAGTGAGACATCAGATTTCAGACATCAGATATCGGACATCAGATTGGGAGTGAGGCGTGACGCCTGATCTGACCACCAGGCTGGGGCCGCTTCGGCTGCGCTCGCCATTGATCGCGGCATCGGGGACAGTGGGCTCGGTGATCGAGCTTTCGGGCTTGGCGGACCTGACGGCTTACGGAGCGGCGGTGGCGAAATCGGTTAGCGGCGAACCCTGGAGCGGCCGACCTGCTCCCCGCCTGGCACCGGCCGGGGTCGGCATGCTCAATGGAATCGGGATTCAGAACCCTGGGATCGAGGCGTGGAGAACCGAAATCGGGTCCCGGCTGGTGGACCTGGATGTCCCGGTCTGGGGCTCGGCGGTGGGGCACACAGCGGAGGAGTTTGCCTTGGTCGCCAAGGGTCTCGAGGCCAGCGGGTTGACCGCGATCGAGGTCAACCTTTCTTGCCCCAACCTCGACGGGCAGATGTTCTCCCTCGATCCCGAAGCATCGGCCAACGTAATCGCCGCGGTCGTCGGGGCGGTGTCGCTTCCGGTGGGGGCGAAGCTCTCACCGAACTTGATCGACCCGGTTCCGGTAGCAGCAACGTGCGCGGAGGCGGGCGCGACATTCCTTACCTTGACCAACACCATCTGGGGGGCGGGAATCGACCTCGACTCCCGAAAGCCCAAGCTCAGCGGGGTCGTGGGTGGCTACTCGGGGCCGCCCTTGAAGCCGATCGCTCTCCGCTTCGTCATCGAGGTGCGAAGGGCCCTGCCGCAAGTACCGATCGTCGGTTGTGGCGGCGTCACCACCGGCACCGACATCGCCGAATACCTGATTGCCGGGGCGCAAGCGGTGGCAGCGGGGACAATCCATATGGCCGAGCCTCGAGCCGGACGCCGCTTACTCGACGAATTGATCTCCTGGATGACCAAGCACCGAGTTCCTTCAGTGGCCTCGTTGATCGACACGATGGGATGACTCAGCTCTTTGTTGCTCTTGACTTCGATTCGGCTGAGAAGGCCGTACGGTCGGCAAATGACCTAGCACCGCATGTCGACGGCTTCAAAGTGGGCCTCGAGCTGCTGCTGGGCCCGGGCCCGGCGACGATCGCTGCCATCCGCCAGGTCGGCCGACCCGTCTTCGCCGACGCCAAGCTCTTTGATATACCCAACACGGTCCGCGGCGCCGCTCGCCAGCTGGGCCGACTCGGTGCTCGCTACATCACCGCCCACGCTGCCGGTGGTAGATCGATGCTGGAGGCGGCAGCCGCCGGCCTCGAGGATGGGGCAGCTGGCAATTTGGCGGGAGTGCTGGCAATTACGGTCTTGACGAGCATGGACGATGCAACTTTCGCTCAGACCGGATTTCGAGGCTCATTGGGCGAGCAGGTGGCTCGGATGACTCGCCTGGGGCAAGAGGCAGGTTGCGAAGGAGTGGTTTGCGGGGTCAAGCAACTGGGCGTCGTCGCTCAGGTGGCACCGCATCTAACCAAGGTCACGCCTGGGATTCGCAACAATGGAAGTACCGACGATCAGCGCCAGAGCGGGAGTGCCCACGAGGCGGCGGCGAAAGGCGCCGACATCATCGTGGTCGGTCGACCCATAACCCGCGCCTCGGATCCGAAGGAAGCAGCAGCCGAGTTCTCCCGGGTTCTTGCCGCAAAGACGTAGCCCCCAGCACGAATTCCAGGTCAGGGAATCACATCGAGGGCATCGGAGGTATAGGTCGCCGCCGCGTCCCAGAGGAGAAAGTCGAGGACCCCAGCATCGGCCGCGGCTTCGATCTGGGCCCTGACCTCGGCGGGGCCGTATTCGATTCCCAGGGAGAAGTCCTGTAACCAGCCGAGGACGGTCGCCTCCGTCCCCTCCACCTGACGCTGAAACTCAGAGAGGGATCTGAAGACGATGTCATAAGGGCTGGCATTGGGGTGGACGACGCCGTATTCGTTGGGACCCCAGTGCGAGGGGTACACCATGGGAGCGACATAGTCGACCGTCTCGGCGATGCGGGGAATCGGCTGGGCGATCTGATCGGGATGTGTGGCGGCGATTCCGAAAACCGAAGCTCCCAGCCGGGCGCCGGCGCTGTGAATCCGGGGCTGACTCGCTTCCAGAAATCCGACGATGGCGTCTTCGGGACTTTTGTCTCCTTGCAGAGGAAAACGCAGCCGATCCATGAAGGCATCGGGGCGGCGCACGTAGTCATAGAGAATGTCGTCGACCCCGAGCCGCGCTGCTTCTTCGCCGATGGCGATGTTGTATTCCCACACCTCGGGGCTGAAAGGATTTGTGTAACCCCCGTACTGACCGTAGGGAGTGCCATCGGGGTTTTGGACAATCCAGTCGGTGTTTCCCTGCGCCACCGCCCAACCAGCGAGGATGGGGTCGCGGAAGACCACCAGGCGTCCGATGACCCGCACCCCGAGCGCGTGCAGCTCGCGCACGACCTCGCCCAGATTCCACAGTTCTTCGATCGCCCCGATTTCCGAGGCGAGAGGGACCGAAGTTGCCCACCAGATCTTCCCGGCCTCGTCTTTGAGATCGATCTCGACGGTGTTGATCTGACCGGAAGCGATCATTGCCATGATCGGATCTTTGAGGGCGGGACTCGACCAGGTGTATCCGGAAGCATGCACCCCTCGAATGCGGTCGCTGCCGGGGTTGCCGGGGAGGTCGAGCTGGAATGCGACTTCGGTGGTGGCCGAGTTTCCGACCATGTCTCGGGCCTGCACCGCGATTGGTGACTCGGGTGGATTGGGAAACTCGATGGCGAAGGAGCCATCAGTGGAAGCAAGGACTTCACTGCCGGCAATCGTCACCATCGAACCTGGATCGTCTGTCGTCACCCTCAACTCCACTGGGCCGAGCGGGGCCACCGGGGCCGATGGGCTCATAACCGTGATTACGGGGGCCTCGGTATCGACGCGGAATCGTCTCTCGGTTGAGACAGGTGGTACGAGTGAGCCCCGATCAACCACGATCGAAATCACATGCGGCCCATCCTCGAGACGGTCGATGGCAATCGAGGCTCCACCCGAAGATCGCTGGATCGGTATCTCTTCGTGGTCGAGGTAAGCGGCGATGCTCTCAACTTCACGATCAACCGTCAGAGAAAGCGAAAGCGGGAGCTCTGCCGCGGTGATTACCTGGTCGTTATCCACCCCAGTCAGGCCGACCACGGGACGCTGCATCAGGGGGATGATCACGGCGGCGGCCGCCGCCAGGCCCAGCAATATGAAAACGATCCACCCGCGGCGAGTCACACGACGCTTGCGCGCGCGACGAGAACGAAGCTGAGGACGCGCACGGGAAACCTGAGTAGGGGAGGGCATGACGACTGTGGCAACGGTAGTAGTCGGCCGTACCATGGTCCGATCCCGTGATTTTCCCCACGATCGAATTTGCCTTGTTCTTCGCGGTCGTTTTGACCGCGAGCTGGTTGCTCTTACCGCATCCGCGCCGGTGGAAGGTTTTCATTCTCACCGCCAGTTACTTCTTCTATGGCTCCTGGGACTGGCGGTTCTGTTTCCTCTTGGCATTCACAACCGTTGCAGACCACACCATCGGCGGGCTGATCTATCGCCGCTCCGACCCGGCGGTTCGAAAGCGGCTCCTGATTCTTGGATTGATCGTCAGCTTGGGAGTGCTCGGGTACTTCAAGTACTACGACTTCTTCGTTAGTTCGCTGATCAATCTCACCGCTCCTCTGGGAATCGACCTCCCGCTACCGATCCTCAACATCATCCTTCCGGTGGGGATTTCTTTTTTCACCTTCCAATCGCTCAGTTACACGATTGACATCTACCGAGGAAAGCTGGAACCGGTTCCGCTCCTCGATTTCGCCGCCTTCGTCTCGTTCTTTCCTCATCTCGTGGCCGGACCCATCGTCCGCAGCGCCGAGTTCTTGCCCCAACTCCGGGAGCGACACGATCCCCGACGGGTCGCCGCCGGGGCTGGGTTCCTCCTCATCGCCGGTGGCTTGTTCAAAAAAGTGGTGGTAGCCAACACCCTTGCCACCACGCTGGTCGACCCGGTGTTTGCCTCGCCTGCGAGCTTCTCGTCACTCGAGACGCTGGCGGGCATCTACGGCTATGCGGTCCAGATCTACGCCGATTTCTCCGGCTACACGGATATCGCCATCGGCCTGGCGCTGCTGCTCGGCTTTCGCTTTCCCCAAAACTTCAACCGGCCCTATATCGCCGACAGTCTCCAGGACTTTTGGCGGCGCTGGCACATGACGCTGTCGCGCTTTCTCCGCGACTACCTCTACATCCCACTGGGAGGCAGTCACAAAGGGACTGCCGCTACCTATCGCAACCTGATGATCACCATGCTGCTGGGCGGTCTCTGGCACGGCGCCGCCTGGACATTTGTCCTGTGGGGGGGTCTCCACGGCGCCGTCCTCGCCCTCGAGCGGTGGCTCGCCTCTCGCCGGGCGGCGCGTGGTGTAGAGCGGGTCGACAGCCTCGCACGGCGGGTCCTCCGGCGGGTCATCATTTTCCACGTTGTGTGTCTCGGCTGGGTTTTGTTTCGATCGGACTCGCTTTCAGCCGCGGTCGATGTCCTCGAGCGCCTTGGCTCTTTCGGGACAGTGGCGGCCATCACTCCCGCGGTAGCGATCCTGATCGTTGGCGGGTTGGGAGCCCAATACCTGCCATCGGATCTCCGCGTGCGCCTGCGGCGTTCGTTCGTGAGCTTGCAGCCGGTCCCGATGGCCGCTGCCCTGGGGGCTTTTCTCCTCGTTCTCGACGCTCTTGGCCCTGAAGGCGTGGCGCCCTTCATCTACTTCCAATTCTGATGGATCTCGAGCCTGACTCCTGGATCGGCAAGGGCCCGGTGATGCCGGCAGGAAGCGCCATCTTCGTCACGGTGGCGGCGTTGCTCATGGGCCTATTGCTCAATGCGCCCGACATCATGGAAACCGCCCGCCGCCAGGAAGCGGGCTGGAAACGGGACCTGGCCGTGGCGGCGGCCAAGCCTTTCGATTTCATCTCCCGGCTCTTCTCGCTTGATGCTCCCCACAACGCAATCGATACCGCTCTGGGTCGGGAGCAGGCGGTGGTGTCGACGACCACGACGATTTCGGCTGCTCTGCCCATCACGACCACCGCCCCCGAACCGACGACCACGACCCTTGCGGGAAGGAGAGTCATTTCCACAACCGACCCACTGCGCCTCTTCATCGGGGGAGATTCCATGGTGGGCCAGTTCGGACCGATGCTGGCGAACCAGGCCGAAGACACCGGGTACATCGACGTCACCGAAGTCGTCTATGAGTTCGATTCCGGGCTGACCCGCACCGACTTTCTTGATTGGCCAGCCCGGCTGCGTGAGGTCGGGGCCGAGCAGGATCCCGATGCGCTCGTCCTCTTTTTTGGGGGGAACGACGCCCAGGCGATCCAAATCGATGGCAGCTGGCACGACTACGGGACTGCTGAATGGATGGCTGAATATCGCCTACGGGTGGGAGAGTTGATGGCCGAGCTTGTGGCCGACAATCGAGACGTTTACTGGGTGGGAATGCCCATCGTGCGCTCGGACTCGTTTCGTGAGAAGGTGGCCACGATGAATCAGATATATGAGTCCGAAGCCGCCGCTCACCCTGGGGTGACCTACATCAGCAGTTGGGATGTCTTCACCGGGCCGGACGGCGGATTCTCCGAGTACCTGATCAACGACGAAGGCGACCTGGTCGATATGCGTTTGAACGACGGCATCCATCTCACGACCGCGGGCGGAATCCGACTGGCGCGGGTCGCTTTGGCCGAGATCGAGAAGAATTGGAACCTCCCATAGGCGTCCCCCGGAGGGTTCTCGTCACCCTGATGACGAGCCAGGCGCTCTTCTCGGCGGGATATGTGACGATGGTCTCGGTTCTGGGGCTTCTCGCCGCCGATCTGACCGGTACCGATCGATGGGCCGGACTTCCCAATGCGGCACTGACTCTGGGCACCGCGGTGATGGCGGCTCCCCTGGCGAGGAGGGCTCTCGCCAAAGGACGCCGCCCGGCCTTGTGGGCGGGGTATTTGCTGGGCGCTGCGGGTGCGGTGCTGGGCTTCTTCCTCAGCCAAGGCGGGGTCTTCATCCCCTTTCTTTTCGCTCTGGTGCTGGTGGGAACGGGTCAGACAGCCGCCCTCCAGAGTCGTTTTGCGGCGGCCGACTTGGCTACCCCGGAGGAACGAGGGCGGGTCATCTCGCTCGTGGTCTGGGTCGGGGCCCTCGGGGGAGTTGTCGGCCCCAGCCTCGGCTCCTGGGAGAACACTTGGGGCCTGGAACAGGGGTTCCGGCCTTGGACCGCCCCACTCCTCGTGTCGGTGCTCCTGTTGGTGCTGGCCGCCCTGGTGGTGGCCATCTGGCTCCGGCCCGATACCTTGCTGAAAAAAGAGATCGCAGATGCGGGGCCGAGGCCGACAATCGGCACCACCTGGGCAGTGATCAGGACGCGCCCGTTGGCCTTGCTCGGAATCGGTTCCATTGCCCTCAGCCAGGCGGCGATGGTGGCGGTGATGACGATGACGCCGTTGCACATGCGCGACCATGGCCAAGCTGAGCTATCGGGGGCGGTGATAGCCGTTCATGTCCTGGGAATGTTCGGCCTCTCGCCCGTTGTGGGGAGGATCGTCGACCGCTACGGGCCGTTGCGATCGATCCGGCTCGGTGCCGCCATCCTTGGTACCGGAGTAGTGGCAGCAGTGATTGCGGGATACCAACCGGCTCTCATCTTCGCTGGCCTCTTCCTCCTCGGCCTCGGTTGGAGCTTTGGACTGATTGGTGGTTCAAGCCTGCTGGTGTCCGCCAGCGGCGACGAGTATCGAGTGGCCAGTCAGGGTTTGGCAGATGCCGTGTTGTCGGTGCTGGGCGGCAGTGCCGCTTTTGCCTCCGGTTTCGTCAAGGAGAGCTTTGGATTCCACTGGCTCTCGAATCTGGCCTTCGTTCTCGCCCTGACGGTTGCCGTTTGGGCATCCTCCCGACTCCGAGTAAGGCAGGTGACCGCCGCCGGCCAGGGTTAGCATCGAAACCGTGACCTCTCCAAAGCCGCCTCAAATCACTCCCGAGCAAAGGGCCGCGGCTCTGGCCAAGGCGGGCGAGGCGCGACGTATCAGAGCCGAGATCAAGGAGCTCCTCAAGACCGGCTCGTTGACTTTGCGTGAGGTGTTCGATCGGGCCGAATCGGAGGACTATGTCGCCGGCCTGAAAGTCGAGTCGCTGCTCGAGGCATTGCCCGGAATGGGAAAAATCGGAGCCAAGCGCCTGCTCGAATCGCTCGAGATCGCCCCCAACCGCCGCATTCGGGGCCTTGGCGAGCGGCAACGGAAGGCCCTTCTCGCCACGCTCGGCTGAGCAACGGTTGGCTGACAGAAAGCGGGGACGGCTCTTTGTCATCTCCGGTCCATCCGGAGCGGGGAAGTCATCCGTCGTCAAGGGGCTGCGCCGGCGCCGCCAGTTCTACTTCTCGGTCTCGGCTACCACCCGGGATCCGCGGCCGGGCGAAGAACATGGCGTCCACTATTGGTTCGTCGCTCCCCAAGAATTCGGCAAGCTGATCGAAGCCGGGGAGTTACTGGAGTGGGCCGAATACAACGACCGTTGTTACGGCACGTTGCGTGCGCCCGTTCTCGAGAACCTCGCGCACGGTACCGACGTGTTGCTCGAGATCGAGGTGCAAGGGGCTCGCCAGATCAGAGAGTCTTACCCGGACGCCATCATGTTCTTCGTGGTCCCGCCGAGCATCGAGGATCTCGAGGCTCGCTTACGTCTCCGCGCCGACACCCCTGAGGATGAAATCGCCCGACGCTTGCTAATCGCCCGGGGCGAGATTGCCGACGCCAAGGGCGTTTTCGACTTTGTCGTCGTCAACGACGATCTCGAGCGCTGTATCGCGGAAGTCGATCAACACATGTCGGCGGTAGAATGAGCAATCCCCAACCAGACAGGTCCCATGAAGATCGAGGATGTCATCGACAACATCGGCAACCGGTTCGCAACGGTTGTTGTTGCCGCTCGGAGAGCCCGCCAGATCAACGCCTACTACAGCGGGCTCGGCTCCAACGAGGGGAAGAACATCCCCCCGCAGGTGAACAGCCTCTCCCGTAAACCCCTCACCATCGCGATGGAGGAAATCGCCGGAGGCATGGTTCAGGCAGAGCACGCCGAGGAATAGCCGCCTGATGTCGGCTCTTTCGGGTCGGCGAATCGTTTTGGTTGTCACCGGCGGTGTGGCGGCCTACAAGTCGGCATACCTCGCCCGGCTGCTCGTCGAGGGTGGAGCAGAGGTGAGAACAGTCATCACCGAGGAGGCCACCAACTTCATTGGTCCCACCACGTTTGCCGCCATCACCGGCCATCCCGTGGTGCGATCGCTTTTCTCCTCGGTAAGTCCCCACACCGAGTTGGGCCGGTGGGCGGAAGCCGTCATCGTTGCCCCTGCCACGGCCGCCACGCTGGCCCGTCTCGCTCTGGGGATATCCGAAGAGGCCGCCAGCGCCACCCTGCTGGCTACGACCGCTCCCGTACTTCTGGCACCCGCCATGCACACCGAGATGTGGGAAAACCCCGCTACCCAACGGAACCTGGCTCTTCTACGCCAGGACGGTCGGTGGGTGGTGGGACCCGAAACTGGGCCGTTGGCCGGGGGCGACGAGGGCGTGGGTCGAATGGCCGAGCCGGAGGCGATCGTCGAAGCACTGATCGATCACCTGGCGGGACCTTTGCGCGGTCTCACAGTCCTCGTCACGGCAGGCGGGACCCGCGAGGCGATCGATCCGGTTCGTTTCCTCGGCAACCGCTCTTCGGGGAAGATGGGACATGCCATTGCCGATGAAGCAGCGCGGCGGGGAGCTCGTGTGCATTTGGTCACCGCCGCCGACCGGGGGGCGCATCCCGCGGTCGATCTCATCCGGGTGGAATCTGCACAAGAGATGGCCGACGCAGTTGACAAGCTCGACGTCGATGTCGCCATCATGGCCGCAGCCGTGGCCGACTTCCGGCCCAAGGACCCCTGGGGCTCAAAGCTATCCAGGAGCGAGGGGCCACCAACTATCGATCTCGAATCCACGCCCGACATCCTGGGGGCGGTGGCCTCTAGAGCCAAGCGCCCCTTCGTAGTCGGTTTCTCGGCCGAAACGTCGAACATTCCCCGAGCCGTGGAGAAAGCGATCCGCAAGGGAAGTGATCTGACGGTGGCGAATGACGTCGATGAACCGGGGGCCGGATTTGGCGTCGACACCAACCGCGTCTCGATCATCACCCCCGACGGGCAAGTGGAGGAGTGGCCGCTTCTCTCCAAGCGGGAAGTGGCCGCCCGGCTCTGGGATTTGATTCAGAGCCGCCTCAATCCGTAAAGGCGATGGCGGTAAGCTCTCGCCCACTGATGCGCCGCTGGTTCTTCGCGTCGGAGTCCGTCACCGAGGGGCATCCCGACAAGGTCGCCGACGCTGTTTCCGACAGTGTTCTAGACGCCGTTCTCGCCCAGGACCCGGAGGGGCGGGTGGCGTGCGAGACCCTGGTCACAACGGGCAAAGCCGTAGTCGCCGGAGAGCTCAATACCACCGCCTCGATTGAACCCGAGAAGGTGGCCCGAGAGGCCATCGCCGATATTGGCTACATCGGAGACGCCGAGTTCTCCGCCGATTCGATCGAGGTCACCGTACTGGTTCACCAGCAGAGCCCCGACATTGCCGCCGGGGTGACCCGGGCGGAAGAGGCTCGCTCGGGATCGACCGATTTCTACGACATTCTTGGGGCCGGTGATCAAGGAATCATGTTCGGCTTCGCCGTCGATGAGACGCCCGAGCTGATGCCGCTCCCGATCCAGCTCGCCCATCGTCTGGCGGAACGACTGGCTGCGGTGCGACGGGACGGCACCCTCTCCTACCTTCGACCCGATGGCAAAACTCAGGTCATGGTGGAGTACGAGGATCGCCGGCCAGTCCGGGTGGCGAGCGTGCTCATCTCCGCCCATCACGGTCCCGGCGTCGACTTGGAAAATGAGATGCGAGCTCATTTGTGGGACGAAGTAGTGGTGCCCTCGATTCCCGATTCGCTACTCGACCGCAAGGCGGCCTTCTACGTGAACCCCTCCGGCCGTTTCGAAGTCGGCGGGCCCCACGCCGACACCGGCCTCACCGGACGCAAGATCATCGTCGATACCTACGGCGGGTACGCCCGCCACGGCGGAGGAGCATTCTCCGGCAAGGATCCAACCAAGGTCGACCGCTCGGCCACATATGCCGCCCGTCACGCCGCCAAGAATGTGGTGGCGGCGGGCTTGGCGGCGAGATGCGAGGTTCAACTCGCCTACGCCATCGGCCGGGCAGCGCCGTTTTCGACCCACGTCGATACCTTCGAGACCTCTCGGATTCCCCCCGATCGCCTCGAAGTTCTGGTGGCCGAGTTCTTCGACTTCCGTCCTCAGGCCATCATCGACCGCCTCGATCTGCGTCGGCCGATCTATCGACCCACCGCCGCTTACGGTCATTTCGGACGCCCCGAATTCCCGTGGGAGTCGACGGCAGTGGCAACCGACCTGGCTGCGGCCGCCTCCTCTCTCTGACCAATCGCGAACCCAGGGTTCGGAGGGCGCCTCTGCCTGTCTCCCGGCCCACAGAATGGCGGGTGGCCCGGGTCGTTCCGGCCGTCCCCAGCTTCGCGGTCGATCAGGGCTTCTGGTACTCCTTGCCTCCCGAGCGTGCTTTCGAGACCGCGGTTGGTTCGTTGGTCCGGGTACCGCTGGGCGGTAGGCGAACTCGTGGCTACGTCGTCGAAGTAGCAAACAAATCTCCTCGTCCGCTGGACAAGTTGAGGCCTATCGGACCGCTCGTTATGAAACCTCCCCTCTTCGATGACAACCTGCTGAGGGTGCTGCAATGGGCAGCCAACCGCTATGTCGCTCCCTTATCGGTGCTTCTTGAAAGAGCGACCCCTCCGAACCTCGCCAACCGCCTGCCGGCCGAGCCAGGAGACGAGCAGAAGGGGGTGACCAAGGATCATCCGCTGGGGGAGTTGGCAAGCGCCATCGCCGCCGGGAAACGCCGTCCACCTGCCGTCTTCCTGACCTCTTCGTCGGACACTGCCTGGCTCGAGGCCCTTGCGAGCCCGATCCTTCGATCCCGCCTCAGCCTGATGACAATCGTCGCCACCGGGGCCGAGGCGGCCGCCTTGGGCGATGTCGCGGCAAGAATCTTCGGCGAAGCCGTGGTGGTAGTTTCTGCCGAACACACCGCGGCCGAAGTCACCTCGGCGTGGGCGGCCTGCCAGGTACCGGGCCGGCTGTTAATCGGCACTCCGCGCATCTCCACTTGGCAGGTGTCGGGCTTGGGGGCGATTGCGGTTGTCGAAGAGGGTCGGAGAGCGATGAAGGATCGTCAAACTCCGACTATCTCCGTGCGGGACCTGGCCCGCACCCGAGCCAATGTCGCTGGCCTCGGTCTGGTCTTCATCGGACCGACGCCAACCACCGAGACCGTGGCTGCCGGACCCTCCGTGTTTCAGGGCAGACGGCGGATCTGGCCGTCGGTCGAGATCGTCGATCGCCGTCGCGAGGAGCACCAATCAGGTTTTGTGACGCTGAGGGCGCTGGGAGCGATCAAGGCCGTCGCCCAACGAGGCGGTCGGGTGTTTGTCTTCGCTCATCGGCGCGGGTACGCATCGGCCTATCGCTGCCGGCGCTGTCGCACGCTTCGTCGCTGCTCAACTTGTGGCGCGCGGCCCGAGCCCGGCACCAAATGTGTCCGTTGCGGTGCACCTTTGGGGCCATGTCAGGTTTGTGGGAGCGAGAAGTTCGTGCCGATGGGGGCGGGAGTTGGCCGCATTGCGGAGGAATTGCGGAGAAGGCTCGATGGCGAAAGTTTCGCTCGCGTGTTAGTGGGGAGCGAGGCCGACCTTGCCGACCTTCCGAGCCAATCTCTGACGGTCGCGGTTGACGCAGACGGCCTCATTCTCGGAACTCACTACCGGGCCTCGGAGGAGGCCTTGCGGATCCTCGCCCGACTCGTCAGCAAGGTCGAGGGTCCGTCGGGTCGAAGCATCCTTCAAACCTCATTGCCTGATCACCCAGTAATTACCGCTCTCCGATCGGGAAACCCCATGCCGTTCCTCGCGGCTGAGGTGGAGAACCGTCGCCAGCTCGGCTTGCCCCCGTCCGGTCAACTGCTGATCATCGAGACCCGGGGGCCGGCGCCGTCGGATGAAGATCTCCGCAGGATTGCCTCCGGCGTCAGCCTCCTCGGTCCGATGGCCCGAGTCACGGCCGCGGGAGAACCCGCTCAGCGGTGGCTGCTTCAGGGACGCGATCTTGGATCCGTGCGCTTGTCGCTGCGGCCTCTGATTCAGCAATGGCGGGAAGCGGGCACGGTGGTGCGTATCGATTCCGACCCCATCGATCTGTGACCGCGGTCGAGCAACGTCATAATTACGCCGTTTCGATATGGCCCTTTTTCCTATTCGTCGTTTTGGCGATCCCGTTCTTCGCATGCCTGCCGCTCCGGTCAAAGAGATCGACGCGGGAGTCCGAAAACTGGTGACGGACATGATCGAGACCATGTATGCCGCCCCCGGTGTGGGCTTGGCCGCTCCCCAGATTGGGGTTTCGAGAGCCGTGATCGTCTTCGACGCCCAAGATGAGAAGGGAGCCAGGGTCTTGATCAATCCCGAGCTCGTCGAGAGCGACGGGGTCTACGAGTACGAAGAGGGTTGCTTGTCGGTGCCCGGCCACTACTGGCCGATTACCCGACCCGGATATGTGCGAGCCCGAGGGCTCAACCTGGACGGGGATACGGTTGAATACTTTGGGGAAGGTCTCCTCGGTCGGGTGCTCCAGCACGAGATCGACCACCTAAAGGGCATCCTTCTGATTGAACGCCTTGAGAAAAAGGTTCGCAAGCAGGCCCTGAAGACCCTGCGCGAGGAAGCCCTCGGATTGGAGGCGTGAGCAAGGTCCGCGCCGTCTTCTTAGGAACACCCGCTGCGGCCGTGCCTAGCCTCGACTACTTAACGGACGCCGCCGAGGTAAGCGCGGTCGTCACCCGGCCGGACCGGCCCCGGGGCCGCAGCGGTAATCCCCAGCCCTCGCCGGTCAAGGTTGCCGCCCTCGCCCGCGGTCTGACAGTCGTCGAGGCCGGCGGGGCCGACGACATCGATGGTCAGTTGCTTGACGTCGACCTGGCGGTAGTTGTGGCCTTCGGAGTGATCATCCCTGCCAGAGCCTTGGCGAGACCGCGACATGGTTTCGTCAATCTGCATTTTTCTTTGCTGCCTCGATGGCGAGGAGCGGCCCCGGTTGCGGCCTCCATCGCTGCCGGCGATGAAGAGACAGGGGTCTCGCTCATGCAGCTCGACCAAGGGCTCGATACCGGTCCCGTTCTTGCCGCCCGTTCCGTGGTGATCGGTGACGAGGAAACAGCAGGAGAATTGACGACCCGGCTCTCCCACCTCGCTGGCTCGCTGCTGGTGGACACCATTTCTGCCCTGCTGGCCGGCGAGATCGAGGCCGTGGCCCAAGACGGGGCCAAAGCCACTTACGCCCCCCGCCTCGGTCCTAACGATCGACAAGTCGATCTCAATCAGGCCGCGGAGCAAAACGTCCGGAAAATTCGTGCCCTCACTCCCAAACCTGGCGCCTACTTCCTCGTGGACGGGGAACGAGTTGCCATTACCTCCGCCCGCGCAACTGGAGACACCCTTGCCACGGGCGAGTTCGCTTCGGACGGCGAACACCTGCTGGTGGGGTCGGGCGGTCGAGCGATGGAGTTGCGAATGGTTCGCCCTGCCGGCAAGAGGGAGATGACCGGTGGTGCCTGGTCGCGGGGTTGGCGAAGTACACCCCACGTCGGCAACTGAGCTGGCCGGGAGGCAATCGCAACCGGGGCGCTCGAAACCACCCGGATACAATCGAAGCCCGAATGGCCTCCTTTCGGATCGCCCCTAGCTTGCTGGCGGCCGATTTCTCCCGGCTCGGCGAACAAGTGGCGGAAGTCGAGAAAGAAACCGATCTCCTCCACCTCGATGTGATGGATGGCCATTTCGTCCCGAATCTCAGCTTCGGCGTGCCAGTCATCGCCTCGCTGCGGCCGTTGAGCGCCATGAAGTTCGACTGCCATCTGATGACGACAAACCCTGACGCCTACTTGACCGAGCTCGCCCAGGCCGGGGCCGACCTGGTGACCATGCATATCGAAGCCATCCCTGATCCCACCCGGGCTGCCGCCCGGGCCCGAGAGGCGGGTCTCGAGTTCGGGCTGGTGTTATCGCCCCCGACCCCGATCGCAGCCGTCCTTCCCTTTCTCGAGCTGGTCTCGATGGTGTTGATCATGTCGGTGAACCCTGGATTTGGCGGCCAGTCCTTCCTTGCGGAAGTGCTGGGCAAGGTCGAAGAGGCTCGGAATTGGATTGAGTCCCATGGGCTTTCGGCCGATATCGAAATAGATGGCGGCATCACGCCCAGCACGATTGCTTCTGCGCGGGATGCCGGCGCCAATATCTTCGTGGCCGGCACCGCGGTCTTTGGCGATCCCGACCCGGCGGCCGCTATCAGAAATTTGAGAGCCGCGCTTGAGGCGAGGGAATGAGCGAACGCATACTCGTCGTTGATGACGACCCTGACATCCTCTCCGTCGTGAAGATCAACCTCGAACTCGAGGGCTACGAAGTCGATACGGCCGAAGACGGGCGCGAGGCGGTCGACAAAGCGATGATCGAAGCGCCGGAGTTGATCCTGCTCGACATCATGATGCCGAGAATGGACGGGTTGACTGCCCTCCGCCGGATCCGATCCCACGGGACCACCGGCAACACGTCTGTCATCCTCCTGACGGCCCGGGGTCTGCCGGAGGACCGGGTCAAGGGCCTCGAGCTAGGCGCGGACGACTACATCACCAAGCCGTTCGACATCTCCGAGCTCGTAGCGCGGGTGAAAGCTGTGTTACGACGAACCCAGGCCGCCAGAGATCTTTCTCCGCTGACGGGCCTTCCCGGCAACTTCCGGATCGGTGCGGAGATCGAGCAGAGAATCGAGAGTGGTGCCAGCTTTGCCCTCATCCACTGCGACCTCGACAACTTCAAAGCATTCAACGATCACTACGGATTTATGCGAGGGGACGAAGTGATTCGCTTCTGTGCGCGATGTATGGTCGAGGCAACAGAGGCCATCGGCGAACCTGACGCCTTCGTCGGCCATATCGGAGGCGACGACTTTGTTGCCCTGGTATCGGCGGAAAAGGCCGAGGAGTATTGCAAACGGGTCATCGAGACGTTCGACGACGGCATCCTCGACAACTACGACACGGCCGACGCCTTGCGCGGCTACATCGAAGTGATCGACCGTCGCGGTGAGCGCTACGCCTTCCCGATGGTTTCGATATCGATGGGAGTGGCTTCCAACGTGTTACGACCGATCACGTCACAATGGGAGGCGTCCGCGGTCGCCGTGGAGATGAAGGAATTCGCCAAGAAGCGGACCGGATCGTCATTCGAGATCGACCGTCGTACCGGCTGAGGTGACGTCGCGCTGGGAGACGGCGATGGAGCGGGCGGCAGAGCTCACCCGGACGACGCACCCGCATCCAAACCCACGAGTGGGAGCCGTTGTCCTCGACCCCTCGGGCAAAGTCGTCGGCCACGGTTCGCACAGCGGCCCGGGATCGGCACATGCCGAAGTGCTCGCTCTCTCTGCTGCCGGCGACCGGGCCCGGGGTGGGACAGTGGTGGTGACCCTGGAGCCTTGTACCCACCAGGGGAGGACGCCTCCCTGCGTCGACGCATTACTGGCGGCCGACGTCGCCCGGGTGGTGGTGGGTGCGTTGGATCCGGACGCTCGCGTTCAAGGGAAGGGCATCGACCGGCTGCGGGCAGCGGGCTTGGAAGTGCTGACGGATGTGGGTCCCGGAGAGCAGATCGACCCCGCCTACTTTCACCACCGGCGCACGGGCCTGCCTTTTGTCACTCTGAAGCTGGCTGCGACCTTGGACGGACAAGTTGCCGCCGCCGACGGGACGTCGCAATGGATCACCGGTCCCGAAGCAAGAGCCGACGCTCATCGAATTCGGGCCGAGAATGACGCGGTGATGGTTGGAGCCGGCACCGTGATCGTCGATGACCCCCTGCTCGACGTCCGCCTGCCGAACCACGATGGCTTCCAGCCGCGTCCGGTGATCGTCGTCGGTCGACGTCCCTTGCCAGCCGACGCCCGGATCTGGGCCCGTGATCCGCTGATCATCGAAGAGGAGAAAGGCGATCTCACCGAGGTTCTGCGTTTGGTGGCCAACGAAGGCCTCCTGGCCCTGCTGGTCGAGGGAGGTCCCACCCTGGCCCGCTCGCTTTGGACCGGAAATCTGGTGAACCGGGGTGTGTTTTACTTCGGAGCAATGGTCGCCGGTGGATTCGGACGCTCGTTATTCGATGGGGTCTGGTCAACCCTGGAGCACGCCCGACCGGTGACAGTCGACTCGGTCACCCGGCTCGGAGATGACCTTAGGGTCGACTTCACGCCAGGCTAAGCAGTGTTTACCGGCATCATCGAGTCGCTGGGAACCGTCCGTCAGATCGGCGGCACCGATGATGGCCGCCGCCTGCTGGTGGAGGCGGACCTGGCTCACGAGCTCACGCCAGGCGACTCCATCGCCGTGAACGGCGTGTGTCTCACGGTGACCGAGCAGGTCGACTCCTCCTTCGGCTTGGACGTCGTCGCCGAGACCCTCCGGCGTACCAACCTCGGTCACCTGCTGGCCGGAGATCGAGTCAACCTCGAACGTCCTCTCCGCGCCGACGGCCGCCTCGACGGGCATGTGGTCCAAGGTCATGTCGACACCTTCGGAGCCGTATCAAAGGCCACCCCCGAAGGGATGGGACGAAGAATGGCGGTCGACGTTTCCCCGCGCTTTCGCCGTTACCTGGTTGAGAAAGGATCGATCGCGGTCGACGGGGTCGCCCTTACCATCGCCTCGGTGACCGCCACAGGGTTCGAAGCAGCTTTGATTCCTTTCACGTTGGAGGCCACCACTCTCGGGTCGCGGCAAGCCGGGCAACAGGTGAACCTGGAGTTCGACGTGCTCGCCAAATACCTCGAAAGGCTTTTGCAGGCCCGCGAGGAGGCCGGATGACCTTTGCTTCGGTCCCCGACCTGGTCGCGGCTTTTGGTCGTGGGGAGATGGTGATCGTCGTCGATGATGCCGACCGCGAGAACGAGGGCGACCTCGTGCTCGCTGCTTCGGCCGCTACCCCGGCTCACCTTGGATTCATGATCCGCCATTCCTCCGGGATCCTGACCGTGCCGATGCTGGGGGAGCGCCTGGATGAACTCGAGTTGCCGATGATGGTGCGGGATTCCACTGACGTCCGGCGCACTGCCTTCACGATCTCGGTCGATGCCAGACAAGGCACGACAACCGGGATCTCTGCTTCTGACCGCGCCCGGACCATCGCCGTCTTGCTCGATCCCACTTCAAGCCCCCTTGACCTCGCCCGTCCTGGGCACGTCTACCCCCTGCGATACGTCGAGGGGGGAGTGCTGAAGCGGGCGGGCCATACCGAAGCTGCTATCGACCTTGCCAAGCTCGCCGGCGTCTATCCGGCCGGGATCCTGGCCGAGGTCATGAACGACGACGGCACCGTGGCCCGCCTTCCCGATTTGGAGCGTTTCGCCAAGGAGCATTCCCTACTGCTGGGAACAATCGCCGACCTTATTGCCTATCGACGCCAGCACGAGAAGCTAGTCGAACGAGTTGTCGAGGCGCGTCTACCGACACCCCAAGGGGTTTTCCGAGCGGTCGGCTATCGCTCGCTGGTCGACGATCGCCAGCACCTGGCCCTGGTCATGGGCGACATCGGCGATGGCGAAGAGGTGTTGGTCAGGGTCCACTCCGAATGTCTGACTGGTGACATCTTCTCTAGCCTTCGATGCGATTGCGGAGCCCAGCGCGATCTCGCCCTCTCCAAGATTGCCGAGGAAGGGCGGGGAGTCCTCCTGTACATCCGGGGTCACGAGGGAAGGGGAATCGGGCTTCTCCACAAACTCGAGGCTTACAACCTCCAGGATCTGGGCCGCGACACGGTCGAAGCCAATCAGGATCTCGGGCTACCGATCGATGCTCGCGACTATGGCCAGGGGGCCCAGATCCTTTACGACCTCGGCGTCCGGTCGATGCGTCTCTTGACGAACAACCCCACCAAGCGAGCCGGGATCGAGGGCTATGGGCTTTCGATCATCGAAAGGATTCCCCTCCTGATTTCGCCGAATCCGGAGAACGAGCGTTACCTGAAAACCAAGGTCGACAAGCTGGGCCATCTGGGTGAGCCGTGAAGATCACCGAATGGGAACGCCGCCTCGACCCAAAAGAGATGCGAATCGGCGTCGCCGTGTCTGATTTCAACCAGGCTGTCACCAAGCGCTTGCTCGAGGGCGCACTCTCTTATCTGGAGCGGGCAGGGGTGCCACAGGTCGACGTTCTCCGGGTGGCTGGAGCCTGGGAGCTGCCCGCGGCGGCTCTGACCTTGTTGAAGGACGGATGCGACGGTGTCGTGGCCGTAGGGGCGATCATCAAGGGCGAAACCGATCATTACGAGGTCATCGTGCGCTCGTCCGCCGCCGGACTGATCCAGGCCAGCCTCATCGGCGGCCATCCCGTTGCCAACGCGGTCCTGGCCGCCCATGACCTCGCCCAGGCGTTGGCCCGCTCGGAACCGGGCCCGGCCAACAAGGGCTCTGAAGCCGCCGCGGCGGTGGTGGACCTGGTTGCTCGCGTGGGCAATTCTTGAACCGGGCCACGGTCGGCTACCATGTCGGCACGACAAAAACGCAAAGCGGAGGCAGCCTGCTTCCCACCCGGCCACCGATCGGTGCGTCCGCGGTCGAGGGGAATAAGCCCCCCAAAGCGAGCGGTTCATCCATTTTGGTTGAACCACAAGCAAGCGCTCTACGGCAGCAGGCTGGTTCTGCTGCTTTTTTGTTGATAAGAGTGAACCAAAACATGGAGGTTGGAACATCGCTGAATTGCGAGTAAATGGCTACATAAGAGCACCGGAGGTGCGGCTAGTAGCACCCGATGGCTCCCAGATCGGAGTGAAAAAGCTGGCCGAAGCCCTGTGGCTGGCGGATCAGCTGGGTCTGGATCTGGTGGAGGTGGCGCCCGAGGCGAAGCCCCCCGTGTGCCGCTTGATGGATTACGGCAAGTACAAGTACGAGCAATCGGTGCGAGAGCGAGAAGCCCGCAAGAATCAGAAACGCACCGTTGTCAAAGAGCTGCGAATGGCGCCCCGGATCGAGAATCACGACTTCGAGATCACCCGCCGCAGAGCCCTTGAATTTCTAGGTGAGGGTGACAAGGTGAAGGTCACGGTTCGTTTCCGGGGACGGGAACAAGAGAGACCCGAATTTGGACGCCGTCTCCTCGATCGCTTGGTAGCCGAAGTCGGCGACCAGGCCACCGTCGAGCAGGCTCCTGCCCAGGAAGGCCGATTGATGACAATGGTCCTTGCCCCCTCCAGGCGCCAACGCCGACCCGAAGCCAACTCGCAGGAGAGCGATTCAGCCACCGAGCCTCCAGTACCTGTCGAGATCGCGCCCGCTACCGAAGCGGCCGCCGAGGAGTAGAGACCGTGCCCAAAATGAAGACCCACAGCGGCGCCAAGAAGCGCATCAAGGTGACCGGAACCGGTCGACTTTTGCGTCGCCAATCAGGCAAGAACCATTACAAGCTCGCCAAGGGCCAAGACACCTTCCGACGCCGCTCGGGCGAGGTCGAACTGGCTCCGGGCGATGCCAAAAACGCCAAGAAGCTGTTGGGGATGTGATTCATGGCACGAGTCAAGAGAGCGGTTCACGCCAAGAAGTCGCATAAGAAAGTTCTCGACCGGGCCAAGGGATACAAGGGCTCGCGGAGCAGGCGGTTTCGAACGGCCAACGAGCAGGTCATGCACGCGATGGCCGACGCCTACAAGGATCGGCGCGATCGCAAAGGTCAGTTCCGCCGGCTCTGGATCACCCGGATCAACGCCGCAGCCCGCGAACACGGGATGAGCTATTCCACCTTCATGGCCGGCCTCAAAGCTCGGGAGGTCGAGCTCGATCGCAAGATGCTGGCCGAAATGGCGGTCAACGACCCCCAATCTTTCGCCGCCTTGGTCGAGCTCGCCAAGCCCGACTGATAGCGGACAGGAAGTTTGGTCACTGACGAGCGGTTTCCCCGAATTCGGTCAGCTACGAGCCGTACACGTTCATAAGCGAACGAACTTGCCGAGTATCGACCCTGGGCTGCCAAAGTCCGGGCTAGACGACTGAGAGACAGGCTTGGAGGCGGGTCTCTCGGCGCGCAATCCCCGGATCCAGGCCGTCGCTCGCCTGCATCGGTCCTCCGAGCGTGAAGCGACGGGCCTCACGCTGCTCGAAGGCCCCAAGTTGGTCGAAGAGGCGGCGCAGGCAGGCATCGCCGTTGTCGAGCTCTTCTCGGTCGATGACTCCCATGCCGATGCAATCCGGATAAGCGATGCCGCCCTCGCAAGGCTTTCCTCCACCCGGAGCCCCCAGAATCCCGTAGCCGTCATTTCGATCCCAAGACATCAGCTCCAGGCGGACCGAAGCGTTCTCGTGGCTTGGGAAATAGCCGACCCCGGCAATCTCGGGACCATGATCCGCACCGCGGCCGCCTTCGGGCTCGACGTTGCTGTCCGCGGTGGAACGGATCCGTGGTCACCCAAGACGCTTCGAGGAGCCGCCGGTGCCCATTTCCGTACCTCAGTCCTCGAAATCGAAGACATCGATGAAATCAAGGCAACGCGGGTTGCAGCCGTCGGTCATGGTGGAGAGGCGCCGAGCAGGATGCCTGACTCTCGAGTCGCCCTTCTGATTGGCAACGAGGCACAAGGCCTTCCTCCCGATGTCATTGCTGCCGCCGACATGCAAGTGTCGATCCCGATGCCGGGCATGACCGAGAGTCTCAATGCTGCGGCCGCGGCGGCGATTCTTTGCTATGAGGTCGCCATCCGACGGACTAGTCAGAATACGTAGGTAAATCCCAGAAATTTTGACGCAGACGCCGGCCATTCATACCCTCCACTATTCGGGAGCCGAAGGGGCTTCCACGATCTGGGAGGTTGGGAGTGGGCAAGAAAAGACTGCTGGCAGTCCTCGTATCAACTGTCGCCATCCTGGCGCTGTTCGCAGGCGCCGCTTTCGCAGGAGAGGTAACTGGTAGTGGCGCCAACGCAGAGCAAAATCAGGGCGTGTCGTGGTGTTCGTTTTCTGGACTGAATGACGATCCAGGAGCGTCCATAGATCCGAACGTCGATCCCAATCTGATTCCTAACGGCCCGGGCGGCCAGTCGCAGTCCTTTGGGCAAGATGTGAGGCTTGGGTTTGGCGATCCGCACGTCTTCAATCCGGGAATGGCCTGCAACCCCAACCATGCTCCGGATTTCGGGTTTCCGCCACAGCCGAACCGAACCAACACCAATCCGGTGTTCCCCAAGCCATAGATCTGGGTCCAGCTATCCAGAAATAGACCAGCCCGACTTGGGCTGGTCTATTTCGTTATTGGGCAAAGTGATCGTTCGTTAACCTTCCTCGCCCATGAATCTGGACGAGCACCTCGCTACCGCTGAAGCGACGATTCAGGGTGCGAAAAGCGTGGCAGATCTCGACGAAGTCGAAACCAAGCTTCTGGGAAGGAACAGCCCCATCGGCGAGGCTCGGCGTCAACTGGGGAAGCTCGATCCCGCGGACCGGCCGGCTGCCGGCATGGAGGTGAATCGGGTCACGGCAGAAGTCAACCGACTGATTTCGGAGAGAAGAGCCGAGCTCGCCCTGGCTGAAGCGAACGTGCTGTTGGCAGACGACTCGGTGGATATCACCGTCGAGCGCTGGAGGCTCAATCAAGGCACCGAGCACTTGGTCCAGCAGACGATCGACGAGGTTTGCGACATATTCATTGGGCTTGGATACCGAGTCGAACAGGGACCCGAAGCAGAGCTCGCCTGGTTCAACTTCGACGCCCTCAACACCCCTCCCCATCATCCCTCGCGATTCGAATCAGACACTCTTTATCTCGATTTCGGCGACCCCGCTGATGAGGTGCTTCTGCGGACTCACACCTCGCCCATGCAGGTGCGATACATGCAGTCGCACAAACCGCCGCTTTACGTTGTTGTTCCAGGCAAAACATTCCGGTCCGACACCATCGACGCCAGCCATTTGCCCGTGTTTCACCAGATCGAGGGACTGGCGGTTGACTCCGGAATTGTTTTCTCCGATTTGAAAGGGACGCTGGCGCACTTCGCCCGTGAGTTCTTCGGCCGCGAGCAGAGGATCCGTCTCCGCCCGAGCTTCTTTCCCTTCACTGAGCCCTCGGCAGAGCTCGATGTCTCCTGCTTTGTCTGCGGCGGCACCGCTGCCTCCTGCCGTCTTTGTGGGGGCAGTGGCTGGTTGGAGATGGCCGGATGCGGAATGGTCGATCCCAACGTCTTGGACATGGCTGGTCACGACTCCCAAACTCTGTCCGGCTTTGCATTCGGCATGGGTGTGGAGCGCCTGGCGATGGTGCGCCACGGGATCTCCAACATCCGCGTCTTCATCGACAACGACTTGCGCGTTCTGCGGCAGTTCCGATGAAGGTCTCGCTTCACTGGCTCGCCGAGTTCATCGACCTTCCCGATCCCGATCCGAATGAAGTTCAACGGGCGCTCAACTCCCTTGGCCTCAAGGTAGAAAGCGTCACCGAACTGGAGGCGGACTGGAGCGGGGTCTATGTCGGCGTCGTCGAATCGATCAGGCCCCACCCCAATGCCGACAAGGTGCGCTTGTGCCTGGTCAGCACAGGGAAAGAACCCATCGAGGTGGTCTGCGGCGCCTGGAACTTCGACGAAGGAGCCAAGGTCGCCTTCGCGGTTCCCGGTGCCACTCTGGCCGGCGGGTTCGAGCTTGGAGCTCGAACCATTCGCGGCATTGAGTCGCGGGGGATGATCTGCTCGGAGCGGGAACTTGGCCTTGGTGCCGATCACGAGGGCATCCTCGTCCTAGACCCCGACACCGAGCTAGGGAGGCCGTTCGAAGAAGTCGTCCATCTCCCCGACTATGTGCTCGACCTCGAGATCACCTCCAACCGGCCCGATCAAATGTCAATGCTGGGAGTAGCCCGGGAGCTAGCCGCCTTCTACGGGGTGCCGTACCGCCTGCCACCGGCCGAGGTGGCCGGCACCGATGAGGCTCTACGGACCATTGTTAGTGTCGACGATCCCGACGGTTGTTACCGATTCGTCGCCCGCGAGCTTTTTGGAGTCGAGGTCAAGCCCTCGCCGCTGAGGATTCGCCAACGCTTGAAGGCGGCAGGAATCCGACCCATTTCCAACATCGTCGATGTGACCAATTACGTCATGTTGGAGCTGGGTCAGCCTCTCCATGCTTTCGATTTCGACCGCCTGGCTAAAAACGAGATCGTGGTCAGACGGGCGCAAGCCGGGGAGAGGTTGCGCACCCTCGATGGGGTCGACCGGACTTTGACCGAGGCGGACCTCGTCGTAGCTGATGCAGAAACGGCAACCGGCCTGGCGGGAACCATGGGTGGCGGAGATTCTGAAGTAACCCCCGAGACCAAGAACGTAGTGATCGAGGCGGCCTCGTGGGATGCCCCGACGGTGCTCCACATGAGCAAGCGCCATGCGATTCGTACCGAGGCCTCGGCCCGCTTCGAACGGGGCGTCGACCCCAATCTTCCCCCGCTCGCCGCTGCCCGTGCCAATCGCTTGATGATGGAGCTTGCCGGCGGGACCTCGCCGTCGGAGGCGATCGACGTCGTCACCCGCGCCTTCGTGCCCGCCACCGTCTCGTTGTCTCTGGCGGAGGTAGACAGGCTCCTTGGGGGAGTGGTTCCCCGTGCCGAGGTAAGCCGACTGCTCGAACGCCTCGATCTCGAAGTGGAGGGCGACGACCCGTTGGTAGTGACCATTCCTACCCGCCGGCGCGATCTCGAACGACCCGCCGACCTCGTCGAGGAGGTAGCCCGTCTTTATGGCTACGACAGCTTCCCCGAGAGCATTCCGACCGGGCCGGCCGGGGGTTACAACGATGAACAGCACCGGCACCAATCGCTGCGACGAGTGCTCACCGGCGCCGGCCTCTATCAAGCGATCAACCTTTCCTTCTCGGGGACCGAGGATCTCGCCGCCTTTGCCTACCCAGCGGACCATCAAGCTCGACTTACGGTGCGCGTTTCGAATCCCCTTAACGAGGAGCTCGCCACCCTGCGGACGTCGCTTCTCCCGGGTCTGCTGCGGACGTTGCGCTACAACCTGAATCGAGGAAGCGGGGATCTCGGCATCTTTGAAACCGGTCGGGTTTTCATCCACATGCCATGGGAGGAGGACGATCGCCTTCCGTATCAGCCCGAGCGGCTCGGCTTTGCGGTTAGCGGCCATCTCGGGCCGTCCGAGATGGGGAACGGGGCGCGCCCCGTCGACTTGTTCACCGCCACGGCCCTCTGGCGCATTCTGGCGACGGGTTTGGGCCTTGACGATTGGAGGCTCGAGAGCGCCGCGCCCGCCGGCTATCACCCCGGCAGAGCTGCGAGGGTGCTCTTAGGGGGCCGTGAGATCGGCTACGTCGGTGAGCTTCATCCGTCGACGGCGGCGGCATACGACTTGGAGGGAAGAATCGCCGTCGGGGAAGTTGAGCTGGCACCGTTACTTGCCCCCGTCAGGCGGTGGGAGCTCGTCGAACCGAGTTCGTTCCCCTCGATCGATTTCGACCTGTCATTCGTCGTTCCGGAAGAAATGCCCGCCGAGGATCTGCTGACCACTACGCGGGACGTGGCATCGGACCTGTGTGAAAGGGCCCAGCTCTTTGATGAGTACCAGGGAACAGAACTCGGTGGCGGGAAGAAGGCGCTGGCAATCACCTACCGATTCCGGGCACCGGATCACACCTTCTCCTCCGATGAGATCGCCGATCTTCGTCAGCGACTGGTGGCAGCGGCGAGAGCACTCGGCGCCACTCTGCGGGGAGAAAAGGCGTGAAGCGCTTGCTCCGTATCGGAGACCTCGACCCGGCCGAATTGAACGATTTGCTGGGACTTTCGCAGCGAGTCAAGGACAGGCCCGGTGAATATGCGGGCGCCCTCGCCGGACGCTCGATCGGTCTCTTTTTCATGAAGCAGTCTGTTCGTACCTGGGTTTCGACCGACGTCGCCGCCATCGAGCTGGGAATCCACCCGGTGGTGATTCGTAACGAGCAAATCGGTCTGGGTTCGCGGGAGTCACCCGAGGACGTCGGCCGGGTCCTCGAAAGGTATCTCGACCTGCTGGGGATGAGGGTGTTCGATCATGACGATCTCGAGCGAGTGGCAAAGGCGGTCTCGGTACCCGTCATCAACCTTTTAAGCGATGCCGAACATCCCTGTCAGGCGATTGCGGATCTACAAACAATGGCCGAGCATCGACCGCTGGCGGAAACGACAGTTGCCTACGTGGGCGACGGCAACAACACGGCGGCGTCCTTGATCGGGGCGGTGACAAGGGCAGGGGGCTCAGTTCGTGTCGCAAGCCCCGAGGGTTACATGCTCTCCGAGGAAATGACGGCCGATGCCCGACACTACGGGAAGGTCTTGGTGACGACGGATCCCGTTGAAGCCGTTTCCGGAGCCAATGTCGTCTACACGGACGTCTGGACTTCCATGGGCCAGGAAGACGAAAGTGCCGAACGCCGCCGCGTGTTTGCCCCCTATCAAGTCGATGTGGACCTGTTCGAAAGGGCCAATCCCGATGCGCTCTTCATGCACTGCCTCCCAGCACATCGCGGCGAGGAAGTGACAGACGAATTGCTCGAGCATCCCCGCTCGGTCGTTTTCGACCAAGCCGAGAACCGCCTCCACAGCTTCAAGGCGATTCTCTTGAGGGCGTTGGGCTAAAGCTGGACCTTCTCGATCAAACCGCCGATATCGCTGCTCCCCAACTCCTCGGTTGGCATCTAGTCAGCTGGGTCGGAGGAGAGCGCACCGAGATAGCGCTAACGGAAGTCGAGGCATATCGGGAGGACGATCCCGCCAGCCACTCGTTCGGGGGGCCGCGGGGACGCAACGTGATCATGTTCGAACGCCCGGGTTTGCTTTACGTCTATCGCAGTTATGGCATTCACTGGTGCGCCAATGTTGTTTGCGGCGACCTGGGAGTCGGCTCGGCGATACTGCTCCGAGCCGGTCGCCCGATAGCCGGCGCAGAAATCATGACAAGGCGCCGGGGGAGGGCGACCAACCTTGCTACCGGCCCCGGGAACCTATGTCAGGCGCTGGGCATCACCGGCGATCTCAATGGTGTCGACCTCTTCGAACCCGGAGCCCCAGTGGCCCTGCAGCCAGGAGCGTCGCCCACCCGTATACGGATCACCCCGCGCATCGGGATCTCCAAAGCAGTCGATAACCCGTGGCGTTTTCTCGCAGAGGACGAGGGCTAGTGTCCCCGCTCCGATGACCGGTGCACCCAACCTCGAGCGGTTGTTGCGCCGCTGCGACACGGTCGTTCCTCCCGACGAGCTGGCGACGAGAGTCGCCGAAGGCCGCCCGCTCCGAGTGAAGCTCGGGCTCGATCCGACCGCCCCGGCCGTGACGCTCGGGTGGGCAGTGGTCCTGCGCAAACTGCGCGACTTTCAGGAACAGGGTCACACTGCCGTTCTGATCGTCGGCGACTTCACAGCGAGGGTGGGCGACCCATCTCTTAAGAGCGAGACCCGTAACCGCCTATCGGCCGAGCAAGTGGATGCGTTCGCCCAACAGGTTTTGACCCAGTTCGAGAAGATCCTCTTGCCGGAGCCGCTCGAGGTTCGCTACAACTCTGAATGGCTCGGTTCCCTCGCTATGAGCGATGTGCTGGAGCTGACCTCGACCGGAACCGTTGCTCAGCTCCTGGAGCGGGGTGACTTCGCCAAACGATTCGAAGCGCAGACCCCGATCTCAGTCATGGAATTCCTGTATCCGTTCCTGCAGGGCTATGACTCCGTCGCCGTGGAAGCCGACATCGAGCTCGGTGGCAGCGACCAACTCTGGAATCTGATGATGGGCCGAGTGGTGCAGGAACGATATGGACAGCGTCCCCAGGTGGCTATGACCCTTCCCTTGCTCTTGGGCACCGACGGCAGCCAGAAGATGTCCCAATCTCTCGGCAACTACATCGGCGTGATGGAGCCGGCCTCCGAGATGTACGGAAAGACGATGTCGATCCCAGACGACACCATGGCGAACTGGTTCCCTCTGGTTACGGAATTGCCCGGCTTTGAGATTGACGAGATCCTGGCCGGCCTTGCTGACGGGACGGTGCACCCGCGAGACGCCAAGCGAACCCTGGCCCGAAGAATCACGGCCACTTACCACGGAGAACAGTCGGCGCTCGCCGCAGAAGCTGAGTTTGACCGGATTTTTCGCCAGGGAGATGTTCCCGACGACATCATGGTGGTTGCTTTGCCGGCCGAGGATCCGATCAACCTCGCCTCGCTGCTCCGCGAAGCCGAGATGGTGGCTTCCGCTGGGGAGGCAAGGCGCCTGATCGCCCAGGGAGCGATCAGCGCCGACGGCAAAATCATCGAAAGCGAATGGGTGCCCCGGCCCCAGCTGGTGGGAATCGTGCTCAAGATCGGAAAGCGCCGCTTTCTTCGCCTCAGCGGGGAATAGGGTCAGCGTCTATCTGGTTGCTGCTATAGTTCTTGATCCGCTGTCGCGCTTTGCGAGGGCGGCATCGCTGCCGAGGGGGCGATCGGATGCGCGCTGCATCCGGGCTTCCCGGCCCAAATCAAGTGAGATTGGCGAAGCCAGGGCTCAGACTCTTGTGCTGGGTGCCTTGGCTGGGAGCGAGGGCTCCTTGACAACTAAACAGTGTGTCAAAAGACAGCAAACGTAGACCCTCTTTCAGACGGCTGGTTCGCCAGCTCTGGGAGAGCGGTGTACACAATCGTATGAGCTCCCAAATCTCCGGATTTGGGACATGGTAAGAACTCTGGTTAACCCCCAGAATTTCTTTGCAAACTCAACCTGACAGGATTTGCGGTTTGCCCCTAAAGGGCAGGCCAAAATGAATGTACGTTGGAGAGTTTGATCCTGGCTCAGGACGAACGCTGGCGGCGTGCCTAATGCATGCAAGTCGAGCGACGAATAGGTGCGGGTAACCAATCCTATTACGGAGCGGCGAACGGGTGAGTAACACGTGAGCAACCTGCCCCGCAGACCGGGATAGCCCAGGGAAACTTGGATTAATACCGGATATTCTCTTAGAACCGCATGGCTTCCTAGAGGAAAGGCTTTTGCGCTACGGGATGGGCTCACGGCCTATCAGCTAGTTGGTGGGGTAACGGCCTACCAAGGCGTCGACGGGTAGCTGGTCTGAGAGGACGATCAGCCACACTGGGACTGAGACACGGCCCAGACTCCTACGGGAGGCAGCAGCAGGGAATTTTGCGCAATGGGCGAAAGCCTGACG
>DATEDN010000171.1:0-8858 GCA_035281645.1 Acidimicrobiia bacterium | reverse complement strand
GAGCTGGCGGCACGCTCTCCCTCGCCGGGATCGTGGAGAGTCAAGCGGGCACATACCTGGGCTTCATCCCGCGCTGGAACCTGTTTCCGCAGGTGGTGGCGTTCGTCATCTTCTTCCTGGCCATCATCGCCGAGACCAATCGCGCCCCTTTCGATCTGGTTGAGGCGGAGCAGGAACTGGTCGGTGGGTTCCATACCGAGTATTCGGGTATGCGCTTTGCCATGTACCAACTCGCGGAGTACATCAACATCTTCTCGATGTCGGCCATCTGCGCCACGCTTTTTCTCGGTGGTTGGAATGGACCCACATTCGATGGCCAGGTCCCGGCCTGGATCTCAGCAGTGCTCCCCACCGTCTGGCTCCTGATCAAAACTTACGCAGTGATCTTCGCCTTCTTCTGGATCAGGGCAACCATGCCCCGCCTTCGATACGACCAGTTGATGCAAATTGGGTGGAAACGCTTGATCCCCGCCGCCCTGGTCTGGCTAATCCTTTCGACCGTGGCAATCTCTGTTCGCCAATTCGGGCTTCCCTGGAGCGCCTGATGTCAGGACTCGGAGCCTTTCTCAGAGGATTGCGGGTAACCGGGAAGGTGATGGTCGACACGGTCTTGGGCGATGGTCTCGTCACTACCAAGTATCCGCACGAGTTCCGTCAGAAGCCGCAACGTTTCCACGGCCGTCACGTTCTCAATCGTTATCCGGACGGAATGGAGAAGTGCATCGGGTGCGAGCTGTGCGCCGGAGCCTGCCCGGCTCGCTGCATCTACGTCCGAGGTCGGGACAATCCCCCCGACCAGCCGGTCAGTCCGGGGGAGCGCTACGGCTACGTCTACGAGATCAACATGCTGCGCTGCATCTTTTGCGGGCTCTGCGTGGAGGCGTGCCCGACAGAGGCGATAACCATGACCCATCTCTTCGAGATGTCGACTTCCAACCGTCGGGACGCCATCTACACGCGCCAGGAGCTGCTGATGAGGCCGGACGGCTCGGTGCCACACATGTTCCCCGAGGATCCGCTCGCTCAGCCCGCCGAACTAAACACCGCCGATGGGTGGTTGCGGGCAACGGCTCCCAGCGGGGTGGCCGCCTACGAGGGCGTGCAGGCCTGGCAGGGGACACCTGGACCGGCTTCGTGGGCCCCAGAACCCACGCAGGACGAACGGGACGCCTAGGGCGTGGCGCCTTCGCTCCATGGTTGAGTTGATCGTGTTCGCTCTGATGGCGGCGGCGTCCCTAACGGGCGGGGTCACAGTGGTCAGAGCCCGCAACCCGGTCTATTCAGCAATGGGACTCCTCGCCACCCTCTTCGCCATGGCCGTTCTCTACGTGCTGCAGCTCGCTCATTTCGTGGCGGCAGTGCAGGTGATCGTCTATGCCGGAGCGGTGATGACGCTCTTCCTCTTCGTGATCATGTTGATCGGAGTTGACAAGGAGGAGAACACCGCCGAGACGATTCCCCACCAGCGGCGATTGGCGTTAGCCGTCGGGCTGATCGCCGCCGGACTCGGAATTGTCCTCGTCGCCCGAGGTCGGTTCTCGTGGGTTCCGCTCGTGGTTACGCCGGCGAGCGCCGCGCAAACCAATGGCACGGTCCAAGCGTTGGCGGAGCCCATGTTCACTGATTGGGTTTTGGCTTTCGAGGCAACGGCTTTGTTGCTGACGATCGCCGCAGCCGGCGCTATCGCTCTCGCTTCGACCCGAAAACCGATCCTCAGCCGGGTCCCCCCCGGCATGCCCACCGAAGCGACCCCCCTCCCCGCCGGTGCTCCTCCCTACGGAGGGAGAAACTCTCCGGCAGCCGAGGAGTTTCCTCCCCCAGCGAGCGCAGCGAGTGTTGGGGGAGGTGTCGCCGGAGGCTACGGAGGGGGCGCAACGCCGGAAAGGCCGAGAGGGGTGCCGCCTTCGTGAGCCTCGTTGTCACCCCCGGCTGGTACATGACTCTGGCGGCGTTGCTTTTTGCGATCGGAGCGCTCGGAATCCTCATTCGACGTAATGCCCTGGTCATGTTCATGTGCATCGAGTTGATGCTGAACGCAGTCAATCTCACCTTCGTCGCCGCCGGCCGGGCGCTGGGAAGCCTCGATGGCCAGCTGGCGGTTTTCTTCGTGCTGGTGGTCGCCGCGGCAGAAGTGGTTGTGGGATTGGCAATCATCGTTGCCATCTTCCGGCGCCGGCAATCGGCATCGGTAGACGAACTCTCAGAGATGGCGGGTTGACGGCTTGACGTCACTCCTCTGGCTACTCATTGCATTGCCGCTGGCGTCGGCCGCTTTCCTTCACTTTTTTGGCCGACGGATTGGTGATCCGAGATCCGGTTACTTGGCCACGTTGGCGGTGGCAGGGTCGTTCGCGTTAGGACTGGGAGCAGGACTTCCCTTCTTCTCGGGCGATGGCCAAGCCACCATTGTCAAGATCTGGGAGTGGATGCCGGCAATCGGGGCCGAGCTCGTCATTACCTGGGACCCCCTCTCGGTATTGATGACGTTGATCATCACCGGGGTTGGGTCGTTGATTCATCTCTACGCCGTCGGCTACATGCATGGCGACGAGCGGTTCAGCCGTTTCTTCGTCTATCTGAACCTTTTCGTCGCCTCGATGCTGACCTTGGTCCTGGCGGGGAACTTTGCGATGCTCTTCATGGGCTGGGAACTGGTTGGTCTCTGCTCCTACCTCTTGGTCTCCTTTTGGTTCACCAAACCCGTGGCGGCCGCCGCCGGCAAGAAGGCGTTCGTCGTCAACCGCATCGGTGACCTCGGGTTCCTGATCGCGCTCATGTTGATCTTTGGGGCTTTCCACACGTTGTCCTTCGAGGGAATCTTCGAGCGGGCACCGGATGTGATCAGCTCCGGGATGGCGACCGCCATCGGCCTATTGATCCTGATTGGGGCGGCCGGCAAGTCGGCCCAAATCCCTCTCTATGTCTGGCTACCCGATGCGATGGAGGGTCCGACGCCGGTCTCGGCTTTGATCCACGCCGCCACCATGGTGACCGCCGGCGTCTATGTGATCGCCCGGTCGGCCCCCATCTTCGAGCTTTCGCCTGTTGCCGGACCGGTCGTAGCCACGGTCGGGGCGGCCACCGCCCTGTGGGCAGCGACCATTGCCCTTGCCCAAAAGGACATCAAGCGGGTGTTGGCGTACTCGACCATCTCGCAACTCGGATACATGTTCCTGGCGGTGGGGGCAGCCGGGCACATAGCCGGGCTCTTCCATCTGATGACCCACGCCTTCTTCAAGGCGCTTCTTTTCCTCGGGGCGGGCTCAGTGATCCATGCCATGGCGGACGAGCAGAACATGGACAAGATGGGAGGTTTGCGAAAGCGGATGCCGGTGACGGCGACGACGATGGCCATCGGCACCATCGCCATCGCCGGCATTCCCCCCCTAGCCGGGTTCTGGTCGAAAGACGAAATCCTCGGGGTCGCCTTCGCCCGTGGCGGCTGGTTCTCGGTTCTGTGGATAGTTGGCCTGGTGACGGCCCTGCTCACGGCCTTCTACATGACCCGGCAATTCGTCCTCGTCTTCATGGGTGAGCCGCGCTGGGAGCCCGAAGTTCATCCTCACGAATCGCCGCGGGTGATGACGTTCCCTCTGGTGGTGCTGGCGGTGCTGTCGGTGATTGGAGGCTTCATCAACACCCCGTTTCGGACTTCCCTCGAGCACTTTCTGGAGCCCTCCTTCGAAGGCGTGAACTTGGCCCATCCGCCTGAGGGGTGGCTGATGTTCGCCATCCTTGCCGGTTTGTCGGTCGCAGCCGGACTCGCCGGAGCGGCGGCCGCATTCTTCGCCTACAACCGTCCGGCCGACCTGTGGCGCCGGTTTGAGGAGGCCTTTGGGCCGCTCTGGAGTCTCTGGCGAAATGGGTATCGGGTAGACGACATCTACGGCGCCACCGTGGTGAAGCCGGGGTTGCGGCTGGCCGAGGAAGCCGCCTTCTCATTCGATCTGCCGGTGATAGATGGAGCGGTGAACGGGGCCGGACGGTTGGTACGGACGGTGGCGAGCAGAGCAAGGGCCATGCAACCGGGACTGGTTCGCAGCTACGGGGTCCTATTTGCGGCCGGGACGGTGGCTGTCCTTGCCTGGCTGGTCTTGCGAGGGGCGTGAGATGCTGACCGCTTTGATCGTCATGCCGGCGGCGGCAGCGTTGATCGTGGCTTTGATTCCGCGCCGAAGAGCGGAGTTGTTTCTGCCGATCGGGGTGACGGTTTCAATGGCCCCTCTCGCTCTGGCGGGCTATCTCTTCTTCGAGTTCACCGCCGGCGAGTCCGGCTTCCAATTGGTCGAACGAACGATGCTCTACGCCCCCTGGGGTTTCTCCTGGTATCTCGGGGTCGACGGCATTTCTCTACCCCTCGTGATCCTGACTGCTCTGCTGGTTCCCATATCCCTGGCGGCGTCGGTAGCCATCACCCACCGGCTGAAGGAATTCGTGATGTACACCCTGCTCCTCGAGGCAGGTCTGATCGGTGTGTTCCTGGCCCTCGATCTTTTGCTCTTCTTCGTGTTCTTCGAGGCGATCTTGATCCCGATGTACTTCATCATCGGCATCTGGGGTGGCGAACGCCGGATCTATGCGGCGGTGAAGTTCTTTCTTTACACCGCCTTCGGTTCGGCATTGATGATGGCGGCCATCATCGCTCTGGCGGTATTAGCCGGTCGCGAGACCGGTACCCCCACCTTCGCATACACCGATCTGCTCGATCTCTCCATTGATCAATCGACCAGTCGATGGCTGTTTGCCGCCTTCGCCCTCGCCTTCGCCATCAAGGTGCCGATGTTCCCGCTCCACACCTGGCTCCCCGATGCCCATGTCGAAGCCCCCACGGCCGGTTCGGTGCTGCTGGCGGCGGTCCTCTTGAAGCTCGGAACCTACGGACTCGTTCGTTTCAACCTCGGCTTGTTTCCCCAGGCGTCGGTTGACTTTGTTCCGATCATGGCGGCGCTGGCGGTGATCGGCATCATCTACGGAGCGATCGTGGCCATCGCGCAGCCCGACCTGAAAAAGCTGGTTGCTTACTCGTCGGTGTCCCATTTGGGATTCATCGTCCTCGGCACCTTCGCGCTGACATCAGGCGGGCTGGCAGGCGGCGTTGTGCAAAACGTCAACCACGGCATCACCACGGGTGCCTTGTTCCTCCTCGTGGGGATGATCTATGACCGCCGTCACACCAAGCAGATTGCCGATTTCGGAGGGCTGCAAAAGGTGATGCCCGCCTACGGGGCGGTGTTTCTATTCACCATCTTCGCCTCGATCGGGCTTCCCGGCCTCAACGGATTCATCGGTGAGTTCATGGTCCTGATCGGCTCCTTTCCCAGCCTTCCCGTCCACGCCGCCATTGCCGCGGCGGGAGTGGTGTTGGCCGCGATCTACCTGCTGTGGGCTTACGAACGAGCTTTCACCGGCGTCCCCGAGAAGCCGGAGAATCAAAAGCTGCTCGACCTCAATCTCCGCGAGAAGATGCTGCTGGCCCCCTTGGTCATCCTGATGCTGATCATCGGTCTCTACCCAAAGGTCCTGCTGGACCGGGTCCAGCCCTCGGCGGAGGCGGTGCTCGATCGAATCGAGGCCACCACCGATTACGTGGCCCCGGCCCCCGGCCGCCTCAGCCAAGTGCTATTGATTGGAGAGGGTGAGTGATCGCTCCCCCCGAGATCAACTGGCTCGCCATCCTCCCCTTGCTGATCTTGGGCTTGGGCGCTGCGGCGGTTCTGCTGGTCGACGTTCAGTGGAAGCCATTGCCGAGTCGGCTCAACGTCCTGGCCGTGGTCATCCTCGGATTGGCGGCCCTTGGTACCGGGGCACAGGGTTGGTGGTTGTCCCGGCGTGAAGCGGGGGAAGTCGCAGGGAGTCCGCTGCCGTTCGGGGGAATGGTGGTGGTGGATCGTTACGCGATCTTCGCTGGCCTCTTGCTAATCGCCGTCGCCGCGCTGGGAGTGGGGGCGGGAGCTCGGTTTTTCGAAAGCCTGGGACGGCGCGCCGCGGAGGGTCTGGCTTTGCTGCTGCTCTCCACGTCGGGGTTCATTCTTCTCGCCTCGACCACCCAGATGGTGATGATGTTTCTCGGCCTCGAGATCGGTTCGATCAGCCTCTACGTCTTGGCCGGGTTCTCTCGCCAGGAAGCGCGGTCGGAGGAGGCCGCGATCAAGTACTTCCTGCTTGGATCGTTCGCCTCCGCCATATTCGTGTACGGGGTGGCATTGGTCTTCGCCGGTACCGGCTCCCTCGACCTTCTCGAGCACCGCACCTTGCTCGATCGTGAGATCATCCTCCGCCCCGCCGTGCTCTTGATCGGGCTCGGGCTGGTCGTGGTGGGGCTGGCCTTCAAAGTGACGGCGGCCCCTTTCCACGCCTGGGCACCCGACGTGTACCAGGGAGCTCCCGCCGGGACAGTGGGATTCATGGCTGCCCTTGCCAAAGTGGGAGGCTTTGCCGCCCTGGCCCGGGTGCTGGTGACCGGGTTCGAAAGCTACGTCGGCACTTGGGGGACAGTGGTCGCCGGCCTGGCGGTCCTGTCGATGCTGCTCGGGTCTTTCCTCGCCGTTGTTCAGTCCGACTTTCGGCGCCTTCTCGCCTATTCCGGTGTCGCCCATGCCGGGTTCATCCTCACCGGAGTCGTAGCCGGAAGTAGCGGTGTGGGCTCGATTTGGTTCTATCTCGCTGTCTATGCGATTCAACTGGTGGGTGCCTACGCCGTGGTAGCGGCGGTGAGTGGGGCGGCATCGGCGGGCTCGCCGCTCTCCTCCTATGCCGGTCTTGCCCGCCGGCAGCCGCTCCTCGCCCGGGCACTCACGATTCTTCTCCTCGGCATGGCTGGCATCCCCTTGACGTCGGGGTTCATTGCCAAGTTCGGTGTCTTCCAGGATGCTTTTCGAGCCGGGTTCGCATGGCTGGTGGTGGTGGCGATGGTGGCATCGGTGGTGTCGTTCTTCATCTACCTCAGGGTGATCGTCGCCATGTACATGCAGGAACCCGAGGGCACCGAGGCCCTTTCGGTGTCGAGACCATTGCGAGTCGTCCTCGTGGCGGCGATCGCCGTCACCCTGGTTCTCGGGCTGTTCCCGATTCCCCTTCTCCGGTTGACCGCAATTTCCTTGCCGCTTTGACTTCGGGTCGGCGCTTGTGGGTGGTGCTGGTAGCTCTGGGGCTGGTCTGGGTTCCCCTCGAAGCCGCCGCCGAGGTGACGCAGTCTGACTTCGTCTTGGTGAGAGAAGGGGAAGTGGTGGAAGAGGATCTGATGGCGGCCGGCAACCGGATCCAAGTGGACGGTCGCATCGAAGGCGACCTGGTGGCCTCCGCCTTCGAGGAAGTGGTCATCAACGGCGTCGTCACAGGTGATGTCACCGCGATCTCAACCCGGGTCACGATCAACGGCGAGGTCGGTGGCTCGGTGCGAGCCGCCTCGCGCCTCCTCACCGTTGGCGGCTCCGTGGCCGACGACATCTTTGCGGCCGCGTGGACGATTCAGCTGGATGGTTCGGGCACCGTCGGACGCGATCTCACGGCTTTTGGTCGTTCAGGGATTCTTGAAGGATCGGTAGGTCGCGATATCCGGGGCAGCTACGCCGACCTGGCGCTTGGGGCCAAAGTTGAGGGCTCAGTCGAGATAAATGTGGGGAGTCTTCTCATTGGACCGACCACGGAGGTGACGGGCGAGATCGGATACCGCTCCCGACGCGAGGCAGTGGTGGAAGCAGCCGACCCCGGCGAAGTGATTCATCGCTTCCCGCTGGCGCCCAACATCCGGGTGCGGGCGCTTCAGGCCCTGACCCTGAGCATCCTCTGGTTGTTCCTGCTGGCGGGAGGTTTGCTCGCCATTCGCTTCTGGCCCGAGCGATTGGAGCGCGCCGCTCAGGCAGCGCGGCGGCTGGTGCCGACCTGGCTGACCGGATTCGGCGCCGCCATTTCCCCTCTGCTGGTGCTGGGCGTGCTGGGGTTGTTGTTGTCGTTCGCACCCGCCTCGGCTGGTGTTCCTCTGGCCGTGGTTTTTTTGCCGTTCGCTATCGGGCTGGCCGGCCTCGTGCTCATCGCTTCCCTGGCGGGTGTGGTTCCGGTGGCGGCTGCCCTCGGCCAGCAGGTTCGCACGAAAGCCAGCCTCCCCGGGGGGTTCGTGCTGGGAATGATCGTGCTCGGTCTGCTTTTCTTGGTCCCGTTCCTTCGGTGGCTGGTCCTGGCCGCGGGGATCCCGCTCGGCCTCGGGGCTTGGTTGGCGCCTCGTCCATGAGCGCCGTCTTCGGGCGGGCGTCGGAGCCATTGATGGCGGTCTCGGCCTCCGGGTGCTGGATCACCGACGCGGTGGGGAGGCGCTATCTCGATGCCTCGGGCGGGGCGGTGGTGACCGGCATCGGCCACGGGCGCCAGGAAGTGATCACGGCCCTGACCGCTCAACTGGAGCAACTCGACTACGTCCACGCCAGCGCCTTCACCTCTCGGATCACCGAGGATTACTGCCGGTCCGTTGCCGAGATCGTTCCTATCTCCCACGCCAGGGTCTATCCGGTTTCGGGGGGGTCGGAGGCGACCGAGACGGTGCTGAAGATGGCCCGGGCGTATCAGGCGGCGCAGGGAAGAACGGAGCGTTCTGTCATGGTGGGCCTGGAGGCGAGCTACCACGGCAACACTCTCGGCGCTCTCGACCTCTCGGGGCGGCCCCAGGTGCGGGCTCCCTACGAGAGCTGGCTGGGACGCTTCCGCCACGTTCCCCTCGATGTTGGGCGCTTGGAAGAAGAGCTGGACCGAGGGGATGTGGCCGCCTTCGTGGCTGAGCCCATCAGCGGTGCCACACGGGCGGCAGAGGTCCCACCCCCCGATTATTGGCCGGCGGTGGCGGAGCTCTGCCGTCGGCGTGAGGTCCT
>DATEDN010000170.1:0-1489 GCA_035281645.1 Acidimicrobiia bacterium | reverse complement strand
CAGAGTGGAGATGTCGAAGGCCTCGATCCGTAGCGGGGCCTCGGGGAGATCGAGAGCATTCTGCAGGCTGCGGAGGGCCTTGGCCCGCGCATTGTGGTCGGCCTGGCGCCGGAGACGGTGGCGAGCAAAGGCCTCCCGGGCATTGGTGGTGGCGGTGAGCATCAGGCGGCGCTTTGCTCCCCGCTGTGGCACCCGCAGTGACACTCGCGACCCTCGTCGTTCGCTGAGCCACGCCTCCCAGATGTTGGCGTCCTCGGGAAGGATCATGACCAATACCTCCTTCGGCGGAGGTGAATCGCCATAGACCTCACGCAGCAGGTTGGCCACCAGTTGGCCGTCGCTCACCTCCTCTACCCGGTCCACGATCGAGCCCAGCCGGCCCACCAGCCGCCCCCGACGTACGTGCATCACCTGGACGGAAGTCTCGAGATCGTCGCCATACAAGGCAATGAGATCGAAGTTCTCCCGTCGCTCGGTGACGATCTCCTGGCGTTCCGAGGCGCGTTCAACGTCTCGCAAGCGGTCCCGGTAACGAGCAGCCATCTCGTATTCCTGACGATCGGAGGCCTCCCGCATCTTGCTTCGGAGCTCCGTCACCACCGGTTCGGTGTTGCCGTGGAGAAATGAGGCCAGACCGTCCACCAGCTGCTGGTACTCCTCGTCGCCAACGGCGGAAATACACGGTCCGGTGCACTTTTCGATGTGATAGAGAAGACAGGGACGGCCCTGGGCCTTTTGCCGCTTGAAAAGGGCATCGGTGCAAGTGCGGATCGGAAAGGTTCTCAAAAGCAAATCGAGGGTGGAGCGAATCGCATAAGCGTGGGCATAAGGGCCGAAGTACTCGATCCCTTTGCGCTTGGCTCCTCTCATCACCCGAGCCCGAGGCCATTCGTCTGGCCGGGTGATGGCCAGATAGGGAAACGACTTGTCGTCCACCAGGCGAATGTTGAAGCGGGGCCGGTGCTCCTTAATTAGCGAGTACTCGAGCATGAGTGCCGCTACCTCAGAATCGGTCACGATCCAATCCACAGATTCTGCCGCCTCGACCATTGCTCTAGTCCGCTCGTGGAGGTCGCGGGCGAAGTAGTTGGAAACCCTCTTTCTAAGCGAAAGAGCCTTGCCTGCGTAAATCACCCGCCCCTGTCCATCCCGGAACATGTAGGCGCCGGGCGAATCTGGTATCTCGGCGCCAGGCGGGCGAATCACTCCAAGAAGGCTAGGAGTAATCGCGATCGAGCTCTTCGGGCGCAGCATCGCCCCTGGCGCCCGGCGGCAAAGAGGCCCTTGGCCGGGCCTCTACGAGCAACAGTTCCCATAAGGACACGCCCATCAACCTGACCGAGAAAGGTTCACAGTGAGTGATAGCTAAGTGGTCGCCGAACAGCCGGAGCCAGTGATCAAGCCGTCTCGGGTAATGCCCCCGATCAAGGCTGGCAAGCAAACGTGGGATACCTCGAGACGAAGGCAATACCAAGTCGATGACGAAAAT
>DATEDN010000169.1:0-1241 GCA_035281645.1 Acidimicrobiia bacterium | reverse complement strand
CCTGCTGGCTTATCTACCGCCCGAGCACGCCATCGTCGACACCGAGTTGGCGGTCACGTACATGGACGAGCTCTACCCGGTCAAGGTTGCCGTCGCCGGTTCGACTCCTCTCTTCGATCCCGATGACAAACGGATGAAGGTTTAAGCACGCCAGGCGTGGCCAAATGGCTCGGCCGCTTGGTCGGTCTCGGTTTCGGTCTGCTGGGTATTTGGGTCCTGGCCATCAACTTGATTGAGCGGGGATACGAAGGAGCGACACTCGCTTTGATACTGGCGTCGGGCCTCGCAGGTGCAGTCGGAGGCGCTCTTTTCTTGTTGAGCATCGATGGGCCGCAGGTGTTTCGGTCCAGGCCGGTTCGCCTGACCGGTTGGGTGGGCATGCTGGTACTTGCTGCCACCCCAACGAGCATTTCGTTCCTTCTCTTGCTGCTCGTCCTTCTCGCGATTCCGATGGCACTCCAACGCAGCGGCCCTAGCGCCGTTTGAAATTTTGGTGAGTGGCGAACGGTTCTCGGCAAATTCTGCTTCGCGAACGAAAACGGTCGTGTGTAGCCGAATTTGCGAGAAAGCGAGCGTGAGCGGTCAAATTTCGTCTGGCCAATGATCCCTACTCGGAGCGCACCGCCGGGTTTAGGGCGTACGTGCCCATGAGGCTGGCCTGGTCGAGGATGTGCCCCTCTATGGCCCCGAGCAACTCGGCGGCCCCGAATGAACCTTCGACTGGAGCGCGCTCTGTATCCAGGGCGTAAATGGTGAAGGTGTAGTGGTGGAGTCGCTCGTCGTTCCAGGGTGGGCAGGGGCCGTCGTAACCGAAGTAGTCCCCTTCCATCTCGGCATCTCCGGCAAACCAGCCGGTATAGGAATTGAGCCCGTGCCTGCCACCCCCGGGCGCCGCCGGACCGGGTTTACCTCGGGCAGTCACACCCTGGGAGTGGAACCCGGCCTCGATCTCGCTCATCGAAGGAGGTACGTCAACCAGTAGCCAGTGGTAGAAGTTCACCCGCGGCAGGTCGGCTGGAACGGTTCGCCCCTCTTGGTTGACATCGGTGCCCACGCTCGGGACGTCGGGGTCAACGGCGACGATGGCGAACGACCGCGTGGCAGCCGGTGCCCCGCTCCAACGGAGGTGAGGATTGCGGTTGCCGGCCAACCGAATATGCGACTCGGGGTCGGGTTCGGCAAAGGCAAATTCGGACGGAATCGGCTTACCTGGCGATATCGAGTTGCTGGTCAGCTCCATC
>DATEDN010000168.1:0-1931 GCA_035281645.1 Acidimicrobiia bacterium | reverse complement strand
TGACCACTAGCGCGGCGGCCAGTACGCCGATACTCACGATGTACGGGTTCTTCTTCACGGCTTAGCCCTCTCTCCCAGTGCTGCCTTGATGTCTGAGTGGGCCTGCACGTCGTTACTCGTCGTCAGTCGGTCCCGGATGCGTTGGAGGGTGCCGACGAGTACGGGCCAGAGAACGACCGCGAGGTCGGATACCATGATCAAAGGTCCGAAAACGGTCCGTAAACGCCGTCTACGACCCTCGATTACGGCCGACCCAACCCGACACGGAAAAGACTCCCGTGCAGGTAGAGCTACTGAGGTCGACTCATGCCGACGATCAGATGTGACCCGAAGGGTTGTTGGTTCGAGTCCAACTGGAGGAGCTCCACCCCAGGTCAGCGAACCTGGGGTTTTCTTATGCTCGGACGAATCTCGTCCGGGGGTCCGGAAACGGTCCACTTATTTCGCCTCCTCGGCAGTAGTGATGATCTTCTCCAAGGCTGCGGCGGTCGCCTCGTTGGCGACGCGCCGGGCCCGGTAGTGCTGCTCGACGATCGCCGGCGTGTTGCCGAGCTGGTCGGCCTGCGCGGTCACGGGCAGACCCGCCTCATCGAGCACGGTGTTGACGGTCTTGCGGAACACGTGGCTGGTGACCCATTCCAGCTCCGTCTCGGCGAGCCCCTCGGCCAGCCTGGAGATGACGTTGTCGGGATGCAGCCAGGTGCCTCGCCAACTGGGAAACACGGGACCGCCGCCGCTGGCGAGCTTGCGCCGCCGCCACATGGGCACGCTCCAGGACGGCACACGCAGCAGCAGGCCCGGTTTGCCGCCCTTGCGTCCCGGTACGCGAGTGATGCCCTCCCCGGCCACCGGGACGAGGTGGTGATCGAGCGCCACGGTGCGCTCCGTCGGGTCGGTGTCCTCACCGGAAAGCGCGAGCACCTCGCCGATCCGGCCGCCGGTGGCCAGCATCGCGCGCACGAGGTCGGGCAGGTCCTGCCACACCTGGACGCGCCGGCCGATGGAGCGCCCGGCCGAGTCCTGTGCAGCGTCCGCATGACACCGCATGTTAGCGCATGGACCCGCGCCGAACAACGGTCACGATCCCGCATCATGCGGGACTCTGCTTGACTGGTCCCGCATGGTCCCGCATGATTGTCCCCATGGCAGTCGTCCAAGGTTCCAGAGTCCGGCATCGCGCAGCGGCTCGCGGCTGGGATCTCCCCACGCTCGCCACCAAGGCCGGCATCCCAAAGGGGACGTTGCGCAACAACTTGCGCACCCACAACCCCCAGCAGATCCACCTGACCCGCGTCTACTCGCTGGCCAGGGCGCTCCGAAACGAGGGCGAGGACGTGGAGCGTCTGGTCCGGTACTTCACCGGCGAGGAAGAGGTGCCCGACCAGCCACCCTCGCAGCCGCCTGGCCCAGGAGAACCGAAGGAGCCGGGACGCAAGGAGAAGGCGGGCAAGGGGCCGCGCCGCACCGAGTCCTGGATGTCGGCATGAGCGCCCCGAGAACGCGCCGCCGCGCCACCGACGTCGGTGACCGCCGCGCTTGGTCGCCCAGCGAAGCCGCCGGGATGCTCGGCCTCCCGTACGAGACGGTGCTCGAAGAGATCCGCGCGAAACGGCTCGGCGCCCTCAAGGTAGGCCGCTACTACGTCATCCCCGACACGGAGATCGAGCGCTATCTCGACCCTGCCCGGCTGGATCGGCAGGTGCCCGCGTGATCACCGTCCTGGCCCGGGTGGCCGAGTCCCGCGAGGAGATCCGGCGCAAGAACGCCGAGTGGTTGGCCGAGGAGCGCAAGCGGCGCGACCAGCAGCAAGACGACGACTGAGGGGAGAACGCCATGTCCAGCCCGTCAACTGACTCGCTCGCTGGGGACTACGAGTGCGACGTGAACCCGATCTGTGGCTGTCACATCCGCGCCCGCTGCGACGGCTGCGG
>DATEDN010000167.1:0-2188 GCA_035281645.1 Acidimicrobiia bacterium | reverse complement strand
TCCATCACCCTGGGAGAGCACCTTCGCGGCCGACAACATCATTACTACTCCCCCGGTCCTGGCCGACGACATCGTTTACGTTGGCACCCAGGATGGACTGGTTCTGGCTGCCGACGCCGCCACCGGGACCGAGGCCTGGCGCTTTGAGACCGGATCGGCCATCAGGGGAGAGATCATCGTCGTGCCCGGCGCAGTGCTCGCCACCACCGCTCAGGGAGAGATCGTCGTCATCGGCGGCGAATAGGGATTTCCCCTGCGCCTGCGATCTTTCTGCGCGGCTTTTTCCGTCGCTGACACGGAAAGATCCGCACAGTTTGTGCCAAGTTCATTGAATTTGGCCCAGTAGCAACCGCGGTAACACCCTTACTCCACCTGGAGCGGCATCGCGCCTGTGATGGAGATCAATTCGTCGTAGGTGGTGTTGAAGACGGCGTCGGGGTGGCCGGCCGCAGCCCAAATGGATTCGTGTTTTCTCAGCCACGAATCGATATGAGTCGGGATCGCCGTTGCATGGCCCACTGGAGCGACTCCGCCAATGGCCTGACCGGTGTGGCGGCGGACAAACTCGGGAGAAGCCTTGCCCAGGTGCTCGATTGCCAATCTCTTGGCAACCTTGGCGACGTCAACCCGATGTGCTCCCGACGTCAGGATCAGCAACGGAGCCCCATCGGCGTCGAAGATCAAGCTGTTGGCGATCGCTCCCACCTCACAACCGAGGGCAGCTGCGGCGTCAGCCGCGGTGCGCACCGGTGAGTCGAATACACGGACTTCGCCGGTCGCACCGAGGCGCTTCAGTTCGCCGCGAACGTGGGCGATTGACGGATGTTCGTTCTTCAAGAGAAACTTCCTGGGCGGTGGGAACCGAAGCGGTTATCTGACCGGATCGATGCGGAAGATTGAATCTGTGGTCAAGACATAAATTTCGTCGCTGGCATCCTGGCCGAAGGAGACAACCTGGCCCGGAATTCCCACCTGCTCGGTCCAATCCTGCTGTTGGGAGGCGCCGGCTCCGTCGAAGAGGAAGCTGCGTAGCCATCCGCCGCAATAGTCGGAGTAGAAATAATGGCCCGTCAGGTCGGGGATGGCCGAACCTCGATACACGACCCCGCCGGTGATCGAACAAGTTCCCGAGTCGGAGTGGGCGACTTCGACTACGGGCAGGATGAAACCTTCGAGGTCACAACCCTCTGCGGGATCGAAACAGTGGAGGCCCTCGGTCACCGGCCAGCCATAATTGAGGGCGGGGGCCGAACTGGGAGCCACGTTGATCTCTTCGAAGTTGCCCTGCCCGACATCGCCGATGTAGATGAGGTCTTCGTCAAAAGTGGCCCGCCACGGATTTCGCAGACCGATCGCCCAAACCTCGGGCGCCCCGCCACCGTCGATGAAGGGATTATCGGGGGGAATCTCGTACGGCTCGGTGGCGTCGACCTGAAGGCGAAGAAGTCCGCCGAGCAGGTCCTCGGCCGCCTGGCCGGTGCGAAACGTATCGCCACCACCACCGCCGTCACCGAGGGCAACCCAGAGGTATCCATCCGGGCCGAAGGCAATCGTTCCTCCGTTGTGGTTGGCAGCCGGTTGCGAAACCTGGAGAAAGATTCGCTCGGCCGTAGCGTCGAAGCCGCCGTCGTCGTCGACGAATTCGGACACAGTGGTGTCTCCGTTCCCGTCTGAGTAGTGGACAAAGAGGCGGGTCGGGTCCTCGGGATGAAAGGCCATTCCCAATAAACCCCTCTCCCCCGAGTTGGTGACCCGATCACCGATATCGAGGATCACTCCCTCACCCAGTTTCCAGACTTGTCCGTTCTTGGTGGCGAAATAGATCGCGTCTTCGCCCGGTCGCGCCACCAGCACAGTTGGAAACGGCAGCTCCTCGGCGACGGCGGTGTAGGTAAGACCAGCGAGCGGCGCCCCGGTGGTCGTAGAAGGGACGGCCGTGGTCGCCGGAGAAGAATCGGCGGTGGTGGGAGGCGAAGGTGCAGTGCTAACTGTCGTAGCCGGAGCGACCGAAGTCGTCGTCGCGGTCTGATCCTGCGCCGGGCCACAAGCCAAAACCAAGAGCAAGGCACCAATTGGTACCGGTCGTGGCATCGCTTCGGGAAGCTAGCGACACCCGCAATCTATAAAGTCGCCGCCGGATGCAGAGCGCCACCATGAGAAACGATCGCCGGTCGATATTCGGCTGGGC
>DATEDN010000166.1:0-1204 GCA_035281645.1 Acidimicrobiia bacterium | reverse complement strand
GCCGTGTGGCCTTGCGAGCGCGGGCCCTGCAGTCATCGGAGCAGTAGCGCGCCGGATAGTCGGCCGGCATCCCGCACAGGTAGCAACCCCGGACCTTGACCCGTCCGGAAGTGTGCCCCTTCTCGGCCATCTGGCGTTCCTTGCGGCTGGTGCCGCCCCAGATGCCGAACTCCTCGTCTTTGCCTGCCTCGTAACACTCCGCCACGACGGGGCAGCCCCGGCACACGGCTTTGGCCTCGCCGGCCTGGGTGCCCCGTTCGGGGAAGAACAGCTCAGGGTCCAGGCCCCGGCATGCGGCCTGGGTGTGCCAGCTAGGTGAGCTCAATGTCGATCCTTGCGCCACCGTGGCTGTCGGCATGCTCCTGAGCGCGGGCCCAGAACCGGTTGCGGGCCCCGCAGGTCGCGCAGGAATAGATGAATTTGTCGGTTCCTCTGAGCTTGTTGTCGGTCCCGCACTCGCAGATCCACGAGATGGTCTTGCCGAGCTTCCCGGGGCGTTCCTTGTGGCAGCGCCGGCACAGGAAGCTCATGAGTCGATCCCCATGTCGTAGATCTCCCGCTTGTACCGCTCCCACGACGACAGCAGCAGGAGCGCGGTGAGGGTCTGGTCAAGCTGCAGTTCGAGTTGGAGGCGGATGGCGGCGTGGTCCCAGGGGGGCATGCCGATGTCGAGCAGGTCGGGGAGGGCCACTTCACAGAGGACTTCCTGGGCTTCAGCGATGATCCGGATGCATTCGTTGACGCGCTCGAACTCGTTCACCGGACGGCCTCCTCGATCCACTGGGCCCGGGGGACGGGCAGGCCTGTGTCGGGATCGAGGGCGGTGAAATGCATCCGTTCAGGCACATCGATGACCGGCGGGTAGGTGCGGTTCATCTCCACCAGCGCCGCCCAGGAGAGCACGAACGACACCAGGAGCGCGCCGGCGACGATGAACCACACGGCGGTGTAGAGACGCGGCTCAGAGGACAGCAGGGGCCGATGCGGGCCGTAGGAGGGGCGCCAGGTCGACGCCTCCATCCGTTCGAGGCCGATGTGGCTCATGACGTCATCGCTTCCAGCTCTTCGAGCCGGTGGACGGCAGTGGTGTGGTCGGCGAAGCGGGCCACGACCAGCAGGCCCTGCATCCACACTTCGACGGGCCGGCGGTCGTGGCGGAGCCAGATCAGGTCGGCGAGGTAGTCCTTGGAATGTGTCATGGCCA
>DATEDN010000165.1:0-33673 GCA_035281645.1 Acidimicrobiia bacterium | reverse complement strand
CGATCAAGCCCTGTCCTGCCCTGGGCCCGCGCTCTCGGTTAAGCCCGGAGCTATGACAGCGAGCCGTAGGCTCCGGGGGCGAGAGTCGAACTCGCAACCTACGGATTAACAGTCCGCCGCTCTGCCAATTGAGCTACCCCGGATGGAAGGTGCCAGCCATTAGGTGGCGAGCCATATGGTACCAGCGGAGCCGTTTCCCACCGCCTGCCTACGATGCCCACCGATGAGTCTTCGGATCCAATGCGTCGACTTCGACGCCCATGATCCCCAGTCGATCGCCACTTTCTGGGAACAGGCCTTGGGCTGGCGGCGTACTTACGACTCGCCGGAGGAGGTGGTGCTCGAGCCCCCAGCAGGTAGCCCGCTCGACGGCCTGGTCCCCGATCTCCTCTTCCTGAAAGTGCCGGAAGGAAAGGCGGTCAAGAACCGTCTCCATCTCGACCTCCGACCCGATGATCGTGACGCCGAGGTGGCACGCCTCGAGGCCCTCGGGGCCAAACGGGTCGACATCGGTCAGAAGGGGACGGAGTCGTGGGTCGTTCTCGCCGACCCCGAGGGGAACGAGTTTTGCGTGTTGCGCGCCCTCTCGGAGAAAATGGCCACCTACGAGGGGCCCGCCGGCTCTCCCCCAAGTTCCTAATGGCCCGTCTCCAGCGCAAACGATTCACGGAGGCGGTCGATGTCCGCGAGTTTCCGCGTGGAAAGGTCGAAGTGGTCGAACTCGATGACGTGGTGGTGGGCCGGATGAGTTACGAACCGGGATGGAGGTGGTCGGTCGACGTCAAGCCCATTGCAGGGACAGATAGGTGCCAATACCACCATCTCGGAATCACGCTGTCTGGGCGGGTCCGGGCCGAAATGGTCGACGGGACCGAGCTCGAAGTCGGTCCGGGAGAAGTGTTCGAATTCCCGCCCGGTCACGACGCCTGGGTGGTGGGCGAGGAACCCTGGGTGTCGGTCGACTTCGCCGCGATGCGGAACTATGGACGAACGGCGGAGCGGCGCGGCGAGCGGATTCTGGCCTCGATCTTGTTCACCGACATCGTCGACTCGACGGCCACCGCGCAGCGATTGGGAGACAGCCGCTGGTTCGAATTGGTCGCCGCCCACAATGAGCGGGTTCAGTTTGTCCTCAATCGCTACGGCGGCAGGTTGATCAAGACCACCGGGGATGGAGTTCTCGCCATCTTCGATGGAGCGGAGCGGGCCGTGCGGGCAGCGACCGCGCTTCATCGAGAGCTTGCAGCCCTCGACCTCAAGCTAAGAGCGGGTATTCACAGCGGGGAGATCGAACTCGTGCCCGGAGACATCCGTGGCGTAGCCGTTCACGCCGCCGCTCGCCTGATGGCTCTGGCCGGGGCGGGTGAAACCCTGATTTCTGGGACCACCCGGGAGCTGTTGGACGTGACGGGCTTGGAGTTCGAGGATCGCGGCACCTACGAGTTCAAGGGTCTTTCAGGAAAACGATCGGTGTTTGCTTTGAGTGGGGAACCCACCCCAGCCAATACTGACCGCTAGCTATCCGTTTTCGAGGAAGCCTTCGAGATTGCGGGACTTCTCCGGGTGGCGCAACTTGGCGAGCGCCTTGGTCTCTAGCTGACGGATCCGCTCCCGGGTGACCTTGAAGTGATCGCCCACCTCCTCCAAGGTTCGCATCCGGCCGTCGGCCAGGCCAAAGCGCATGATCAGGACTTCCCGTTCCCGCTCGCTGAGACCCTCGAGAGCCAAAGCCAAATGCTCCTGCAGGACCTTGAACGTGGCGGCATCGGCTGGGACGTCGGCGTCGAGATCTTCGACGAAATCGGCCAGGGTCGATTCCTCTTCCTCCCCCACCGGAGTTTCGAGCGAGATCGTGTCCTGGGCGATCCGGGTGAGTTCGGTGAGGCGGTCGACCCCGAGATCGAGTTCGATGGCGAGCTCTTCGACCGTGGGCTCGCGTCCCAGAGTCTGAGCCAGGTCGCGTTGAGCCCGAGTGAGCTTGTTGATCAAGTCGACAATGTGGATCGGCATCCGGATGTTGCGACCCTGGTCGGCGATGGCCCTGGCGATCGACTGTCGTATCCACCAGGTGGCGTAAGTCGAGAACCGAAATCCCCTTCGATAGTCAAAACGCTCAACGGCCCGCATTAGGCCCAGGTTCCCCTCCTGGATGAGATCGAGCAGAGCCATTCCCCGCCCGACGTACCGCCGAGCGATGGAAACCACCAAGCGCAGGTTGGACTCCACCAGCCTTCGCTGGGCCGCCTCTCCCCGCCGATTGGTCACCTCGAGAATCGCCCGGTCCTCGGCACTCAGCTCCGAGGTTTGGTCCGGTCCTTCCTTTTCGAGATGCTTCTCGGCCTTGAGCCCGGCTTCGTAGGCCATCGAAAGCTCTACTTCCTCCTGAGCAGTGAGCAACCGGTAGCGACCGATCTCATTGAGATACATCCGCACCGGGTCTGAAACCCAGACCTCGTCCCCGTCGGTGAGTTCGTGATCGGCCTCAGGCTCATCCTCGGAGAGCTCAATCCCCCGGGTGCGGAGGAGGTCCACCGCCCGTTCGAAAGCGTCGGGCGGTGCCTCCGCTTCTTCGAGCTCCTGCTGCACCTCCGAAACGGTGAGGAATCCTCGCTGCCGGCCTCGCTTGGCCAGCTGCTCGATCAGTCTTTCGCTTTCGTCAGTCACTCGCGGCCCCGTCGACGCTCCTGCAAACCTAATAGGCGCCGGAGAAGCTCGGAATACTGCTGGCTCGCCGGGTCGAGCGCTTGCAACTCGACCTCGATCGCTTTGATCTGGCGCTCGATGGCTTTTCCTTCCGCCCTCTGCACGACCTCCGCGGGGTTGGCGGGTAGGGGTCGGATGTCGAAGGCCAGCCGCTGGACCAGTTCTTGGTGAGGAAGATCATCGAGGGATATCGGGCTCCCCTGGGATGTTGCCTTCCGGGCGGTCTCAACCGCCTCGATCAGGTCAGCCAGATGGGCGTCGACCCAGGTCCGGTCGAGGTCAATTTCCGAGAGCTCTCGGGGGTTGGCCAGCAACACGCGGATCAGCTCCGCCTGGATAGGGTCGAGATACTCCTCATCGACGCCCGCCCCAGCCGATATGGATGAGGCGTTCTGACCCCGAAGGGCGCTTTCGATGGCGGCCGGTTCTACCCCGATCTCCTTGGCCGCGAACCGCACATATTCCGCCCGAGCGATCGGCTCTGACACCCTTGAGATCAAACGGCTGGTATTGCGAATCGCCCGCGCCCGACCTTCGGGCTCGGTGATCCGATGGCGGCGCACTTCCTTTTCGATCCGAAACTGCAATAGGGGTCGGGAGTCGCTGATCGCCTTGGCAAGGTCGTTGCTTCGCCCCGCCTGAACGAGATCGGCGGGATCCATGCCGCCGGGGAGATCGGCCACTCGAAGGTCGAAGTCGAGGTCGACCGGTGTGCGCAGAGTGTCGCCGCGGAGGGCAGCTCCGGCCCCCGCCTGGTCGGAGTCGAAGACCAGCACCACTCGATCGGTAAAGCGTCGCAGGAGATCGAAATGATCCTCACCGAGGGCGGTACCACAAGTGGCGACCGCCGTATTGACGCCGGCCTGATTGACGGCGATGACATCGAAATACCCCTCGACTACCACCGCCTCCTGGGTGCGGGCGATCTCCCCTTTGGCCCGATTGAGGCCGTAGAGCAACCGGCTCTTCTGATAGATGCGTGAGTCGGCGGAGTTCAGGTACTTGGGGCCGCGCTGGGAAAGCGTGCGGCCGCCGAACCCGACCGGGTCGCCGCGTAAGTCGTGGATGGGGAATAGGAGACGATCTCGAAAAACGTCGAAGAGCCTGCCGCCCCTCCCCCGCTTGGCCAAGCCGGCCCCCAGCATGGTTGAGTCCTTGATCCCTTCGGTTCGCAAAGAGCGCACCAGCGCATCCCAGCTGTCGGTTTCCGGTCCGTAGCCAATCTCGTATTGATCGACGGCCTCTGCCCCCAGACCCCTCCCCCGCAGATAGGCCCGGGCGTGTCCGGCGTCGGGCGAGGTGCGGAGGGTCTTCTGGTAAAAGCGCACGGCGTGCCGCACGGCATCGACCATTTCCTCATGCTCTCCCCGGCGGCGGCTCGCTCCGGGATCGGTCTCGATCTGGATCCCGGCTTGGCGGGCGAGGAACTCGACCGCCTCGTTGAAATCGAGACCTTGGGTCTCCTGGGCGAAGGTATAGACATCGCCCCCTTTGCCACACCCGAAGCAGTGATAAAGGCCCCGAATCGGGTCGAGGCTGAGCGAAGGCGTCTTCTCCTGGTGGAACGGGCACACCGCCGAATACGACCGCCCCGAGCGCTTGACCGTGGTGACAGCTCCCACCAGGTCGACCAGGTTGGTGGCGGCCCGCACCCGGTCGATGTCCTCCCGGCTGTACACCGCCCGAGGTTACCGGTGGTGGGGGTGTGCAAGTACCCCCCTGGCCGGCCCGAAAGGTCCGAGGGGCTAGAGGCGCTTGGCGAGGAACTCGTGGACACCGGTCAGTGCGACCCGGTCTTGTTCCATCGAGTCCCGGTGCCGGATCGTGACCGCCTGGTCCTCAAGGGTTTCGAAGTCGATCGTGACACAGAAAGGAGTTCCAATCTCGTCTTGACGTCGGTAGCGCCGGCCTATCGACTGCGTGAGATCGACCTCCAACATGAAATGGCGACGGAGCTCGGTGGCCAGCCTCTCGGCTGGTTCGATCAACTCCGGCTTCTTCGACAAAGGCAGGATCGCCACCTTGTAAGGAGCCAGACGGGGATGGAGCGAGAGCACCACCCGCTTCTCCCCCCTGACCTCCTCCTCGTGATAGGAGTCGATCAGGAATGCAAACGTGGTCCTGGTCGCTCCCGCCGCTGGCTCGATCACATATGGAAAGAAGCGCTCATTTGACTCCTGGTCGAAGTAGCGCAGGTCTATACCGGACGCCTCGGCATGCTGCCGAAGGTCGTAATCAGTCCGGTTGGCGATGCCCTCGAGCTCGTCCCAGCCCCAGGGGAAGGCATATTCGATGTCGACCGTGCTCGCCGAATAGTGGGAGAGTTCGTCGGCTTCGTGAGGACGGATTCGCAGATTCCCCCCGCTCATGCCCAAGCCCAGATACCACTCGTGACGCGTTTTCACCCAGTAGTCGAATTGAACAGGGGCATCTTCCGGACGGCAGAAGTACTCCATCTCCATCTGCTCGAACTCCCTGGTCCGGAACACGAACTGGCCCGGTGTGATCTCGTTGCGAAAGCTCTTCCCCACCTGTGCCACTCCGAACGGAAGCTTGAGCCGGGCGGTGCGGCGCACATTGTCGAAATTGATGAATATTCCCTGTGCCGTCTCCGGGCGGAGATAGACGAGGTTGTAATCGTCTTCCACCGGACCGGTATGGGTGCGAAACATGAGGTTGAAGGCTCGAGCTTCCGTGAAGCTGTTGGTCGCCCCGCAGTTGGGGCAGGTGTGGGGATCTTCGAGCTTGTCAACTCGGAACCGCTGGTTGCAGTTGCGACACTCCACCAGGGGGTCGGTGAAGACCGCCTCGTGTCCCGAGGCCCGCCACACCTGCCGGCTCTGGAGAATGGCCGAATCGAGTCCGACGACGTCATCTCGTTCCTGCACCATCGCCCGCCACCACTCGTCTTTGACATTTCTGAGAAGCTCAACTCCAAGTGGGCCGTAGTCATAGGCGGAACGGATTCCGCCGTAGATCTCGGAGGACTGAAAAACGAAGCCGCGGTTCTTTGCCAGCGCGGAAATGGTGTCAAGAGATACCGACATCGGAACCGGGAAGGCTAGACCCGCCCTATATCCTCATCAGATGACATCGACTTCCGGCCTGGGGAAAACAATCGCTCTCGGCGCTCTCGGCGGGCTCGTCTGGGGTATCGGGCTCCGGGCCTGGATGCGTTTCATTACCACCAACCCCGAGTTCACGTGGTCGGGAACGCTCTTCATCATCGGCGCAACCACCCTGGCGGGAGCGATGACCGGGCTTGCCCACAACCGATGGCAACTCGGGCGAGGCAACTGGTGGCGATTGCTGGGCTTTTTCTTCCTCCCTCTGGGGGCTGCGGCGGGCTCTGTGATGGTGCCAACTTTCGCCCTGGGCGGACTGGCTCTGGGACGATGGCGATGGCCGATTTGGACCCGGCTCCTCTTGGCCGCGGTCGCCATCGGGTTTCAGATCTTCTTCTTTGCGAATAGCCTCGACGACCTTCCCGCCGGCCGGGAATTACCTGCCCTCTTGATCTACGCCGCCTTCCTCGCAATCGAGACCTGGGCATTTTCGATCATGGCCCGTCCGCTTAGCCGAAGCGACGTGCGGGTTAGCGACAGCGAGTCCCAGCTTGCAGTCACGAGCGAGTCGTAGACGGGTACGCCGTCCTTATCCTCTCTTGAGAATGGCCCACCAACCGTGATTGCGGAGCCGAACCTCGACTCTCTTTCCTGGACGGAGAAGTCAATTCGGTTGGTTCGAAAATTGGGCGATTTCGCGTTGGCCGGTTTCGCCGCCGGATTCATCGGACTCGGCCTTCTGACATTTCGGGGAGTGATGCGGCTGCTCGCGATCACTTCGGGCCAAGAGGGTCGCCTGACCGAGAACGGCAATGTGGCTGGTGAGTTCACTGCAGAAGGAACCCTGTTTCTCGTCTTAGCCGGCGCTTTCCTAGGCGCCCTAATCGGGGTCTTGATCGGAATCATCCGTCCCGGCTATTCGAGACAAACCTGGCTGACGATTCCTATATTCGCCCCGTTACTCACGCGCCTCTTGGTGCTGTCGCCCGACAATGAAGACTTCGGCAAATTCGGTCCCGGCTGGATAGCCGTAATTGGATTCACGCTCGGTGTGGGGGCCTTCCTGGCTCTATTCGAGTTGCTTACGCGTTTGTTCGAGACCCGGTGGCGAATTCCGAAGACACTTGGCCTATTAGTTGGATCAGGTGCCCCGTTTTTGGTTGCCCTCGGCCTGATCAGCGGAGGTAGCGAATCCCCAGTCGGATTGGCCTTTGCGGCCGTGGTCATTGCACTAATGATCGGACTGTGGGGCGATCGCCGGTGGTACGTTCCCCTGGCGCGCGTGGTGGCAATCGCCGCGGCCGGTTTTGGGTTTGCGATTTGGGCTCAAGCCGCCTTTGAGATCGCCTAGGTCGAGGGGCCCTCGGCGGCGCCAAAGCGGCGCTCCCGCTGCTGAAACTCAATCACCGCTTGTCGCAGGTGAGCCCGATTGAAGTCGGGCCACAAGACCCCGGGAAAGACGAATTCGGCATAAGCAGCCTGCCAGAGGAAAAAATTGGACAGACGGTGCTCGCCGGAGGAGCGCACCACGAGATCAAGCGGCGGCATCTCCGGCACATAGAGATGGGTAGCGACGGTCTTCTCGTCGATGGTCTCGGGATCGATCTGGCCAGCAACCGCCTTGCGGGCGATCGCGGCCACGGCCTCGACGATCTCACGGCGAGAGCCGTAATTGAAGGCAAAGACCAGCGAGAGCGCAGTGTTGCCCTTGGTCAGCTCCGCCGCATCGGCCATTTGACTGCGGTTGTGCTCGGGAATCCGGGGGTCGGCCAGGTCGCCGGCAAAGAGCATGCGCACCCCTTGCCGGTGGAGGGAATCCCGACGGCGCAGCAGTAGGTCCTGGTTGAACCACATCAGGAACTCGACCTCATCGGCATCGCGAGACCAGTTCTCCGTCGAGAAGGTGTAGGCGCTGAGCCAGGAGATGCCAAGCTCGAGGGCGCCTTCAACGGTATCGAAGAGGGCTGCTTCCCCGGCTGCGTGGCCGGCCGTGCGAGGCAATCCCCTCGCCTTAGCCCAGCGGCCATTTCCGTCGAGGATCAGCCCGACGTGGTGAGGGATGGCGTTGGGATCGAGGTCCTCAGCCATCGAGAACGGCGAGCGATCCCAGCCGACGATCGAGGTGATATTCGACGAAGCGACGAGCCACGCCCATCGCTTCCCCGCTGAATGCGGGGTCGCTCGGCGGGAGAAAGGAAAGATCTGCTGCGGCCAGACCAGCCAGATAGTTGGTGAGGCCGGGGCGAAGCCGAACCGCACCCTCGGGCCGACAGCTGGAGCAAACCGCCCCTCCACTGGCAAAGCTGAACCGCTCGAGCCCTTCGTTGCGACCACAGGACGCGCACCGGCTCAGAGCCGGCGCCACACCGACCACCCCGGCGAGCTTGAGCAGGAAGGCGCTGACTAGGTCGCGGCCGCCGCCACCGCCATCTAATGCCTTGAGACCACGAAGGAGGAGCAGGAACAAACGATGCGAACTTTCATTCTCCTGGGCGACGGCATCGACGGCCTCGACCATGGTTCCTGCCGACATGACTCGCTCGAGATCGAGTCGCACGCGGGCAAAGTTCTCGATCACTGTCGCCTGGGTGATGGTGTCGAGCTGACGCCCTTCATAGACCACTAGCTCGACATGGGTGAACGGCTCTAAGCGCCCACCGAAGCGGCTTTTGGTCTTACGCACACCTTTCGCCACGGTTCGGAGCTTTCCGCGGTTGGGGCTAAGCAACACCACAACACGATCAGCCTCCCCAAAAGGATATGAGCGGAGCACGATTCCCTGGTCGGTGCGAATAGCCATTGACTGCCAACGCTAACCAGCAGTCGACGCAGGGCCGAGCACCGCTTGGGCCTCTGCCACCGCATCCTCGGCATGCTTTATCAGTTCAGCATTGCCAGTGAGCCGCCGCTCGGCAAGGGCAGCCTCGAAGAGCTCCAGGGCGCTACTGGGATCGCCTGCGTCAAGATGATCCCAACCGAGATTGTTGAGGAGCGATCCTCGCCAGCGGCGAGCGTTGGGATCCGTAGAGGCTTCGGCCATCGCTAACGCCCGCTCGTTCCAGGGCCGCGAATTCTCGGGCCCGCCCAGGGCGCCTTCCGCGATCGCCCGCATGTGCAGTGCATCAACTGCGAGGCCTTCAGTTCCCGCCCTTTGGGCGTGCTCGAAGGCATCGTCGAAGTGTCTCAGGGCCAAGGCGGGGTTGCCGCCGGAGTTGAGAATGCGGCCGCGCTCGATTGCGACGCGCGCCTGTAGGTGTTCTTGATCGGCTCCTTCCGACGGCGCGCTCATCGTCGACTCGACTCGAGCCAAGAGGGCTTCGGCGTCATCGAACTGGTCGAGCAGACCAAGGGTTCTCGCTTCCTGGGTCCTCCAAATGGCGGCCGTTACCTCGTCCGGAGCCGCCTCGGCCCTTCGCTGAAAAACGAGCCGGCTGGCCGCGGGGTCAGAAAAGTCCCAATGGCGGTAAATCTCGGCTTCGAGTTGACTAGGAGTCATGCCCATGGGTTTAGCAAGCGATTCCTCGATCAGCGATTTCACCAAGAGCCACCCGCAATGGAGTCGCGAGGGCGAGTCCTTGGTGTCGGTATTCGAGTTCGAGGACTTCGGGGAAGCGATGGAATTTGTCAACCGAGTGGCGGAGATGGCAGAAGCGGCCAACCATCACCCCGACATTGATATCCGCTGGAACAAAGTGCGGCTCGCTCTGAGCACTCATTCTGAGGGCGGGATTACGGCAAAGGACCTCGACCTCGCCCGCTCCATTCCTGCGTAGAAATGGGCACATTTATGTGCCCATTTCTACGCAAGAACGGAAAGGGAAGCGCTAACCCACTCCAAGTTGGGGTTGGCGGCGGAATAGCGAGCCTCGAGGTTGGCCAGGATCCGCCGAACGATGCCTCGGGTGTCGACCGGGTTGAGCCAGGTGGGTTCCAGGCGGGGTGGGCCTCCGATCGCCTCGGCCACCAGGCGGGCGGCCTCGTCCCTTCCGATCGCCTCCCCGAAATGAAACGGGTCCACTAGCTGGCCGGCGGCGTAAGCCAGGAAGTGGCCCGGGAGGCCCACCCCTTCGACCTTGATCCCCGCCCGCTTGCCCACCTCAATCCAGATCGCGGTGACGACGATCGGCAGGCCGCGGCGCGTATCGAGGACACGGTGGAGAAAGTTGTTGTCGATGTGGTCGTAATCCTCGGTGTTGCCTCCGATGCCCTCCTGGATCGAAATAACCCGGCGTAACGACAGATGCGTGTTGCCGGCGACCGCGGCCGCCATCTGATCGAGACGACTGAGATAGGGGACCGCATCGAGGCCCGGGTCGACGAAGGACCCGAGCAGCAGGCAAACCTCGGCGAGTCGATCGTTCTCGATCAGCTGGGGCAGGCGCTCGACCTTGGCGGCAATGGCGGAATTCATCGCCCCTCGATTTTGTAACCCAACCGATCGAGGGCAGCTGGGCGCCGCTGCCAATCGGGCTCGACCTTCACTCGGAGAGCAAGGTGGACCCGGGCTCCGAGAAGCGATTCCAGTTCGCGCCTGGCCGCCGATCCTGCATCCTCCAACATCGATCCGCCCTTGCCGATCACGATTCCCTTCTGTGACTCTCGCTCGACGAGGACGTCAGCTTCGATCCGCAGCAGATCCTCCTCCTCCTCTAATTCTCGGAGCCGAACGTGGAGAGAGTGAGGCAATTCCTCCCGCAGCCGATCAAGGAACTTTTCGCGAATCAGCTCCCCGATGAGGAACTCCTCGGTTTGATCGGTGTCCATATCCACTGGGAACAGGGCCGGCCCGGCGCCAAGGCGGGAAGAGAGTTCATCGACTAAGTCATCGATCCCCCGTCCGGAGAAGGCACTCACCGGCACGTAAGCGTCGAAGTCCCAGCCAGCAGCGATCTCGAGTTGCCGTCCGGTCTTCTCGGGACCGGCGGCATCGATCTTGGTCACAGCCGTGACCACGGGCTTTTGGACCTCCCTGACCCTTTCGGCGATGAGGCGATCACCAGGACCGATCGGTTGAGTGGCGTCGACGAGAAAGCAAATGGCATCAGCGTCTGACAAGCTTCCGTAGACCAGCCGATTCAACCGGTGGCCGAGTTCCGCCTTGGGCTTGTGAAGTCCAGGTGTGTCAACCAGGACCATCTGCCAGTTTCCAGCCGCATCATTCACGACTCCCCTGATCAGTGATCGAGTCGTCTGCGGGCGGGTGGAGGTAATCGAGATCTTGCGACCGACGAGCCGGTTGATGAGCGTCGACTTCCCGACATTGGGGCGGCCGACCAGCGTCACCACCCCAGAGCGTGTCATCCTTCGAATTCCATCAGGCCCGACGAGCCAACACCGAGGAGACCCGCCGCCCCTGGAGACGATCGACTTCTAACTGGAGGCCACAGATCTCGAAGCGCTCGCCTTCTTCCGGCACCCGTCCGGCAAGGCCCAGAACCAATCCCGCCACCGTATCCCATTCCTCGTCGGGAAGAACGACCGAAAAGGCATCTCCCAGGGCCTGCACCTCGAGGCGACCATCGGCTCGATAAACCCCGTCTTCGACTGGTTCCAGGAGTTCCTCCTCAGGATCGTGCTCGTCCGTGATTTCTCCCACCAGTTCCTCCAGGAGATCTTCGATCGAGACCACGCCAGTGATGTCGCCATACTCATCCACCACCATCGCCAGATGTGTCTTCTGCGATTGCATCTCGCGGAGGAGGTCTGACGCTCGCTTGTTCTCCGGAACGAAAGAGATCTCCCGCACGAATCCGGTCAGCCGACCCACCTCCTGTCCGGCGGCGTGCGCACCGAGCACGTCCTTAGTCAGAACCAAGCCGATTACGTCACCGTCGGGTCCGGTCACCGGATAGCGAGAGTGACCGTGTTCGTTCGAAAGGGCGACCAATGCCCCGATATCGGCATCGGCGGAGATGGTGACCATGTCCTGTCTCGGGACCATGACCTCGCGGACGATCGTGTCCGTGAATTCGAGCACTGAGTCGATCAGTTCCCGTTCCTCCTCCTCCTCGATGGTGCCGTTTTCCGTCGGGATCTCCTCGGCCTCTGTTTCGTCGTCGGCGATGAACTCATTGGCGGCGGTCCCAAAGCGAACCATTGGAATCAGAATCGGTGCCAGCGAATAAGCCAGCGATCCGGCCCGGGCGCGGCCGAACCCCCGGGCGAGAAAATCACCTATGACCCAATAGAGGATCACCGGGATCGCCAATCGCCAAATGAGTGCCACACCCTCGACTCCCTCGGTGAAGATCCAGACCATTGGCGCCAAGGCAGCCAGGAGAAGGAACGACTGCACAGCATTTATCGAAGGGTGCAGCAAATCTCGCTCCTCGAGAAGCCCAGCAATCGCATCTGCCCCCCGACGACCGTCTGCGGCGGCTCGCAAGGCGTCGGCGCGATTGGTTCGAATCGCCGATGTGAGCCCGGCGCGGAGGGTGGCAGCGAGGGCCAGCAGTGCAATTGAGAAGACGATGGCAACGGTCAACGCCGAACGAGTCCCTGTGCTTTGAGAATGATTCGCTCCCGGTGCTCCATCGCCTCGGCCTCCGAATCGGTCTGGTGGTCATAACCGATGAGATGGAGAACTCCGTGTGTGATCATCAGCGCCACTTCGTCCTGAAACGAGACGTCTAGGTCCTGAGCTTGCCGCCGGATGTAGTCAGGAGCAATGACGATGTCTCCCAGTAGGCGAGGAGGACCATCGATCAAGAACGGAGGCGGTAGCCCGGGCTGCATCTCCTCGAGAGGAAAGCTCAGTACATCGGTCGGAGCCTTGTTGCCCAAAGCGTCGGCGTTCAATCGCGCCATCTCCTGATCGCCGACGATGGTGATCGAGAGTTCCGAGTTGGTCGGGTAGCCCTCGGCGAAGAGCGCCTGTTCAGCCCAGCGTCGCAGAGAATCCGGGTCGATGTCCGATGGTCCGTGATGGTCTTCGACCTCGATCCGCATGCAGCCTCAGGAGCCGGGGAAATTCGGATACTGGATCCGCTGGTGGTAGTGACCTATCAGTGCTTCGAGGAACGCGCGACGCGTCCGGGTCAGCTGGGCGAGGGTAAGCGTGCATTCGGTCAGCTGACCATCGTTGACTTTCTCATCCACCACCCGATTGACGACCTTCTCGATCGCTTCCGGAGTGGGCTCTTCTTCTTGGAAGACCGCCCGGCACGCTGCTTCGAGGGAATCAGCCAGCATCACAATGGCCATCTCCGAAGATCGAGGCTTGTGGCCGACGTGACGGAAATCGGCCGGATCCACTGCTTCGTCTCCTTCCGCCCGTCGCGCTTTCTCGTAGAAGAAGCGCATGATCCCATCGCCGTGATGGGTAACGATCGCCTCCGCTACCTCGGTTGGAATCTTGAATTTGCGGGCCAGATCCACTCCATCGGTCACGTGCCGACGGATCAATGCCACCGATTGCCGCGGCTCGAGGTCGTCGTGAGGATTGGAGGCGCCGAATTGGTTTTCGATGAAGTAGGCGGGGTTGGTGGTCTTCCCGAGATCGTGGTAGTAGGCGGCAGCGCGGGCCAATAGAGCGTTTGCCCCCACCGCCCTGGCGGCGGCATCGGCGAGGGTTCCCACCATGAGCGAGTGATTGAAGGTTCCAAACGCCTCCTCCTGCAGACGGACGAGGGCGGCGTGATTGCGATCGGTCAACTCGAGCAGGCGGAGATTGGTGGTGATGTCGAAGGCGTTCTCGAAAAGCTGGAGCCCCGCCAGCCCCAGCAGCGCTGTCAGCACCGAGATCCCGGCGGCCAACGCTCCGGCTCCCGCCACGGTCTCCCAGGCGCTCTGGTCGGGGGTGGTATGGAAGAACCAGGCAACCGTGGCTGCGATCAGGGCCACAGCCGCCGCCGAGGCGAGCACCGCTCGGCGGTAAGCACCCTGAGTGGAGAGCGATGACACGAAGCCGACGGGCACCATCGTCGACATGGCCGCGTAGGCAGCCAGGCCCGGATCGCGAGTGCCGGCCGCCACCAAAACGGACATGGCCAAGGCCATCACCGCGGCCACGCGGGAGTCGAAGAGCACAGTTGTCATCAATCCAAAGATCACCGTGGGTAACAAGTACCAACCCGCCACCTCGTTCAGGCCAGCCTGGGCCTCAATGGTGAGCCGGACTCCCCCGGCCCCGAGGACCACCAGCAGGCCTAACAGCGCTGCCATTCGGGGCCGATTCCAGAACTCCTGACGGAATCGGGCCAGGTAGAAGCCGATCGAAGCCACCATTGCAGCCAACACCGCCAGCAATCCCGCCGACTGGCCGGTTTCGGCCAACGAGGCAGCCCTCGTGGCGAGGATGGCATCGATCATGAAGCGGTCGAGACGATCTCCTTCCGAGGCGATGGTCTCGTTGGCGAGGATGGTTTCGGTGATGTCTTCGACCCCGGCACGCGCCTCCTGCCGCTCGCGCTCGGTTGCGTCCGGATCAAAGACGTAATTGGCCCGCACCGCACTGGACACGATGTCGGCAGCAGCGCTTTGGGCCCGGGGATCGGGGCTCGCACCGATCAAGACCAGTGGCGGATTGGCGATGATGTCGTTGCGAATCTCACCTAGGTTCTCACTGGTCACCCGGTCTCTGAACACATCGTTCAGTTCCTGCTGGGCGCTGGCGTTGATGGCCGCCAGCCAGCTTTGCTCGCCGACGGCGGTGCGCACCACGTCGCCGGTGGCGTAGGCCACCAGGGTCTCCACCGTCTCCAGATTCAAGTTTGCGTCGAGTTCTCTGAGTTCAGAGACCTGTACGTCGGCGGTACGAACGGCGGGACGGTAGCCGACCGGAACCGAGACGCAGTTGCCGTCCTCGCATTCGATGCTTTGCAGATCGTTGCTACTCGACAGAGTCAGTGCCTCCGGAAATTCGGGGTCGCTGCCGTCGACCGCCACGAACATCGGCAACAGCGAGACCTGCACCTGCCAGGTGCCGTTGCTTTGGCTCTCCCCTCTTCCGATCTCGGTGCCGTTCTCGTCGTAGACGAGGACGCTGATTCTTCCCAGGCCACGATCAACGGACTCGGCGGAAAACACCCCATCGACATCCGAGTCGAGGTAGATCTGCCCGGCAACCGCGTAAGTCGTCGCCGCCGTCCCCTCGGTGGTCGAAGCGGCTGCCGTCGTGGTGGCGATCTGGTCTGGTTGGTGAAGCCGCGGCTCCAGCGCCGTGTGGTCGACAACCCCGGCGGCAGCTGCGGCCATGATCTCTTCGATCGCCGCCATCCCGGCCTCTTCCGACCCCACGTCGCGGGTGAGCTGGTCGGGCACTTCGCTCACCGCCTCGACCCGGGCCCGCTCCGTTGCTTCCTCGTCCACCACCTCGGCCCTCATTTGGGCGACGTAATTGCGAGTTGCTACCTGACCCGGTGCCAAGCCCGATCGGTCAGAGTCCCCGAGCGAGAGCAGTCCCCACGCCCCCACGGCGGTGGCGATCAAGATCGAGAAGCGGACAAAATTGGTGCGGTTCATCGACCTTCACCGTCGAAACGGGAATAGGCGTCGACGATGGCGGCCACGATCCGGTGGCGAACCACGTCCTTTGAGGTCAACTCGACAAAAGCCACCCCCGGAATCCCCTTCAATATCCGGCGGACCGTTTCGAGTCCCGAGGTCTTTTGGGCCGGGAGATCTGTCTGAGTCACGTCTCCGGTGACGACCATCTTCGAGTTGAACCCGAGGCGGGTCAGGAACATCTTCATCTGCTCGGGCGAGGTGTTCTGGGCCTCATCCAAGATCACGCATGCGTCATTCAGGGTCCGACCTCGCATGTAAGCCAGGGGCGCGATTTCGATAGTCCCCTTCTCGGTGAGTCGAGCCGTCTCCTCGGGGCCGAGCATGTCCCAAAGGGCGTCGTAGAGCGGGCGCAGATATGGATCGATCTTGGCGAAGAGGTCACCGGGCAGGAACCCAAGCCGCTCGCCAGCCTCCACTGCCGGTCGGGTGAGGATGATCCGACGGACGGCTCCCGCCGTCAGCGCTTCCACCGCCACGGCCATCGCCAGATAGGTCTTTCCGGTACCGGCGGGTCCGATTCCGAAGGTGACGGTGTTCTCTCGAACCGCGTTTATGTAGCGATGCTGGCCGTGGGTCTTAGGTCGGACCAGCTTTCCTCGGCCGACAGCGACGCCGTCGGAGAGGATGCCAGCCGGACTCGGCACCGATTCCCGCACCATTCCCACGATCTGTTCGAGGCGCTGGATGTCGAGCCGCTCACCCTCCTGTACGAGGATCAATAACTCGTCGAGAACGGTGCGGGCTTCTTCGACCTCAGGAGCGGGGCCGGAGAGCGAGACTTCGTTACCACGCGCCACCATCACCACCGTGGGAAAGGCGGCTTCCAGCGCTTTGAAGTTGGCGTCCGCCTGCCCGAGCAAATCGAGCATCAGGTGATTGGAAGGGACGCGCAGACGTTCTTCGACGAGGTCAGGGGTCACGGCAGAAGGGCTACCGATAGCAAGCGTGAATTATACGACTGGTCATGTTTGGTTTTCGCGCAAGCGTTCGCATCCACGGCGTTAGCTGCGCCGAACCCTCAACCCGGTGGCCAGGTGAATTGACGGCCGGCAAGAAAATGCAGGTGGAGGTGGTGAACCGACTGTCCGCCCTGATCGCCGATGTTCGTTACGAGTCGCCAGCCCTGTGGAAAGTCCCGCCCAAGTTGTCGCGCAATATTGGCGAGGTCAGCCCACAACTCCTTGGCTTCTTCGTCCTCGGTATCGAGGTGGTCAAGCGAGACAACATGGGCTTTTGGAGCGATGAGAATATGGGTCGGAGCAACCGGCTGAATGTCGCGGAACGCGATCGAGTGATCCGTTTCCATCACCTTGTCAGCAGGAATCTCCCCAGCCACCAGGCGACAAAACAAGCAGGCGGAATCCACTGTCTATTCGAGCTGGGCGAGTACCTGGCGAAGTGTGTTGCGGTCGGACCGGACCAAGGCCGCCAGCAACTCGAGGTCAGCTTGCCGCACCGTCATATCCCCCGAACCACCCCGACGCCGCATCTGAATCGCCACCAGAAAGCGGTCGATCACGTCTGAAACATCCTGATCGACCGCCCCAATCGCATCGAGATCGATGTTGACAGTGTGGTCCTCTGCCTCGCTGTCCTCAGACGAAGGAATCAGATGGGCCACATCCACTCGATAGAGCGATGCGAGTCGATGGAGCCTCTGAACCGAGATCGCCCGCTCACCCCGCTCGTATGCGCCAAGCACCGACGAACGAAACTCCGAGTCCGAGCGTTTCTCGACTTCCTGCAGCGACCAACCACGATGGCGGCGAGCCGCTCGCAGCCGCTCTCCCAATAGTTTGTCGAACCTTTCCAATGCGCCTCCTGGGCGAGACGCTACCACCGAGAGTGGCGGTGTGAACTAGTCACCCGCAAAATTTGTCGAGTGACTACTCACTGCTAAAACCGCAGCCACAACCGCGGTTTCCGTCCGAAGCACAGTGCGCCCGAGAGAAAGCCGGGGCCAATGGGCCGGTAGCTCGTTCTCCGCCCAGCCTCCTTCCGGTCCCACCACCACTCTCAGTGGGGGCGGGGGAATGAACCGATCGCCGCTCTGATCGGCCACCACGGTCGCCCTTTCTGGCTCGAGATCGGCGGTTCCGACGAAAGCGGGGTCCACCGCCGTGAGCCATCCGCCCCGGCTTTGCTCGAGAGCCGCCACCGCCCAATCCTCTGCCCGGCCAACTTGGTTGGGCCGCGCATTTCCAAAGCGGGACCGCAGCCACGTGATCCTCCTTACCTCCAGCTCGGCTGCCTTCTCGACCAGAAAACGAATCCGATCCTTCTCGTGAGGCGGAGCTACCGCAACCTCTAGGTCGATGGGCGGACTCACGACAGTCTCCTCCCCCCGGATCACCTGAGTCGAGGTGAGCTCACCCGAGCCGATGAGTCCCCTGCCGTCGGTGTAGCTGACCTCTGAACCTGATTGGAGCCGCAATGCCTTGAACAGGTGATTCACCTGAGCAGGCGAGAGGTCAATCCCTCGCCCCCGCCACGGGGGTTGGAGGAAGAGGTGGGGAACGTGGGGCATCTAGCGCCGGCGCCGACGGCTCGCCTTTTGAGGCGATTCTCCTCGCAACTGGGCAAACGCTCGGAGGGATTCCTCCTCTTCAACCGAAAGGTTGGTCGGCACTGCGACCTCGGTGTGGACGAGGAGATCGCCCCGACCTCGCCGTCCGAGATGAGCAGTACCAAGTCCGGGGAGCCGGAATACCGTTCCTGGCTGGGTCCCGGGAGGCACTTCTAGCTTTTCAGAGCCTCCTTCGAGGAGCGGTACATCGACTTTGACGCCGAGTGCGGCTTCGGCGATCCCCACCCGGAGCCAGTACAAGAGATCGTCACCCTCGCGCTCGAAATCAGGATGGGGGCGGACGCGTACCTCGACGTGGAGGTCCCCGGAGCTTCCGCGGCGACCGGCGGACTCGCCGCGACCCGTCAGGCGGAGTCGGGTTCCACTCGGTACCCCCGCTGGAATCTCAACCCGAACGCTGCGTTCGCCGGCGACTACACCGAGTCCTCGGCAGTTTCGACAGGGATCGGTAACCACCGTTCCCTGACCGCTGCAGGTCGAACAGGCGGTGACGCTCATCATCGTCCCGAGCAGACCACGGCGGGCAACACGCATGCTTCCCGACCCACCGCAGGTAGGACAGGTGATCGCAGAAGTCCCCGGCGCTGAGCCCTGGCCGCCGCAGACGTCGCAGGTGACGTGAGCCTCGAAGCGCACCTCGGTATCACCCCCAAATGCCGCCACCATCAGGTCCACGTCCACGGCCACCAGAACGTCGCGACCTCTCATCGTTCGCGGCGCCGAGCCAAAGAACCCACCGTCTCCGAAGACTGACCGGATGAGATCGTCGAGCCCACCCATGCCGGCGAAGAGGTCGGTGAGATCGATCGTCTCCCCACGGTCGTAGGCATTGCGGCGCTCGGGATCACTCAAGACCTCGTAAGCCTCGGCCACTCGACGAAAGCGAGCCTCGGCGGCCGGATCACCCGGATTGGCATCCGGGTGGGAATCGCGGGCCAGTCGGCGAAAGGCGCGCTTTATGTCCTCGGTGGAGGCGGCGCGGTCAACTCCGAGGTCGGCGTAGTAGTCACGGGCCATTTGGCGCATAGGTTACGGTTCGAGTCCTTGAATCCAGACGAGCTTCAGGTGCCGATGCGATCTTCGAGGCCCTGTCCGACTTTTTCGACGGCGGAAATCGCGGTCCGATAATCCATCCGCATAGGCCCGATCACCCCCACCGAACCTTCGGCGCCCCCCGCCTCGTAGGTCGTCGAGACCACGGCTAGATCCATGCCCTCCGCCACCGGCAACTCCCCGCCAATGCGGATGGAGACTCCGGAAGCATTGACGAGGAGGCCGAGAAGTTCTGCCTCCCGCTCGAGGACTTCCAGCACGCGGTGGACTGCGCCCAGGCTGGGCCAGGCTTCGGCCATCTGCCGGGTTCCCCCGACGTAGACCTCTCCGGGAGCGGCGGCCCTCTGTCGCAGCACCTGCATGAGCGCCTGGCCGATTTCTCGAATCTGATCGGGCTGGTTCGAGAAAAGATCTGTCTGTTCGGGTCCCCGACCGAGCTCGGAGCCGATGAGACTGCGGGCTGCGATCTGCTCGACCTTCAGGGCATCGTCGACACTGAAAGGGTGGTCGAGCCGGAGGTGATGCTGAATCACACGGCCGCGATCGGTCACGATCACTGCCATGAGGTTCTGAGTGGTCAGTGTCACCAGGTGTAGGCCCCGCACCACCTCGCTCGAAGCTCCCGGCGAGACCACGACCGCCGGGTAGTGAGTCACCTCAGCCAGCAGCTGGGAAGTTGCCTTGAAAAGGTTGGAGAGCTCGAGCTGCACCGACGAGAAGAATCCGGCGATTCGGGCTTGGTCGGAGCTGGCCAGGCGTCCCCGGCCAATGTGATCGACGTAGTAGCGATAAGCCCGGGGGGTGGGGATTCGCCCGGCAGATGTATGCGGTTGCACCACGAACCCTTCGCGCTCGAGGGCGGCGAGATCGTTGCGGATTGTGGCCGCCGAGACCCCGATGGCGGTCTCGGCCAGGATGGCGCGGGAACTAACCGGCTCGCCGGTCTTGATGTGTGCTTCCACCAACGCCCGGAGCACGTCGGAGCGGCGCTCCTCCAGCATTTGGACTCGATTTTAGCAAGGCGCCCGGACTCCGGTTAGCAATCAGGGGGGCGGGAGTGCTAACACAGCTCGCGAGGCCGCGTCGGTGAGCAGCGGTTTCCGAACTCGCACGCGGTCGCGATCGAAGTCGATCACCCCGGCCTCCTCGAGCCGTTTTCCGTCCATGGAAGCCGCCAGGGCCGCTCCCCCTGCCCCGGAGATGACGCCGGCTGCCCGCCGCAGACCGAGAAAGAGGCGTTCGAGCTCGCGATTCCAGCCCGAGACCTCCTCGGATCCGGCGATAGGAGCGGCGGTGCGTGAAGTCAGGGCTTCGAGGTAGGTGTCGAAGTGACGGAAATTATGGGAGCGGATTCCATCGCGAAACCGGTGGGCGGAAAGACCGAAGCCGAGGAAATCGGCTTGAGCCCAAACCGCCAGGTTGTAGCGGACCGGGTGTCCGGGTCGAGCCCAGTTGGAAACCTCGTACCGCACCAGCCCGGCATTGGTGGCGAGGGCATTGGCTGTCTCCCATTGATCGGCCTGGAGGTCGGGGTCGGGGGCTGGAGCCCCTTCCGATATCCGGCGGTAGAGGTCGGTGCCCGGCTCGACCGTGAGGCCATAGCAACTGAGATGATCGAGGCCGAGCCCGAGGGCCCGATCAACACTGCTCGTCCACGTCGCCACGTCCTCCCCCGCGGATCCGTAGATCAAATCAAGATTCACCGAACTGAACCCGGCTTCCCTGGCGGACAACACCGCCGCCTCTATCTGCTGAGGGCGGTGGCGGCGGCCGAGCGAGATCAGGGTTCGTTGCTCGAAGCTCTGTGCCCCGAACGAAACTCGGGTGAAACCAGCCGCGCGCAAAGCGAGTCCCATCGCCAGTGTCCAGTCCTCCGGATTCGCTTCCAGCGAAATCTCGGCGTCGGGAGCCAGCCCGAATCGCCTATCGAGCCTTTCGAGAACTTGACCCAGCAGCGAGGGCTCAATAATCGAAGGAGTCCCACCTCCAAAATAAACAGCATCGAGCGGTTTCCAGGCCGGCTCGGTGTCGATCTCGGCTCCTAAAGCATCCAGGTAGCGGTCAAAGTCACCCTCGCGTCCGGTGACCACGGCAAAGTCGCAGTAGGGGCAGAGTCGGGAGCAGAAGGGAATATGGATGTAGGCCGCTGCCCATGCTGAGGCGCGGTCGGCCAGCTCTGGCGAATCCGGCCAATCAATCGGCGTCGACTCGGAGAGCAGCAACAAATGCCTCCTGGGGAACCTCGACCGAGCCCACCATCTTCATGCGCTTCTTCCCCTCCTTCTGACGCTCGAGGAGCTTGCGTTTGCGGGTGACATCTCCGCCGTAGCATTTGGCGAGGACGTCCTTTCGCCGGGCCTTGACCGTTTCCCGGGCGATGATTCGCCCCCCTATCGCAGCCTGGATGGGTATGTCGAAGAGCTGACGGGGTATCAATTCCCGGAGACGCTCGGTCATCAGCTTTCCGTAGGCCGCGGCCTTGTCCCGATGAACGATCGACGAAAAGGCGTCGACAGGGATCGAGTTGAGCAGTACATCAACTTTGACCAGGTCCGAGGGTCGATATCCGCTGGGCTCGTAATCGAGCGAGGCGTAGCCCTTGGTGCGGGATTTGAGAAGGTCGAAGAAGTCGAAGACGACTTCGCTGAGCGGAACCTGATAGGTCAACTCCACGCGCTCGGGTGAAAGGTAGTGCATGCTCCCTTCGGCACCGCGCCGGCTCTGGATGAGCTCCATCACCGGGCCGATGTACTCGGCCGGTGTAATGATCATGACCTGCACATAGGGCTCATCAATCGAGGTTCGATAATCCGGTTCGGGGAGATCCTGCGGGGAACGAATCTCGCGCCGATCCCCGCTGGTGAGATGGACCCGGAAGGCGACCGAGGGGGCGGTTGCCACCAGATCGAGCCCATATTCCCGCTCGAGGCGCTCGCGAACGATTTCCATGTGGAGGAGCCCGAGGAATCCGACTCGAAATCCGAAGCCCAGTGCCCGGCTTGTCTCAGGTTCGTACTGGAGCGAAGCGTCGTTGAGGGTGAGCTTCTCCAGTGCCTCCCGAAGTCGCTCGAAGTCATCTCCGTCAGTCGGAAAGAGCCCGGAGAAGACCATCGGCTTGGGCTCGGCGTATCCGGGCAAAGCCTGGGAGGCTGGACGGCGGGCGTGGGTGACCGTGTCGCCGACCTTGATCCGCCCGATTTCCTTGACTCCCGTGATCAGATAGCCCACCTCGCCCGGACCAAGCTCCTGCACCGGAACCGCTTTCGGTGTCAACACCCCGACTTCGTCGGCGGTATGCGACTCGCTGGTGGCCATGAAACGGATTTGATCACCGGCCAGAAGCGAGCCATCCACGACCCGCACATAGCAAACGACTCCGCGGTAGGAGTCGTAGTAGCTATCGAAGACGAGAGCTCGGAGCGGCGCCTCGCGATCCCCGCCGGGAGGCGGCACCCGTCGAACCACCTCGTCAAGGAGGGCAGGCACGCCTTCCCCGGTCTTGGCAGACAGAGCCAGCACCTCGGAAGCCGACCCACCCAGGATTCCGATCAGTTCCTGGGTCACTCGATCGGGGTCGGCGGCGGGTAGGTCGATCTTGTTGAGGGCGGGAATCACCTCCAAGCCGGCGTTGACTGCCAGGTAGGCATTCGCCAATGTCTGGGCTTGCACTCCTTGAGCGGCGTCGGCCAGCAAAAGCGCCCCCTCGCAGGCGGCCAGGGAACGGGAGACCTCGTAAGAGAAATCGACATGGCCCGGCGTGTCGATCAGGTTGATGACGTAGTCGCGCCCGTCGCCGCCTTGGTGGTGCAGGCGGACCGCCTGGGCCTTGATGGTGATTCCGCGCTCGCGCTCGAGGTCCATCGTGTCAAGCACCTGTTCTCGCATCTCTCGAGCCGATATCGCCCCGGTCTGCTCGAGTAGTCGATCCGCCAGGGTCGACTTGCCATGGTCGATGTGGGCGATGATGCAAAAGTTGCGGATCTGCGATTGCTCGACCATCTGAGCAGCCAGGTTATGAGCCATCTGCGAACCCAGGGTTCGCAGGTCGGCTGTGCCTATCTGTGAGCCCACAGAATGGTGACCACGGAGTCGGAGCTACCCTTGTCCCCTCATGGCCAACATCAAGTCCCAAATCAAGAGAAATCGACAGAACGCGGTTCGCGAGGCTCGTAACAAGTCAGCCAAATCAGAGCTGCGGACCCGAGTGAAGGCGGTCCGCTCCGCGGTCGCCGGCAATGAAGATGCTACCGACGCCCTCCGCACCGCCCAGAAGGAGATCGATCAGGCGGTGAGCAAGGGCCGGGTGCACCCCCGCACGGCCGCCCGACGCAAGTCCCGTCTCGCCAGGGCAGTCAACAACAAGTCTCGTTAGCCCCGGCCGCCATACCAGCGGCTGAAGGCGACCGTTAGTCGCTCCAAGGTCACCCGATGCACCTCTTCGGGTTGTGTCTTCATCACCCGGTCGGCCCGCACCAAGGCCTCGAGCGCTTTCTGAAATGACGAGTCCTTGATCCGACCCCGGTCCCGCCAGAGACGGGAGGCTCTTCGGTCATCAGACCGAACCCCGATAGCGGAGCGAAATGACTCCTCCGTCTCCGAGGACGAAGCCAGGGCACGGCGTTTCAGGTCCGATTCGAGCGCGGCCAGCAACACCAAAGGATGTCCATGGGTGAGGAAGTCGGCGAGCCGCCGAAGGGCATCGCCAGCTTTCCCCGCACTTACGGAATCGAGGTAGTGGACCAGCGGCTCGTCCGGTCGATTACGAAAACGGTCAAGGACGGTGTCGGCGGTGATCTTGCCTTGATGCTCGACCAGCTGGTCTAGGGCCTGCCCCAAGCCGGCGGTGTCGGTGCCGAATCGCTGCAGCAGCGCCGCCTGGGCGTCGGCTTCAACCTTCATGTTGCGGTCCTCCAGCTCAGCTCGCAACCACTCCCCGGCTTGCCGCTCCCACATCTTGCGGACCGCCACCACTTCCCCAACGGCCTTTACCACTTTGAGGACTGCAGCCGGGAGCGTTCCGAAGCACACCAAAGCCACCGCCACGTCGCCGGCTTGATCGAGCAACTCGGCAGTGAGCTTGGCCTCAACCGGGTTCAAATTCTGCGAATCGACCAACAACAGCCCCTGCAAGTCGCCGAAGATCGAACCTGATTGGAGCAAGGGGATCATGGCCTCCAGGTCTCCCCGCATCGGCCCTTCTGACTCCTCGCCGCCCCCCCGGGCGGGGACATCGATGCGAACGATGTCGGCCGGCGCCACTCCCATCCCGCTCAGGAATTCGTGCGCCCGATCGAGCATCTCCTGGCGCTCTCCCGGACCGGAGTTGGCCTGCCCGGTCACCGCCAAGAGATGCTTCATGGCCCGGGCAGCCGGTCGAAGAGGCGTGCCAAGTCGCATGCGGCTTTCACATCGTGGACGCGAATCATGTCGGCTTGATATTCGAGAGCGAGGGTGACATAAGCCATCACCCGAGGGAACTCTCGCTTGCGAGGGATGGGAATCAACACTGGTCGATTCAACTCGTGCAGGAATCCACTCTCGCGAATCACCTCGAGCTGAAGACGGGTATAGGCCTGGTAGTCGCCCCGGTAGTTGAGCGCGATTCCAGGGTCGATGATCACGTCCGTGATTCCCTGGTCTTCGAGAGAGCGGAGGCGTTCGCGGAAGAGATCGGCGGTGCGCCGGGTCTTGTCGGCTCCCGTGTCAACAACCCCCACGTCGTGGGGATTTCGGCCCTCGACATAGACCGCTACCGCGGCAGCCGAAGATTGCGCCACCGCGTGCACCATCCCGGGATCCTTCAGGCCCCCGGTGTCGTTGATGATCGCAGCCCCCGCCGCCAGACATTCCCTGGCGACTTTGGGCTTCCAGGTATCGATCGAGACCACAAATCCGTCCCCAACCAAAGCGGTCACTGCCGGCACCAGACGCGCCAACTCCTCGGTGGGAGAGAGGGTGGGGTTGTCGAAATGAGATGACTGTCCCCCCAAGTCGATGACCGTTGCCCCCCAGTCTCGGTATCGATGAGCCATCGCCCGCGCCTCGTCGAGGTTGGAGGCCACGGTCTGGCGATTACGCGACTCCGGGGAAAGGTTGATCACGGCCATGACGTGGGTGACGCCGCCGAAGGAGAGGCTGTCAAAAGCTCTCAAGGTCCGATCAACAACTCTCCATCGAATTGGGTCAGGCCCTCCGGGAGTCGGAGGACAATGGTCTCCGACCTGGTTTCCCCCGGCGGCACCAATCCGATTTCAACCGGGATGAAGACCCCGCCGACCACCAGGCTCACCGTTCCCCGCCAGGGATCAGTGCCACGATTCTCGACGGGGACAGTCACCTCCAATCGATTCGGTCCCGCATCCCGCATCGATAGATCTGTGTTGAGGTTGGCGCAAACTGGATCGTCCCCGGCTTCGACCACCCGTGATCCGGTCAGAAGAGGTGTCCCGTCGTCTCCAAACCTGACCTCGAACGGCTGGGCGATAGCGCCCTGACAGCTCACCACATGGGTGAGACCCCGCAGCGAACTCAAGCCCACCGGTATCAGGAATACCCCCAGCAGCAGGGCCATGGCAAGACGAAGTTGGAGCAGGGGAGGCACGACCGAGCGATGGTAAGGCCCTCCGTACACTCCGCCCATGGTTGAAAGATGACCTTCGCCCGCGCCCGGACGATTCTCCTGATATCGGGTTTCATCCTCATTCTCCTGGTCGGGCTGGTGGCCATCTCCCGCGGGGTCGACTTGGTAGAGGTGACTGCAACGCTGCTTTTCATCCCGGTGTTCGCTGGTTTCTTGTTCGGAGGGGTCCGGGGTGGGTTCGCCCTGGGCGTAGTGGCGGCGGTGGCATATGTCCTCTTGAGGATCCCATCACTGCAGTTAGTGGGGTTGACGCCCCTTGCCGGCCAGATCTTCGCCCGCGTGGTCGGTTATCTCGGCTTCGGGCTGGGTGGAGGGTGGGCGGCCCACCACATCAAGGCCGCCCTCGACAAGTTCGAGCTGCACGACGACATCGACGACGAGACCGGGGTGGGCAATGCCCGGTCGATGATCGAGATCACCGACACCGAAAAAGCCCGCGCGAACCGATATCAGAAGGTCTTCTCGGTGGTGCTCGCCGACGTTTCCGCAGCCAAGTGGGTGGCTGATCCAGCGCGCAGGCAGAAAGCGTTGTTGCGCGACCTTGGACAACGACTCGAAAAAGCGATTCGCAGCTCAGACCATGTCGCTCACGCTCGCCGTGGCGACCACCACTTGATCGGATTGGTTCTCCCAGAGACGGGCCCTGAGGGCGCTCGGATCGCCAGCGAAAACCTCGGCAAGCTCCTGACGGAAATAGCCGGGGAATCGGCCGGCGTCCGACTGGCTGTCGCCACTTACCCAGGCGAGGGCATCGACCCGATTCTCGAACTCTGGCGCGAGCTCGACCGCGCCAGGAGACCGGCCGATCGAGAGGAAGAAAAACGTCGCCCTCGTCCCGTGTCATGATCACCTGGGCTCCCGCCCCCTCCAGCAAATCGACGATCTCTCTTGCAGGGTGGCCAAAGCGGTTCGGCCCCACACTGATAAGGGCGACTTCAGGGCGGGTTGCGACTAACCAGCCCGGCAGCGAAGTGTTACCGCCGTGGTGGGGAACCTTGAGGATGTCGACGTCGATTGGATCTAGTTCGAGCTGGGCGGCCGCCTCAACGTCACCGGTCATCAAGAGCGAAGCCGTTTGCGACCGAGCGAGGACCACGATCGACTGGTCATTGGCATTGTCATAGCGACGCTTGGGGCCAAGCACCTCGAGAACCATCCCGGCCAGACCGAGGCGGGTTCCGACGCCCGGGTTCGCCACTGGAACCGACGCCGCCTCCATCTCGTCCCTGATCTGGTTCCACGTCGGATTGGAGTGGTGCTCGCCCGCTTCCCAAAGCTCGTCGATCGGCAATCGCTGTGCCAATCCCACCAACCCGGCGATGTGGTCGTCATGGGGGTGGGTGGCTACGACCAATCGGAGACGTTTGACCCGATATTGATAGAGCGCCTGCCACAGCAGGCGCGGATCGGGTCCGCCGTCGACAAGTACGGCCTCTCCGCTGGCGGAGAACAGCAGCGCTGCGTCTCCCTGACCGACATCGATAAAGATGACGGCCGGCCCACTGGGTACGCGAGGCACGATCGCCACCGCCATTACCGCTGAGATCAGAACAAGCATCACCGGGCGGATCCGGGACCAACGGATGGTTACCAGAATCGATCCCGCCAAGAGGGCGACCGCTCCAACGCCGAGCTGGGGGTACCAAGCGGCGCTCCTGGCGAGGGTGAGAACGATATGGGAAGCGGCCAACGCCGCTCCCAGCAGAGGTCCGCCTCCGAGGACGACCCCGATCGCTCCCAACAGAGTCGCGGCTGCGACCAGCGGGGCTGCGAGCAGATTGGTCAGAGGAGACAACAATGGAACGCCATTGCCCTGGGCGAGGAGCAGTGGCGTCACCGCGGCTTGGGCGGCGATGGTTACTCCGAGTGGTTTTCTGACCAGCTGCGGAAGGCTCGGGGGCAGCAGGTCGTATCCCGCCATGATCCCTACGGTGGCGATCAGCGAGAGCTGGAAACCTAGGTCTGAGACCAAGGCCGGAGCCGCCAACATGGCGAGGACCGCGCCGGCGCCAAGTGCAGTCCACGCATCGATGGCCAGCCCCGCCGCCCGGCCAGCGAAAACGACTGCCGCCATGAGCCCCGCCCTCACCACCGATGGCTCCCAGCGAGTGGCAACGAGGAAAATGGCCAGACCCACCAGGCCCATCCAGCCGCGACGGCGTGCCCCGAAGCCGATCGGTCCCAGCAGGAGCCACCAGAGCATGAGGAAGCCGGCGACGTTCGCTCCCGATACCGCCACGAAGTGCGAGATTCCCGCCCTCCTCATGGCGACCTGGTCGGAGGGCGGCAGGTCGGCACTATGCCCGATCAGGAAACCGGCCAGGAGAGCCTCAGCGGGAAGATCACCATCCAGCAGGCGAAGAACCCGGCGCCTGATCCCGTTACCCGCTGTCACCAACGGAGTCATTCGACTCGAAAGAACCTCAACGTCCTCCGCTTCTACAACTCCGGCATAGAAATGTCCTCCGGCACCTCCTGAACGAACCAACAATTGGCCGCTGACTCGAACAATCTCCGACCAGAAGACCTCGCGACCGTCCGGGATCCGGATCAGCAGGTTTGGTCCCGGCCCGTCAGCCCGGCCGGTCTCCATTCCGATCGCACGTCCTACAAACCAACCGCCCCCAAACGGGCTCGGGGCGGAATCGTTGGTCGCCATCACGGTCAATGTCTCGAACCCTGAGAGCAGGCTGGCCGTCAGCTGGGACTGCTCCCGGCCCACCGACAGTTGGCCCGAGACCCACCCCAGCCCGACAATCAGGGGCAGGGCGACCAGCGGCAGTCGACGGCGTCCGCCGCGGGCCAGCCCCGCGCCGATGGCCGTGCTTGCCACCGAGAACACAAAGCCCGTCCCTCGGGCGGACCCGACCCCGGCGGCTACCAGACACATTGACCCGAGAGCCGGCCATGCCATAGGAGGTGGAAGATGCCATCTCACGGCACCACCAGATCGCGCAAATCGGCCAACTTGGCCTCGCCGATTCCGGGCACGTCGAGCAAGTCCTCGACCGCTCGAAAAGGTCCGTGCTCGCTTCGATGAGCAACGATCCGTTCGGCGATCACCGGACCGATCCCGGGCAGATCGTCGAGCTCGGCGGCCGTCGCTCGATTGAGATGGATACGGCCGTCTCCCGCCGGACCGGCCGGGGACTCGGCGCCGTCGGGGGGTGTAGCCGGACCGGCAACGACGACCTGGCTGCCATCGGTCAGTGGCTCTGCCAGGTTGATCGCCTCAGTCAACGCTCCGGGCAATACTCCGCCGGCGGCCGCGATCGCATCGGCTACTCGGGCACCGGCCGCAAGCTCGACCAGGCCCGGTCGAGCGACCCATCCGCCCACGTGGACCGTCAATTTGGACCCCAAGGTTTCCGAAGTAGGGAGACTCGTCGTCGCCACTGGCACCGGGGTGGATGGCCGTCCCCCCCACCACCAGCCGGCTCCCACCGCTATCACCAGCACCATCCAGACCGCAACACCCTGGGGCCGATTCACTCCACCTCCCTCGCGGTCATAACCGACCGGGCGTCCGTGGGGAAGGGGTGTGCGCGGTAGGGTGCCGGCCGTGGACGCCGACCGTTATCGCATCGGAGCGGGCGAGGCCGCTCGACTGAGCGAACGTGATCCCTCCGACCAGAGCCTCTTCGCAGGCGACAAGAAGGCTGGCAAAGCGGCTCTGCGCGAACTCAACAAACGCCTCGAGGAATTGCAGGAGCTGTTCTACGCCGACAATCGACACCGGCTGCTGGTGGTGTTGCAGGCCACCGACACCGGTGGCAAGGACGGCACCATCTCCTCGGTGTTCGATGGGGTCAATCCCCTCGGCGTCAAGGTCGCATCATTCAAGAAGCCGACCGAAGCCGAGCTCTCCCACGACTACCTGTGGCGCGTACATCCCCATGTTCCCGCCAATGGTGAGATCGTCATTTTCAACCGCAGCCATTACGAGGATGTTTTGGTGGTGCGGGTTCACAATCTGGTCCCCGAGGAGCAATGGCGTCGGCGATATGAGCAGATCGTTGAGTTCGAAAGGCTCCTGACCGAAGAGGGCACCACGATCGTCAAGTTCTTCCTGCACATTTCCAAGGAGGAACAGCGAGAGCGTCTACAAGCCCGGCTCGATGATCCGCAAAAGCACTGGAAATTTTCGATCGGAGATCTCGATGAACGCAAGCGCTGGGACGACTATCAGGCCGCATACGAGGAGGCAATCTCGAAAACCTCCACAAACGCCGCTCCCTGGTACGTGATCCCGGCGAATCGCAAGTGGTACCGAAACATCGTGGTGGCCACCATCCTCATCGAAACTCTGGAATCCCTCGAACTGCGGTATCCCGAGCCCGAGGGCGACCTGAGTGGAATCATCGTCGAATAGCTCAGTGGCCGCTGAGCATTCCCCCCTCCCCGCCTGCGGCGGTACTCCCCCCTTCGGGGGGAGAATCGGCGAGCTGGCGAGCCTCACGCTCGAAGGAGATCTCTAGGTAGGCCTGCTGGTGGCCTAATCCGGCGCGCCGCAGTCGGAGATACTCCGACACGTAGCGAACCAGGAATCGCACGGGACCCAGCTCACCCCATTGGCGGACGTGAACCAGTTCGTGCCGGATCAGTTTCGCCAAGGCCGCGCGGTCGCCGGCAAGTAGGTCGCCACGGACAAATATCCCCCAGGGCAGGGTCATGGCTCCGACATCGCCCCGCCAGACCCTCGTCATCCATCGCGGCGCCCGTCGCACCGGCACCCGATCGATATCGACCAGGCCACTCAGTCGGGCGACGTCGCCCGGGTCGAACCCGCCCTGGGAGGCAATCAGCGAAGGCGGATAGCCCTTCTGAGAATTCCGCCTACCCGACGACGAGATTTACGACCTCGGGGGGACGGGACACGACCTTCTCGAGGCGACGGTCGCCAACGTGCATCTTGACCTTAGGCGAGGCCAATGCCAGCTCTTCGGCCTCATCAGGTGTGATGTCGGCGGCCACCTGGAGTCGATCGCGCACCTTGCCATTCACCTGGACGATCATCGTCACCGTGCTCTCGGCCACCAGCGCCGGGTCCCATTCGGGCCATGGTTCCAAGGCCAGCATCGACCCCTTACCCGTCAACTCCCAGAGCTCGTGGGTCAGATGCGGTGCCATTGGCGAGAGCATCTTGAGGATGTGGCCGTAAACCTCGTCGAAGACCGATCGGGCCACCCCGCTGTCAGAGCGAAGCCCATCGACGAGGCGGTTGGTGAGACCCATCAACGCCGCCACTGCGGTGTTGAAGCGAAAGCGCTCGATGTCGTCGGTGACCTTCTTGACCGTGCGGTGGCTCGTCGCCAGTAACTCCTGATCCGATGGGCTCGGCTCCCTCTCGTTTACATGTCCGATTTCTCCCCGGCCGATGCGCCAGACGCGATCGAGGAAACGATGAGTGCCTTCGACCCCGTTGTCGTTCCAAATCGCATCGTCGGTGGGGGGGCCGATGAATAGCTCGAACAGTCGAATCGCGTCGGCCCCATATCGGGCGTAGTACTCATCCGGGGCGACAACGTTGCCCTTTGACTTCGACATCTTGGCGCCGTCTTTGACAATCATGCCTTGGGTAAAGAGGGCCGAGAAGGGCTCCTCGACGTCGACCATCCCCATGTCGCTGAGAACCTTGGTAATGAACCGGGCATAGAGAAGATGCAGCACCGCGTGCTCGACTCCCCCGACGTATTGATCGATCGGCATCCAATAGCGGACTTTGGCTGGATCAAAGATGGCATCGGCGTTGTCGGCGTCGCAATAACGCAAGTAGTACCAGGAGGAGTCGACGAAGGTGTCCATGGTGTCGGTTTCGCGTTGGGCCGGCCCACCGCAGACCGGGCATTCGACGTTTACGAATTCGGGTACCGCCGCCAGCGGCGACTCCCCCTGCGGGGAGTAGTTCTCGACGTCGGGGTGGACCACAGGGAGATCTTTCTCGGGAACCGCCACCAGCCCATCGGTGGGACACTTGATGATCGGTATCGGACATCCCCAGTAACGCTGACGCGAGATCAGCCAGTCGCGCAGGCGATACTGCACCTTCCCATAACCGATGCCGCGCTCTTCGAGCCAAGCGATGATCCGTTTTTTCGCCGCCGCCATGTCGAGACCATCGAGAAAGTCCGAGTTGATCGCCGGACCGTCGCCGGTGTACGCAGCTCCCTCGAAATCCGCCGGAGGCTGCACTGTCCGCACGATGTCGATTCCATAACGCTCGGCGAAGTCCCAGTCGCGTTGGTCCTGTCCCGGCACCGCCATGATCGCCCCGGTGCCGTAGGACATGAGGACGTAATCGGCGATGTAGATAGGGACCCGGCGATCGTTGACCGGGTTGATCGCAAAGGCGCCAGTGAACACGCCCGACTTCGCCCCCTCCGCCAGCCGCTCGATCTCACTCGAACGCCTCGCCGCGGCGATGTAATCACGGGCCTCGGTCTCGTATTTGCTCCCGGCGACTAGCTCTTCAACCAGAGGATGCTCGGGAGCCAGGACCGCAAACGTCATTCCAAAGACCGTGTCGGGCCGGGTGGTGAACACCTCGAACGAATGCTCGGTATCCGCCACGTTGATGGCGAACTGGGCACCCTCGGAGCGGCCGATCCAGTTGTGCTGCATGACCCGAACCCGATCGGGCCAATGATCGAGCAGGGCCAGATCGTTCAGGAGGCGCTCGGCGTAGTCGGTAATGCGAAAGAACCACTGCTCGAGGTCGCGTCTCTCCACGATCGTCCCGCAGCGCTCGCATGCGCCATCCACTACCTGTTCGTTGGCAAGCACCGTCTGGTCCTTCGGACACCAATTGACTGGCGCCAGTTTCTTGTAGGCAAGGCCTTGTTCGAAGAGCTTGAGGAAGAGCCATTGGTCCCAGCGGTAAAACTCGGGGGTATGTGAGGCGATCTCGCGATCCCAGTCGTAGACCGCCCCGAGGCGCTTCAGCTGCGCCTTCATCGTCTTGATCTTCTCTTCGGTGAAGACCCGGGGGTGAACCCCAGAGTCAATGGCCGCGTTCTCGGCTGGGAGCCCGAACGAATCCCAGCCCATCGGCGAGAGAACATTGAGGCCCCGCATGGTCTTGTAGCGGGTGATGAGGTCGACGTAGGTGTAGTTCCGGAGATGGCCCATGTGCATTTCGCCCGAGGGATAGGGGTACATCTGCACGTTGAAGAACTTGGGCCGATCGGGATCGGGCTTGACGTTGAAGATCCGCTCTTCGGCCCAACGCCTCTGCCACTTGGGCTCGATGGTGGCGAAGTCATAGGACATTGGAGATCCGAGGCTAGCGGTACCCCCTCCCTGCAATTGTGAGGAATTACGCGGCCTGAGGCCGCGTAAATCCTCACAGAATGGGGTCTAGGAGGCGGCTTGCTGCTCCTCTTCGGAGAGGGATGAGAGCTTCTCGAGATCTTCGGCGATCACCACGACTTCATCGCCTGGCGCCAACAAGATTCCTGGGCCGGGATTGGTCATGATGTTGGTGTCGCGCGCCAGCGCCAGGAGAGTGGCGTCGTTTTCTTGCTTCAGGTGCTGGGAGGCATCGAGCACCGACATGCCGATCATGCGGGCGGGCACCCGAATTCGATAGAGCTCTGATCCATGACCGCCCGAGACCATATCCGTCACGAGATCACCCAGACCCGGATAAAGGGCGGTGCGGGCGAGCAGACGCGAGGCGAGCTTTGAGGTCACCAACACCTCATCGACGTCGGCCCGCTTGAAATGGGAAACGTGCTTGGGGTTGTTCACCTCCACCACCGTCCTCACCTCGGGGGCGAGCGCTTCGATCGCCAGCACGGTCAAAATCGAGTGCATGTCGGCATCGTCGGTTCCGTCCCGGGGACAAATGATCGCCGCTCGAGCGCAGTCAATTCCAGCTCGTTTGAGGTCGTCTTCGTTGGAGCCGTCCCCGCGGACAAAGTAAACCCCGTCCCCGGCCGGGTTGCGTTCGGCCGGGTCCACCACGACCACCCTGACGGCGTAGTCATCGGAACGAAGCTCGTCGATGAGCTCCCGCGCCGTCGAGTTCCACCCACAGACCACCACATGGTCGTTGAATCCCGCCGATCCCATGCCTTGACCCTCCTTGAGTAGCAGATCAATTACGAACCCCACCAA
>DATEDN010000164.1:0-12058 GCA_035281645.1 Acidimicrobiia bacterium | reverse complement strand
ACCCTTGGTTGACCGCATCCGACCGATTGTTCGCAAACCAGGCGGGAACTGTCTTGTAAATCCTTGCGGTTCTCAGCCCGCGAGAAGCGACCTCATCACCGAGGGGACCGATCCGGTTCGGCGGCGAAATTCTTTGGTCATGTGGGGATGGTCGTAAAAGCCAGCCTCGACCGCGAGGCGCGAGAGATCAGTAGCTCCGTCTGTCAAACGATTGAGGACATGGCGAATACGAAGCGTGGTCCGATGATCCGTCATCGACCGACCCGTTTCCCGCTTGAACACCCGGCTGAGATGAAAGGGCGACGATCCCACCCTGCGGGCGATCGTGGCCAAGTCGAGGTTCTCCCGATAGCTGGCGCCCAATTCCTCTCTCGCGTTGGCAACCAGAGTTTGCGACCGTTTGGTTGTGTCGCAAGGCTGAGGAAGAAGGAAGACGAGGCTAAGCAGGGTCATCGCCTCCTCCTCGATCTCGAGCGCCGACGAGGTTTCCGAGCAGGCCGTAGCCAACAGACGATGGTGCCTGACCGCCAGATGATTCGCTATGGCCACCGCGCCGTGTCGGAAGCGGCCCTGCCGGTCGAGCAAAGGCTCGATGACGGAAGCAGGAAACTGGACCTCGGTGTTGGAGTCTCCGTCGCGGGTGGGATGAATCGTGATCTGCTCATCACCCTGACTGCGAAAGAGGGCCACCGTCGGATCGGCGATCACCCGCCCTCGGGGAGTGTCATGGATATAGATGCCTTGTCGGGGAAAACTGATCCCGAAAGCCGGCTCGACCTCGAAATCGCTCGGCGGCTGTGGTCCCGGCATGCAGGTCACATCGAGAATCGCCACCGAAGGCGACTCGAAGACAAGCTCGCTCCTCACGCCGGGCGCGCCTCGTTCACCCAGGCCTCGACCAGATCCGAAAGGATCGGGAGTGTGATGTTGCCGCTCCCCAGGCAAACGTCGTGGAAGCGCTTGATATCGAAGCGATCACCGAGATCAACCTGGGCCTTTTCTCGCAGCCGGAAAATCTCCCGCTGGCCCACCTTGTAGGCGAGGGCCTGACCGGGCATACCGATGTAGCGATCGACTTCCACTTGCACCGAGGGCTCGTCGATCGCACACCAGTTGTGCATGTAGTCGACCGCCTGCTGGCGAGTCCAGCCCATGGCGTGGAGCCCGGTGTCCACGACCAGCCGGCAGGCCCTCCAGGCATCGGCCGAAACCATTCCCAGCCGCATGAGATCGTCCGTGTAGAGCCCCATCTCATCGGCCAGCCGCTCCGAGTAGAGGCCCCAGCCTTCGACGAATGCGTAGGTGAGGGCGTGCTTTCGAAACTCGGGGAGATCGGTTAGCTCGGTGGAAAGGGTGAGCTGGAAGTGATGACCGGGATTCGCCTCGTGGTAGGCCACGGCTTGCCCCGAGTAGCGGGCTCGTCCGGGGGCGTCGTACGTATTGATGAAGTAGATGCCGGGTCGGGAGCCGTCGGTGGCCGGCGGGAAGTAGTAGGCCGGGGGCACGTCTTTCTCGAGCGCCGCTGGAACTTCCTTGACCTCGCAGTTGGCGCTCGGTCGGAGGTTGAACCAGTCCGGCGCCGCCGCCCAGGAGCGAGCGACGTAGGTTTCGGCGTCGCTTGTGATCTCGGCGGCGTTCTCGTAGCGAAGGGTGGGGTCGTTGCGCAGTCGATCGAGCACCTCGGCCAGATCTGAGGTCCCCAACGCGTTGTCTCCCAGAGCCCGGAACTCGTCTGCGAGGCGACCCTCCGCCTCTTCCCGGCCGATCTCGTGGAGCTCTTGGGCAGTAAAGGGGAGATTGGTGAAGGTTCTGATCGCGCGGAGGTAATCCTCTTCGCCCCTCGGGACGTGACAAAGTCCCGGATGCTCGTCATCGCGACCCTGGACGAGCAACTGCTCGACACCGTCTCGGTATTTGACCAAGGCCGGCCGGATGATCTCGGTCGCGATTTGTTCGAGCGTTCCTCGCCACTCGCCGAGATCGCCCCAGTCGTCCGGGCCCGCTGTCTGGGCGAAGGGATCATCCGTGGAATCGCCGCCCAGGTAGCCGTCGAGTTGGCTCAGAACCCGGGAGATGTTGCTGGCGGTGGGCGTTCGCCCGGCGGCGAATTCGGTGATGTGGCGCTCCAGGGCTTGGTCAAAGAGACGCGGCACCTGTCGGTAGCGCTCGAGCAGGGCGGCGGCGTTCTCGGGGGAGGTGGCCACGGTCTGGCCCGCCGCCTGGAGCAGACCCACGAGTACTCCGGTGTTGGGATCGCAGGCACCGTAGAAAACACCGGTTTCGATCATGTCGATGTCGGTCTGGGTCTCCGACAAGAGCATTGACCGAGTGATGCGGCCCTGACGATCGAGTTCGCCTTCGTCGATGGCCTCGGCTTCGGATTGGATTCGGCGGTATTCCGCGAGGACTTTCTCCGTCGCCTCCGGGGAGATGTCTTCGAGAAGGTGATCGAAGCGGCGATCGCCAATGATCGTCGCGCTAGTGGGATTGGCTTCGAGGTTTCGGTCCCAATATTCGGCGGCAAGGCGATCGATCTTCGTCATGGCTCGATTGTGCCATTGGGCCAAGTCAGAGGCGACGGCACCAAACCGAGACCGACGCTCGCTCCGAACATCTGTCGACAATGTTCCCAACCGCTCTCGCCAGAGCTCGCGTCCCCGAGACGTCGGTAGCCTGGGTCGCTCCGTCAATGGACTCTTTCCTCCCGCAGTCGCGCGTTACCCCTGAGCTCGAAGACCTCATGCGGGCGGCCGCTTCGGGGGACGAGTCGGCCTTCGCGGTTCTCTACGACCGGACCGCGGCGATGGTTTTCGGCATCGTTCGGAGGATCGTCCGCTCACAGGAGCACGCTGAGGAAGTTGCCCAGGAGGTGTACCTCGAAGTTTGGCGCAAGGCTCGCAATTGGGATGAGAGCCGGGGCTCGGTCCTCACCTGGATCATGCTGATTGCCCGTGCTCGAGCCACGGACCGAGTCCGGAGCGAGCAGGCGGCTCGTGATCGCCAGGAGCGGGTGGCGCCGGGCTGGGTCGACCTCCCCGCCGACCGCGTGGCGGAGGAAGTCTCAATCGCATTTGAGCAGGGCGAGGTACGCAATTTGTTGGGCCAGCTCACCGACCTCCAGCGTCAGGTGATAGAGCTCGCCTATTTCGGAGGGCGTTCCTACCCCGAGGTAGCCCGGATGCTGGACCTTCCCCTCGGCACAGTGAAGTCCCGGATGCGAGATGGTCTGCTGCGGCTCCGGCAAGCGCTAGGGGCGACCTCATGAATGAGTTCGAAGAACTCGCCGCTCCCTACGTGCTGGGGGCCTTGGAGCCCGAAGAGCGAAGCCGATTCGAGGCCCATCTCCTCGAATGCACCGAGTGCACCGCATTGGTGAATGACCTCGCCCAGGGAGTCATCGCTCTCGATCACGCCTTGGCCGTCGAGCCACCGGCGGGTCTGCGGACTCGGGTCCTCGATGGCATCAGATCGGTGTCTGACACGCCGGTAGTCGAGCTGGCCCCGAGACGACGGCCGCTTTGGCGCACGGCTTGGATAGCAGCGGCGGTCCTCGTCGTCCTCTTGGGGGGGCTGACGCTCTTCAACCCCAACCCGCTCGATCAACTGATGGCAGCAGCCGACGCCCGCACAGTCGAGTTGGCGGTGCACGAAGCCTTCGCCGCCGCCCCGCCCCAGCAGGCTCAAGTGGTTTTCTCGGAGTCGGAGGAAGCGGCAGCGGTGGAGTTCAGGGGGCTGGCTTCCCCGGAGGAAGGCAGTACCTATCAGCTCTGGTTGATCGGGGAGGGAGATCCGGCCCCAGCCGGGGTCTTTGTCCCCGATGAGACAGGTGAGGCGACGGTGCTGCTCCAGGGCGAGGCTCATTCCGGTCTGCTGGTGGCTATCACCCAAGAGCCCGCCGGCGGCCTGCCCGCTCCTTCGGGCGAGGTTCTGTTCAGCGCCGAGCTGTGACGGTGAGATGAAGAAACCCACCGTCTTGTTTGCCTGCGTCCACAACGCCGCTCGGTCGCAAATGGCCGCGGCTTGGCTGCGTCATCTCGCCGGCGACCGGGTGCGGGTCCGATCCGGGGGATCCGAGCCTGCCGATCGAGTCAACCCAGCAGTGGTCGAGTCGATGGAAGAGGTCGGAATCGATGTCAGTGGGGAGCAGCCCCGGGCATGGTCGACAGAAGACTTCCGTGCCGCCGACGTGGTGGTAACGATGGGCTGCGGCGACGCCTGCCCGGTATTTCCAGGCCGGCGTTACCTCGACTGGAGAATCGACGACCCATCCGGCCAGACCGCTGAAGGTGTCCGTCCCATTAGAGACGAGATTGAATCCCGGGTACGTCGCCTAATCGCAGACCTCGGTCTCGCTACGGCCGATTTGCCCGAATAAGGGCGTTGTACATCCCCTGGGCGGCTTCGGAGGTGAACTCCAAGTCGATGTCGGTAAATCCTGCTTCCGCCAGGCCTCGGCGGTATTCATTCTCGGAAAGGGCACCGGCGATACAACCGGCCCAGTCACCACGCTCTGCTCTCTCCTCCGGGGTCAGGAAATCGTCGGCGACGATGTCGGCGATCCCGATTCGGCCCCCAGGTGCCAAGACTCGGGCCATCTCGGCAAACACTCGGGGCTTTTCGGTTGACAGGTTGATCACGCAGTTAGAGATGATCACGTCCACTGACCCCGCGGGGAGCGGCAGATCCTCGATGTGTCCGAGCAAGAACTCGACGTTCTCGACGCCGGCAGCAGTCGCGTTCTTGCGAGCGAGCTCGAGCATCTCAGGCGTCATGTCCACTCCGATGGCCTTGCCACCCGGGGCCACTCTCCGGGCGGAGACGATCACGTCTAGGCCACCGCCAGAACCGAGATCCAATACGGTTTCCCCCGGGTGAAGCTTGGCCACCGCGGTTGGGTTTCCACATCCGAGGCTGACCTCAGCCATCTCTCCCATGTCGTCGTAACCCCCGTCACCGCAGGTCGACCCTCCACAGCACCCGGTTTCTCCCTGCAGCATTTGCAGTGCCGCCGATCGGTAGCGGTCGGCCACTTTCTCTTTGATATCCATCAGCACTTCCTCCATTCGGCGGTTGTACGGGCTACTCCCATGACCAGTTCGGCCGCGGTAGGGAAGCACTCGAGACACAGGTCATTCACGCGATAAAAGTTCGAAGTTCCGCGCTCTTCAACGAGCACGAAACCCACCTCGGCGAGTTGTTTGAGATGATGGGAGATTGTCGACTGGCCAATGTCGAGCGCCTCCACGATCTCTCCGACTGACATCGGCTCGGACTTGGCGGCCAGCAGGTTCAGGACCAGGATCCGGGAGGGGTCGCCCAATGCCCGAAACCAGGAAGCCCAAACTGCCGCGGTGTCACGATCGACGTTCATCGACCATCGACGATAATCGATGAAGTCTGAGCTGTCAAGGAAAGAGACCGAACGCGAGCCCACAACATCGATCCGACTGCCCCGACGATCAGGACCGCCCCAAGTAATTGCAGGTTGCTAAGACGTTCCCCGAGCAGATATCCGGTACTGATTCCGAAAATCGGAATCAGATTCAGAAACATGCCGGCAAAGGCGGCCGATATCCGGCGCAGGCCGGTCAGGTAGAGCCAGAAGGCCAAGGCGTAATAGAGCACTCCCGAAACAACGGCACTCGCCCATGCGCCTCCGGACCAGCCTGAGACGGCGAAAGACTCGCCGCGCAGGATGAACGCGCCGAGCAGACCTAGGGCGAAGATCAGGGCACACGTTTGTTGGGCGGTGATGACGACCAGGGTCGAGTCTTCACGCATCCACCTACGGCTGATCACCGTATAAATCGCGCACGCGGCGACGCCCGCCAACGTGAAGCTGATTCCCAGCAATGTACCGCTGCTCGCGTCGCCGGCCGCGAGCAGGACCCCAACAGAGGTCAGGCCAATCGCCAAGGCCAGCGATTTGGTGATCGTCTCGCGCAGCACCATTGCTGCCAAGACCAGGATCATGACTGGCTCGGTTGCCCACAGCACGACCGACAAACTGGCAGTGATCTGGCTGAGGCCGACGAGACCCAGCGCATAGGAGAGGCCTGGGTTCATGAATCCGAGCAATGCCAGTGGCATGGTCCCTCGTGACCATCGCTGTGGGCCTTCGACCCTCATCAAGGTGCCAAGAACGAGAAGGCTCGTGGTGAGTTGGATGGGCAAGAGGGCAACCGGAGGTATCTCAGCGACCGCCTGCTTGCTGATGACGCTTGCGACTCCCCACGCGGCCGAGGCGCCGGTCAGGACCAGGTAGTACCTGCGGTTGCTCGCGGACACGTTCTCCATCGATTATCGACGATAATCGATGGAGGGGGAACCTTGAGCACGTGCCTTTGCGGCGAATCCGCGGGCTGTGGGCCGTGGAATGCGCGGCCTATAGCATTAGGTTTCCCTAGGACTTGCGCCCGTAGCTCAACGGATCAGAGCGTCTGACTTCGGATCAGAAGGTTGGGGGTTCGAATCCCTCCGGGCGTGCCCTTGCCGGGCATTCTTAGGATGTGCTGACCGTGGGACTAGCGCCATCGCCGGACTGAACAAGAAGAGCCTCAATGCGCCCGACGAGAGCTTTCGGTCGGAAGGTGTGGCCGCGGACATCGTGCAGGTGGGCGACACCTCGATCTCGCTCAACACTTTTGAAAATGGCGCGCATTGCGCCCTCGGAGGCCGGAAACTGCTCGGCAACCATCGCGCCGAGCCGAGCTGTCAAGCCCACCACCGCGGGGTGTCGCTGGGAGGCCTCCTCCATGTGGAAATGGACGACGGTTCCTCTCTCGACATCAACCCCAACGACGTATTCGAAATACCCCCGGGACACGACGGCTGGGTGGTGAGCGAGGAACCGTGGCGGGCGATCAACTGGTCAGGGGTGCGTACATGGCTCCCGGATCCCGAAACCGGCGAGCGAATCGTGGTGACGATGCTCATCTCCGACATAGTTGGTTCTACGGAGGCGGCCATTCGACTCGGTGACCGAGCCTGGCGGGAGCTGCTGGGCCAGCACAACCGGCACGTCAGGGACCTGCTTGATCGGTTTCGGGGGCGGGAGGTCAATACCACCGGTGATGGTTTCGTGGCGGTGTTCGACGGCGCCGCCCGGGCGATTCGGGCGGGGATGGGGATCAGGGCGGGCGCCAAGGAACTGGGCTTGGAGGTGCGAATCGGTGTTCACACCGGTGAAGTAGAAATCGAGGGGGATGATGTGCGGGGGGTGGCAGTGCACGAGGCCGCCCGTCTTGCGGCCGCCGCCCCGGAGGGAGGGATCCTCGTCTCTTCCACCACCCAGCAGCTGGCGTCAGGGGCGGGGATCCAGTTCGAGTCTTTGGGAGAGCGGGAGTTCAAGGGCCTCCCGGGGGCGAGAAGCGTCTACGCCGTCGTGGACGCCGACCGGAGCGCCTAGCCACCCACGACGGCAAAGAGCTCCCAGGGTTCGGCGACCCCCTTCAGGGAGTGAGATCCCCGGGAGACGAATTCCAGACCGGAGCCGGAAACAAGGTCGCGCACGGTCCGCGAGACCAGCACCTCCCCGGGTCCGGCCAATGCGCCAATGCGAGCGCCGATGTGGACGGCTAACCCCCCGACACTGTCTGCCCTCATCTCGATTTCACCGGTATGCAACCCACAACGGACCTCGAGAGCCAGTCGCCTGACGTCGACTGCGATGCTCCGCGCGCATCGGACCGCTCGGGCGGGGCCGTCGAAGGTGGCGAGGAAGCCGTCGCCGGCGGTGTTTTCCTCCCGGCCCCGCCAGCGTGCAAGTTGGGAACGAACTAGCTGGTGATGTCGGTCGAGAAGGTCCAGCCAGGCCTGGTCGCCTTTAGCCGAGGCGATCTCGGTCGACCCGACGATGTCGGTAAACAAAACCGTGGCCAAGACTCGGTCCGACGGCACCGCCGTCCGATGACCGGTCATGAATTCCTCGATCTCCTCGATCAAGGGCTCGGAATCGCCGGCCCAGAAGAAGTGGTCACTACCAGGAAGCTCTACGAACCTGGCACCGGGAATCTTGGAAGCGATAAAGCGACCCTCTTCGGGGCTGACGTCGAGATCGCCCTGCCGGTAGAGAAGCAAGGTAGGGACCCGCACGGATGGCAGCACCGAAGTCACGTCAATCTCGGTGTTCATGCGGATGAGAGCCGCGGCTGCTTTGGGGCTGGCCGACAACCTCGCATAACGCTTCAGCCACTCACCGAAAGCGGGGTCATTGGCACGGCTGGGGGCGTAATACTCGACTTCCAGTCCGGTCTCCCCCCAGGTCCGCTCAACCTCTTCGATGTGAGCCATGCGGTCCTCGCGGGCAGGAGCCCAGGGATAGTCGTCGGAGCGGATGCGCTTCGCGTAACTGCCGGTGAGAATGAGGCCGTCGGTGCGCTCGGGGTAGGTGGTGGCAAAGAGAATGCACATGTTTCCGCCCTCGGAATGACCGAAAAGAGTGGCGCGCTCCGAGCTCACCGAGTCCATCACCGCCCGCAGGTCGTCCATCCGTGTCTCGAGCGTGGGGAGCTGGTGGGGGGGAACCGGATCCGAGACACCGGTTCCCCGCTTGTCAAAGGTGATCAGCCGCGAGAAGGAGGCGAGCCGTTCGAGAAACCCAGCGAGCCCGGGATCGTCCCACATGACCTCGATGTTGGAGACGAATCCGGGCACGTAGACGAGGTCGCGGGGTCCCTCCCCGGTCACTTGGTAGGCGATGCTGACGTCACCGCTTTTGGCGTACTTCGTCTGCGGCACGCCGCAGGAGTGTACGGGCGGCGCGTATGCCGTCACCCTGCTGCCAAAGATAGGGGGGACTTTCACCCAACCTGGGGGCAACTCCCGATGTGGGGCGCGGGCTCCGTTTCGTACGTTCCTCCGAAGACCGGATCGACCGGTCAAGGAGGAGAACGATGCGCAAAACCACTCGGGCCACGATGGTGGCCCTCGCCCTGGCGACCCTCTAGAGGCGGTGGCCGATGGCTATGTCAGCACCCTCGGGCCGGGGGAAGGAAGTCTGGGCTGTTTCGAGGATCCGGCCAAGGGAGGGATGGGAGTCCACTACCTGAAGGCCTCGCTGCTCGACGCCACCCTCGATCCGAAAGCTCCTGAGGCCCTGGTCTACGAGCTCGACCGAGACGGCGCCATCGCCGAGCTGGTGGCTCATGAATACATCATCCCCGTCGCCGCCTGGACCGGTGCCGAGCCACCGATGATCTTCGGGCGCCATCTCCATCAGCACTCGGTGCTGCCGCTCTATGTGATCCACACCTGGATCTGGAAGGACAACCCCTCGGGTCTCTTCGAGGACTACAACCCCAAGGTCCGGATGTGTCCCGACGGGGTGCCGGTGTTCGGGCAGTAGTTGGGCATCCGCCCACAACTTCTTGCGTAAATCCGGCGGAGAAACTGCGCCGGATTTACGACAGAACGGATCAGTCTGGGGTCACGGGCGGGGTGCCGTGGGTGTGGAACGATTCGATGGTCTGGAGGCCCCAGGCCTGTCCTTTTGCCCGATCGGCCTCGGTCCAGGTGATCAGGCGCCAATCAGGCGCAAGCACCAGCCGGGCACCGGCGTTGACCAATTCGATCCGGTTGCCGCCCGGCTCCCAGACATAGAGAAAGAACGTCTGCTGGATGGCGTGCTTGTGCGGGCCGGTTTCGATGAAGACACCGTCCTCGAGGAAGAGGTCGGCCCCCCGGAGAATGTCCTCGCGCTGATCGACGGCGAAGGCGACGTGATGAAGCCTTCCCCGGATCCTGGTCCAATCGTTCGTATAGACGAGGTCGTAACCCTTGTTGGTGAAAGTCATCCAAATCCCGGCGATGGCGCCGCTGTCGAGTTGGATCTGTTCGGTCGGTCTGGCACCGAGCACCGAGACGACGAAGTCGCGGTTGGCCTCGACGTCCGCCCCTAGATAGTTGACGTGATCGAGGCGGCGCACACCGATGCCATGGTTGGGTCGGCGCGAGCCCTGATTCTTGAGGGCGGGAGCGACGGCGTTGGAGGGGGTGAAGCACTCAGAGTCGTAGTAGAGATCCAAGGCATGGCCGTCGGGGTCGGTGAAGCTGTAGGTGTCGCCGCGACCCGGCAGACCCTCCCGCCAGCTGCCGCCCGATCCGTTGCCTTCAATTGCGTTTACCCGCTCATGGAGGGCGCTCGGGCTCGCGGCTCGAAGTCCCACCCGTCCTACACCGGCCTTGTCGCGGGCGACGAGGCGCAGGCTGAAAAGCTCGTAGTCGTCCCAAGTGCGGAGACAGGCAAAGTCATCTCCGGCTTCGGTCACGTCCATCGACAACAACTCGGTAAAGAAGCGCAAGCTCTGCTCGAAGGTGGGAGTGAACAACTCCACGTAACCGAGATGGGCTATATCGAGATTGGAGCGGATGGCGACTCCTCGCATCGTCGAAGGCGACGCTTACTGTAAGTCAGGGCATGCTGGCGACGCCAAGCCTGCTCGATGCCGGCCCGGTCAGCGGGGCTGACCCTTTCGGAATACAGATCCGAGGGTTGGGATGATGCCGCGGGGCACCCACAGGAAGAGGACCAGAATCAAAGCCCCCAGCGCCACCAGCCGCAGCTGGCCGAGCTCGACGAGAAGCTCGTCGATGATGGTGAAGACGATCGCTCCCAGGATAGGTCCCAACAGGGTGCCGATTCCCCCGAACGCAAGCATCACCAAGACCACCACATCCACCTGAGCAAATGCGAAAGTGCTGGGACTGATCCGACCTCGCGAGAAGGCGTAGACCGCACCAGCGAGGCCCAGCATCGCCCCGCCCACCAAGGCAGCGATCACCCGATATCGGGCCACGTTGACGCCGGTCAGCTCGGCTGCCACCTCGTCGTCGCGCAGGGCGCGAAAACCCCAACCAAGGTGGGACCGCCTCAGCAGCCCGTGGACGAGGAGGAAGAGAAGCACCAAGGCCAGCATCGTGTAGTAGGAGAGGGTGCGGTCCCCGAGGAAGGTCTCGCTCCCGGATTGGATGCGAATGCCCGATTCGCCCCCGGTCAGATCGCCCCGACCAAGCAACAAGTTCTGGAACGCCAGCGCAAAGATCAGGGTGATGATCCCGGTGAAGATCACTCCCAGCGATCGACGCACCGCGATCCAGCTCAATAGCCCACCGACCAATCCCGATCCCAGCGTCGCCAGAATGATGCTCAGCACCAGGGGGAAACCTCGTCGATCGGCGAGGAGGACGGCGCCGTAGCCACCGATTCCGGCCAGGGCTCCCACACAGAGAAAGAGTTGACCGGTGCTCCCGAAGATGAGATTGAAACCGATGGTGTAACAGGCGAACGCCAGCCCCAAGAGGGCGACGCCCATCAGGACCCTGGAATCGCCGAGCAGGAAGGGAACGGGGGCGAGCACCACCGCAGCCGCCAGGAGGGGGAGGAGCAGAGCGCCGAGCGATCGGGCCGACCGGCGTTCGGCGCCGCCAATCAGCGTGGCCCCTTCGGTGGAAACGGCTTGGTCGCTCATTCCCTGATCCCCAAGAGGCCCGAGGGCCGGATGAGGATGGTGAGGCCGGCCGCCGCCAAGAGGATGATGAGCGAAAGGAAGGTTCCGATATATGAGGCGGCGATGCTGTTGACGATCCCGAGGATTACGCCGGCGAGGAGGGCCCCAGGGAAGCTTCCCAAGCCACCGACCACGGTGACGATGAGGGCGAAGACGGTGATTTCAAACCCGAGAGTGACCGTCACCGGGGTGACCATCGACCGGGTCACGGCCACGATGGCGGCCAGGAGTCCACTCAGTATCAGTATCAGCCGGAGCATCCGACGAGGATCAACGCCTACCAGGCGGGCTCCCTGTTCGTCTTCGATCACCGAGCGCACCGCCCGTCCCACGGCGGTCGCACGGAAAAAGGCAAAGAGAAGGGCGAAGGCGACGAGGGTTATGGCCGATGCCAGCAAGCTCCCGCGTCGCATCGGAACACCGAGGACGTCGATGGGGCCACCGCTGATGTTCAGAGTAAGTCCCCGGAATGGGATCCTCCAGGTGAGGAAGCCATCGACTATGAAAGCCAATCCCAATGTCAGCAGAAGGCTGAGCAGGATCCGAGCTTC
>DATEDN010000163.1:0-3766 GCA_035281645.1 Acidimicrobiia bacterium | reverse complement strand
CGGCATCGAGAGGGCTGACGCCCGGAGCGGAGTCGACGTAGACCATCGCGGCGATCTTCTCGGGGCAGCGGTCGCTGGCGGCATAGCCCGAGAACCCTGTGCCGCTGTGAACCGCCAGGACGGCCGGCGCACCGGCCCCCTCCACGGCTTGGCAGATCGCATCGATGTGGTCAGACAGCGTGATCGAGGAGCGGTCGGTATTGGCGGCCTCAAGCCCAGGAAGAGTTAGCGGAGTGACCTCGAAGCCATCGTTCTTGAGTTTTTCGGCGACCTCGTCCCAAGCCCAGGCCCCGAGCCAGAACCCGGGGACGAGAACGATCGGTGCGGCGTTTTTCTTGGACATATCCCTCCTTTGCCCATTAAACCGTCGGCTAGAACATGCGGAGTCCGCATGCTGAAGCCTTAGGTTTCCTTGGGCTCTTTGACCTGAAACAGAGCCTCACGTATAATTCCGTTCGTGGTCTTTGACCTCATTTCCCTCTCCTAGGGAGCCGGTGTGACGTTCGCCCCCGGCCAGCCGGAGGAGCGGGTCACCCAATAACAAGGGTCGGCGTTTCCGCATGGGTCGGAACGCCGACTGTGCGCGTAAGCAGGAGCAATATGCCCACGATCGAGCAGCTTGTCCGCGAAGGCAGGCAGCCAAAGGAAAAGAAGGCGAAAACGGCCGCCCTGGCCGGCGCCCCGCAGCGACGGGGCGTATGCACCCGCGTCTACACCGTTACCCCCAAGAAGCCCAACTCGGCGCTCCGCAAGGTATGCCGGGTCCGCCTCAACAACGGCGTGGAGGTCACCGCCTACATCCCCGGCGAGGGCCACAACCTTCAAGAGCACTCGATCGTCTTGGTGCGTGGTGGAAGAGTCCGTGATCTTCCCGGCGTTCGGTACAAGGTCATTCGGGGCACGCTCGACGCCGCTGGGGTGAAGGACCGAAAGCAAGCTCGATCCCGCTACGGAGCGAAGAAAGTCAAGTAATGAGACGAGCCCCCGCCCAGAAGCGCAAGATCGAGCCCGATCCGGTATTCCGCTCCGTCCTCGTCAGCCAGGTGATCAACAAGGTTCTCTGGAAGGGGAAGAAAGACGTCGCCCGCGGCATCGTCTATGACGCTCTCGAGGTGGTGCAGAACCGCTCGAAGCAGGATCCGGTCACCGTCCTCAAGAAGGCGATCGATAACGTTCGCCCTCAGGTAGAGGTCCGTTCCCGGAGAGTGGGCGGCGCCGCCTACCAAGTTCCGGTTGAGGTCCCCGCCCGTCGAGCCCTTTCCCTGGCCATCCGCTGGCTTGTCAGCTTCGCTCGTCGCCGGCGCGAGCATTCGATGGCTGAGCGGCTCGCCTTTGAGATTCTCGACGCCGCCAACAACACCGGGGCGGCGGTCAAGCGCAAAGAAGACATTCACAAGATGGCGGAGTCCAACAAGGCCTTCGCTCATTACCGCTGGTAACCGACCGGCTTTTACAACGAAATAGCGACCCCAATCACTAGAGATTTCAGATGAGCAATGACAAAAACGCGCTATCGCACCTGCGCCAGGTGCCGCTAGGCCGAACCCGAAACATCGGGATCATGGCTCACATCGACGCGGGTAAGACCACCCTCACCGAGCGCATCCTCTACTACACGGGTCGTAACTACAAGATCGGTGAGGTCCACGAGGGCGCCGCCACGATGGACTGGATGGAGCAGGAGCAAGAGCGCGGCATCACCATCACTTCCGCCGCCACCACCTGCATCTGGCACGACCACACCATCAACATCATCGACACCCCCGGTCACGTGGACTTCACCGTCGAAGTGGAGCGCAGCCTTCGGGTGCTCGACGGGGCAGTCGCCGTCTTCGACGGGGTAGCCGGCGTGGAACCGCAATCAGAGACCGTTTGGCGACAGGCCGACCGCTACCGGGTTCCTCGGATCTGTTTCATCAACAAGCTCGATCGGACCGGTGCTGATTTCTACGCCGACGTGCAATCGATCGTCGATCGCCTCGGAGCCACGCCTTTGGTTCTGCAGATCCCCATCGGCCGCGAGGCCTCCTTTACCGGCGTGATCGATTTGATCGAGATGAAAGCTCACATTTGGAAGGGTGATGACGGCAAGGTTTGGGACACCGTCGACATCCCCGCCGACATGATCGCCCTGGCCGAAGAGTGGCGGGGCAAGATGCTGGAAGTAGCAGCCGAGGCCGACGAGAAGCTTCTCGAGAAGTACCTCGAGGAGCTCGAGATCACGCCTGACGAGATCCGACTCGCGGTTCGAGCCGGAACGATCGCTCAGACCTTCGTGCCTGTTCTTTGCGGCAGTGCCTTCAAGAACAAGGGTGTGCAGCCGCTGCTGGATGCCATCATCGCCTACCTCCCCAGTCCCGCCGATGTGCCGGCGGTCACCGGATACAAACCGGGGAATGAAGAGTTGGAGCTGACCCGCGAAGTCAGCGACGCCGAGCCCTTCTCCGCCCTCGCCTTCAAGATCATGTCCGATAGCCACGTCGGCAAACTGACCTACTTCCGGGTCTATTCGGGTTCGGCCGCCAAAGGCGATTCGGTCTACAACACCACCACCCAGAAGCGGGAACGATTGGGCCGCCTCCTGCGCATGCACGCCAACCATCGCGAGGACATCGATCGCGTCTTCACCGGCGACATCGTGGCCGCGGTGGGCCTCAAGAACACCACGACCGGTGACACGTTGTCGGCGGAGTCGCACCCGATTCAGCTCGAATCGATGCAGTTCCCGGCGCCCGTGATTCAGGTTGCGATCGAGCCCAAGACCAAGACCGACGACGAAAAGCTCTCGGATTCACTCCACCGTCTTTCCGAAGAGGACCCGACGTTCCTCGTCCGAACCGACGAGGAGACCGGTCAAACCATCATCGCCGGGATGGGCGAGCTCCACCTCGAGATCCTGGTGGATCGCCTTCTCCGCGAGTTCAAGGTCTCGGCCAACGTGGGCCGTCCCCAGGTGGCTTACCGGGAGACGATCAAAGGCGCCGTCTCTTCGATCGAAGGCAAATACATCCGGCAATCCGGCGGCAAGGGTCAGTACGGCCACGTCGTCATCAACCTCGAGCCCACCGGACCGGGCGGCGGTTACGAGTTCGTTGATGAGATAAAGGGTGGCCGCATTCCTCGCGAGTACATCCCCTCGGTTGACGAGGGAATCGAGGAGGCGCTCGATAACGGCATCCTGGCCGGATATCCGCTGGTCGATGTGCGGGCGATCCTCGTCGACGGGACCTACCACGACGTCGACTCCTCGGAAATGGCCTTCAAGATCGCCGGCTCGATTGCGGTCCAGGAAGCCGCCAAGCGGGCGGGAATCAAATTGCTGGAGCCGATCATGGACGTCGAGGTCACCACTCCCGAGGACTACATGGGCTCGGTGGTGGGGGACCTTTCGGCTCGCCGGGGAAGGGTTGGGGAGATGGGCCAGAAGGGTGCCTCGCGCACGGTCCGGGCCCAGGTCCCATTGGCCGAGATGTTCGGCTACGCCACCGACTTGCGCTCGCTCACGCAAGGCCGGGCGAGCTACAGCATGCAGTTTCACTCGTACCAGGACATGCCCCAGAGCATCGCCGAAGAGGTAGTGGCGGCGCGCACCGGTGCCGGGAAGTCGTAAGTAAGTGATCAACGGGAGGAAATACATCAATGGGTAAGGCCAAGTTCGAGCGTTCCAAGCCACACGTCAACGTGGGGACCATGGGTCATATCGACCATGGCAAGACCACCCTGACCGCGGCCATCACCAAGGTGCTGTCAGAGAAGGTGGCGGGGA
>DATEDN010000162.1:0-1114 GCA_035281645.1 Acidimicrobiia bacterium | reverse complement strand
GTCTCGCTGGTGGCAGCGGGAGCCCTCGCATTCCTGCGGGCCTATCCGTTTGGTGCCTATCTCGCTAACGGCGTCGCTGTCTATGCGTTGATCGCCATCGGGTATCCGAGCGACTACTACCAGTGGACCAACTTCATCGCCCTGGTGGTGATGGCTTCGCGGTCGCCCCTTCCCCGATCAGTGGCCGGGCTGTTTCTTGGCTTCGCCGGCATCGCCTTCTACTTCATTCGCTTTCCGGAAGAAGGCGACGGCTTCATCACCGCCGCTTTCGTCATGGCCCTCTACCTGGCCGGCTGGCTCGTGGGCCGTGCACAATTGAGTCGGACCCGGCTGGCGGCCCAGGAAGCACAGTCGGAGCTGGTCGAAGAACGGACCCGACTCGCCCGCGAACTTCACGACATCGTCGGGCATGCGGTCAATCTGATAGTGGTACAGGCGGGCGTAGGCGAGCGCATCTTCGACTCCGATCCCGCAGCGGCCCGGATCACGCTCAAATCGATCGCCGACACTGGGCGAGCAGCCTTGTCCGATCTCGACCGGATGCTCAATGTTCTCGAAAGTGGCGGCTCGAGGAGCGCTCTCCCCACCCTCGCTCAACTACATGAGCTCTGCACGGAATTCTCCCGGTCGGGTCTCCCGGTCACTCTGACCATCGATGGAGATCTGCGGAGGGTTCCAGCCAGCGTGAGCCTGGCGGGCTACCGGTTGGTTCAGGAAGCACTCACGAATACGCTCAAACACGCCGCCGCGACGGAAGTTGCCGTCGAGGTTGTGATCGACGACGACGTCTTGATCCGACTCACCGACAACGGCCGTGGGGGCGAGCCAAAACACGGGCGCGGCCTGCGGGGCATGGTCGAGCGAGCGGAACTCTATGGCGGCACCGTTCAGTTCCAGACCGGATCGAATGGGGGTTTCATGGTCGAGAGTCGGATTCCATTGCGGAGGACGTCGTGATCAAGGTCGGAATCTGTGACGATGACCAGCTGATCCGCGCCGGATTGAGGCTGATCATCGATCAGGAACCCGACCTCGAGGTGGTTGCAGAGGCTGGCACCGGCGCCGAGGCGATCGACATCCTCTCCGCCCACGCGATCGATGTCATGCTGATGGA
>DATEDN010000161.1:0-8976 GCA_035281645.1 Acidimicrobiia bacterium | reverse complement strand
CCGGTCCAGCGGCTTACCGCCGCTCCGAAGTTGTAAACCGAGATCCCCACGAAATCGACGACGTCTTCTCCGGGGTAGTAGTCAGCAGTTCGAAATGGCTCCACCGACCAGGCATTGGGAGCGAACACCCAGCGCACCTTGGTCTCGTCGAGCCCGACGCCGCGGGAGATGTCGACGATCCTTCGATAGGCAGCCTTGAATCCCTCCGGATCCATCCCGTAGGGCACCCAGTTCCCGTTCATCTCCTGGAGCGGGGCGATCAACAGGGAGCGGCCACCGCCCTTGTCGGTCCAGCTTTTCACCCGTCCGGCCCATTGAGCGATGTGGGCGTCGTAAGAGCCATTGGCGATCTCGGCCGCGGAGACCATGATCTCGAGGTTGGCAATCGGCGTGGTCTGGGCGTTCCAGGCTTGCTCGAGGATGTGATCGGTGTTGTCGATCCCGTGCTCTGATTCGAAAAGGTGATGGAAGGTGCCGGTCAGCGAGATGCGCTTTCCGGCCGCTTGGCCAATTCCGACCAGATCCGACCCCGCCACCCACTGATCTGAGTACACGCCGGCCAGCAAGATCTCGTTTCCGAGCGGTTGGATCTCCGGACTCTCAGTAGCGAGAGCTGGGGCCGCTGCCGTCACCAGTGCGACGACCACGAGCAAGCACAAAGACCATCGCACCGACATGGGAATCGGGATCGGTTCTAGTGCTCTGGAACTTGAGTTGGGCTATTTCGACTTGAGCCTTTCGAGCCATTCGATGGCTGCGGTGTAGCGATCCATCTCTGCCACGTAGGCCTTCGAGTCGACTTTGATCTCGTCGGCATAGTGGGCATGTCTAAGCCCCATGGCCTGGGCAGCGAAGCGAGCCCCACGGAAGTACACCCTCAGTTCGCGAAGGTTGAGAGTCCGGGGACCAGCCTCAGCGGGACCGATTTCCGGAGGCTTCTGCGTTGTCCTCGGAAAACCCAGTGCTTGGACGGCTGCCAGCCCCTCTTCTTCGGGCATCCGGTCCGCGAAGTCCCGTGATTCGAAACGGAAGACTTCTTCAGCCTCAGTCGTCAGCACAACCAAGGCCGGTCGCGAGATGTTGCGCTCATCTTTTTCGTCAGCGACTCCGAACCGTGTTATCGCTTGTGATCGGTCAGGATCGGAGAGGTAGGGGAAAGGCAAAGACAGCTTCTCGATCATCGCCGAGTTCTGCCGTGGGGAATCGATCGAGATCGCAAAGAGCCGGGTGCCGGCTTCGAGAAACTGAGGATGGAGTCTCGCCAGGCTGACCAGCTGGCCATTGCAATACGATCACCAGTCGCCGCGGAGGAAGATCAGAAGAGCGGCGGCATCAAGGTGATCCGCCAGTACCCAGGGCTTCCCGGCTTGATCGGTCAGCCGTACGTCGAGGACCATGTTTCGACCCTAATGCGCAAAGGCGCTAGGGCCAGCCAAGCGGAAAGTTCTTCTCGATTTTTGAGAAATAGTCTCACAGGGGGATGGATTCTGTCCCAGCTGTCTTGTAGGTTTGGTCGTACAGATGTTCGACACCTACGACACCAGCACCAGCGTTCTTCCGGAGGATTTGGATCGGCTTTCTCCGGGTCCCGACCTGGCCCAGATGCTGGCGACGATCGACGTCAGCGAGCTCGGGGCCTATGACCGAGTCTTGGTCTTGCGAGCCCACCAACGACTGGCTTCTCATTACCAGGCCCAGGTCTATCGGGACATGGTTTCGATCTCTCGCTCCTGGGAGGAGGAAACCGATCTCGCGGACATCGAGGCAGCCTATGGCGCTGCCGAAGCCGAGATCGGCTCTGCCCTTCGGCTTACACGCCGGGCGGCAACCCTCGACCTCGCCGTTGCCTCCGGCCTTCTCGCCCTGCCGGCAGTTTTCTCGGCCCTGCTCTCAGGACGGATCGATCGGAGGCGGGCGGGAGTGCTGGTGAAGGGTCTGGCCTCCCTTCCTCCCGAGACCGCCCAGTCATTGGCAGCCGAGGTGATCGAGCGGGCATCTCAATTGACCTCGGGCCAGCTCGCCGCCTACTTGCGCAAGCGTTGCGTGGAAGCTGATCCCGACCTCGCCCAGCGCCGTTATGAGGAGGCCTTGGCCGAGAGGAGGGTGGAGCTCGAGGCCAGCGAGGAGGGGACGGCTCACCTTTCGGGCTATGACCTCTCCGCCCCTGAAGCTGTGGCCGCACTCCAGCGGATCACCGAGATTGCCTTCTCCCTCGCCGGAAGCGATGGTCGAACTCTCGATCAGATCCGGGCCGATGTCTTCCTGGACCTGTTGATGGGCAAGGTCGTCGACCATGCCACCGGCAGGGGAACCATTGATCTTCTGGTCGACCTCGCCACGCTGGTCGGACTGGCCGAGACTCCGGGCGAGCTCGGAGGCTTCGGTCCCGTCATCGCCGACATCTGCCGTCAGGTGGCGGCCGAGCAGGTGGCCGGGGAGTGGCGCTTTACCGTCACCGACCCAGATTCGGGTCTACCGGTGGCGAATGGCATCACGCGGCGCCGTCCCACCAGGAGTCAGAGGCGTTTCGTCGAGGCTCGAAATCGACGCTGCGTCTTTCCAGGCTGTCGGATGCCGGCCTCGAACTGCGAGCTCGATCATCGTCAGCCCTACGGAGAGGGTGGGCCGACCGTGGTCGGCAACCTGGTCCCCCTCTGTCGCCATCACCACGTGCTGCGGCATCAGGGCGGGTGGAAACACGAACCGCTTCCTTCAGGCGATCATCTCTGGACCAGTCCCTTAGGACATCGCTACACCACCAGCGGGCGAGACCCGTGAGACGATTCCCAGCTCGCCACAATCGCTTCTGGGGCTATGTCGGCCATCGATGGGGACTTGGGTGGCCAGGGGCAGGATCGAACTGCCGACCTACGGTTTTTCAGACCGTCGCTCTCCCAACTGAGCTACCTGGCCAAAGGAGAGCAAGTCATCATCTGGGTTAGCGGGGATGACGGGATTCGAACCCGCGACCTCCGGCTTGACAGGCCGGCGTGAACGGCCAAGCTTCACCACACCCCCGAACGGGGACCGGCTCTCCTTGCGGCGGGAAAGTATAGGAGGGGCAGTACTAGAGGCCGGCGGCCAGGTCGGCCACCAACCCCGAGCCGCCAGAGGTCACCGGATCGCCGTGGCCAAACAGAATTTGCTCGTACGCCAATCCGGCGAGTTTCCCCACCGATCGCAGCGCCTCGTCATGATCGGAGCTGAATTGCGGATCAGGGGCGGCGACGCCTCCTTCGGCACCTACCAAGGCATCGCCTGCCACCAATACCCCGGCCACCGGATCGAGCAGGCAGATATGTCCGGCGGTGTGGCCGGGAGTACCGATCACGTCGAGACCAAAGACATTGTCACCATCGACCACGGCGGTGAGCTGGCGAGGAGCAGTAATGCTGTCGAGGTCTCCTTCGCCGGCATAGCCAGTCGCACCACTGGCTGCTTCCAGCACCGCCGGAGTGCTTCCCTGGTGGTCGGGATGTCGATGGGTCAGGATGAGATGGCCGACCTGTTCCCAACCCAGACCCACCTCCCCCAGCGCCGCCTCGATATCGCCCTCACTACCGGAGACGCCGGTGTCGACTATTGCCGCCTCGCTTCCCCGCACAACGATGTAGGCCGAGACGAAGCCCAGATTGACCCGCTGGAATTGAGCCTCAGCGGCAGGTGACGTCGTCGAAGAGGCTGAGCTCGTGGCAGGTGAAGTAGTAGCTGGAGAGCTGGTCGTGCCGCCAGCCGTCGTCGAGGGCACTGCGGATGATGTCGACGTGGTTCCCCCAGAGCCACCGGCATCGCCGCAGGCGCCGAAGACGACCAGGGCCATGGATCCTTTGCCCAGGGTGGCGAGGAAGAGCCGGCGGTTGACTCGAAGGAAGTCGGCCATCAGGAAACCCTTATGCCGACCTTGCCCAACTGCTCACCTTTATCAATACGCTCCATGGCGGCAGGGAGGTCCTCGAAGGAAAAGATCTGATCGATTGGAAGCTGCACCCGGCCGCTGGCGACAAGGTCTAGCGCCGACTCGAATTCAGAGCGATTGGCCATGGTCGAGCCGATGATCTTCAGCTGCTTGAACCAGACGACGGGAAGCGCCAATTCCACCTTGTTGCCGGCCGTTGCTCCGCAGATCACCATTCGGCCCCCGGGGGCCAGCGAGCGAAACGATTGATCCCATGTCGCCTTGCCGACGTTCTCCACCACGACGTCGACACCGCGGCCGGTCGCTTCCTTGACGTTGGCCGCGAAAGCCGAAGCGGAGTCAAAGCCAGCCTCCGCTCCGTGCTCCACCGCCCAGGCGATCTTCTTTTGATCGCGCGAGGTCACGAGAACCCGCGCTCCCATCGCTACCGCGATCATGGTCGCCGCCGAGGAAACGCCTCCTCCCACGCCGACCACGAGAGCGCTCTCGCCTGCCTTGAGTTCGGACCGAGCGAGCATTCGATAGGCGGTCGACGTGGCCAAACCGAAGGTGCCTGCCACCTCCCAACTGAGCCCCGCCGGCTTGGCGATCAGGCTGGCGGTGGGCACAACGATCTGCTCGGCGAGAGTGCCCGGCTCTACCTCGCCCAGGATCGAATACTGGCGACAAAAGACCATGTTGTCGGCGAGACAGAACTCGCACTCGCCACAGGAGAGCGAGGGATTGATGACAGCTTCATCGCCCACCTTCCATCCGCTCACTCCCGATCCGAGCGCCTCGATGATCCCCGCCCCATCCCCGCCCAAGATGTGAGGGAGTGATTTCGGCTTCGGCAATCCCATCGATACCCAAACATCGAGATGGTTGAGACCGGCTACCTTCAGGCGGACTCGCGCCTGTCCCGGACCGGGCTCGGGGGTTGGCACGTCTTCGAGGCGAAGAGCATCTATTCCGGTGGTGTCGTGGAGAAGCCAGGCGCGCACCCGGCGAGCGTAGGAGGATCAAGTGACTGACGAGGCAGTGGTCGAGGTGACGTCGGTGGTCATCAACACAACCGACGAGGAGAAGTTGGCTGCCTTCTGGGCCCAACTCTTGGGAGTCGAGATCGGCCATCGCGCCGACGGTTTCATCTGGCTCCGGCGCCAACGCCAGGGTGGCTACTCAATCGCGTTTCAAAGAGTCGCCGATCCAACTCCCGGCCGACGTCGCCTCCACCTCGATACCAGCGTTAAAGACATCGACGCCGCCACAGCCAGGATTCTCGAACTGGGCGGCAGCCAGGTCGAAGAACACGAAATCGGCGGCTTTCAGTGGAGGGTGATGGCGGATCCCGATGGCAACGAGTTCTGCATCGCTCGCCATGACTAGGCCGACCTAATGTCGGCCGGGTGGCTCACCGGTTTTCGATCCGCCCGCGTTTTTACGAACTCGACCCCTATAACCACGTCAACCACACGGCCTATCTCCAATACTTCGAGGCGGCCCGCGTGGAGGCGTTGGCGGCGGTGGGCTTTGGTCTCGACGTGATGGGAGAGGCGGGGTTCCAGATCGTCTTGGTTGAATTGACCGCTCGCTTCTTTGCCTCGGCAACTTTGCACGAGGATCTGGTGATCGAGACCAGTGTGACGGAGGTGTCCCGCGCCAGCTCACGCTGGTCCCAAGAGATCCGCCGCCGAGATCAGCTCATCGCCAGCCTCGACTTGCGAGCGGCCTTCACCAGTCGAGAGGGAAAGCTGAGTCGCCCGCCTCCTGGTTTCGCCGAGGCGATGGGCGCGATCTAGGAGGAGCCGACGAAGTCGGCCACCCAGGCGTCGGCGGGTTTTGCCGCAATCTCCTGATAGGTCCCGGTCTGGACGATGCGGCCGCTGTTCATCAACGCCACTCGGTCGGCAATGACCCGCGCCTCGTCGTGGTCGTGGGTGACATAGATCACGCCCAACTTCGCCTCCCGTAACGAGTCGGCCATATCCTCGACCAGACGTTCCCGCAGTCGCCGATCGAGAGCGCCGACCGGCTCGTCGAGCATCACCAGCCGGGGGTTGGGAGCAAGAGTCCGGGCCAGCGCCACCCGCTGCATCTCCCCACCCGACAGACGCTCGATCCGTCGATTGGCGAGTTCGCTCAGAGCGACCCACTCCAAGACTTCCCCTACCCGGGACCTGATCGCCGGCGGTGGCAGGTCGGCCATTCGCAGGCCGAAGCCGACGTTCCCGGCGACGGTGAGGTGGGGAAAGAGGGCGTAGGTCTGAAACATGAGGCCGAAGCCGCGCAAGTGAGTAGGAACTCCGGCTAGGTCCTGCCCGTCGAATGAGATCGTCCCGGTGGTGATTTCCTCGAGGCCGGCAATCGCCCGGAGGAGGGTCGATTTCCCGGAGCCGGACGGTCCCAAGAGGGCAAGTATCTCGGCCCGGCCCAGGTCGAGTGAGACCCGATCAAGGGCGACCTTGGGCCCGAATTCGACCGATATGTCTCTGACCGCCAGCATCAAAAGGTCCCCGCCTCACTACCCCGGAGGCGATCGATCACCAATACCAGCACCGCAGTCATGGTCGCCAGGATTACAGCCAGGGCCATCGCCGTTCCAAAAGAAGCTGTTCCCGGGCGGCCGAGCAAACGAAATATCAACGTCGGCACGGTGACACTGGCCGGTCGGGCCACGAATGAAGTCGCGCCAAACTCACCAAGGGAAACCACCGCTGCCAGCCCGGCGCCCACCGCTAGCGCCCGAGCGATGATCGGCAAATCGATCTCCTTCCACACTCTGGACGGGGAGGCGCCCAGCACCCGGGCAGCCTCTCGCAGTTCGGGCCTGATTGACCGAAGGAGGGGCAGCGCGGCCCGGACAACGACCGGTGTTGCCACCAAGGCGTGAGCCAGCGGCACCAGGATGAAGGACCCGCGCAAATCGAAGGGCCGGTCGAGAGCAAGGAGGAATCCAAATCCAATCGTGACCGCCGAGACGCCGAGCGGGAGCATGAGAGCGGTGTCGAGCCAGCCTCCCCCCCGACGTTCGATGACCCGCGCCGCCGCCAAGCCGACTCCGGTGGCGATGACGGTGGCGATGGCCGCGTAGAGGAGCGAATTGCCGATCGCCTGCCCGGGGCTGAGGGCACTGCTGGCGTTGCCCGACAGTCCGCTCCAGCCGCGGCGGCTGATCGAAGTGCTCACCAGCGATACCAACGGCACCGCCAGCAGACCCAAAGTGATGATTACCGCCCCGGCAACCGGTATCCGGTGACGTGGTCCCGGAGACGGAAGAGTGACCTCAGCCGCCAGGTCGACGCCCATTCGGCGCTGCAACCGATGGGCGAGTAACAGCGCCGTCACCACGAACACCAATTGCAGAACACCAAGCGCCCCGGCCACTGGAAGGTTGAGAAAGGTCACCGCCTGTTGGTAGATCTCGACCTCAATCGTTCGGATGCGCCCCCCGCCCAAGATGAGAACGGTGCCGAAGGAGGCGAAACAGAACAGAAAGACGATGGCGGCGGCCGAAGCGAGAGCCGGTCGAAGGAGTGGCAGGGTGACGGTGCGGAAGACTCGTCCCGGCGATGCCCCCAAGGTGGCGGCGGCATCCTCCACGCGCGGATCGATCCTGCTCCACACGCCGCCGACGGTGCGAACCACCACCGCCACGTTGTAGAAGACGTGAGCGGCGAGGATGGCAAGGACGCCCGGCGGCATCAGATCGAGAAAGCTTGCTCCCACCACCACCGTCGGCAGAACGAAGGGGATCGTGACTAATGCTCGAACTAGTTGCTTGCCTCTGAAGTTGAAACGCGACAGTGCCCAAGTGAGGGGAAGACTTGCGATCAGGGTGAGGACGGTCGAGACCACCGCCTGCCAGAGGGTGAACCAGGCGGCGTTGCGAAATCGTTCCCGATCGACGAGTTGGGCGAAGCCCTCACCCGTTAACGACTCGGCGAGGATCCTCGTCAGCGGGTAGACGAACAGATAGCCAATGAAGAGGAGCGTTGCTCCCCAGAGGAGAGCTATCCGAAGATTTCGGACCACTCTTCCAGCCATTGCTCGCGATTCTCATCGATCGTGGCCGGATCCATCTGCACCGGGTCGGTCGGAACGGCAGTGTTTTCGACAAATTCAGGAGGCAATGCGGCCTCCTCGTTGATCGGGTAGACGAACCAGGTGAGCGGGATGGTCTCTTGGAAGGGCACGCTGAGCATGAACTCGATCAGCTGACGAGATTCGTCCGGATGAGCGGTTCCGGCCAGGACTCCGGCGAACTCGGTCTGGCGATAGCAGCCGTCAGTCATCACCGCCGTCGGCGGTTCCTCGACCGGAGGATCGGCGAAGATCACTTCCGCCGGAGGAGACGACGCGTAAGACACCACCAGCGGCCGGTCTCCTTCTCCCGCCCCGCCCGAGAACTCGCCGTAGTAAGCCTCCGACCATCCCGGGGCAACGAGCACACCGTTCTGCCGGAGTTCGGTCCAATAGTTCTGCCACTCGGGGCCATAACGATCGATGGTGGCAAGAAGGAAGGCCAGCCCGGGCGAAGAGAGCGAAGGGTCTTCGACCACCAATTGATCGGCGATGGAGGTGAGGTCGTCAAGACTTTCCGGCGGCGGGTTGGTCGTGAAGGCTTCGCGGTCGTAGTTGATACAGACGTCGCCGTAGTCGATGGCACTGACTTCGCCGTCAAAAATCTCCTCGTCGACCGCCCGTTGTAGGAACGTGTCATCGACTCCGAACAGGACGTCGGCCAGAGGGTTGTCCTTGGTGAGGATCGCCTGATTGACCATCGCTCCGGCATCTCCAGCCGCCAGCACTTCGACCGCGACACCTGTCTCGGAGGTGAAAGCGGCGAAGGTCTCCTCGGTGGCCGCATCGGCGAAGGAGTCGTGAGCGATGAGGGTCAGGCTCACGGGCTCGTCGGATGCACATCCGAAGGCGGTTGCCGCCAAGACCACCAACAGCACCAGTCACTTCATCGATCTCCTCCCTACGCCGGCATTACCCGGATCAGGTTTCTACGGTCGGAGTGCTTCTCCCTCTCAGCCCCAGGTGGGGCTCCCGTGTGTGTTCTCAGGTTACGACGG
>DATEDN010000160.1:0-2448 GCA_035281645.1 Acidimicrobiia bacterium | reverse complement strand
CATCCTGCGTCCCCCGAAGGGGGATCGGCACGACTCGGCGAGGAACGAGCCGAGACAGTGCCGATTAGCAGGATGCATGCCATGCGCCACTTGGCACGGTTCCTGCTAACAGCAGATTTCGTGCCACGCCCCCGCCAGCAGCTACCGTGCCAACTCCCACTTGGCACGGAGATTGCTGTTGACTCGCCTCGAGGCGGTGTCGTAGTTTCGTCGTAGATCGCATATCTGTCAGGCCGAGCCTCTGACATCGGGCATCAGGTGATGGCGTAGTCGAGGCCTGCCATGCTTGCCAGGATGCGTATCTAGACAATCATCCTATGAAGATCCTTGATGTCCCTCGCTCTGGCTCGTATCAGGGCATTACTTCTTCGCGCAACCGCTACGGTCAGTACGTGCGGACGCGAGCCACTCCAGTCAATCCGGCCTCAGTCGCGCAAGGTCTTGCTCGAGCGAGACTGTCCGCTAACGCGGCTGCGTGGCGCACTCTGTCAGATGCTCAGCGGGAGGGGTGGGATACCCTTGGTCTGAGCATGACTCGTACGGACAGTCTGGGCCAGGAGTATTCCCTGACTGGGTTTCAGGCCTTTTGTGCACTGAACAATAACAAGGCACAAGCTGGCGATGCCGCTGTGACGGATGCGCCTGCGCTTGTGACCCCTGACACGATCCTCACGGCTACGGTCACTCTGACCGCTGCCTCATTCTCGGTGGCCTACACGCCCACTCCCATGCCCGCGTCCACGCGGCTGATTGTGTACGCCTCCCCTCAGCGGTCTGCTGGCCGCAACTTCGAGGGTGATTATCGCTTCGTGCAGGTCACGGCGGCAGCCGCCGCATCTCCCGTCAACATCCTGGCCGCTTACACCGCGAAGTACGGCGTGCCCGTCGTGGGGAATAAGGTGTTCCTGTCCCTCGTCTCTTACCGGGGCGGCTTTCTCTCTGGCCCTCTGAATACCGCCAAGGTGGTGGTCTGAGTCCTATGAGTAAGCATGCTCAATCTGTCCGGCGCGGTGGTGCAGACTCGAGTTGGCCCATCGCGGCCCAAGACATTACCGGCTTCGATGTGACCTTGGAAGATGGGCAGGTGATCGGGGAGCAGCCGGATGCGATGCCGGGTGCCGATCAATACATGCTCCGAGGGAGGAAGAATGGCCTGATGCCGTGGAATGTCATTGGGCCTCACCCAATCGACGGTGGCGGTGAGGTCGTTTTGTCGGGGCTCGTCGCTGGCGATCAGTACGAGGTGCAGGCCGCCATGGCTTCGGACTTCTATCAAGTGTCCGACTGGAGCCGCGCATCCGTGGGGCTGTACCCACCGTGAAGGCAACAAGCATCGCATCAGGAGCCGTTCTGGCATTCTCATTCAGCGGCGCGGAGCTTGCCATTCGCGCCGCTGCACTCCTCATCCCGGTGATCGTGGGCGCTATCGAGACCCTCCGGCGCAAACAAACGCCCTCCAAGGGCAAGCGGCGGGCAAAGCGGGGGCATCGGGAGAGTCGTGGCGGCGCTACGCGCCGCTAAATAAAGATGAAGGCGGAAGGGGTCTCCCCCTCCCGCCTCTTCTCGTCACCTGCTGCCGGTGTGTGGGCGTTAGGCACTCGCCATGGCCAAGCACAGTGCTGAGCAGCCGGCAGGGCCTCCTGCTACTGTGCCTACATACACCAGCAATGCAGGCAAGGGCATTCTATCAGAACGGCTCGACAGGTGTCTTGTCACCAGTTCTGGTGACAAACCCGTTTGGGTCGCCGGTCCACTTGCAGGCGCGGATGAAGGACTGCAAGAACCCAATCGCGGCCGCGTGGCGCTCGATCTTGTCTTTGGCTTCGCTCGAGCTCCACCGCCCCTCTTGTACCCAACGCTCCCGGAGCCGGCAGCGGATGCGGAGCTCTCGGTCGAGCTCGTCCACTGCTTCTTGGAGAGTGCGTCCGTTGTGGCATTGATTGCAGAGGAACTCGATGTGAGACATCTCTGTCGTGCCGGCTCGCTCCGGGTCCTCGTTGTTGTGTGGTGTATTCATGTGTCGTCGGTGCTCCTGTCGCATAGCTCACCAGTCCGCAGGTCGTTGCTGAGCTTCACGGGTCTTGGGTCACAGCAGGGGTACTCCCTGTTGTCGTGTGGCAGCAAGAGCAGGGGTCTCCCGCAGTATCTGCACGGCACGAGCCGGGCAGTCTCCTCTAGGGGTAGTGTGTGCTGTGTCTCGGGCACTCTATGGGTTGTATCAGGTCTCGGGCATCGTGTCTTGTCACCAGTTTTGGGTTTCTGTTTGGCATGTGGCTTGCTGTGTCGCCAACCCGTTTAGGCCCCAACGGGGGGGAAACCCCCCCGAACCCCCCCTGGGGGGGCCGAAGGACGGCCCCCCCAGACCCCCCCAGGCTGGGGGAAGAATCCCCCAGACCCCCTCCGGGGGGGGGCGCGGCTCGCAAGCTCGCCTGCGCCCCCCCCCGATGC
>DATEDN010000159.1:0-27219 GCA_035281645.1 Acidimicrobiia bacterium | reverse complement strand
CGCCATCCCAGTGGTCTGGTTGATGGTCCGCGCCTTTCGCAAGGCCGATGACAACGCGCCTTACCAGGCGTTGATCAAAGCGGGAGGGATTCTGGGCATCTCCTTCTTCGTCGCCACTGTCTTCGTCGGGTTGCCGGCCCTCTTTTTCCGTCCATGCTGATTTCAAGGCGGTCCCTACTCATCGCATTGGCGGTGGTGGGTATTGCACTGTTGTCACCGCTCGAGGAGATGGCTCATGCGTTGGCCTCAGCCCATATGGTCCAGCACCTGCTGCTGATCCTCGTCGCCGGACCGCTACTGGCGAGAGCGATCCGGCTCCCGCTTCCCCATTGGTTGTCACCCATCCTGGCCTGGATCTTGCACACGGTCACGATCTGGTTTTGGCACGCCGCTGGTCCCTACAACGCGGCAGTGGTCAATCCCCTCCTCCATGGCCTCGAACATCTCAGCTTCCTCGCGACCGCGGTCGTCTTCTGGCGGGCGGTAGGCATCGGTCGACAAACGGAGGGACTCGGTGTGCTCTTGGTCTTCACCATGGCGCTGCAAAGCGTGTTTCTCGCCCTTCTCCTCACCTTCGCCGACTCGCCCTGGTACTGGGTCTATTCGGCCACCACCCGCGCCTACGGCCTCGATCCGCTCGCCGACCAGCAGCTGGCCGGGGCGATCATGTGGGTCCCGGCGGGCCTGGTCTACACCGGGATCGGATTGAAGCTGCTGCTGGGTTGGGTTCGCCAACACGACAGAGTGCCAGAGCTGTCGGGCTCACCCACCGTTTAGAAATGTCGCCACCTCGTGGCCGACAAGCCGGGGATCGTCCCACCACGGCATATGTCCGAGACCTTCCAGCACCTTGAGCTCACCTAGAGGAAGTGGGTCGACAAACCTCTGCCAGATGCTCGGCCCTCCTGTGGAATCGGCGGTGCCAAAGATCATCAGGGTGGGAGCCTTCACCTCTGCCAGATCGTTGTCGTCGAGGGTGAGTCCGGGGCGGAACCCGGCCTTTTCGAGTAGTGCCTTGACCATGTTTCGTTCGCTGACCAACGATTGCGTTTCGTTGGAAAGCGAGAGCCGCCAGGGGAGGAAGTCGTCCATTTTTCCGGCGTCGACGCTGGGACCGTGACCGATGGCCCGCAGCTGGGAGATCAACATTTTCTCCCGCATCGGGAGGCTGACCATGAGCTTTCCCAGCGGTGAGGCCAGGACCCTGACAAACCTGGGGACGGGAATTTCACGGTTGGGCGATCCACCCAGGAGGACGATGCGATCAACTCGTTCCGGTTCCATCTGCGCCAAGCGCAGTGCCCAAAGGTTGCCGATCGACGCCCCCACCAGGCTCACCTTCTCGAGGCCGAGGGCGTCGAGCACTCCGCGGAGGACGTCGGTCACCATCGTCTTGAACTCATAACGTGAGTAGTCAACCTCGGAACTCTGGCCCCATCCGGGGCGGTCCATCACCAGGGACCGATACCCCGACAACTCATGCACCAGCGGAGCCCAATAGGCGCCCGTTCCTCCGGTTCCCCCGATGAAGACCAGAGGACTGCCCGACCCGACTTCCGCCACTCGCACCCGCATCGGCGGCTGCGATAGTTCGACGAACCGATCCGTGGGCTGCTGTCCATACCGACTCCACAACCGATGCTCAGCCTCTTGATACGACATCGCCAGATCGTGGCAAACCCAGTCCTGTCTGTCTAGAACAAAAAATGTACTCGCCTTTCGGGCCGACAGCCGCCACACTCGTGTCGTGCGTACTTACGGGCAGTACTGCCCCATCGCCCGTGCTTCAGAGGTGCTGGCCGAGCGCTGGACACCGATCATTGTCCGCGATCTTCTCAACGGCTCCACCACTTTCACAGAGCTCGCCGAAGGAGCCCCCGGACTCTCCCGAACCCTGTTGACTTCTCGACTTCGCGACCTGGAACGGGTTGGGGTGGTAGTGAAGACACCGGTGGCAGGAGGCAAGTACAGGTACGGCCTGAGCGAGGCAGGGCGGGGTCTGGCCGAGGTCCTGCTGGCCATGGGCAAATGGGGCGAGCAGTGGATGGAACTCGCTCCGCAGCATCTGGACGTCGGAGTCGTGCTCAATTCATGGGTGAAGATGTACCTGGCGCAAGACCGGTTGCCGAAGCGCCGAGTGGTGGTGCGTTTCGACATCCCCGAGATGACGAAGAAAGGCAACCAGCTGTGGGTCATTTTTCATGGCGCCGACAGCGAGGTGTGCCGATCCGATCCTGGATATCCAGAGGATCTGGTGGTCACCGTGCAAGCCCAGGCGCTGGCCGAATGGCACCTGGGTCGAATCGAATGGACCGAGGCATTGAAAAAGCACCGAATCCAGGTCACCGGACCACCAACTCTGGCGAAAGCGTTGCCCACCTGGAATCTGCGCTCCGGCTGGTCGCGAATCGAACTGACCCGGCGCAGCGGGGCCTCGTCAAAGAACTCGTGAGGAAACGACTGGCGGAGAACAAGGCCCGGTACCGGGCCAAGAAAAAGAGGTGAGACTCAGGCGAAACGGCGGTTGAGGACTCCCGCTGCCTCGACAACCGCGGCGTGATCGAGGGTCAAAGCCTCGACGCTTCGCAGCTCCAGCTTGGAAGTCGCCCACACCCCGTGGCTCCCCCAGCGGGGATCGTGATAGGACCACCAGCGGATGCCACCGAATTGCTGTTGCTGAAAAACCGCGAGCGCCCAGGCTTGGGTGACCGCCCGATCGCGGGTCACCACTTGCGACGGTCTCAGCCCCAGGCTCACCAAACGGGAGGCATCGTCGAGATCGCAAATCTCGGTCGCAGGATGGAGATCGAAGGTGGCTATCGCCTGAATGCTTCCGGGAAGGCTCGGCGAGCCGCGCAACATCTTCGCATCCCAGATCGGCTTGAAGAAGAAGGACTCGGCGCAGGCACCGCCGGGCCCATCGGAGAGGTAGAGGGCGAGATAGTGCTCGGGGTTATCGATGCGGCCGGCGCCACCCCCGGGGACAAAGGCAGGGTGCCCGGGCTGGCCCCGACGAGCCTGCTGTAACCACGGAAAGACTCGGTAGAGCGTTGCCACGCGTTTCTTCAGGCATAGGCGCCCTGGGCGAGGGCGTCGATGGCCTCGATGACAGGTCCCGAGCCGCGCAGCGCCAAGACGTCGACGGGCCGACCACCCAGGTGCGGATTGGGAGCCGTCAACCAGGCGCCGGCCTCCTCGGGCCAGAGCACCTGCAGCAGGCGATTGAGCACGTGGTCAAGGTCGCTCAGCCGGGCCCGGTTGAGAGGCGACATCCGCTCCTCGCCCGAGCGCCAGCGCGAGGGCTGGGAGCGGGAGACGCCGAGCAAGCGGGCGACGGTGTTGGAGCCAAGCACCGAAACCACCCGTTCCACCAATCCCCGGTCCTCGTAGAGGGCCGCCGCCCCGGAGTCGATCAGTAGTTGCTCGATGGCGCCCGTTCCGACGCGGCGCGGCTTGCTCGGGGGGCGGACGTGGGCCCTTTTGCGTGCCATCTCCACCCAACACTAGTCGTTGGGACCTTTAGTGGGGGCTTTTTATCAGCCAAACCGACCTCTAGGCGGTCGGTTTGGGCGCGGAGAACGCCGTAGCAAGGCGACACGTGCCCGACGAATTCGCTCGATCACCAGCCAGGGCGTGGAGAAGATCTCGTGGTCCCAAACTTCAACGACCATGTAGCCCATCTCGCTGTGACGGTGTCGGCGCGCCTCGTCGACTTCCCGATCGGTCAAGGAGGTGTGATAGCGCTCGCTCAAGATCTCGACGATCAGCGGGCAGTCTTCGGCCAGGAAGTCAACCCTCCCCGTCCACTCCTCGTCGTCGCCAATGTTGACTTGACGCCGGAACCTAAAGCCATTGGCCTCCGCAACTTCATTGAAACGCGACTCGAGATTGGATGCCGGTGGAGTCCAGTCATCGCCCCGCTGTTGACGCAGCTCTCGCATGGCGACGGTTCCGTTGCGCCCCGATCGACCGAGTCTATGGAGTAGCCGATCTATGGTCCGACCGTCGTAGAGGCCGAGCGACCAACCGTTGTCCAAGGCTCTCGCCAGTCTTTCCCGGGAGGCAGTGGCGGCGAGCTGATAGATGGCTAATGCCGGCGCCACGACGGGTACACCCTTGTAGATCTTGCGGCACCAGTCAGGAATCGCGGTCGAGTGATGAACCTTGACGTGGGGAATCTCGATCCTCCGGCGGTAGCAGCGTTCCATTGCGATGTGAACCCGATCGAGCCTGAACCCGGCAATGCCCCACCACGCGACGGTGGTTTCGTGCGAAACGAAGGTGTCAGGCCCTGCATGAAGCACCGGGATCAACAGTCGCTGTTCGGGGAGCAGGGGCGCGCCGGCTATGCGAAGGACGCGCTCGCTCGCCCACTCCAGCATCCCAGATTCAACTCTGCGGTTGATAGCTCGATAGTGCACTCCGGCCGCATTCAGCTGCCAGCGAGCAAGAAGCCCATGTTGATCAGCGCCCAAATCTCGGATGATCTTGTCGTAGTCCATCGGGAGATCGTGTCGGACGACGAACCGCGCCGATAGACCCCTGTGCTGTGGCTGATGGTTCTACGCGCCCGATCCGACCCTCGGGCGGTCGGTTTGGCTGATAAAAACGATGGTTAGGCGGGTTGGGCGGCGAAGGAGCGGGACAAGGCGTCGATCACGGTTTCGATCAGCTCGTCGGTGTTGGGCAGGTCCATCTCGACGTCGGAGGCGGTGAGGTGCTCTTCGATCCAGGGCAGCGAGGACGTCAGCAGCAGGACCGCTCCGTGGGCCCCCGACCACATCGCCCAGGCGATCGCCTCCGGGCTCCGACCGGGGAGGATCGTGCCCTCCTCGATTCCGCTCCGGACCAGAGCCACCAATCCCTCCAGCACCACGATCCCCGGGTCGCCTTTTAGCTCCTCGGCCTCGATTGACGCCGGCGGCTCACCCAAGAAGAGCACCGGATAGAGGGGGGCGTGCTCGAGACCCCAGCGGATGTACTCGCGGCCGAGCATGCGAAGTCGTTCCAGGGCCGTGCCCTCGGCCGAGAAAAGAGGGATCAGGCGAGCGGCAAAGTCTTCGAACACCTCCCGGCACACCTCATATAAGAGGTGGTCTTTGTCCCGGAAGTGGAGATAGATCGAGGGCGAGCTCACCCCTACCCGGTGGGCGATGCTGCGGATAGAGACGAGCTCCATCGATCCCAGGTCGGCCAGCAGTTCCCGGGTGGCATCGAGGATCTCGCGCCGAAGCTGCTCCCCCTCGCCCTTGCGGAGCCGAACCCGGCTGCTCACACCATCTCCTCAACCGGCACCGGGCGGGCGGTGGGAGTCTCACTAAATCCGAAGCGCTCGTGAATCCGGCGAAGAAAGCGCGGCGCCCACCAATTGGCCCGGCCAGCAAGACGCATAAAGGCCGGCACCAGCGTCGCCCGGACGACGAAGGCGTCGACCAGCACCGCCAGTGTCATCCCGATGCCGAACATCTTCATCAGCGTCACTCCCGAGAGGGCGAAGGCCACCATCACCACCGCTATCAGGAGAGCGGCGGAGGTGACAACCCGTCCGGTCCGCTCCAGACCGGTAGCCACCGAGCGGACGTTGTCGCCGGTGTGGTCGTACTCCTCCTTGATGCGGGAGAGGAGAAAGACTTCGTAGTCCATGGAGAGGCCGAAGGCGATGCAGAACATGAGGATGGGCATGGTGAGATCGATGTGGCCCATCGAGGTGAAGCCCAGGAACTCAGAGAGGTTGCCCTGCTGAAAGATCCACACCATCGACCCAAAAGTGGCCGAGAGCGATAACAGGTTGAGCACCACTGCCTTGGCCGGCACCAGCACCGAGCCGAACATCAGAAACAACACCACAAAGGTGACGCCGCCGATGATCCCCAGCGTCAGCGGCAGCCGGGAGGTGATCGCCTCCTTGCTATCGACCAGCGCCGCACTGGGTCCAGTGAGCGCTAGTCCCACTGGTGCGTCAATGGATCTGATTTCCCTCACCAATGACTCGGCGGCAGTCGACTGGGGGTCGACGGCGGGGATGACCTGGAGATAGGTGCCGGCTTCGGCGCCGAAGCGGAGACTGGCGATTCCCGGAGGAAGCGCCTGGGCTCCGTCGACATAGGTTCCGGCCAGACCGTCAACTCGTGAGACTCCGTCCAGAGCCGAGAGCTCGGCCGACAGCGCCCCAATGGAATCGGGGTCGCTCAGGCCGAGGGCGACGACGTCGATTGGCGCGGAGTCGAAGCCGGTGAACTCGGTGCGGAGGAGGTCGCCCACTTCTCGAGCGACTGAGTCCGGGGGAAGGATGCGATCGTCGGCCGACCCGAACTCAGCCTGGAGGAAAGGCAGTCCCAAAAAGACCAGCAACGCGATAGCGAGGGTGGCGATCGGGATTGGTCTCTTCATCACAGCCATCGCCACTCGATGCCAGACGCCTTCGCCAGTAGCGGGACGGAGGCGGCGGACCCGCCATTTCTCGACGCGTGGGCCGAGCACCGCCAGCAAAGCTGGCAGCACAACGATCGCCCCTACCGCCGCCAGTGCCACCACGGCAATGCCGGCGTACCCGAACGATCTCAGGAAGGCGAGGGGAAAGACCAGCATCGCCGCCAGCGAGACCATCACCGTCCCGGCGCTAAAGAGAACCGTGCGTCCGGCACTGGCAACCGTGCGCTCCACCGCCTCACCGGTGGGATGGCCGGAGGCCAGTTCCTCGCGGAAACGAGAGACGACAAAGAGGGCGTAGTCGATGGCGAGACCGAGGCCGAGGGCAGTCGTGAGGTTGAGGGCAAAGATCGAGACCTCGGTGACGCGGGCGAGGAGGTCGAGGACGAGGAAGGTGCCGACGATCGCCACTACTCCTACCCCGAGAGGTAGCAGGGCGGAAACCACCGAACCGAAAACGATGATCAAAAGGATCAGTGTGATGGGAAAGGCGATCGACTCCGCCTTGACCAGATCCGCTTCGATGACCTCGTTGACCTCGGCAAAGACGGCACCTTCGCCGCCGACTGCCACATCGAGGACTTGGAACTCGCCTCGATACTCCTCGGCGATCTGGGCGGAGCGCTCGAGCATCTCGTCCTGAGTCCCCTCCAGGCTGGCAAACACCAAGGCCCTGGTCCCGTCGGCGCTGCGGAGTGGTGGAGGGGAACCGAGAGTCCAATAGGAGCTGACCGAGGCCACACCCTCTTCGGCCGCCAGAGCTCCGCCCAAGGCAACACCGGCCGAGGCGGCGGCGGGATCGTCAACCGAACCCGGAGCGCTGGCGACGATGAGGATGTCGGGGGGCGAGACCGAGAACTCGTCGGCCAGCAGCTGGGAAGCGATGAACGACTCCGCCTCAGGATTCTCGAAACCGCCGTTGGAAAGTCGTCCCGCGACCCCGCTCCCCAAGATCCCCGCGGCGATGAGCCCGACTACCGCTAATACCAGGACCAACCTTCGCCGTCGCACCAAAAAGCTGCCGAGCCGTCCCACAATTCCCCTCCCGGGTTGAGGTCTCTAGTCGCTTAACGGCGACAACTTATCACCGTTCACTTATCGCTGTCAACCCTTTCCAGAATCACAATCGCGATCTGGCGGTCGGTCCGCTTTTGGTACTCGGCGTAATCGGGCCAGACCGCCACCGCCCGCAGCCAAAGCTTTGCCCGCTCCTCGGCATCGGCCTCCCGAGCCGTCGCAGTGAAACGCTCGCCCTCGGCTTGGACGCCGACGTTGGGGTCTTTCCTCAGATTCCAATACCAATCGGGATGACGGGGCTTGCCACCGAAGGAGGCGATGACCGCCAGGCTGGGACCCTCACGAAGGTAGAGGAGCGGCACCGTGTGCCTCTTCGCGGAGCGACGCCCGGTGGTGGTGAGGAGGAGATAATCCATCCCCCGCGCCCGCCGACCCAACCGGCCGCCGGTTGCTCGATAGAGGATCGTGTGGGCCCGCGACCAGTTGCGGATGGCTCTAGTGCGCACGGCGGCCAGACTAAGAACGATCTCTCTTGTTTCCTCGCGTTCTGTGGGCTCACAGGGAGGTACAGCCTGCCTGTGAACCCTGGGTTCGTAATAAACCCGGGGGTCGGGGGTTGGCTTAGGCTGCGGGCGTGCCTCTCTACATGGATCAGCACGACACCAAGGGCGCGGTTCCGACCGATCTCGCCGCCGCCCACGCCATGGACCTGGCGCTCGAGAACGAATACAACGTCCGGTTCCTCACCTACTGGCTCGACTATCCCCGGGGCGTCGCCAACTGCCTCGTCGAAGCACCAAATCCGGAGGTCGTCAACGAGGTCCACGGCCTCTCCCACGGCATGCTGGCCAACCGCGTCATCCCGGTCGATCGCGCGGAGGTGGCGGCGATACTGGGCCGCCTCACCGATCCCGACGACGGCCCCATCGACGAGTCAGCCGTCCGCACCTTCGTCTTCACCGACATGGTCGGCTCCACCGCCTTGCTCGACACGCTCGGTGACGAAGCGGCAGTTCAGATCCTCCGCGATCATGATCGGCTGGTCCGCAGTCTCCTCGACAGCCACGGCGGTCGCGAGGTGAAACACACCGGTGATGGATTCATGCTGGCGTTCAACTCTCCGCACGATGCGCTCAGGTTCTCGAGCAAGGTCCAGCGGGACTTGAAAGATCGTGGAATCGCCATCCGGATCGGATTGAACATGGGGACTCCGGTTGCCGAAGGTCACGATTTCTTCGGGATGGCGGTCAATGTGGCCGCCCGGCTTTGTGAACTAGCGGGGGCGGGAGAGATCCTCGTCTCGGAAAATGTGGTGGGCGAGGCCACCAATCCCGATTTCACCTTCACGCAGGTTGGGCCCACACAGCTTCGCGGACGGACCTCACCCGTGGCCGTATACCGCCTCGACTACGCCCGATGACGGATAAGAAGTTCGCCGCCGTCCTTGGCCGGCAGATGGCCTATGTGGAGGATGGCGAGGGAGGGCCGATCGTCTTCCTCCACGGGAACCCCACCTCATCGTATCTCTGGCGCAAGGTGATTCCCGAAGTCCGTCACCTCGGACGGTGCATCGCCCCCGATCTGATCGGGATGGGAGATTCCGACAAGCTGCCCGACAGTGGCCCCGATTCGTACCGGCTCGTGGAGCATCGTCGCTATCTCGACGCCTTGCTCGACCAACTTGACGTTGCCCAGGACGTGACCCTGGTCATCCATGACTGGGGCTCTGCCCTCGGCTTCGACTGGGCCCGTCGTCATCCTCAGGCGGTGAAGGCGATCGTCTACATGGAGGCATTGGTCGCTCCGCTCGCTTCGTGGGAGCAGTGGCCGGAGTCGGCCCGATCGATCTTCCAGGGTTTTCGCTCCGAAGCGGGCGAGTCGCTGATCCTTGAGAAGAATTACTTCATCGAACGGGTGCTGCCGGCTTCGGTCCTCGATCCCCTCTCGGAAGACGACATGGCCGAGTACCGGCGCCCTTATCTCGAACCTGGTGAGTCTCGGCGCCCCACGCTGAGCTGGCCCCGCCAGCTCCCCATCGACGGCGAGCCTTCCGATGTCACCCAAATCGTCGGCGACTACCACCAGTGGTTGAAGACGAGCGACATCCCCAAGCTCTTCATCGAAGCCGACCCCGGCTTTTTCTCGGCGGGCATCGCCCGTGCCACCGCCCGCTGGCCCAATCAGGAAAGAGTCAAGGTGCGCGGTCACCATTTCCTCCAGGAGGACTCAGGACCCGAGATCGGGAAAGCCATCGCCAGCTGGCTCACTGCCTAGTGCCGCTTCAGAACCGCGTCGACCCCTGGGGGGATCTCCATGCTGTTTCCGCCCGGGGAACCGTGACTGGCAATCGGGGTTGTCTGGTGGACGATGATGGAGAGCTGGTCCGCCACCACCAGAGCCGGGCCTGGATCACGTGCCGCCTCGAGTTCAAAGAGTGGAAGCATCCCCTGACTCGGCCTCATACCTGGACGCCACTCTTCTTCCTTGACGAAGCGGTCGCCCTCGCCGCCGGACACCGACCCTGTGCGTATTGCCGGCGGGGGGACTTCAACGCTTACCGCCGCGCTATCGCCGAAGCCGAAGGCCTAGCGCGACCTCTCACTGCGCGCGAGATCGATCAGCGCCTCGCCTCCGAACGCCTGGCGCCGGGGCGCGGGCTGTCAAGATCAGCGGACCGCAGGACCTGGCGAGCCGAGCTGGCATCGCTCCCGATCGGGACTGTCATAGCCGACGGCGACGGCTCTCCCATGCTCATTGATGATGACGGCCTCCGAAAGTTCGGCTTCGAGGGATGGCAACCCGTCATTCCCTTTTGTAACGTCGACGTCGAGGTGATCACCCCACCGACATCGGTTTCCGCCCTTCGCGGAGGTTTTGACCGAGCTAAGGATCACTAATGACGTTCGTATCGCGAGGCTTCAAGGGGCGACGGCAAGTGGAGGCTGTCCCCGACCGGGTCCCGCCTGGACAGTACGTCACCGACGACTTTCCCGTCCTATCCGCCGGACCAACTCCGCTGATCCTCACCGAGAACTGGCGGTTCAGCCTCACCACTGAGAACGGTGAGGAGTTCACCTGGACTTGGGACCAGTTTCAGCAGCTCCCGCAGGAGCAGATAACAGTCGACATCCACTGCGTGACCAAGTGGTCAAAGCTCGACACAGTCTGGGAAGGTGTGTCCGTCGACACGCTGCTCGATGGCGTCAAGACATCGGCCTCATTCGCCTTGGCCCACTCTGTTGGTGGTTACACCACCAACGTTCCCCTGACCGATCTCACCGGCGGCAAAGCCTGGGTGGCGCACACCTACGCGGGTGCGCCGCTCCGACCCGAGCACGGTGGCCCCGCCCGGCTCCTGGTCCCTCATCTCTATTTCTGGAAGAGTGCCAAATGGGTTGAGGGGCTGGCGCTCGCTACAAAGGAGTCGCCCGGTTTCTGGGAGTCCTATGGCTATCACATCTACGGGGACCCATGGAAAGAACAGCGGTACGCGGGCGACTGAGCTGGCTCGTCGCTGAGGTCCTGGAGCTGATCCCAGAGACACCCCGGGTCCAGAGTATCCGCCTGGGGGTTCCCGATTGGCCGGGACACCTTCCCGGCCAACACATCGACCTCCGCCTGACCGCCGAGGACGGCTATCAAGCTCAGCGCAGCTATTCGATTGCGACTCCTACCGATGGGGAAAACGTCACCATCACGGTCGAGTTGGTCAACGAGGGCGAAGTGTCGTCGTATCTCCACGAGGAGCTGCACGTGGGTGATGGGATCGAGCTACGGGGACCGATCGGGGGTTATTTCGTGTGGGAGCCGGCTCGAGGGGGACCGCTTCAGCTGGTGGCCGGGGGAAGCGGCTTGGTGCCCTTGATGGCGATGGCTCGTTCGTTGCGAAAAAGCGGAGACGCCATCCCCGCCCGGATGCTCGTTTCGGCCCGGACCCAAGAGGACTTGATCTATCGCGACGAGCTCTCCCGCCTTGCCCACGAATTGCCCGCTCTTGACATCGACTACACCCTGACTCGCTCCCATCCCGACGGCTGGAAGGGCTATACCCGTCGGGTCGACCGGGCGATGCTGGTCGACACCACCTTTGACGCCGACCAAGAGCCAGCCATCTTTGTTTGTGGGCCGACTGGCTTTGTGGAGACGGTCGCCGCCAACCTGCGCGAGCTCGGCCACCAACCGGAACGAATTCGCACCGAACGCTTTGGTCCCACAGGAGGCTGAGCATGAATGACGACGATCGCCATCTCGACGGCAATGCCATTGGCGGCCTGCTTCAGGAGCTTTTTGGACGGGAGATGACCGACCGGCTCGGATGCTGTGGCAACTGCGGGGCGACCAACCGCCTGGGGGCCACCGTCGTGTATCTCGAGGCTCCCGGGAGCGTGGTTCGTTGTCCCGCTTGCCAAAGTGTTTTGCTGGTCGCGGTCGCTTTGCCCGCCGGGGTCCGGGTGACGATCGAATCCCTCCGCTCGATCGACCTGCCGGGAATTGGGGCCTGAGGACTTGGTGCGCTTTTCTCCTTGGCGGTAACGGTGCCGTAACGTGGCGCCCGCAAGGTGGGAGAGAGGCGAGGAGATCAGTCGATGAGGGAACGGATTCGGTCCGCGGGGCGGTGGACCTGGACCGGCGGGTTGGTGTTGTCGCTAGTGGTGGCGGGATGCGCGTCGCCCGGGAGTGATGCGATCACCGTCCGGGTCGACTACTCCCACGACGAGTTCAACACCCAGTTCATCCAGTTCTTTCCCGACGAGATTCAAGTCCACCCCGGCGACACGGTCCGCTTTGTCCAGGACTGGACCGGCGAGGCCCACACCGTCACCTTTGGTACCGCGGTCACCGAAGCGCTCGAGATCACCCGTCCCCTGATCGAACAGTACGGCGACCTTCCCGAGGACCAGGTTCCACCGGAGGCCATGGAGCAGTATCTCGAGGCGGAGTGCACGCTGCCGGTTCTCTTCAGCGAATGCGAGGGGCCTCCACCGGGCGAAGCCGCCGGTGAGGGGGAGACGGCAGGGACCGAACCGCAAGAGGTCTTTCCACCCATCGACCAGAGCATCGCCCAGCCCTGCGTCATCGAAGAAGGGGCCATCCCCACCGACGGCTCCCCCTGTCCCAATCAAGAGCTGGGGAGCTTCGACGGGACCGAGGCCTACTACAACAGCGGCTTCATCGGGTTCGAGACCGATCGCGAGAACGTCTTCACGCTTCAGGTCGCCGACTCGATCGTTCCCGGGGCCTATCCCTGGTTCTGTGCCGTGCACGGCTCTTTCCAGAGCGGAGTAATGGAAGTAGTGCCCACCGACCAGCCCATCGCCTCCCCGAGTGAGGTGAACCAGGAGACTCGTGAGGAGTTGAACGAGGTGGTCGAGCCGTTCCGACAGGTCTTCGCCCAGGCCCAAGGCGGCGAGATCGTGATGGGAGGCGAGGCCTTTAGCGGCAACTTCAGCGGCCTGGTCGATGAAGAGGTCCAGGGGCTGCTCAACGAATTCGTGCCCGAGACCATCACCACCGAGGCCGGCGAGCCTGTTACCTGGCTGATGTTCGGCCCTCACTCGATCAGCTTCGATGTCCCCGAATATTTCCCCATCTACGACGTTCAGGAGGACGGGACCATCACCGCCAACGAGGAGATTTTCCTCCCGGCCGGTGGCGCCCCCGCAATCGAGGAGCCCGAGGATCCAACGGAGCCGCTCGTCATTGACGGGGGCTCCTGGGACGGATCGGGCTTCTGGTCCTCAGGTGTGCTCTTTAGCGACGCTTACGTTCAATACACCCTCCGGTTTTCCACCCCCGGGACCTATCGCTATGCATGCCTGATCCATCCGCCGATGGTGGGGACGATCGAAGTCAGCGGCTGAGGCGATGACCGAGGCCCCGGCCCGGAACCGAACGGCCGACGCGGTCTTCTTTGTTGGTTTCGGGCTCTATCTGCTCGGTTCCCTATTCGTACTGGTCCAGGGAGCGCTGGCCGTGGTGGCCTCGGTCTCACCAGCCTTCCACGAGACGCTGCACGTTGAGGGGCTCGGCACCGGCTCTTGGGCCCGGGTGGCCACCCGGGCTGCCGATGCTTCCCATGAGGTTCCCACCGCCCTCCAGATCGTCTGGGACTACCTCTTCAGCCTCGTCAACCTGGGACTGGCAGCGGTGCTGCTGTGGCTGCGCTCCCGAGACTGGACCGCCCGTCTTCTGGCGTTGGCGCTCGTGGGCGCGGCCGGGGTCTTCAACCTCACCTCCCAAGCGGTGTTGGAGTGGATTCCCTTTACCCCGATCGAGACCTTCGCCCAAGTGGCGGCCCATGTCATCGCCGGCCTCGCCTACGTTTTTGCTCTCTTGCTCTTCCCCGATGGCCGCCCGGTGCCTCGCTGGGGAGCGGCACGAGTCCTTCCCCTCTATATCGGCCTCACACTGGTGGTGGTGTTTCTCTCCCTTCGCCTCGAGGGAGATTCTCGCCCGGCCACGTTGCTTCTCTTCTTTGGCCTCATGGTCCCCGCCGCCGGTGCCGCCGCCCAGGCCTACCGGATCTTCAACACCGACGATGCGACCGGCCAGGCCCAGGCGCGCCTGCTCTTCTGGGCCCTGCTTCCCTCGGTGGGGTTTGGGATCGTCTTCCTGATCCTCCACGGATTCTCACCCGTCGCCAACGTGCTGGCGGGGAGGAACATCCCCGACCCGCCGGTCACCCTCTATCGCACCTTTCAGCCCGCGTTCGCCCTCATCCCGGTGGCCCTCTTCCTCGGCATCCTTCGCTACCGGATCTGGGACATCGAGCGGCTGCTCAACCGGACGACCGTTTACGCCATCGCCACCGCCTTCCTCACCGCGATCTACGCCGGATTCGTCGTCGTCACCCAGCTCCTGCTCGGGACCGTTGCCGCCTCGCCGTTGATCGACTCGAAGCCGGCCGTGGCCATTACCAGCTTCTTGCTGCTCAGTGCCTTCCGCCCGGTCCGGGACCGAGTGCAGGTCTTCATCGACCGGCGCTTCAATCGCAGGCGTTACGACGCCCAAGTGACCGTGGAGCGCTTTGTCGAAGACCTCCGTCATGAGGTCGACCTGGTCGGGGTGGTGGAGAAACTCGACCAGGTGCTGGTTGAGGTGATTCAGCCCCGACATCTCTCGCTCTGGGTGGGCGAACCCACCCACCGCCCGCCCGCCTGAGGGGCAGCGGCTATGCGGGCGGGACGTTCTGGTTGTAGTGGAACACGTTGTCGGGGTCGTAGCGGCGCTTGACCTCGGTCAAGCGTTCCCAGGTTGGTCCTGGATAGGCCGCCTTCACCCGCTCGGGGCCCTCATCGGCGAGGAATCCGGTGTACGCCCGTCTTTCATAGTCCTTGTCGTAGAGCCGCATCACGTTGGTGACCCAAGGGAGGTACTTCTCCTCCTCCTCGGGGCGCTCGAACATCGCCGCCGCCGTGGCCATGAGCTTGCGTCGTCGGTGACCAAAGGCGGTCGCGTCATCGGGCACCCTCGCCATCGCTCCTCCCAGGACTCGCAGCTGGCAGGCCGCCATCATCGCCGGCGAGCTGGCGATCTCGGCCAGGATCTGCTCGATAGTGAGGTTGGAGATTTCGTCGATGAAGGTGGTCCGTCCGGCGGCCACCGGGTGGAACTCCCCCTCCTCGGGCATGTACATCTCGGGATAGGTCATCGGCCGCACCATGTCGACGATCGGCTCCGCCAGCTCGCGGAACGGAGCGATGGCCTTGTTTCCCACCTCGGCTTCGCCGGCGTAGGTGAGAAAGGCCATCACGATCGGCTTACCCACCGCCTCCTCGGGCAGGAACGGCATCGGCGGCGCCGTCATCACATTGAGAATGGTGCTCAGCTCCTCGTCGGCGGCATCCGCCGCCTCGAGGAATCCGGAGACGACTTCGGTGGTGGCGGGGAGAAACAGCATCCCCCCCACGATCTCCGGTAGCTCGTGGAGCCGGTAGCGAAAGCGGCTGACAACTCCGAAGTTGCCTCCCCCGCCCCTGATCGCCCAGAAGAGATCGGGGTGTTTCTCGGCATCGACTTCCAGCACCTCTCCCTCGGCGGTGATGATTTCGGCGCCGAGGAGATCGTCGATAGTGAGCCCATGCTTTCGGACCAGGAAGCCGACCCCGCCGCCCAGGGTGATACCGCCGATGCCGACCGAGGCGGTATCGCCAAACCCGGTGACCAACCCCTGAGCACCGGCGGCGGCGGTGTACTCGCCGGCGGTAACACCGGACTCAGCCCAGGCGGTCTTGCTCTCGAGATCGATCTCGATCGCCTTCATCGCCTGGAAGTCGATCACCACAGCTCCATCGGGCATGCTGTGGCCGGCAGCGCTGTGCCCGCCGCTTCGCACCGCTAACTCGACCCCGTGTTTCCTCGCCAGCTTCACCAACGCTGCGACATCGTCGGCATTGGCCACCTGGGCGATCAATGCCGGATGGCGGTCGAAGAGTCCGAAGAAGACGGTCCGGGCCTGGTCGTATCCCGGATCTTCAGGTGTAAAGACTTGGCCCTGCAATTCCCGACGAATCAGGTCGGCCGGGACAGCACCGATGGCACTTGGATTTCGCATTTCATCTCCTCTCAATAGAGGCTGGTGTCCCCTTATCGACCCTAGGCGGGCTCCCGACCTAAGAATTCTCCTCAGCAGCGGCGACCCTCGCTGGAAAGTCGCTAGACGGCAGAACGCGATAAACAGTGGGTATGTCTGAACGAAAATCGGTCTGGCTCACCGACGACCGTCCTAGGTATGGCGCCTTAGCCGATCGAGTTACGGCCGATGTCGTCGTCGTAGGGGCCGGTATTACTGGCCTCACGGCGGCGCTGCTGCTTCAGCGTCGGGGTCGGGAGGTCGTGGTGGTCGAGGCGAATCAGGTCGGCTCGGGAACGACCGGAGGCACCACCGGCAAGGTCACGTCGCAGCACTCCCTGATTTACACGAGGCTCGTCCGTCAGCACGGTTCCGAGGTAGCGCGGGCCTATGCGATGGCGAATCAAGAGGCGATCGACCTGGTGGAGGATCTCGTCGCTTCGACATCGACCGACTGCGGTTTCACCCGAGCCTCAGCTTTTGTGTATGCAGTCGACGAAGACGATCTTCCTGCGCTGGCAGAGGAGCACGAAGCGGCCAGCGGCCTCGGGCTTCCTTCCCGGCTCAGTGTCCCCAACGTTCCCTTCCATGTCGCCGGTGCTCTCGAATTCAGCGACCAGGCCTACTTCCATCCGGTTCGCTATTGCGATGCTCTCGCCAGGGAGTTCACCCGGATCGGTGGAAGGCTCTTCGAGGGGACGCGTATTCGACACCTCAGTGAGGATCGGGACCGAGTAGAAGTCGCCAACGGGGCCGGCTCCGTCTCCGCCTCAGCGTCGATCATCGCCACTCTGCTTCCCTTCGTTAACCGAGGCGGCTTTTTCGCTAGGACCCGGCCCTCGCGCTCTTACGGTGTCGCTGCTTTGCTGAGATCGGCGCCGCCGACGGGCATGTACATCTCCGCTGGCGCTCCGGTGCGGTCATTTCGTCCCTGGCCGGAGGGAGGTGAAACCGGGATCATCTTCGTCGGGGAAGGACACCCGACCGGTGACAAATCTGCCACCCCCGGTCGTTGGGGCGAGCTCGAACGCTGGGCCCGCGAGAATTTCGACGTCAAATCATTCGAATATCGCTGGTCGGCTCAGGATTACGTGACCGTCGACGGGATCCCATTCGTGGGACGCTCACCGCTCACTCGACACACCTACGTCGCCACTGGCTTTCGGAAATGGGGCCTGACCAACGGAACCGCCGCTGCGCGAATCTTGTCCGACCTCATCCTCGAGAAGGAGAGTCCGTACGCCGACGTCTTCTCGCCGAGCCGCCTCGGCGGCGCCACCGCGGTCGGGAGGACGATCCGAGACAATCTCAAGGTCGGCTGGTTTCTGGTGGGCGACTTCGTCGACAGGTTCTCCTCAGCCCCGCTGGCCGACTTGGGGCCCGGCGAGGGTGGGTTGGTTGAGGTCTCCGACAAGATCGTTGCTGCATACCGCCACCCCTCGGGCGAAGTGACGATGCTTTCGCCCACCTGCACCCATCTCTTCTGCACCGTCCACTGGAACGATGCCGAAGACACCTGGGATTGCCCCTGCCATGGCTCTCGCTTTCGTATCGACGGCTCGGTGATCAACGGGCCCGCCACCGAGCCGTTGCGTCGAGTCGAGATCAACCCCGACCATTCATAGTTGTAAGAATGAGCCGCGGTAGTTAGCGGGAGGACGCGCTGGAATCGAGTCTGGTCGAAATTCGCACGGGCGACGTGCCGACGGTGGTCGATATCACCCACCGGGTGGTCGAGTTCTGTCGAGGGAAAGGCGATGGGCTGGTCAACGTGTTCGCACCGCATGCCACCGCCGGTCTGGCCTTGATCGAGACCAGCTCGGGCGCGGAAGAAGATCTGCTGGCCACGCTGGAGGAGCTTCTTCCTCGCTCGCACCAATACGTTCATCGCCACGGATCGCCTGGCCATGGCGCCGACCATGTCCTGCCTGCTCTGATATCTCCCTCGCTGACCATCCCGGTGCTCGATGGACAACCGGCGCTGGGAACCTGGCAATCGGTGGTGCTGGTCGATCCCAACCGCGACAACTCTCGACGCCAGCTGCGCCTCAGCTTCGTTGCCGGCTAGGTGATGAACAGCGGTTTGGTCACGCTGGGTCGGTTTCGGAGCCAAACCTTCCCGGTTGCAGGAAGCCACAGCCGTACGCCGCTTCGGTCAGCTGATGCCGACTGGAAACACCGAGCTTGTCAAATATGTGACGGAGATGCGTTTCCAGGGTCTTGACGCTGATGTCCAACACCTCGGCCGCCTCGCGATAGGTATATCCCCGAGCTATGTACATGGCCACATCGCGCTCCCTATCGGTGAGCATGCCAAAGCGCTCTACTTTCACGGCCTCGTCGTCGATGTCGAGCAGGTAACCCGCGACCTCGGGCGAGATCGGCAATCCCCCGTCGAGCACATCCCCGATCAGGCTGATCAAATCGTTGCGATCAGTGGTCTTGACCACGTATCCATTGGCCCCGGCCTTCATCAGCCGTATGACATCGGGCCGACTGGTCGAGACAGTAAAAGCCAAGAACTTGACCTCGCTATCCGAGCGCCTGATGGATTCAACCACCGCAGCCCCACCACCACCGGGGAGAGCGACATCGAGCAGCACCAAATCGGGGTTCCGTTCTCGAATCATCTCGATGGCCACGCTCACGTCATCTGCTGACCCTACGACTTCGAAATGACCTTCCAACAGGCGCTCGATTCCCAAACGAACTATGTCGTGATCCTCGACCAGGAAGATCCGTGGCATCTTCACGCCTTTCATGGCCGAGACACAGTGATGGTGACGTCGGTGCCGTCCTCGACCGGGCAATCGACGCGAACGGCACCTCCAAAAGGAACCAGCCGAGCCTTCAGAGAATTGGCCAGCCACACCGGTGTGTAAATCGGGTTATGCCCAAGGCCATGACCACGATCTCGAACATTGATCCGGACTTGGCCCTCGCCAATCTCGCTGTAGAGGTGAATTTGCGCCGCGCCGGAATGCTTTGCTGCGTTCATCATCGCCTCTTGCGCAGCTTCGATAGCTACTGATGTCTTCGCATCGAGCTCGACGTCATCTCTCACCACCGCATCGATCTCGATCCGACATAGATCCTCAACCCGGTCGCGGGCTCCGAGCAACTCGGCCCGGAAGCTTCGCTCGTGAGGTGAGCGATACTCGTCGATCGTCCGTCGAAGCTCCCGCTCCTGCCGACGCGCCAGATACCGAACCTCGCTTTCGTCGCTGGCATTGGCCCGGATCATCTGCAGTGTTTGCAAGACCGAGTCGTGAAGCTTTCGCGCCATGGTCGCCCGCTCATGGTGCCGTGCGGTCGCCTCCTGCTCCTTCCGCAAATCGGACTCGACCTGAAGTTGTCGTGCTTCACCCTTGCGCAGCGAATCGAATGCCCAGCCGGCCATGAGACCGACCACGAGAAACTGAACGCTCCCAATGGTCCGCGCCGGCCCGAGACCAAGAAGAACATGAACCAACGCGACATAGAGCGTGACTATCCCGGCCGCGACAAGCGTTTGGCGAACCGAGGCGGCGTAGGCGACCACGAAAAGCCACGACATGGGATAGCCGCCGCTGATGAAGTCATGCGTGCCGGCTACGGCTCCTGAGAACGCCAACAGAAGGGCAACCAGCCCGTCGCTCAAAACAAACAGCGGATGGCTGAGAAAGCGATCTCTCCTCGAGCCGATGACCGTCAGTCCCGCCCAGACCGTAGAGACGATTCCGGACCACATCAAGATGGCAATCTCAGGATCAGAATCGCTATAGACGGTGGCCATGATGATGGCCGTCGACCAGGCCCATCCCACTACTCGGGTCAGAACTACCAGCCTTCGTAGGGTCTGCAGAACCGACGAGGTACCAGTCGCTGGTGGCGAAAGTCTCACAGTGGTTCCGAGCTCGGTCTGGGTCTGCCAGAGGCCGACCTTGGCCAATCGCAGAGAGGCGATCATGCGAACTCCACAGTCACAGTGGCAATCAGGTTGATCACACCTCCATCCGACCATTGGCCGGTGAAGGTATGGGTTCCGATCAATCCGGCAGGGACCTTCACTTCCCAGAGCCGGAGGGACATTCCGTCAAGGACGGTATTTTTTTCGACGAGCGTCACCGGGGCGCCGTCGAGGCTGAGGGTGAAGTTGGTGTTGGTGAGATCGACGGGATCACAGATGCAGGAGAAGAACCCCTCGATCAGTCGGAACGACCGACTAGCCGGAAACTTAGAGCTGCCGGTGCACGTCTCCACTGTCTCGCCTGAGCAATCGAGCACGCTGAAATCGAGCAGAGGCAATCGCCAGATCTCATCCAAGGTACGTGCCAGGAACGAAGCCATTTGCTCCCGGGTCACCAGGGCAAAGGGGTCAAAGCTGGTGGCGTTGGCGCCGGTGGTGATCCCCATCTGCTTGGCCTGGTTAATGGCGGTTTGGCTTTCCACTGAGAGGCCGCCGATGTCGGTGAACCCCTGCGGCGCTCCGTCGGGCAGGTCGGCGGATGCGGCGCGCACTGCTCGGGTCAGGAACAGAACCATCTGCTCCCGGGTCACCAGCCCGGCCGGGTCGTAAGTGGTGGCAGTCGTGCCACTGGTGATGCTGAGCCCGGCCAGATCATCTATCGCCAGCTGAGATTCCAGGCTGAGGTGTCCGACGTCGGCGAAGACCTTGGTGGTCCCACCGGGAAGAGGCCCGATCACGTTGACGGTGCGGGTGATGAAGAGAGCCATCTGCTCTCTGGTTACCGCCGCCTTGGGGTCATAGACGCCCACCTGGGTGGTGATCCCATAGAAGGCAATGCAGTTGACGTCGTGAAAGTGGACGCTGGCCGGATCAACGTCGGTGTACCCGGCTGCCGGCAAACCTGCCGGGCAGGGAATGGTGTCGGTGGTTTGGGCAGCAGCCGGGGCCGCTATCAACCCCAGCTGGGTTGCCAGGAGCGCTGCTAAAAGAAAACGCAGGCGCTTCATTGGATGCTCCTCCTCTAGTTGACGCCAGCCTGTCGCAGAGGCGCCATCCCGTCTATCGGGGAACACCCTGATGCGCGCGGCGAGCGAAGCTGCTCAACACCGCCCTGCGAATCAATCAGAGGGCGTAGAACTTCTCCAGGTTCCAGTCCCGTTCGGCAGGGTCGAGATCCGGGCGTTCAAAGCGGCCGAACAGGGCAACTAGTCCCGCGAGTGGAAAGGCGAGGGCTGCCAGCCAGAGGGGCCGAATCGCCCACCACGCAGCGCTCCCCACCTGCGGTTGCGGAAAACCGAGCGGAAACAAGGTGGCAACCGCAATCACCAAAGCCGACAAGTGCCAGAGGTAGATGGTCATGATCGTGCCGTTGACTGCGATCACCAAGGTCCACGGCCGTTTGCGACCAAGCCATCGGGTCACCGCCGGCCTCAGCAGCATCGCCAGACCGATCTGGCCTACTCCCAGCGCCAAGATGGCGAGCGTGGGAGGGGCCATATTGGAGATCTCGTCGGCGCAGCATCCGACCATGCTGGAGGGATAGGTCGCCAGTCGAGTGAGGGCGAACATCAGGCCGTATCCGAATACAGCCAATAACCCGAGGGAGCGGACGGGGAGCCGATCAAATGATCCGTCGGCATAGAAGAAGCCCAGCTGATGGATCAAGAGCCAGACGAAGAGGATGTTGACATTGCCGATCCATGCCACTTCGCCGACGAACCGGATGACGTCGACTACGACCGGCAGCACCACGAGGGCCGCCAACGTGGGCCACCGATACCGCAAGTGCAGGTTGACCATCAGCGGTGAAAGGGTCACCAGTATCAAATAGACACCCAGAAACCAAAGCGGGCCGATCAGCACTGGCAAGGCCTTCGAACCCGCATCGGGGGGAAGGGCGGGAAGCCTGATGGCAAAGGGGGCGACGATGACCCAGAACAAAAGGAAGACCGCGGTCGGTCGCAGCAAGCGGCTGGCGCGGCCCCGCAAGAACGTCCAATCACCCTCGTCGAGACGCCTCAGTCCCTGGTAGGTCACAAAGTTCGAGAATCCCCCCACAAAGAAGAAGATCGGCATCACCTGCAGGAACCAGGTGATCACCCAGAGACCTGGGACCACGTCCAGGGCGCTTTGGGCCGAGAGGACCCCGCCCCGCCAGCCGATCGCCGCTCCCAGCCAATGGCCGAATACCACAACTAGAACCGAGAAGGCGCGAAGGAAATCGACGTAACGGTCCCTGGTAGTAGGAGTGGCGCTCGCCAGATCAGCGAGCCGGGGACTCTCGCCGCTGCTCATCAGGTGGCTGCCTGGGTGTGATGGCGCCAGGCCACAACTCCACCGAGATAGCCAATGGAGTTGACTCCGGCGTGAACCAGCCATGGCGCCAAGAGGCTGCGAGTGTGAAGGCGAAGCCTCGTCAGGAGCAGGCTCGAGACTGCGGTGATTGTCGCCCCCACGATCACCGCGGAGGCGGTGGCCCTCTTCGATGAGAAACTGGCTTGAAGGGGATTGCCGGCCAACGCAGTTCGACCCGGCAGTAAATGCCAGGCCCCGAAGGCCGCTGCTGTGAGCAGTGCTGCCCGCGCTGACGACATCTGCCTTCGCCACGATCCGTAGAGCACACCCCGAAAGGCGACTTCTTCGAATAGGGCCGTACCGAGCGGGAAGCGAATCAAAGAGCGGAAGAGGATGGCCCTCCGTTTGTGACCCCGCGCTCTTTCGTCCACCAGGTACCTCTGAGTGGCGGGGACAAGCGACGCCGCCGCCATCACCCCGGCGGTCAGACTGATTCCGACACCTCCAGCGACAAGAGAGCGCCGGGCCCCTCGGAGGTCGAGCCCGAGCTCATCCCACGAACAGCCTTGAGCTCTGGCATGTGCAACTAGGGCCGCAGTTGCTACGAGGTTGGCGGGGACATAGCCCGCCTGGGGCAACAGCGTGTTCTGGACCACGTTGTAAGCCGCCAAAAGGGCGATGGGTGGGAACCGATCAAACATAGAGGGACTCGATCGTTTCCCGAAACGTGTGCTCGACCAGTCGACGCTTGAGCTTGAAGGACGGCGTCATCACCTCGTCGGGGAAGCCGAACGGAAGAATGGCGAAATCATGGAGTTGTTCGGCATCGGGCAAGGAGCGATTGACCGCCGCCACCGTCCGCGCTACCCGGGCGCGCACCTTGGGATGCTCCCACAGCCCGCCTCCGCCTTCGGTCGGCCCGGCCAGACGAGACGCTTCGGCACCGTTGAGAGAGATCAAAACATTGAGATGGGAGCGGCCATCGCCAACCACCATCGCACCGGAGATGACACGGTCATTCGTGAGCTTGCCCTCGATGGTGCTGGGGGCCACCTTGCGGCCGCCGGTGGTAACGATCACATCCTTTATGCGATCGGTGATTGCCAGGCGCCCGTCGCTGACCAGGTGGCCGATATCACCGGTATGGAGAAAGCCATCGGCATCGATGGCCGAGGCCGTCAGCTCGGGCTCACCCTCGTATCCCGAGAACAGATTGGGACCCCGGACCAGTACCTCCCCGTCGATGCCGAGGCGGATCTCTACTCCCCGCAAGGGAGCCCCTACAACTCCCACCTCGAGATCTTCCGATGTCTGAACCGTGCAAAGGGCGGCGGTCTCGGTTAGGCCCCATCCCTGGTGAAGCCGAAGGCCGAGGGATTGGAGAAATCGTTGGGTTTCGGCCGGCAATGGCGCTGCTCCGGAGACTGCATACCAGCACCTGCCCAGCCCCAGCCGCTTCAGAATTCTTCCTCCGATGAAACGCGCCATCATGGATCCCAGCCGGCGGACGAGCCAGGATCGAGTCGACTCGGCGAGGATCCGATCTTGCATACGGGTCCAAACCAGAGGAACCGCCACGAAGATCGTCGGTCGCACCGCGCGCAGCGCCGCCGGTAAATCCCTGATTTCGTCTACGAACCAACAGGTCCACCGATCTGACCGAGCCACGAGCGGAACCACCGTGGTCACCACCCGCTCGAAAGAGTGGGCCAGGGGCAGATAGGAAAGGGTGACCTCCCTGTCCTTGACAGCGACCGCTTCGGCGGCGGCCTCGGCTGCCCACATCAGACTGCGGTGGGTCAGGATCGCCCCCTTGGGGTCACCGTCTGTTCCGGAGGTAAAGATGACCGTGGCGACGTCGTCGGGACCAATGGCGCCGAGCGCGGAGGCGACGACTCCCGGAGCCACTTGCTGGGCTTTCTCAAGAAGGGCCCGACGCCCGACCAACCCTTCCCCCCCGATCTCATCGCGATGGAGGCAAACGATCGTCTTCACTTGCGTAGGTGGCATCTCACGAAGCCGTCCGAGTAGCTCATCACTGTCGATCAGGCAGACTCGAGCCCCGATCTTGTTGAGGATGAAGGCGATCTGATCGGCGGTGCTGGTGGGGTAGAGCGGCACCGGGACGGCTCCGAGGTGCTGGAGGGCGTAGTCGGCAATAACCCAGCGCGGGGAATTGGCGCCGATCAAGCCCACCCGATCGCCGCGACCTATGCCAATCGCACTGAGGCCGGCGGCCAAGCTTTCGACTTCGGTACGCGCTTCCGTCCAGGTGATCGGGGTCCAGCGTCCTCCAACTTTGTGGTACCAAAGCGGATCTTTGGAGCGCAGTCGGGCCCGATCGAGAAAAGCTCCGATAACTGTTCCAGCAACCACCTGCGCAGTGGTCATTGACCGAAATCTACGCCGTGAGGTGGTCCCGATGAAGGGAGAAGTGGCCTCCATGAAGAGAGGGAGGTGCCCTCGGTCTCACCTCCCTCCTTCCACGCAGCGCAGCGGATCCAACCCTTCGCAACCTTTCTTGCGTAAATCTCGTCACGTTTACGTGACGAGATTTACGCAAGAAGGAAGGCAAAGGTCGCTAGGGAACGGTGATCGTTCCTTGCATCTCCGGGTGGAATTGACAGAAGAAGCTGAACTGCCCGGGTTGTGAGAACACGATCGATACCGGGGCGGTGATCTGTTGGTTCCAACTGCCATCGGGGTTGGGAGATATGCCGCTGGTGGTGGTGTGACTGCCGCTCCCGAGGACCCACACCACGGTGTCGCCGCGGTTGATGGTGACCGCGGCAGGCGAGAAGGCGAAGTTGCTGGCGGTGATGGTGACGGTGGCGCTGGCCGGGGGCGCCGTGGTCGTGGTCGCCACCGTCGTGGTCGGGGCGAGGGTCGTGGTGGGCACTCGCGTCGTGGTCGTAGTCGGTACCCGAGTGCTGGTCGTCGTCGGCGACTTGGTGGTTGTCGGTTGGGTGGTGGTGGTGGGGGCCCGGGTAGTTGTAGTGGCCGGTGTCCTGGTCGTGGTCGACGGTGCGTCAGTGGTCCTCGGGCGGACGGTGGTTGTGGTGATGGAATCGAGGACCGTGACGTCGGTCGAGACCTGGCATCCAACCAACAAAGCGCTGAGTGTCACCAGCAGGCTTCGCCGCATTCCAGGTCATACGCAGGAAGCCGGTCGACGGTTCGCCTCCTCCGCCTCGCAATCGTGGGGACGCGAAAAGGCTCCCCGAAGGGAGCCCTTTCGTCCGAACTGAGCTCGGTCAGTCGCCGTCGTTCCCGCCCCCCTGAGCGTGGTCGGGAGGACCGGCATGCTCGGGCCGTCCGGCATGGTCGGGCCGGCCGCCGGGCTCGTCGCCTTCCGCTTCGGAACCAGCGTGCTCGGGCCGACCACAGTTGACCGTCTCCAAGGTGAGATCCACTTCGCCGCTGAGCACCGTCGTCGTGGTCACTTCGGGAACGGTCACATCCGTACCTTCTTCACCCTTACCGAAATCGGAGCCGGCGATGGAGCGGACCAGACAACCGATCCCGCCCTCGACTCCCCATTCCTTCAGGTCCTGCACAAAGCTTGAAACCACCTGACCGTGGTTGACGACCCCGTTCTCGTTGGCGACGTCCACGATCCGCAGTTCGCAAACTTCGGCCCCCGAGGCGTCGGTCGTGGTGGTGGTGCCGCTGTCGTAGCTCTGGGTGGTGCCGTCGAGCGCCGCACACCCGGTGGCAGTACCGCCAGCGCCGGTGGTGCTCGTGACCTCGCTCAACCCGTAGACCAGAACGTCGTTCTCGTCGTCGTAGCCGGAAACGAAGTCCCACTCCCCGCTGAGGGCGAAGCTGGTTCCCGCCAACAGGAACAGCACCGCCACTCCGGCGAGAACGGTCAGTCTTTTTCTACTCATCTATCGAATCCCCTTTCGGTTGCGAGGCATGTTCCCCACATTGCGTGATTGTTACCACTGAGAGTGAGGATCGGTCGAAAGACCCAAATTCCTGAAACGAACTAGCCCCGACCTGGCGAAACCGAGCGGAAAGAGCACCCGATCGCCAATTCCCGCCGTATTGATAGGGTGAGACGCGGCGTGGGAAGGAGAAATGGGATGCGGCGCGCACTTGTCACTTTTTTGGTTCTGGCTCTGACGGCGATTGGGACGACGGTCTCGGCCGCTTCGTTCCCCGAGGTCATCGTCTTACCGGGGGCGACCTCGGCCGAAGGGATCGCCACCGGTGCTGGTTCAACCTTCTACGCCGGCGACCTCTTTGCCGGAGACATCTTCCGGGGCGATCTGCGCTCGGGTGAAGCCGAGCCGTTCATCGATGCACCGACGGGGCGGATGGCGCTGGGCCTAAAGGCCGACGTCTCCCGTGACCTGTTGTTCGTGGCCGGCGGTCCCACCGGACAGGGCTACGTCTATGACCTCAGCAGCGGAGAGTCGCTGGCGGTCTATCAGCTCGGGATCTTCATCAACGACGTGGTGGTGACCAAGGACGGCGCCTGGTTCACCGACACCGCCCAGGCCAACCTCTATCACGTGCCGGTCAGCCCCACCGGGGAGCTCGGGGCCGCCCTCACCCTCGAAGTCACCGGGCCTGCCGCCGACACCACGTTCGACTTCAACTTCAACGGCATCGCCGCCACCGCCAACGGCCAGACCCTGATCGTGGCTCACTCCGGGTTGGGCTCCTTGTTCACGGTCGATCCCACCACCGGTGCCAGTGCCCTGATCGAGGGGGTGGCAGTGCCTTCGGTCGACGGCATCCTCCTCGAGGGAGGACGGCTCTATGCGGTGCAGAATTTCCTGAATCAGGTGGCTGTGGTCGATCTTTCCTCCGACCTCTCCTCGGGAGAGGTGGAAGCGGTGATCACCAACAGCAACTTCCAGGTCCCAACGACGGTGGCTCGTCAGGGCAATCGGCTGGCGGTGGTCAACGCCAAGTTCGATACCGGATTCCCCCCGACGGCCACGTC
>DATEDN010000158.1:0-6808 GCA_035281645.1 Acidimicrobiia bacterium | reverse complement strand
CCACGGTGCGGGTCCTGTTGGAGACTTCCGACGGAGACTGGTCGTGGACCACTCTCGGTGTTCACGAGAACGTGATCGAGGCCTCGTGGGAAGCACTAGTCGATGGGATCGTTGTTGGCCTCTTGCGGCATTCGCCGGTAGCGAACTAGCCACCCTGGGCTAGAGTCGAGCAGAGGTCTGGGAGGCAGTTAGATAGACAACGTTTCAATACTCGGAGTATTGATTTTGGGCTTGATCGGGGGCGGTCTCCTGGGCTATTTGGTCGGCGGATTGCGGAGGGAGCTTTTCGACCGCAATCTGCGTCACGCCAACACCAGATTGCGCTCCCTCGAACTCGACCGCGATCTTCTCGCCGAGACCCTCGAAATCACCCGTCGCGAGCTCGATGACCTCCGTGCCCAGACCTCCGGAGACCATATCCCTGCGGCCCGCCCACCGAGCTATTCCGGGGCGGCGCCGGCCATCGCGGCCCGAATGCAGACACTGGAGATCACTCGCCGCCAGCTCGAGGAGATCCAGGGTACGAGGAATGTCGACGTAACTATCGACGACACCGACGCCACTCGCGCGGCAAGTTCCGCACCCAAAGTCGAGGTGCGATCGAGCTCAGGGGAGAGCGTCAAGACCAACCAGCCAGCGAAGAATTCTCGCCGTCGCCCCCCAAAGAAGCTCCCCGCCGAGGTCGAAGAACCAGACCCGTCGGCCCTGCCAGACCTCGAATACCCAAAGGTCCGGTTCGGCTAACTGGCTGAGGGCAGGTGTGAAGATGCCCGCCACCTCACGGGGGCTGGGGACCAATTCGATTTTTCGATCGAACAGACCGACGACCGGTATGACCATCAGGCTGAATTCAACGGTGTGGATCGCCGGGAGATAGCCCCACACTTTCACCATGTCCTGGGGGATTCCTACTTCTTCCTCGGCCTCGCGGAGGGCGGTGTGGATCGGATCGCGGTCTCCCGGATCGGGGCGGCCCCCTGGAAGAGCGATATGACCGGCGTGGGTGGGCATCGTGTCGGGCCGCTTGATCAGAACCACGCGAAGATCGCCCGCCTCGTCTTCGAACAACGGCACCAGCACCGAGGCGGTCGGCTTGCCGTCGTCTGAGGGAAGGTTGGCCAGGATGCGGAGACGGTCCGTCACCGAGCCACGTTATAGGCTCGGCCCCAATGCCTAGCGACCGGATCCAAACTGAGCGGCTGATCCTGCGTCGATTCTCGCGACGCGACATCTCGGCCCTCACCGAGGCGGTACAGGCATCGCTTCCCGCCCTCAACGAGTGGCTGCCGTGGGCGCACCCCGGTTATCGAAAGGAAGACGCCGCCATCTACATCCGTGACTCGATCGAGGCTTGGAAAGAGGGCAAGGCCTACGACTGGGCGATTCGACGAAAGGGAGACCCCCGCCGCCACCTAGGAAACCTCTCCACCTGGGGAGTCTCGCGTCTCACCCGGACTGGGGAGATCGGCTACTGGATTCGGACCGATCAGACCGGCCAGGGATTAGCTGGGGAAGCCACCAAGGCGATCATGCGAGTTGGTTTCCAGGAGCTTGGGTTTCACAAGATCGTCTTGCGGATCGCAGTCGGCAACGACGCCTCCGAGAAGGTGGCGAAAAAGCTGGGCTTTGCCAAGGAAGGAGTGCTGCGCGAGGAGCTTCTGATCCGCGGACGCTGGATCGACCACAACCTCTACTCGATGCTGGAGCAGGAATTTGAGGAGTAAACCGCGACCCAGGGTAGATAGGGACATCCAACAGCCCTATCTACCCTGGGTCGCGTTTTAGCCGGCGGCGAGGACCCGGGAAGCGTCTCCGAAGACGGAGGCCAAGGTGGGGTAGATCCCGACCAGGACCGTCAGCACGCCGGCGATGATGAGAGCGAGGCGGAGGGACCCGGCGGGAGTGTCGGCCCGGTCCCCCAGTGCGGTGGCGGGGACGCCATCGAGCCAGATCGATTTCACCACCCGGGCGTAGTAGTAGAAGGCGATGACACTGTTGACGGCAGCGATTACCGCCAGGGCCACCGTCGAGACTCCCCCGGCGATCATCACCGAGCGGAACATGACGAACTTGGCAAACCATCCGGCCAGTGGCGGGATCCCGGCTAGAGAAAAGAAGAAGACCGCCGCCAGCACTCCCAGCCGAGCGTCGTAGGAGCCAAGCCCGGCCCAGCCATCGATGTCCCCGGTCCCGGTCTTGCGAGCGCCGGCGATCACCACCGCAAAGGCGCCGAGGTTCATGATCGAATAGATCACGAGGTAAACGACGGTGGCCGAGAACGCTTCGGAGAGATCGGTCCCGCTTACGGCGGCGGCGGCAAAAGGCACCAGCATGAAGCCCGCTTGGGCGATCGAGGAGTAGGCCAGCAGCCGCACGATGTTCTGTTGCCGAAGTGCCGCCAGGTTGCCGATGGTCATCGAGGCCGCGGCCATGATCCAAAGGGCAGGCGCCCAATAATTGGAGGCACCGGGAAGCGCCAGATACATCAGGATCAGCATCCCGACGAACCCCGCCGCTTTCGAGTTGACCGAGAGATAGGCAGTAACCGGAGTCGGCGCGCCCTCGTAGGTGTCGGGCGCCCAAAAATGGAAGGGCACCGCCGAGACCTTGAAACCGAAGCCAACGATGATCAGCAGCACTCCCAGGCCCAGCGCAGTTGCTGCCTCCCCCGAGCCGGCGGCGCTGATGCCGTCTCGGATCCCAGCGAAGGACACCTCACCCGTGAGCCCGAACACGAGCGACATTCCAAAGAGCATGAGGGCCGTCGAGAGCACGCCGAGGATGAAGTATTTGAGTGAGGCCTCGTTCGACTTCATGTCGCCCTTGCGCCACCCCGCCAGCATGAACAGCGGAGCCGTGGTCAACTCCAATCCGATGAAGAGCACGATCAGATCTCGCGAGGAGGCCATCACCAGCGATCCGAGGATTGAACATAGGATCAGGAAGTAGTACTCGCCCTGGTAGTAGCGGTCGCCCTCGATGTAGGACACCGACATCAGGAGGACGAGATAGCCGGCGACGATGAAGAGACCTTTCAATACCAGCGCGAAGGTGTCGACGGTGTAGGAGCCGTCGAACATTTCCCGGCTCCCGCCGTCAACGGCCAGTATCAGGAGGGGGAGGGCGGCAAATGAAACTCCCAGCACCGAGGCGATGGCGGTCAAGTACTTGGTCGGCCGCGGCAGCAGGAGATCGAGCGCCAGCACCAGAACGATCGTCGCCACCAGGATCAGCTCCGGGGCGATCGCCAGATAATCGATCTCAAAGCCCATGCGCTTAGCCGCCGAGCGACGCGGTCACGCTGGGGCCGAAGGCCGTCTCCACCAGGCTTATCACCGAGTCGTTGGTAGCGCCCAAAACCACCCGGGGATAGATGCCGACAATGACGATGAGGATGATGAGTGGGACCCAGGCGGCGATCTCAAACCGATCGACATCGTGAAATTCGTGGTTCTCCCATTCTGCTGAGGGCTCGCCCAGATTCACCTTTTGCAGCATCCACAGCATGTAGCCCGCGGTAAGTACGGTCCCTATCGCCCCCAGCACCATCGCCGTCCGAAACACCGTCAGCGAAAGGCCCTCGGCCGGGTTGTATGCCCCCAGCAGTGACATGAACTCACCCCAGAAACCGGCCAGACCAGGCAGGCCGAGGGACGCAAAGGCGGTGAAGGCGAGGATCCCGCCGAGGATTGGCATCAGCTTCATGTTGCCCCCGAGACGGGCCATCTCTCGGGTGTGGTAGCGATGGCTGATCGAGCCGGCGAGGAAGAAGAGCAGGCCCGTGATGAGACCGTGGGCCACCATCCCGATGATGGAGGCATTGATGCCGACGTCGGTGAGGCTGGCGATACCGAGCATGACAAAGCCCATGTGCCCCACCGATGAGAAAGCGATCAGGCGTTTCAAATCGGTTTGAGCCAAACAGGCCAGCGAGCCGTAGATGATGCCGATCACCGCCAGGATGGCGATGGCCGGAGCCCATTCCCGGGCGGCCTCAGGCAGGATCGGTAGGGAGATCCGGATGAACCCGTAGGAGCCCAGCTTCAGCATGATGGCCGCCAGCAGGACCGAGCCCACGGTGGGAGCAGCGGTGTGGGCGTCGGGTAGCCAGGTGTGAAGGGGCCACATCGGCACCTTGACCGCAAAGCCGAGGAACATCGCCCCGAACACGAGCCAGCCGAAGCGTCCGGCAAAGACTTCCGGGGTGTTGGAGGCGATCGCTACCAGCTCGGGAATGTCGAAGGTGCGCTCGCCGGCCACATCCGAGCGGAAATAGAGGGCCAGGAAGCCGAGGAGCATGAACGCCGAGCCGAACAGGGTGAAGAGGAAGAACTTGATGGCCGCGTAGAGCCGGGTCTCGGTCTCCCGGGCGAAGCCGGGGATCTTGCGCACCGTCTTGTCGCCCCAGATCCCGATCATGAAGTACATGGGAAGCAATACGACCTCGAAGAAGATGAAGAAGAGAACCAGGTCCAAAGCGGAGAACGTCCCGTTGAGCCCGGTAGCCAGGATCAACATGAGGATGAGGAACCCCTTGGGATTCCGGGGCTCCTCCCAGTGATTCCACGAGTAGATCACCGATAGCACCATCACGAAGGTGGAGAGGACGAGAAGTGGGAGGCTGATCCCGTCGATTCCGATGTGGTAATTGGCGTTGATCGCGCTGATCCAGGAAACATTGGTTTCGAACTGGTAACCGGAGGATCCGAAGTCGAAGCTCAACAACAGAGCGAGCGAGATGAGGAAAGTGACCACTGTCACCGCCAAGCCGAGACGTTTGATCATCTCCTCCTGGGCCCGGGGTATGGCGGACATGAGAAGCGCCCCGGCGATGGGCAGCATCACCACCGCTGTCAAGCCCCAGTCGTTCAAGAGATCCATCTGACTCCCTCCCCTATCTGAAAACCACGATCGAAAGCACCAAGATCAACGTTCCCAGCACGAACCCGGTGGCATATTGCTGGACGCGCCCTGTCTGCAGCTTGCGAAGCGAGGTCCCCGCCGAGTCGGCTGCTGCCGAGACTCCCCCAATCAAACCGTCGATTCCGCGCTGATCGAGGCCGCCGTAGACAAAACGGGAGAGAGCCACAGAGAGGCCGGCCACACCGTTGACCACTCCGTCGATCAAATAGGTGTTGGTCCAATTGACCGCACGGGCGATGGGCCCCTTGATGGGCGCGACGATGCCATACCAATAGAGATCATCGAGGAAGTACTTCCGTCGCAAGAGTGGATAGAGAAGCGGAATCTCGAGGCGATCTCGTTCGGGCTGGGTGTTGCGTTCTGGATAGAAGATGAGATACGCCAGGAGGATCCCTAGTAGGCCGGCGATCACGCCCGGAACGAGCGCACCAAAGTCGAAGGATGTGGGCGATTCAACCGGATGGAAGATCTCACGGTTTTCCACCCAGTGATGGAATCCGGTGAAGACCCCCGGGATGTTGACCCATCCGGCCGCCACGGCGCCTATCGCCAATGCGACCAGGGGCACGGTCATCACCCGGGGGGACTCGTGGGGATGACCGTGGCCGAGATAGTGGCCATGGAAAGTGAGGAAGACCATGCGGAAGGTGTAGAAGGCGGTGATAAAGGCGGCGATAATCCCGAGCCACATCACTACGGTGTAGCCCTCGTGGTTGAACGTGGCGAGAATCTCATCCTTCGAGAAGAAACCCGCCAGAGGCGGAATCCCCGAGAGGGCGAGCGCCCCCACCAGGAAAGTCCGATAGGTGACGGGCATGTGCTTTCGCAACCCACCCATGTCGCTCATGTAGTTGGAGTGGACCGCGTGGATCACCGAGCCTGCGCCGAGGAAGAGCAGGGCCTTGAAGAAGGCATGTGTCCAGAGATGAAAGAGACCAGCCGTGTAACCACCCGCCCCCAACGCGGCCACCATGTAGCCCAGCTGGCTCACGGTTGAATAAGCCAGCACCCGCTTGATGTCGTCCTGAACCAGTGCCAGCAGTCCGGTGACGAAGAGGGTGACGGCACCAATCCCAAGGATCCAAGCCCGTACCTCAGACCCCATGCCCTCATAGAAGGGGAACATGCGAGCGATCAGGTAGACGCCGGCGGTGACCATGGTGGCGGCGTGCATCAGCGCCGATACCGGAGTCGGACCCGCCATAGCATCGGGCAGCCAGACATGGAGGGGGAACTGCGCCGATTTTCCCATCGCCCCGAAAAAGATCAGGAGGCCGGCCACCACCGCCACTCCCCCTAATGCGGCCAGTCCCTCATCGGCGGCGGTCAAGATTTCGGTGAACCGAAAGGTGCCCACCGTCAGACCGAGGATGACGGTGCCGATCATCAGGCCCAGATCGGCCACCCGGTTGACATAGAAGGCCTTCATCGCCGCCGACGAGTTCTCCTTTTGCTCCCAGTAATGCCCAATCAGAAGGTAGGAGGCCAGCCCAACCCCCTCCCAACCGATGATCAGCTGCACCAGGTTGGGCGCCGCCACCAGCACCAACATCGCCCCGGCGAACAGCGAGAGGTTGGCGAAGAAAGTCGGCACCCGGACATCTCCGTGCATGTAACCGACGGCGTAGATGAAGACCAGCAAGGCCACGGTGGTGACGACGACAAACATCATCGTGGAAAGGCCGTCCACCACCCATCCGAGCTCGAAGACGAGCGGCTGGCCATCGCGGATTCCGATCCGGGCGATCTGGAAATGGACCTCGTGAGCGACTCCCTGGGTGATGTTGAGGATGAAGAGGGCAACGGCATAAATCCAGTTGATGGCCATCGCTCCGATGGCGAATTCGGCTCCGTGCCGGGGCATCCGTCGACCGAAGAAGAAACA
>DATEDN010000157.1:0-1237 GCA_035281645.1 Acidimicrobiia bacterium | reverse complement strand
ACCCTTGGTTGACCGCATCCGACCGATTGTTCGCAAACCAGGCGGGAACTGTCTTGTAAATCCTTGCGGTTCTCAGCCCGCGAGAAGCGACCTCATCACCGAGGGGACCGATCCGGTTCGGCGGCGAAATTCTTTGGTCATATGGGTATGGTCGTAAAAGCCAGCCTCGACCGCGAGGCGCGAGAGATCAGTAGCTCCGTCCGTCAAACGATTGAGGACATGGCGAATACGAAGCGTGGTCCGATGATCCGTCATCGACCGACCCGTTTCCCGTTTGAACACCCGGCTGAGATGAAAGGGCGACGATCCCACCCTCCGGGCGATCGTGGCCAAGTCGAGGTTCTCCCGATAGTTGGCGCCCAATTCCTCTCTCGCGTTGGCAACGAGAGTTTGCGACCGTTTGGTTGTGTCGCATGGCTGAGGAAGAAGGAAGACGAGGCCAAGCAGGGTCATCGCCTCCTCCTCGATCTCGAGCGCCGACGAGGTTCCCGAGCAGGCCGTAGCCAACAGGCGATGGTGCCTGACCGCCAGATGATTCGCGATGGCAACCGCGCCGTGCCGGAAGCGGCCCTGGCGGTCGAGCAAAGGCTCGATGACGCAAGCGGGAAACTGGACCTCGGTGTTGGAGTCTCCGTCGTGGGTGGGATGAATCGTGGTCTGCTCATCACCCTGGCTGCGAAAGAGGGCCACCGTCGGATCGGCGATCACCCGCCCTCGGGGAGTGTCATGGATATAGATGCCTTGACGGGGAAAACTGATCCCAAAAGCCGGCTCGACCTCGACATCGCTCGGCGGCTGTGGTCCCGGCATGCAGGTCACATCGAGAATCGCCACCGAAGGCGACTCGAAGACAAGCTCGCTCCTCACGCCGGGCGCGCCTCGTTCACCCAGGCTTCGACCAGATCCGAAAGGATCGGGAGGGTGATGTTGCCGCTCCCCAGGCAAACGTCGTGGAAGCGCTTGATATCGAAGCGATCACCGAGATCAACCTGAGCCTTTTCTCGCAGCCGGAAAATCTCCCGCTGGCCCACCTTGTAGGCGAGGGCCTGACCGGGCATACCGATGTAGCGATCGACTTCCACTTGCACCGAGGGCTCGTCAATCGCACACCAGTTGTGCATGTAGTCGACCGCCTGCTGGCGAGTCCAGCCCATGGCGTGGAGCCCGGTGTCCACGACCAGCCGGCAGGCCCTCCAGGCATCGGCCGAAACCATTCCCAGCCGCATGAGATCGTCCG
>DATEDN010000156.1:0-4833 GCA_035281645.1 Acidimicrobiia bacterium | reverse complement strand
TGCCGAATAGGACGCGGCCACCCGAGATCACATCGAGGCTGGCGACCTCCTTTGCCAACCAGATGGGGTCGCGCTGGGCGACGAGTGTGATGCCCGTCCCGAGCTTGAGGGTGGACGTAACCGCCGCCACCGCACCCAGCGCCACAAAGGCGTCGAGCGTTTTCCAGTACCAGTCGGGGAGTGGAGCCGCCCCTTTGACGCCACCCCAGGGGGTTTCCCTCGAAGTCGGAATGTGGGAGTGCTCAGGGAACCACAACGATTCGAATCCGAGGTCCTCGGCCATCCGACCCAGTTCTATTGGCGTCGGTGTGGCATCGGTTGGAAAGATCATCACGCCAAAATCCATCAGCCCGCTTCTCTCGTCGATTCGGGCAGTATCCCAACCAACTCGCCACACAAGAGGCAACGAACCGCTCGCAGTCCGACTCCTTGCGAAATGTGAAGCGACTCATCCGGGTGTTTGCAGCGCGAAAAGGGCATCCGCCGAGGCATCGGTCTCTCCTGCGCTGCGGGATCTGTGCTGGTGATCTCATAGACCTTGCTCCGGACTGATTCAAGGGTCACTCCCATTCTCATCAGTACTTGACATGCAACGCCTTCAGCCTCTCGGATAAGGCCTAGGAGGATGTGCTCGGCTCCTATGTAATCGTGTCCTAGTTGCAGAGACTCTCGCAGGCTGAGCTCAAGCACCTTCTTCGCTCGCGGCGTGAATGGAATGTGTCCTGATGGCGATTTCGCACCTCGACCGATTATCTCTTCCACCATTGAGCGCGTCGGCCCAAACTCAACACCCAACACGCCTAGGGCTTCCACTCCGACGCCTTCGTCCTCACGGAGAAGGCCAAGGAGTATGTGTTCGGTGCCGATGTACGAATGGTTCAGTAAGCGAGCCTCTTCCTGGGCTTGGACGACGACCCGACGGGCACGGTCGGTAAACCGTTCGAACACAGCCCTACGGTAACCCCACGATGGAGGCGATTCGAGAGGAGATTGAGGCCAACGGACCGATTCCTTTCGATCGATTCATGGAACTCGCCCTATATGGACCCGGAGGTTTTTTCGCCACCGAGAAATTGAGATCAGTGACATCCGGCGACTTCCTCACAAGTCCCGAGGTGAGCCCACTCTTTGGCGCCACGCTTGCTCGCTTCGTCGCCTCAGAACGAAACCGCATCGGCGAGCCGTTCCTCGTCGTTGACCTAGGCGCCGGTTCGGGCTCACTGCTTGCTTCGTTGCTGGACGAACTGCCCGTCGATGCCTGGGCAGTCGAAGGCTCACCGGCCGCCCGTCTCGCATTGGGCTCCGTGCTTCCTTCGCACAGAGTTTTGGATTCGATCGCAGATCTTCCGAACCCCACCCGCGGAGTGGTGATTGCCAACGAGCTCGTCGACAACCTGCCTACAGCGCTGGCTCAGCTAACCCAAAGCGGTTGGCGGGAACGATGGGTGGGCACGGAAAACGAGAAGTTCATCTTTGTCGATGCACCAGTGCGACCGCAGGTAGCGGACTGGATCGAGCGGTTCGCCGGTCCTGTTGAGGTGGGCGGTTGGGTCGAGTGCCAGCTCGCCGCCGTCGACTGGCTCGAAGAGATACTTGCTCGCTTGAGTGCTGGGACCCTCTTGGTCGTCGACTACGGGGAGCTGGCCGAGAATCTGACCCATCGCCGCCCCGAGGGAACACTGCGCACCTACCGGGCTCATCACCTTGGTCCACACCCCCTCGACGAGCCGGGCGCCACCGACATCACCTCGGACGTGAATTTTTCGGCTTTGCTCGCTACCTGCCAGGAGGCGGGTTGGGAATGCGAGCTGCTGAGACAGGATGACTTTCTCGAACTCTGGGGCCTGAGCGACCGCTTGGAGGAACTGCGGCGCCAGGAACTCGAGGCGGCTGGGAGAGATGAGGCATATCGGCTGGAGCTCAGAAGCCAGCGAACCGCTGGTGAAACCCTCCTCCACGAGCGCGGTTTGGGTGATTTTCGGGTACTACTTGCCCGCCCAGACAACCGTTGAAAGTGAAATCAACTAAACTGCGACCCGGTATTACTTATCGATGTCACCTCAGGGTGCGACGTCCTAGGGCATGCCCGTAAAGAACACTGTGGGTTTGCCCCCACCCGAATCAGAAGGTCGACATGAACATCTACGTAGGGAACCTTCCCTTCTCCACTACTTCCGAGAGCCTTAACACTCTCTTCAGCCGCTTTGGAACCGTTGGTTCCGCCAATGTGGCTACCGATCGCGAAACCGGCCGTTCCCGCGGCTTCGGCTTCGTCGAGATGGATGACGCCGAGGAAGCCAAGCGGGCGATCCAAGAGCTCGATGGCACCGACATCGACGGTCGGCGGGTCACCGTCAACGAAGCTCGACCAAGGACCGACCGACCTCGTGGCGGCGGGGATCGCCGCGGCGGAGGTGGCGGCGGCGGCTACGGCAACCGCTCCGGCTCATCGGGTGGTGGCTATGGCAACCGTTCAGGTAACCGGGGCGGCGGGCGCCGTCCCTGATGGCTGACAGCGACGAGTACATCCGGATCTCGGGAACGGTCAAGTCTCTCGAGCGCAACGCCGCGTACCTGGTAGAGGTGGAAGGCGGGCTTATCGTGCGAGCCCGCGCCGCCGGACGGATGACGCGGGGTCGCGGGATCAGGATCCTGCCGGGGGATCAGGTCGATGTCGATGTTTCTACCTACGACCCGACCAAAGGTCGCATCGTCTGGCGCTATCGCTGATCCTGTCCCTTAAGAAAAATACGGGCCTTTCCTAGGATTAGCCCATCATGAGCAACAACCTCAAGACAGTCGGACTTCTGGCCCTGATGACCGTCCTGGTCTTTTGGATCGGCTACAGCCTGGGAGGTGAGGGAGGGCTCTGGATCGGCATCGTTCTGGCTGTCGGCCTCAACTTTGTGGCCTACTTCTTCTCCGACAAGATCGCTCTGGCGGCGTCAAGGGCTAAACCAGTAGATGAGAGCCAACTGCCCGAGGTCTTCTCGATTGTTCGAAACCTGACGACTCACGCCGGTATGCCGATGCCCCGGATGTTCGTGATCGAATCACCGCAGCCGAACGCCTTTGCCACTGGTCGCAACCCCGATCATGCGGCGGTAGCCGTCACCACCGGGATCCTGCAGGTGATGAATCGGGAGGAGCTCACTGGGGTCCTTGCGCACGAGCTTTCTCACGTTCAAAACCGTGACATCCTCATCAGCTCGGTGGCAGCCATGCTGGCCGCTGCCCTCAGCATCTTCGGTCGGATGGCCTTATTCATGGGCGGCGGGCGCGACGAACGCGGCAATCCCCTGGCGGCAATCGCGGCCCTCCTTTCGATCATCATTGCCCCAATCGCGGCGATGATCATTCGGATGGCCATCTCCCGTGCTCGGGAGTATCAGGCCGACAGAAGCGGTGCCGAGATCACGGGTCAGCCGCTGCAGCTGGCCTCGGCTCTGGCCAAGCTCGGAGCCGGCACTGCCCAAGTGCCAATGCAGGTAAATCCGGCTGTGAGCCAGCTCTTCATCGCCGATCCCCTGAAGGCCTTCCGCCGAGCTCGCGGGGGTGGCGGCATGATGAGCCTTTTCGCTACCCATCCTCCGATCGAGGATCGAATCGAGCGACTCCGGGCGATGGCCGCAGGAGCTTGATCGAACTCAACCCATCAATCGCCCTGGCCCTAGCCCTACTGGCGCCGGCGGGGGTGATCGGCTGGGCGGCTCTCTTTTCGGTGCTGGGGATCGAGCAGGGGCCGGTTTGGTCGCAGCGCCATCTCAGGTGGGTGCTACGCCTCTTGGGAATTCTGTTCCTTTTGAGCCTTATTGGAGTGTTCGTCATTCGCCCGATCTGGGTGCCCTTTGCCGTTGCCTACCCGGTGGCGACGGGGGCATTGCTGGCATGGGGCCGAGTGCGCCAGCTCGCTTTCGTCGAGAGGAGCGGCGGCTTCACCGAGATAACCCCCGACTTTCGTCGTCGCTTGGCCGCGAGATTGACCCGGGGCTTGATCGTGGCATCGGTGCTCGCCATGGTGGTGGGAGTGGTGCTGGTGGTCTCGGCCTACTGGCAGGGATGGATCATGGTGGTCTTGGCGTTTGTGATCGGCTTTGCCCTCTCGCGATCCCGTGAGATGCAAGTCCTATAAGAAAGCCGGGCCAGCCCGTCTATCATTGAGCGGCCCGAATGGGCGGAAGACGCCGGGATGCCCGAGCGGCCCAGTTGGTCAGTCAGACTGGCAAATTGGGGCCGTTTAGCATCAAGGGCCATTGCCGGGATGCCCGAGCGGCCCAGTTGGTCAGTCAGACTGGCAAATCGGGGCCGTTTAGCATCAAGGGCCATTGCCGGGATGCCCGAGCGGCCAAAGGGAGCAGACTGTAAATCTGCCGGCAACTGCCTTCGGAGGTTCAAATCCTTCTCCCGGCACGGGGTCCCAATTAAATAAAGCGGGGCCAGCAATGGCGCCCCCTTAGCTCAGCAGGCAGAGCGCCTCCATGGTAAGGAGGAGGTCTGCGGTTCGATTCCGCAAGGGGGCTCGGATCGGCGGCGCCTGCCGGCCGTCGACGAGACAAGTTAAGTTCGGATTCGGGGCGGCGTAGCTCAGTCGGTGAGAGCGCTCGACTCATAATCGAGAGGTCGGCAGTTCGAGTCTGCCCGCCGCTACATGGGAAGACATCCGATTCAGACGTCAGATGTCTCAGACAGAAAGAGGAAATACATCAATGGGTAAGGCCAAGTTCGAGCGTTCCAAGCCACACGTCAACGTGGGGACCATGGGTCATATCGACCATGGCAAGACCACCCTGACCGCGGCCATCACCAAGGTGCTGTCAGAGAAGGTGGCGGGGA
>DATEDN010000155.1:0-7782 GCA_035281645.1 Acidimicrobiia bacterium | reverse complement strand
AGAGCGCTGCCTCGGCTCGGACGCGGCCAAGTTCCTCGGGCCAACCAGCCGCGGCCGCCCCCAAACCCCAGATCGCCCGCCCGATGGCATCATCGGATGCCGAGCGGTTCCAGACCCCTTCGGTCGTCTGGCGGTCCTTCCAGCCGCCCTCTTGGGCAGCCAGGACGAACCAGAGGCAACGATTGCGGGACCGGGACGGAAAGTCGATTCCGCATGCCGCGGCCCGAGTGAGGACCACCAGGGCCCGCCCGTTGTCATCGAGGCTGTAGCCGTGTTCCAGCCGGGGGCGAGACTCCTTGGCGTGCTCGAAGATGCCGTTGCGACCGATCAGCTCGATCACATGATCAAAAGAGACGAGATGCTCGATCGAGCTCGGTGAAATCACGCGGCTTGAAGAGCAAGGAGCTCATCTCGCAGCTCCTTCTTCCAGAATTCGACGAACCCCTCTTGATCGGGGCCGATCTGATGGAAGTAGAGATGGTCGACCCCAGCCTTCACCGCCTTGCGGGCGGCATCCAAGATGGGTTCCGGGTCGGGCCCGCACGGGGTCGATTTGGAAACCATCTCCGGTGTAACCAGCTTCACCGCCTCCTCGTAATGAAGCATGGTCGGCAGATCCTGATTGAGAGTTCCGGGCAGCTCACTGAAGGCCCACAATCGGTGGGCGGTCTCGATCGCCTCTCTCTCGGACTCGGCCCAGCACAACGTCAACTGCGAATAGACCGGACCGCTACCGCCCCTCTGGCGAAAAACCTCGATCGTCTCCTCGGCTGCTCCCGTGATCCAAAGGCCGTCGCCGATCGAGGCCGCCAACTCGGCGGACTCGGGACCAAAGGCCGAGACGATGATCGGCACCGGGTCCTCAGGTCGATCGAGGATGCGGGCATCGACCACGGTGTAGTACTGGCCGAAGTGGGTCAAGGATTCCTCCGACCAGAGACGGCGAATCACCGAGATCGCTTCCTCGATCATCTCGGCCCGTATTTCATATGGCGGCCACGCCTGTCCCACGACGTGCTCGTTGAGGGCCTCCCCGGTGCCCACACCCCACACGAAACGACCATCCAGCAACAAGCCGGTGGTGGCGACGCTCTGCGCGAGGACAGCGGGGTGGATCCGGATCGTCGGACAGGTAACGCCCACCGCCACCTCGATCTGATCGGTCGCCTGCGATATCGCTCCTAGCACCGACCACACGAAGGGGCTGTGACCCTGTTCCGAGACCCAGGGGTGGTAGTGGTCTGAAATCGAAACGAAGTCGAAGCCCGCCTTCTCAGCCAGAACCGCCACATCGACCAAACGAGGAGGCGCGAATTCCTCGCTGGAAATAGTTAGTCCGAGAGATAAGTCGCCCATGGCCTTGGACTACCCCGGCGGTCGACTGGTCAAACGGTGCGCAGCCTGGCTCCACCAAGTGGCATAGGAATGACGACCTCCGGCTCGACCTCGGGCCATCCGATGGGCTCAACCGCGGTGAGAGCAGTCATAGTCACATAACCGGCGCGGCAGAGGGCCGTGTCCGTCAACGGGTTCCGGCCCGCCTCCGAACCTCCGACTTCCACTTGACCGCCCGGTCCGGTGGCGATCTCGAATTGCAGGAGTTGCTCCTCGTAATCGGCTGTCGCCACACGGAAGTACCCGAATTCGTCGAGTTGGGCCCACTTGGTGCCCCGGATCTCATCTGGAGGAAGCGCAGGGACGTTGACATTGAGGACCACGGGGCGACCGCGATGTGCGAGAACCCAGTCGGCGGCTTTGCTAGCGCTCGCCACCGCCGTCTCCCACTGCCAGGGATCCGAATATGCCAGGCTTATTGCGAGCCCGTGACTGCCAAACGTGCGCGCAGTGAGCACGGCCCCGACAGTTCCCGAATGGATGACCGAGTGTCCGGTGTTGACTCCGGCATTGATTCCGGAGACGACCAGTGCAGGCTTGGGCCCGAACGCCCCTAGCGCTGCCGCCATCACCGCCAGACCTGGGGGCCCATCGACCGTGTAAGCCTCGATGCCGTTCCAGCTAGCGCGGCGAAGCTCGATTCCCTTCTTGTGATCAAAGCGACCGATTCCCGTGCCGCTCCCGCTCATGTCGCGGGCAGGCGCGGCCACCACCAGCTGATACGACTGGTGCAGCCTCTCCGCCAGAAGCCGAAGTCCGGGCGACTCGATGCCATCGTCGTTGGTGAGCAGCACCCGGGGTAATGGGCTGGGCTCAACGTCTTTCTTTTCTTCGACTACAACCGGCTCGGCCCGTTCGGGTTCAGCCACCATCATTTGGACTCCTGATTTTCTCTACTTCGATGCGGCTGGCCAGTTGGACAATCAGATCCCGATCTGCGTTTCCGAGCCCGTGGCGTACCGCGTTCGCCGCTCCGGCGGCCGCCCCCAGTGAGAGCATCTCCACCTCGTCCATGCCCCGTACAATTGCTACTGCCAACGCAGCCGTCATCGAATCGCCCGAGCCGCGATGGTCAGCTACCTGCAAAATTGGCTGTTCGACCCGATACCAGCTGCCCTCCAGGCAAGCCAGCGTCGCACCCTCTGCACCGGAGACGACCACGTTGCGGGCGCCTTGAGTCCGTATGGCGTCTACCGCCTCGGCGATCTCGGCCCCGTCGGCTCCTTTGATGCGGCCATCTTCGACCAGGTCTTCCTGGCTTAGCTTGAGCAAGTGGAGAGTTCCCCCCTCAAGCAATGCGTCAAGTTCTTCGCCATGAACATCGGCCACTATCGGAACTTCGAGGGCCGAGAGATCCGCGGCCAGCCTGGTAAAGAAGTCGACTGCGATTCCTCCCCCAAAGTACCGGCCAGTCACTACCAACAGATCGGTGGCCATCGCCACTTCTAGAGCCCGCGAGAAGAAGTCGTCCTGCTCATGACGGCTGAGCAATGGCATCGAGGTCTCAGCCACGCTGACCCTCTCGCCTGAGCGGCGATCGTGGATGTAGATCGGTGATTCGCCGTGGGTTTCAACCGGCCACAAATCGAGATTGGACGGCATCAGGGACCTCAGCGCCGAGCCGACTTCACCTCCGACCGGCGCGCAAAGGACCGGAATTTCGCCGAGGTGCTCGATCATGCGGGCGATCCAGAATCCCTGGCCACCAGGATGGAGATGGACCTCGTCGCCTTGGTCGCCGTCCTTCGCCTCGATCGTCACCGTCACGATCAGGGAAGGCGATACAACACCAATGGAGCTGGGCACTTTGGATCGGTTCCCCCCGCTGATCCCAGGCAAACGGGGTCTTTGTCTGCTCCAAGGTTCGAGCAAGTTTCGGCCCATTTGAGGCCGGGTACGCCCTTGGCCGGTGTCCCTCCGAATCGCCATGCTGGCCCCGATCGCCCATTCATTTCCACCCCCGGGCTATGGCCCCTGGGAACAGGTCGCCTACGACTTGGCCGAGGGCCTGGTCGATCTAGGTCACGACGTCACGGTGTTTGCTGCCGGCGGCGGTCAGAGTTCCGGACGCTTCGTTGCCACAGTGGTTGAGCCTCTTGACAGATCAGGTCTCGATCCTCGACTAACCGAAGATCAGCACATCTTTCGCACCATGGAGGCGGTGGCCGAATCCGGGTTCGACGTCCTTCACTCGCACCTTCATGTCCATGCGCTGGGCTACAGCCGCTTTCTCCCTTGTCCGATGGTCTCGACGCTGCATGGGTCGGCTTGGAATGAGGCCCACCATCCGATCCTGGACTCGTACAAGGAACAGCCTTTCGTTTCGATTTCGGACGCCGAGCGCGAATTCCTTCCCGATCTCAACTACGTGGCCACCGTCCACAACGGCATCGACTTCGAGCTCTTCCCGCTCCGGGCAGCGAAGGACGATTTCCTCCTGTTCGCTGGGCGGATAGCTCCAGAAAAGGCGCCCGATCTGGCAATTGAGGTAGCCAGGCGAAGCGACCATCGATTGCTTCTGGCGGGCCTCATCGAAGCGAAACACCAGAGCTACTTCGAGGCCGAGATCCAACCCAGGCTGGGAAAGGGAATCGAATACCTCGGGGAAGTGGAGCGTTCGGAGCTGGCCCAGCTCTTGGGGAAAGCCGCCGCCCTTCTCATGCCTCTCCGGTGGGCCGAACCGTTTGGGTTGGTGGTGGTCGAGGCTTTTGCCACTGGAACTCCGGTGGTCGCGTGGCAAGCCGGTGCGATGCCGGAGTTGGTCCGCGACGGTGTTAATGGCTTCCTCGTTGCCGGAGTGGAGGAAGCCGAGGCAGCGGTGGAACGGCTGGCGGACCTCGACCCGGCCACGATCCGGAACTCGGCTCGAGAGCGCTTCTCCCGCTCGGCCATGGCAGCTGGATACGCCGGTGTGTACACGCGGCTCATGAGCGCGAAAACTGACGATCGAGGCAGAGTTTGACTACGCCCAGGTCGGGGTACTAGTCAGGCGGTGTTTTCTTGGGGGTTCTTCGGGCTTAGCCCCGACGGCTCGAAGGAGGTTTCAACTTGTCGCAACCGGTCGTAATGGTCTCGACTTATCCGCCAACCCGCTGCGGAATTGCCCGCTTCTCTGCTTCTCTACGTCAAGGATTGGAAGGCCGCGGCCAACAGGTATCGGTGGCGCGCCTCGTCGGGCCGCGCGATGTGTCCACTTCAGACCCGGGAGTGGTGATTGAATTCGACCCCGGCTCCAAAATGGGGATCGAAAGGGCCCAGAAGGTGCTCAATCGGTATCCAACGGTAATCCTCCAGCACGAGTTCGGTATCTACGGTCCGGAGGACGGTCGCTCTGTAATCGAGCTCATCTCCGGTCTTGAGACCGCCGTCATGACCGTTCTTCACACAGTTCCCTTACGACCCAGCTCCACCCAACGGGTGATTATCGAGGCCCTGGCCGCCCGCTCCGATCTGTTGTCGGTGCCCTCTCACTCGGCACGAGTGGCACTAGAGGACACATTTGGCATAGCTGCCGATGGCGTGGCGGTACTGCCACATGGGTCGGCGTGGGTGCCGTCGGATCATCCATCGGGACCGCGGCGCAACCTCCTCACCTGGGGTCTCCTGGGTCCAGGGAAGGGAATAGAGCGCGCCCTCCAGGCTATTGCTCCCCTTACCCAGCTATCGCCCCCGCCTCTCTACAAAGTCGTTGGGCAAATCCACCCCAACATTCTCCGCCGCCATGGCCCCGCCTACCGGGACTCTCTCGAGCGTCAAGCACAAAAACTCGGCCTCTCGGATTTGGTGAAGTTTGAAGACTCCTATCAGCCCGATGAGTCCCTTTACCAGTTGGCGTCCAGGGCAGATGTAATAGTGATCCCATACGACAACGACGAGCAAGTTTGTTCGGGAGTCTTGACCGAGGCGGTCACCGCCGGCCGACCGGTTGTGGCGACCGATTTCCCCCACGCCCGGGAGCTTTTGGGATCGGGAGCCGGGGTGGTTGTCGCGCATGGGGACACGGCTGCAATGACGACCGCGATCGAGCAATACCTGACCGACGACATCGCCTATCGGCGGGCGGTCGAGGAGGCCCGACTCGTCGGCCAACGACTTTCATGGTCGACGGTGGCGCGCCGCTATGTCGAATACCTCGACCGTCTTGGGGAAACGGTCGCAGTCAGCTAAGGCTTATGGCCCTTCCGGGGCGACCTTGGTAGAAGTCATCCACACCGGCATCCGGCTCCGGCCCGATCTGGGTCGGGTCATCACCAAACCATTTCTTGCTCATACTGGGGGCCTCCCCGACAGCCAGGAACGTCTCCGCCGAATAGCGCAGCACACCATCGACCTCGACCAGGAAACGATCGAGGGAACCCTCGAAGACCTGCGGAAAGGATTCCAGACCCGCCATCGAGATATCGAGGCGATATGGGAGTCGAATCTGAGCTTCATCGGCCAGGTGCTGCCGGACATCGCCCAGGTATCTGACCGCTCGCTTCGGTTGCTGCTGGGGGCTACTTTCACGCAGGAGTACGCGATTGAGGGTGCGGCGCTCACAAATCCATCCATCGTTTCTGTGGGCGGATCCGATTTCATTCTCAGCTTGCGCGCCATTGGTGAAGGGCATATCTCCTCGATCGAATTTCGCAGCGGTCGCCAGCGTTCGGACGGCGAGATTGAAATCGACTCACCCGGTCCGTACGCCGCAGCAGGACGGCGATCTGAGGTTTTGTTCGAGCGGGATCGGTTCGCATCCAAGCTCGCCCAAATGGATGCCGAGGACGAAATCGCCGATGAGGTCCTGGGCCTTCTCCCGCAGCAATTCGACAGTACTGAGCTGGGCCATGCCCTCAAGACTGTGACCTCTAAGGATCGGGTCCACCCGCTCCAGGCGGAGACGACGACCCATGTCTTTCGTTGGCTAGCCAGCTCCAACTACGAGTTGGTCTTTGACAACGAGCCACTCTCCGAGCGGGTCCTTTTTCCAGCCGGACCCTCGGACAGCAATGGAATGGAGGATGCTCGCTTCGTACGTTTCACCGAGGATGATGGGAGCGTCACCTACTTCGCTACCTACACGGCCTTCGATGGGATTCGCATACTTCCCCAGCTGATCTCGACGGCTGACTTCGTGCGCTTTCGGGTATCGAGCCTTCACGGATCTTGCGCTCAGAACAAGGGAATGGCGCTCTTTCCACGACGCATCGACGGCAAGTTCGTGGCCCTTTCCCGACACGATCAGACGAATCTGCATGTCCTCTGGGCCGAAGAGGTCTGGGATTGGAATCTGGCTGAGCGGCTCACCGTACCCAAGGCCCCGTGGGAAGCCGTACAAGTCGGTAACTGCGGGTCCCCAATCGAGACTGCGGCGGGGTGGCTGGTCATAACTCACGGTGTCGGGCCGATGCGCACCTATCGATTAGGGGCCTTACTTCTGGATTTGGAGGAACCTGAGAGAATTGTGGGCCGCCTCCAGGAACCGCTACTCAGCCCTGACTGGTCGGACCGTGACGGCTACGTACCTAACGTCGTTTACTCGTGCGGCTCTCTCATCCACGAGGGCCGTCTCCTCCTTCCGTACGGCATCGCCGATCGAGAAGTCGGGATCGGTGTCGTCGACGTCGACCGCCTGCTCGCAGCCATGGCGTGATTCGGCACACGAGCCTAGGCTGAGGATCAGTGAAAACTCGCGAGCAGCGCCTCGCCGAGATCTTCATCGGCCTGGCCGACACTCTGGTCACCGACTTCGATGTGACCGACCTCTTTTACCATTTGGTGGACGCCTGCACCGAGGTGGTCGAGGCAGACCACGCCGGTCTTTTACTCACCGACAGCTCGGGGACGTTGCAGGTGGTGGCTGCAACCAGCGAAACCGCCCAGATCGTAGAGCTTCTGGAACTGAAGAATCTGGAAGGACCCTGCTGGGACGCTTTTCAAAGCGGCAACGCTGTCGTAGCCGGGGTCATCGATAGCCCGGAGGCCCGGGCCCGGTGGCCTGTGTTCTCGGAGGCGGCACTCGACGCCGGTATCCGGTCCGCGGCTGCCGTGCCGATGCGCCTACGGGCCGAAACTTTGGGGGCTCTGAATCTCTTCCGTAGTCAAGAAGGAGACTTGTCTGACCTTGAAGTGGCAACGGCTCGAACCCTGGCTGACATTGCCTCGATTGCGATCCTGCAGGATCGGGCGGCCCGCGACGCTCAAACCGTCATCGACCAACTGCAGGGTGCCCTCGATTCACGGGTGGTGATCGAACAAGCGCGGGGGGTGATCGCCGAGCACAGCGGCCTCGCCATGGACCAGGCATTTTCCGCTTTGCGCCGCTATGCCCGAGACCAAAATGCCAGGCTGCGAGTGGTGGCTGAGGACGTCGTCGCTCGCCAACTCGACCCGGCCGTGATCACCAGC